>CAZJPW010000027.1:0-1538 GCA_964548405.1 uncultured Candidatus Saccharibacteria bacterium | reverse complement strand
CTAACACACCTGCTAAATAAGCTCTTTGCCAAGAATTCATTTAACTAACCTCTTCCCTTGGTGTGGCCCTCTATATCAATAGGACCAACGAATTCATTATAGAGGATTTCACCAATTTGGACAAGTTATTCACCCTGAGGTTTCCCTCAAGGGCAGCATTTTTTACTGGAGTCAGCTTCCCTCAAAAATCCAACGTTGACTGCGGATAGAGACCGAACTGTCTCGCGCATGTAATTCCATTATTACTAATGGCATAGACTATACCTTCACCTTGTTTTATTGTTAAAACGAAGGGCTGACGTGTTATGGATCTTATAGATTTTTCTTAAAATTTAAGAAAGAAGCATCCATCTTCTGACAGTTACATCAGAAAGTCGTTACGGGGACAAAAGTTCATGAGATCTTAAAAATTCTTCAACCTTTTCAGATGTATTTGTCCGCCTTTTTGAATAATTCAAATCAGCAAACTTATCAACTTCCTTAGCTAATTTTAATAACAATTCCGGTGTATATTTTCTTCCACCAGGTGTTTGATTAATCACTTTTAGTGAAATTCTAACTTGTTCTTTCTTTAGCTTAATATATGGTTGTAATAACCTTAATACTCTTTTTACAGGCTTAAATCCAACAATAGTATATTCACTCATACCATCATTTCGATCTCGAATATAGCCATCTTTAAGTTTTTTCTTTAACCAATAAAGAAAATCTTTATATTTAGTTTTTTGATAGAAAACAATGCTTGCTCTAATCTGATAACCTAAAACATAATCATGCCTATGAATCAGTTGAAGCATAATACATCCATCTCCATCTAAAAAACCTGCTATATACGCCTTTATAGTATTTCTCATAATCTTAAGTCTTCCCTCGGTATTACCCTTCCGACGTTACATCGAAATAGGGGTTCACCGATATGAGTCAGCACTAGCATAACACATTTCTGTGATGCAACGCAACGTAAATTACGTTCTGAACCCAGCTCACGTAGGGTTTTAATGGGCGAACAGACCAACCCTTGGAAGCTTCTTCACCTCCAGGATACCCTGAGCCGACATCGAGGTAGCGAACCGCACCGTCGCTATGGACGCTTGGGTGCGACTACTCTGTTATCCCCGGGGTAGCTTTTATCCGATAGGCCCGATGCATTCCACAATGCATTCGAGGATCACTAAGGCCAGCTTTCGCTCCTGCTTCACTTGTAAGTGTCACAGTCAAGCACCCTTATGCCTTTACACATCCAGTACGATTTCTATCCGTACTAAGGGTACCATTGCGCGTTTGCGGTACTTTTTAGCAAACCACCTCCCCAGCGAAACTACCTCCCAAACACTGTCCCAAAATACGTTTCCAGTATTTATTAGTTAGATTTACTTCATGTAACGAGCAGTATTCCACTAACGGAGCAAGCTCCTCCTGCCTATCCTCGACGATTACAAAAAATAAATCAATGTTAAGTTATAGTAAAGATCTACGGGGTCTTTTTGTCCTGCAGTCAACAGGCCGCATCTTCACAGCCATTTCAATTTCGCCGGATC
>CAZJPW010000026.1:0-1737 GCA_964548405.1 uncultured Candidatus Saccharibacteria bacterium | reverse complement strand
CACCAGTTATAAACTGGTGGAAAATTTCTGAGCATGCTCAAAAACCACCTGAATAAGGTTAGCTATGTTACAAACATGCCATTCATCTATGATGGGCGGTTTTTGACAAACCGATTAACTAAACATTTAATATGAAGGTGAGAAAAATGGTTGAACAATTAATAAATGAATGTAAAGAAGTTCTGAAAGAAAATTTAGTTTCAATAATTAAATTTGGCACAGAAGGGGAACCGAACAACATATTGGTAGTTACTAAAAAATTGAGTTTTAATGATTTAGAGAAAATAAAACCAACAATCCTCAAGTATTCAAAAAGAACAAAGGTTGTTCCTATTCTATTTACAGAGCAAGGATTGATGGAAAGCTCAGATGTATTTCCTCTAGAACTGCTTGATATGAAATATCCCCACAAAGTCTTGTTTGGGGATGATGTAATAGAAAAGGTTTCTTTAGATAAAAGGCATGTGAGAAGGCAACTTGAATATGAGCTAAGATCAAAATTGATTCATCTAAGGGAAAACTATATATGGATAAAAAAACCAAAGGAATTAAAAGCTTTGCTCAAATCAGCAGTTCCAACTTTAATGCCTTTATTTTATGGCTTGCTTTATCTGAAAAATCAAAAACCTTCCACAAATCTTGGTTCTTTATTTGGCCAAGTTGAAAAGGCTTATGAAGTAGATATGAATTTATTCAGGGCTATAAGGGAGGAAAAAATTAAAGATGAGGAATTATCCTTAATTGTCAAAGATTTGATAATATTATTAGAAAAATTAATAAGGATAACAGATAAACTGGAGGTATAGGTGATTTTTATGGCAAAAAAATTAAGCACTGGTTTAATTGTTTTGATTTCTATAGGAGTAGTTTTACTATTAACGGTTTTTTGGTTTATTGGCTCTTATAATGGGCTTATCAGAGCAGATGCTGATGTTGATGAATCCTGGGCAAACGTTGAAACACAGTATCAAAGAAGAGCTGATTTAATTCCAAATTTAGTAGAAGTTGTAAAAAAATCAGCCTCATTCCAGCAGGAAACTTTTACTGAGGTAACTGCTCTAAGATCTCAATGGCAGTCAGCAAAAGCTGTTGGCAACAGGCCTGAGCAATTCCAGATAGGAGAGAGCATGGGAAGCGCTTTATCAAGATTATTGGTTACAGTAGAAAAATACCCGGATCTTGATTTAGATACGTTCAAAAATTTACAAGCACAATTAGAAGGCACAGAAAACAGAGTTTCAGTAGCAAGGACAAGATATAATGAGAAAGTAAAGCTTTATAATGTTAAGATAAAAAGAATTCCTACAGTTATAATCGCAAATATGTTTGGTTTTACTGAAGAGCCTTTCTTTGAATCCAAAGAAGGAACTGAAGATGTTCCTGTTGTGGACTTTGGATAAATTTTTTATTTTTAATTTGTTTTAAGACTTGTCAGTTCTTTTAAATTCTATATTTAATTTTTTTAATAATTCAGTAATGCGTTGTTTTTCTTTACCTAGACCTTTCCAGTCAAGCAATATAAAGTCTACTTTTTCCTGGCTTTTTTCTACACCCTGCTTAATCATCACTTCATCCAATGATTCCAAAGCATATTTGGGGCAGACATGTCCAACAGCTATGTCAGTTCTTTCCAATATTTTATTGAAATTATTGCAGTAATGAGGCCCTCCTACTCCAAAAGCTACTTCGTATTGTTTTTCTGTGTTCCTATCTTTATTACTAGCCAATACAGTAGTG
>CAZJPW010000025.1:0-1932 GCA_964548405.1 uncultured Candidatus Saccharibacteria bacterium | reverse complement strand
GTTCTCATGGTTCACATGGTTCTCATGGTTCACATGGTTCTCATGGTTCTCATGGCTCACATGGTTCACATGGTTCGCATGGCTCGCATGGCTCGCACAGCTCTCATAGTAGTTATTAAAATGATATAAAAATAAATAAAGATGAAGTTTTTGAATATAAAAATACCATTTATAATAGTTGTATTGATTTTTTTGATAATTAGCGGCGGGTTAGGGATTTTTTATTGGCAAAAGATATATCTTCCTTTAGAAGCGCCTACTCCGTCAGATATTTCTTTAGAAACAGTTCAAGAGAAATGTATAGCAGATGTTAATCAAATGACTGATGAGGAATTAATCAGTCAAATAAAGGAGTTAAAGTATCCACACATAGAAACAGATATTGTTGGCAGCGATGGCGTTTTAAAAGACAGAATGTCTTGGGGACAGAACCAGATGAGTAAATATTTAATTTGTAAAGTAGGAGTTGATCCTGGTAATGAGGGTATTTATAACAAGGCAAAAAAATTTATTGAAGAGTCAAAATTTGGAGAAGAATATAAAGAAAACAAACAATTTTACTTTTCTATGTTAGACCAAGCTCATTCGCGTAAACCTTATAAAGATCAATCCTTCCCTATGATGTTAGCTATAAGCGAATTTACAGATATATGTCCTGATAGATTGAATCCCCTTCCTTTGTTAGTAGAGGATTGTTTAACAGGGGCTCAAAAGTCTATTCCTTCTTCAGTAAAAGAAAAGTTTTGCCATAACATTTGTGAGAAGTTAGAGAAATATTCTAAAGATAGTGAATTTCTTACTGAAGAAGTATTAAATTTTACAAATTGGTCTGAGTGGACTGATAATTGGGGAGATGATTATTCTGAAATAAAGCCGCGCTATCAATGGCGACTAGCCGCGGGCTATCGTTTTAGAGGTGAAGAAGGTGCTTTAAAAGTATGTAGCAATCTTCCATCCACAGAAGAATTAAAAAAAGACTGTTTAAATAGATTAGAGTTAATTAAAGAGGCTGAAAAAGCGGAAAAAGATTGTACCAGAATCAAAGAAATAATCATATCGACTATTTGTTATTTGCCTAACGAATAGAGAAATTGTGTTAGTTATTAAAATAAGAAAAAAGACGGTTGCAAATTGCAAAACCGTCTTTGTTTGTAGAGAAAAACCGGGGATAATATTAAGTATCTTTGCGGTCGGTAATCCATTTATGTATTTTATCCATCAGCTCCACGAATTTTTGTTTATTAACAGGAGTCCCTTTCTCGTCCATTGGGGCTTTCAGATAAATTTTTATCCCGCTGCTGTGGTAATGATTAATCCAACTTACCAATTCGAGGTCCTGGGGCGAAAATATATTCAACGGGTATGGTAGTTGTTCGTCTGTGGCATAAAATTTACGATAAAATTTACCTGGGTTAATCTCGAACTCCTTTAATTGATCATTCGTCGGCCGAGTAAAAGTTTGCCCGAGCCATTTATCCTTATCCCGGAGATAAATGGTACAATTAAGAGCGCCTGCTGGATCTAAACGTTTTTTAACGAAGAATTCGAAGTTGATTTCTTCTGCTATCTCTGCATCTCGGGTGTCATTGATCATTATTGCTAAGCGGTCGAAAGAAGTTGTTAAGCCTCCACTATGGTGAATATTGCGGACGCCCACCCGCACCAGGGAAACTTTTCCGGATTGAGCTACTAATTCGTTAAGATCTAAAGCGTAACAAACCGGGGCTAAAAAAAACAAAACTGTTAAACACACAAAGATTTTTTTCATGACCACCCTCCTTTATAATAAGGTTAAAAGGTTAATAAAAATTTTAAAGAACCACCCTTTAAATCTTTAATAAGTCTAATATATTTTTAAATACTTGTCAAGTTTTTGCGGTAATGTCCACACACATATGGCGGTTTTTCCTCCCAGTGTTAGGCTGGGAATAT
>CAZJPW010000024.1:336-2638 GCA_964548405.1 uncultured Candidatus Saccharibacteria bacterium | reverse complement strand
CAAAAACTATTGACAAAGTGAGTTGGATATGCTAGTATATAGGAAATCCTCGAAAGGGGGATTTTTTAATTGACAAAAAAATATGTATACAGCTAGTCCTAAGATTTCAGCAACTTTTGCTCTAGCTAGCTTGATTTCCAACTTGTTTATATCCCAACCTCAGGTCGAAGTTGATTCAGACGTTCAATTAGAACCAGCTGAACAATTAGCTACTATTCATGGTCAGGCTTTGGTTCAGACAATCAATCCTGATATGCCTATTGTAATCAATAAGCGTTTTGTTGTGGTTACGGCTTACTCGAGTACGCTTGACCAGACAGACTCAACGCCATTTATCACTGCTTCAGGAGCTCGTGTATATGATGGAATAGTTGCTTGTAACTTTTTGAGGTTTGGTACCAGAGTCAGGTTCCCTGACATTTACGGAGATAAGATTTTCGTAGTTGAGGACCGCATGGCTCTTAAAAACAGCCATAAGATAGATATCTGGTTTGATTCACGAGAAGAAGCCAAACAATTTGGAGTTAAGGTTTTAAGAGTAGAAGTACTGAAAACATAGAAAAGACCCGTTACTAACGGGTCTTTTCTATTGGTGCCGCGGGTGGGATTCGAACCCACATGGGCAAGCCCACACGATTTTAAGTCGTGCGCGTAAACCAGTTCCGCCACCGCGGCATCTGGAGGTCTCGGTGGGAATCGAACCCACGTAAATGGTTTTGCAGACCATTGCCTAAGCCACTCGGCCACGAGACCTTATTTTTAGAATATCATAGATTCTGTTAAATTCAAGACCTGGGATTACTTAAGATTTCCTCAATTCTTTGAGCTTTGGATTCAATCTGGTCAATTTCAAAGGAAATCTTAGGAACATATTTTAAATGTAACTTTTTATTTAATTCCTGTTGAACCGGATATATTCTTTTTTTGATGATTTCTAGAGCTAATTCACTTTTATCTGTGGGAATAACGCTGATTTTAATCTTGCAGTTTTTCAGATCAGGCGAGGTATCAACGTTAGTAATGGTTACTAAAATATCAGTAAAATCAATTTCTTTTAGAAGTATTTTGCTGATTTCTTGTTTAATTAGTTCATTGACTCGTTGTATTCTCTGAGACATTATTCTAATTCTCTTTTTTTCTTTTCTTCTTGATAGGCTTCTATAATATCTCCTTTTTCGATAATTGCATTACCTCTGAATTGGATG
The DNA here is from genome assembly GCA_964548405.1 of uncultured Candidatus Saccharibacteria bacterium. Classification (GTDB taxonomy): domain Bacteria; phylum Patescibacteriota; class Minisyncoccia; order Portnoybacterales; family UBA2143; genus JAHJOV01. Next base: position 1,433 of record CAZJPW010000024.1, on the reverse strand, counting down.
CCGCATTCTTGGCCTTTATTAACTTCATCAATATCTTTTTTATCACGTTGGAGTTGGGCGATTTTACCTTTACCTATAATCTTGTTTTCTCTAATTACATCTAAAGAAACACCTTGTTTAATTTGTCCGTCGATTACCTTGCCGCCGATAATCTGTTTATCCTTTTCAGTTCGAAAAACAGCCAGAACTTTTAATTGACCTAATACGTTTTTAGTCACTTCCGGTTCTAATAGTTTAGAAAGCAGTTCTCTGACTCCTTGAATTAATTCATAAATAATATCAAAAGTAAGAATTCTTACTTTTTTCTGTTGGGCTAATCTTTGAATTGTAGAATTAGTTTTTACTCGGAAGCCGAATATTTTGGCTTTAGCTGATTCAGCTAGTTTAATGTCTGATTCAGTCACTCCGCCCGCTTCTGATTTAAGGATTCTTAAGGTGACTTCATCGTCAGGAATGCTTTTAAGAGACTCCTTAATAGCTTCTAAACAGCCATGAACATCACATTTAAGGATAATGTTAAGAATTTTCTTGTCTGGATCAAAAACCTGGACTTGAGTGTTGTCTTCTGGTTGTCTTTTAATTGCTTTTTTATCAATTCTGGCTTGGGCTTTGTCTAAACTATCAAAAACATAGAATTTTTCTCCAACTTGGGGTACTTGATTAAATCCGGTCACAACTACCGGAGTAGAAGCGAATGCTTCTTTAATAGACTGGCCTTGAAAATCTTGCATTATTTTGATTTTACCAAGAGACGAGTCAGTGCCGATAATATCTTTATTAGTTAAAATTCCTTGTTTAATCAAGAGAGTAGCTGTATTCCCACATTTGCTATCGCAGTGCGATTCAATGATCGCTCCTAAGGTTCTTAAATCGGGGTCAGTTTTTAACTCTTCCATTTCTGCGACTAAGTTGATCATTTCCAGAAGCTCTTCAATTCCTTGGCCGGTTTTAGCAGAAACGTTAACTGATGGGACGGAGCCATTTAAAGATTCAACAATCATTTCATGTTTAGCTAGTTCGCCTTTTACTTTTTCTGGCTGGGCTTCCGTTTTGTCTATTTTGTTAATAGCTATAATTGCCGGAATACCTGTTTTTTT
>CAZJPW010000024.1:0-326 GCA_964548405.1 uncultured Candidatus Saccharibacteria bacterium | reverse complement strand
GTGCTGGATAGCTTCTTTGGTTTGGGGTTTAATTCCTTCTTCGGCTGCTACCACTAAGATAGCAATATCAGCTATTTTGGCGCCCCGAGCTCTCATAGCCGAAAAAGCTTCATGGCCTGGGGTATCAATAAAGGTAATTAGTTTATTTTGATGTTCAACTTGATAAGCGCCAGTATGTTGGGTAATTCCTCCAGATTCTCGTTCAGCCACTTTAGATTTTCTAATGTAATCTAAAATGCTTGTTTTGCCGTGATCGACATGGCCTAAAATAACCACTACTGGTGGCCTTGTTTCTGATTTGTTCTTTTGTTCTTTTTTCTTCGCTA
>CAZJPW010000023.1:0-2889 GCA_964548405.1 uncultured Candidatus Saccharibacteria bacterium | reverse complement strand
GCTACCCAGCAATGCTCCGGGCGGAACAACTGGTACACCAGAGGTTTGTTCACTCCAGTCCTCTCGTCAAGTTCCTCTTATATTTCTATAAGCTCAGACTATATCTTCATCCTTTATCAATAAAGGAGTCAACGTATAATAATGGTTTAATTCCAGAATATCTGGGACCCACTATTTCGTCCTTGCGGACTCAGTCGTTACGGGGACAAATTAAAAATTCATAATAGAACGCACATCTTCTTTTATCTTTTCCTCTTTCTTTTTTCCCGATTGATAAGATAATTTTCTTATCTTAACAAAAATATCAGCTATTTTCTTCTTTTCTTTTTCTGATAGTTGATTAACTCTCTTTCCTTTTATAATATCTAGGATACAGAGAATATAATCTGCTTGTTTCTTCTTGAATTTCAAGTACGGTAATAGGTATTTAAGAATTTTCTCTACTTTCTCATATCCATTAATTCTTAATTCAGTTATTCTATCATTTCTTTTCGATATATAACCTATGCCTAATACTTTTCTTATCCAGAAAATAGGCTTTTCATGTCTTGTATCCTGGTAAAAACAAATGGTAAACATCATTCGCTTTTTACCTGGAATATCTTTTCTATTCTTTAGCTGAAACATAATACTACCATCTCCATCTAGGAATCCGGCAATATATGCTAAATCCACGTTCTTTGGTTTTTTTGTTTGTCTTCCCACGGTATTGTCTTTTTACTTTATACGGTCCTCAAGTAAATTATACCAAAATTTGCGGACTGATACAAATTTTGGAGTTCAAATAACCATATAAGCAGTTAAGATTCCACCGTTATCAGTTGAATTGTCATTATAGATTACTCCATAAAGTAGCAATTTTCTACTAGGAGCAAATCCTCTCAAGTATCAACGCCTGCGGCAGATAGGGACCAACCTGGCTCACGCCGGTCTGAACCCAGCTCGCGTACCTTTTTAATGGGCGAACAGCCCAACCCTTGGAAGCTTCTCCACCTCCAGGATAAGATGAGCCGACATCGAGGTGCCAAACAGAGCCGTCGCTGTGGACGCTTGGGCTCTATTAGCCTGTTCAATCTTGTTTTCTAGATTAGACTATATCTTCACCCGCTAGTTAAAAACGGGGACGGCGTATGATAATGGTTTAATTCTCAAATATTGAGCACCCACTATCTCTTCGCTTGGGCTAGCGAATCAGTCGTTACGGGGTCAAGAGGAAAATTGTAATTAAAATTCTTTTCAATTTAATCACTACTTTTATGATGTTTTAATCATATTAACTATTATATCTCCTCCGACTTCCCACGGTATTGCCCTAATGTTTTACTCGATACTTAACATTAAGGTTCCACCGTTATAAGCCGTACTTCTCCATCCTTACGGAATGGATCGGACAACAACTCTTTTTTCAGAGTCTATCCCTAGGGTAACTTTTATCCGGTAATCTTCCGCGGTTCTACAACCTACGGTCGGTTCACTAAGTTCTGCTTTCGCAACTGCGCGACATGTCCGTCTTGCAGTAAAGCCAGCTTGTGCCTTTACACGACAGGCCCGATTTCCATCCGGGCTTAGCTGACCTTTAAACGCCTCCGCTACTCTTTAGGAGGCGAGCGCCCCACTCAAACTACCCAGCACCCACTGTCTCCGCCAAAAAGGCAGATTAGAAATATCATTTCAAAAGATGGGTATTTCACTGGCGGCTCCACCTAACCCGAAAGTCAAGTTTCAAAGCCTCCCCACTATGCTACGCATTTAAAACAATATCCCAATGAGAACCTGTAGTAAAGCTCCTAGGGTCTTTCCGTCTTGCCGCAGGTAAGGGGCATCTTCACCCCTACTGCATTTTCACCGGGCTCTTCGTGGAGACAGTTTCCCAGTCGTGACGCCATTCGTGCGGGACACAAATTACGTGCCAAGGAATTTCGCTCAAAATGTTATTTCCTGTTTAAGGATTCTATATATTACTATATAGCTCGGACTATATCTTATCACTTGTTGTGATTTCGGCGTATAGTCTCTGAGGATTCTCTTAATAAGATCTTAATATTTCTTGATTAGTGTATTTTCTCTTTCTAGCTACTTTCATTCTATCTCTTAATCCCAATAATCTTTTCATTCCTTTTCTTTCTAAATGTTTTTTATTATACACAATTTCAGAAATTTGTTTAAAGATCTTAAATCTTAGTTTCTTTTCTTGTGATAAAAGAGGAAATTTTTCAAAAAACGGAATTACTACAAATTTGATATCTCTGATATTTGTCACTTCATAATAACAAATACCATCTTTACGATACCTAATCGTGCCACAATTTAATATTTTCTTAAATAACAACGGTACAGTGTTGTCTTTTTGAGAAATGTTAAATGCGACTGAAACTTTCCATTTATTCCTATAGTCATCCTTTTTAATTAAGGAGACATTAAAACTTCCTTCTCCATCAGCAAAACCAGAAAAATAAAACCCGATATCTTTCGATATCTTATTAAGAGTCTTTCCTGCTGATTGACCGGTTTTAGACTTTTTATACATCATTAATATAATTATATCATATTAACGGATGTTAGTCCAAACATACCGGTTTTCCAGCATATAGCCGAATTTTACTAAGGCAATGAAACTCACCTTAGGACCGTTATAGTTCATATACTCCTCATATTGCTATGAAGTATGGACCATATCTTCACCCATCTATAATGGGGCTCGACGTATGGCCTCTGAGGATTCTCTAATAATATATTAGAGTCTTTCCTGCTGATTGCCCAATTAAAAACTGGGTTTCCAGCATATAGTCGAGTTTGTTCTCAAGAATTACTTCTCGAGAGCCGCAAGTTTTTACGGCCGACATTCACTAGGGCTTCAAGCATCAGCAATTATTCCGAAAAATAATCACC
>CAZJPW010000022.1:0-3088 GCA_964548405.1 uncultured Candidatus Saccharibacteria bacterium | reverse complement strand
AGTAATCGTGAATCAGCCATGTCACGGTGAATACGTTCTCAAGTCTTGTACTCACCGCCCGTCAAATCAGGGAAGTCGGTAGTACCCGAAGTCTCACTTCGCGTGGGCCTAAGGTAAGATCGGTGACCAGGATTAAGTCGTTAGTGTAAACTACACGTTGCGACTCTTAGTTAGTGATAATTAGGAATAAACTTGGCTATATGCTGGAATAGCTGTGTATCTTAAACTACTCATGATATAATAATACTATGAGTGACAATGTTTTAAGTGCAGCCAATCAGCAGGAAAGACTGTTGATACGTCAAAAAATAATGAATCCCAATTATATTGTCGGTTTAGTTGATGGTGAAGGATATTTCTCTGTATCTATAGATAGAAGAAAATATCCAACTTATATCACCAGAGAAGTGAATATGGTGTTTGGAATAGATCTAAAAGAAAGTGATGGAAGAATTCTTAAAAAGGTTCAACAATACTTTAAATGTGGTAATTTGAACCGTAAAATAGATAAGAGAGAAAATTTTTGTGACCAGACAATGTATCAAGTCAGGAGTCATCAACATATTAATGGGATAATAATACCTTTTTTTAAGAGATATCCATTTAGATTTCCGAGTAGGCAAAAAAAGTTTAAATATTTTGTTGAAATTGGTGAAATAGTTAAAAATAGGGAGCATCTAAAGTCAGAAGGATTTAAAAAGGTGGAAAAATTAGTAAAAAGGATGCGTCAATAGAATCCTCAGAGACTACACGCCAAGCTCCTATAACAATGTTATAGGATGATGATATAGTCCATGCCTTATAGCGATATAGGGAAGTCATGAACAAGGCATGGGTAGCGGAAGCTGTCCATGGATCACCTCCTTTCTATATATATTTATATATATGGGGTGTCGATTATGATTGAGATTTGAAATTTCAATCTCAATTATAGGGTATTAATCTCATAGCCCTAAATAGAGATTTATAATGGTCCTATTGGACTATTTGGGACAACTACACAAGTTTGCAGTCAGAAAATACTTGCCTTAACAGGTATTTTTTGTTATATTATAACCATCTCCAAGGGCGTGTAGCTCAGTTGGTTAGAGCGCATCACTGATAATGATGAGGTCCCAGGTTCGAATCCTGGCACGCCCACATACTTATCCACAGGTTATCTGTGGGTTTTTGTTTTTTTATGTTAAAATATAGATAGAATTAGAAAATTAATAGAAATTAAGCCTACAACGAAAGGGGGTGAAAAAAATGGCGATTCAAACATGGACTGAAGTAGTAACAGCCTCTTTACAGGCTCTTTGGGTTGGTTTTATTGAATTTTTACCAGGTCTCTTAGGAGCAATTATTGTTTTTATTATAGGTTGGATAATTGCTACTCTATTAGGTAAACTAGCAGCTCAAATTATCAGGGCTTTGCGTATTGATCAGATTTTAGAAAAGATGGGCTTTAAGAGAAGTTTTGATAAGGCTAATTTAAAGCTGGATTCAGGCAGTTTCTTTGGAGAATTGGTAAGATGGTTCTTTATCATTGTCTTTTTGATGGCTTCGACAGATATTTTAGGATTGCCCGAAGTAACTATCTTCTTAAAGACAGTTCTTCTTTACATTCCTCAGTTGATTGTTGCAGTATTTATCCTATTAATTGCAGTAGTGGTAGCTAATTTCTTACAGAAATTGGTTAAGGCTAGTGTAGAAGCTGCGGGTTTAAAATCAGCTAGTTTCTTAGGAGCGGTGACTAAATGGTCTATCTTGGTTTTTGCTCTATTGGCTGCTTTATTACAGTTAGGTATTGTTCCATCTTTAATTCAAACCCTGTTTACAGGTTTTGTGGCAGCTTTAACTCTAGCTATCGGTTTATCTTTTGGTTTAGGCGGCAAAGAAGTAGCGGCAGAATTTCTCGGTAAGTTAAAAAAAGAAATAAGAGAGTAAGATAATTGATAATATTATAAAATGCTTAAAGGGATGGTCTCTTTTGGGGTCGTCTCTTTTTGTTGATAATTAAGACTTGACAGTGTTTAGTCAATAATATATCATAGACGTTAGATATGATAAAAATAAAAAGACTAATTCAAATACAAAGCGGCTTTCACGACTGATGGTTTTTGTTGTATTCGTTTGAAACTGGCCGCTTGAAAGCGGTCTTTTTAGTTCAGAGAGGATTGAACATTAATAATTGAATACTTTCCGTCAACTTAATTATATTAAGTTAAAAAATTAGAAAAAATCCAACTTTAGTATTCAAGAAGTTGGGAAGGTAGATATATTAAGGGCCTATGACGGATGCCTTGACATAAAGAGCCGATGAAGGACGTGGTGTGACTGCGATAAGCCTCGGGGAGGTGTCTAACAACCTTTGAACCGGGGATGTCCGAATAGGGAAACCTGTCAGCGGTGAACCGTTGTCGACGTCGTTTTTTGCGACGTAGGGAACCTGGGGAAGTGAAACATCTCAGTACCCAGAGGAAAAGAAAAAAAGCTTGTCTATGACAAGTATATTCTCTTAGTAGCGGCGAGCGAAAAGGGAAGAGTCTAAACCTATCTTATGCTTAGTTTACTGAGTCAGAGATGGGGGTTGTAAGGTAGTAGCGTTCTGGAGCTTTTTCTTAAGAGAGCTCGAGGAGGAGTTTATAAAATTAAAGGTTGATTAATCGAAGCTTGCTGGAAAGCAGCACCAAAGAGGGTAAAAGTCCCGTAGGTAAAAATTACTTTATGCTCCTAGTTATTATTCTTGAGTAGCGCGGGAGGAGACTATCCCGCGTGAATCCGGCAGTCCTACACTGCCAAGACTAAATACTCTTTATGATCGATAGTGAACCAGTACCGTGAGGGAAAGGTGAAAAGTAGCCCGGTGAGGGCGGTGAAATAGTACCTGAAATCATAGGCCTACAAAGACTCGGAGCTCCAGCTTGCTGGAGTGACGGGGTGCTTTTTGCAGAACGAGCCAACGAGTGTATCTATGCGGCTTGTTTAAGTCCGTCTAGGACGAAGACATAGTGAAAGCGAGGATTAATAGTCCGTCCCGCATTTGCGGGGTTGTCGTATGGATACGACCCGAAGCCAGAGCGAGCTAACCATGGCCAGGGTGAAT
>CAZJPW010000021.1:0-3871 GCA_964548405.1 uncultured Candidatus Saccharibacteria bacterium | reverse complement strand
AGTAATCGTGAATCAGCCATGTCACGGTGAATACGTTCTCAAGTCTTGTACTCACTAAAAACGCGCCTGGCAGGTATATAAGCCAAAAAGTTAAAATCTTTTCCTCTGTTTCGTCAACAGAGCGTAGTCAATAGATAGTCGATAATCGCGAGGTTATCGGTGAAGGATCTGGCGACAAATAATAGCCTTAATCTTCTGATTTAGTTCAGAAAAGCTGATCGACCTTTGAATGGGTGGTGAGCCTAGGGAAGATCATAGATAAAGCTTGATTAAGGATGTTAGGAAAGGCATATATATTGACCCAGGGAGATCTGATGTAGTATAATGAAACTAACGCTGCGTCAGAAGTCAGCTGAGTCGTAGTAGTTTTGTTTTTATGACAAAACGAAGGACTCTCTCTAATGTTAAAAAATGTCTAAACTTAATCCAAATTATATTGTTGGACTAATAGACGGAGAAGGAAGTTTTACCTGTTATGTTAGGAACCCTGAAGATAAAAAGAATGTAAAGAGAAGGGTTGTAGCAGAACCTAGGTTTTACGTTAAATTAGTCGAAAAAGATAAAGATATTCTTTATCAGCTTAAAGATTATTTTGGATGCGGAAATGTTTATTTCCAAGTAGATCGTAGAAAGAATCATCAAAATTGCTATCGTTACGAAGTAGCAAATAGAAGGCATTTAAAAGATAAGATCATACCTTTCTTTCAGAAATACTCATTAAGGATAAAATCCAAGAAAAAAGATTTTGATATCTTTTGTAAAATTATAGACTTAATGAATGAAGGCAAACATTTAAAGAAGGTAGGATTAATGAGGTTGTATAAATTAAAACAACAAATGCATTAGAGGCCGCCTAGTGCGGGAAATCCGCATGCTAGAGTGGCAACGTCAATTCAGAGTTTCCTGAAAACAATCGCCCGTCAAATCAGGGAAGTCGGTAGTACCCGAAGTCTCACTTCGCGTGGGCCTAAGGTAAGATCGGTGACCAGGATTAAGTCGTAACAAGGCATGGGTAGCGGAAGCTGTCCATGGATCACCTCCTTTCTATATATTTTATATATATGGGGTGTCGATATAGGTTGAGATATAGAATTCTTATCTCAACTTATAGGTATTAATCTCGGAGCCTTAAATTGAGATTGTGATGATCCTAGCGGATTACTTAGGACAACTACACAAGTTTGCAGTTATAGAAAATACTTGCTTTGACAAGTATTTTTTGTTATATTATAACCATCATAAGGGGGCGTGTAGCTCAGCTGGTTAGAGCGCATCACTGATAATGATGAGGTCCCAGGTTCGAGTCCTGGCACGCCCACAAGTAAATTATTTTCTTGTTCTATGAGTAAGCGTAATCAAGGTTTTACATTGATCGAGCTTTTAGTAGTTATCGCCATTATTGGCCTGTTAGCTACTATTGTTTTGGTTTCTCTAAATACTGCCAGAGCCAAAGCCAGGGATTCTAAGAGAATAGCAGAGGTAAAACAATTAATGACTGCTTTGGAAATGTATTATGATGAAAATGGAGCATATCCGATTTCTGGTTCTTGTGGAGCAAGTTCGCCAAATAGCGGCTGGTGCAATAGCGTTCAATCATTATCCGGCGGTCATTGGGTACGTAATGGGGGTAATAATCTAGGAGATTTTCTGGCTACTGATCCTTTGGATCCAAAACAGGGTTCATCGCCGAATTGGACGCCATCAAACGGCGGAACAATCTTCTATTACGCTAATGGTTATGGTGGATCTGGGCAATGGTATATGATTGTATTCGGGCTTGAAAATTACCCGCATGCATATGAGAACCAAGATGGAGTAACAGCTTGTAATGGCACTAATTTCCATTATGGAAGCGGTAGTAATGGCATCATTACAGTTGGTGCAAATTGTGCCCAGTAGTTAAATTTAGCAGGTTTTTCATTTATCCACAGGCTATCTGTGGGTTTTTGCTTTTTTATGTTAAAATATAGGCAGGATATAAACTAAACCTACAATGAAAGGGGGTGAAAAAAATGGAGATTCAAACATGGACTGAAGTAGTAACAGCCTCTTTGCAAACTTTATGGACTGGTTTTCTTGAATTTTTGCCAAGTCTTTTAGGGGCGGTTATAGTTTTCATTATAGGTTGGGTAATTGCTACCTTGCTAGGCAAGTTAGCGGGTCAGGTTATTAGAGCCTTGCGTATCGATCAGATTCTAGAAAAGATGGGCTTTAAAAAGAGCTTTGACAGGGCCAATCTAAAGCTTGATTCAGGTAATTTCTTTGGAGAATTAGTAAGATGGTTCTTTATTATCGTCTTCTTGATGGCTTCAACGGATATTTTGGGATTACCTGAAGTAACTATCTTCTTAAAGACGGTTCTTCTATACATCCCTCAGTTAATTGTTGCAGTATTTATCCTGTTAATCGCAGTTGTAGTAGCCAATTTCTTGCAGAAGCTAGTCAAGGCCAGCGTTGAAGCAGCAGGATTAAATTCAGCTAATTTCCTAGGAGCGATGACTAAGTGGTCAGTTTTAGTTTTTGCTATGTTGGCTGCCTTGTTGCAGTTAGGTATTGTTCCATCTCTAATTCAAACCCTTTTCACAGGTTTTGTGGCGGCTGTAACTCTAGCTATCGGTTTGTCTTTCGGTTTGGGAGGCAAGGATACGGCAGCAGAATTCCTTGATAAGTTGAAGAAAGAAGTTAGGGATTAAAGCTTATTATCAGTTAATATTTTATGAGATTCTTAAAGGATGACCGGGTTTTTGGTCGTCCTTTTTGATTTATAATAAATGGGGTTGACAGTATAAATTGAATCATATATCATAGACAACAGATATGAGAAAACAAAAAAGACTAATTCAAATACAAAGCGGCTTTCACGACTGATGGTTTTTGTTTATTTGCTTGAAACCAGCCGCTTGTAAAGCGGTCTTTTTTATTCAGCAAGGATGGAACATTGATAATTGAATACTTTCCGTCAACTTAATTATATTAAGTTAAAAATTAGAAAAAATTCCAACTTTTAATATTCAGAAAGTTGGGAAGGTAGATATATTTAAGGGCCTATGACGGATGCCTTGACATAAAGAGCCGATGAAGGACGTGGTGTGACTGCGATAAGCCTCGGGGAGGTGTCTAACAACCTTTGAACCGGGGATGTCCGAATAGGGAAACCTGTCAGCGGTGAACCGTTGTCGACGTCGTTTTTTGCGACGTAGGGAACCTGGGGAAGTGAAACATCTCAGTACCCAGAGGAAAAGAAAAAAAGCTTGTAATAACAAGCGTATTCTCTTAGTAGCGGCGAGCGAAAAGGGAAGAGTCTAAACCTATTTTATTCTTAGTTTACTAAGTAAGAAGTAGGGGTTGTAAGGTAGTAACGTTCCGGAGCCTCTTGTTCTTCTTTATTACTCAAAGAAGGACTAGGCGCTTCGGAAGGAGTTTATAAAATTAAAGGTTGATTAATCGAAACTTGCTGGAAAGCAGTACCAAAGAGGGTAAAAGTCCCGTAGGTAAAAATTACTTTATGCTCCTAGTTATTATTCTTGAGTAGCGCGGGAGGAGACTATCCCGCGTGAATCCGGCAGTCCTACACTGCCAAGACTAAATACTCTTTATGATCGATAGTGAACCAGTACCGTGAGGGAAAGGTGAAAAGTAGCCCGGTGAGGGCGGTGAAATAGTACCTGAAATCATAGGCCTACAAAGACTCGGAGCTCCAGCTTGCTGGAGTGACGGGGTGCTTTTTGCAGAACGAGCCAACGAGTGTATCTATGCGGCTTGTTTAAGTCCGTCCAGGACGAAGACATAGTGAAAGCGAGGATTAATAGTCCTATTTTGTCGTATGGATACGACCCGAAGCCAGAGCGAGCTAACCATGGCCAGGGTGAAT
>CAZJPW010000020.1:0-6612 GCA_964548405.1 uncultured Candidatus Saccharibacteria bacterium | reverse complement strand
GGTGATTATTTTTCGGAATAATTGCTGATGCTTGAAGCCCTAGTGAATGTCGGCCCTAACTATAAGGGTCCTAAGGTGAATTTTACTGCCTTAGTAAAATTCGGCTATATGCTGGAAATCCATTTCGATGGACAATCAGCAGGAAAGACTCTTTGATAAAAGAGAATCCTCAGAGACTATACGCCGAAATCACATTAAGTGATAAGATATAGTCCGATCTATATAGTAATATATAGAATCCTTAAATAGGAAATAACATTTTGAGCGAAATTCCTCGGTCAGGGGACCATAGAGAGTAATCTCTATCGGAAAAAATTGGCTGTATGCTGGAAACTCTGTGTATCCGAAGCTACTTATGATAAAATGTAACTAATGAATATCATAAGTAAAAATGCTATCGGTGCAGACAATCAGCAGGAAACGTTGAAGAATTTTTCTTCTCATTATTTCTATTATTCTGGTTTTTTTGCAGGAGAAATGTCATGTTCTATCATTAAATTTAGTAATAGTAATCCAGTAGGGTATCATTTTACCCCTGATATTACTGTAACAAATGCTGATATTAATCTTTTAAAAAAAGTTAATAAAGCATTGATGAATGGAAATGGCGTAATCTCAGCAGTAAAAGGTGCTTATAATCTTTCCTTTAGAGGAAAGATAAAAGTAAGAAAAGTATTAAACTTTTTTGATAAGTACCCGGTTTTAACTGGTGATTTAGCAAAAAATAGAATAAGAATAATGCAGGAGGCACTTCAATATCTTGAACATAATCGCGGTCATAAAATTCATCAAGAAAAAACACAAGTAATGAAAAAGTATCGTTGTGAATTAAAGAGAATTAAAAGAGAAAATTATGTCTCTAATATATTCTCAGAACCGAATGCAACGATGGAAGTAATTGGATATTTCTTGGCTGGAATAATAGATAGTGAAGGTTCCATAGGTATAAAGAAGTGTGGAAATCATTTAAGTCCATTTATCGCTGTTGCAATGAAAGATAAGAAAATTGTAGATTTATTTAGAAAATTTCTAAATTATGGGAATGTAAGATTACGAAAAGATGGTGTTTATCATCTGGAAGTAAATAGCAAAAATGAGATTAAAAAGATAGCAAAATTGTTTCTTTATCAATATCCTTTGCAACATAAAAAGCAAAGAGAAAAATTAAAGAAACTTCAACGGATCCTCAACGACTATACGCCAAACTCCTTAAAAAGGAGCATGATATAGTCTGAACTTCGGGGCGACTCGAAGAGAGAAAGTCGAAGAACTTTTTCCACTTCAATTATAGAAGTAGTAACAAAATTGTGGCACGTAATTTGTGTCCCGCACGAATGGCGTCACGACTGGGAAACTGTCTCCACGAAGAGCCCGGTGAAAATGCAGTAGGGGTGAAGATGCCCCTTACCTGCGGCAAGACGGAAAGACCCTAGGAGCTTTACTACAGGTTCTCATTGGGATATTGTTTTAAATGCGTAGCATAGTGGGGAGGCTTTGAAACTTGACTTTCGGGTTAGGTGGAGCCGCCAGTGAAATACCCATCTTTTAAAATGATGCTTCTAATCTGCCTTTTGGGCGGAGACAGTGGGTGCTGGGTAGTTTGAGTGGGGCGCTCGCCTTAATTTAATGGGGCCATTAAGAAGTAATTCTTAATGCAAATCTAACTTATATGCTGGAACCTCTGGAGTACTTAAGGAGTAATCCAATAAGTGTTGTCGTCTTAGGCGACTACCAGACAATCAGCAGGGAATTAGGTATAATAATACTTAGGCCCTCAACGACTACACGTTAGACCCCTGATTTTAGTCAGGGTGGTGATATAGTCTGAACTCTGCGGCGACGCAGAGATCTGATGAAAATCAGAACTTAAAGTTCAGGAATTATGCGTTCTCGCGCAATAGAAAAATATAAAGAAACACTTTCTTTGACTTCTAGACAGAAGGAAATTTTAGTTGGTTCATTATTGGGAGATGCACATCTAGAATCACGATATAAATTAGGTAGTGCAACTCTAAGAATCGAACATAGCTATAAGCAGAAAGAGTATGTAGATTGGCTACATAATGAATTTAAAGAATGGGTTCGTACTCCTCCTCGTAAAAGAACACGATGGAGATGGGGTAAGGAACACAATAAATTCTTATTTATGACTTATGGTCATAAGATTTTAGGAGAATTTAGAGAATTATTCTATAGGAATAGAATAAAGATTATTCCTAAAAATATAGAGTCGTTCTTAACTCCTTTAAGTCTAGCGATTTGGTACATGGACGATGGTTCAATTAAATCTAGTAGACATAGAGGAATGTTTCTTAATACTCAATCATTTAGTCCATTAGAAGTTAAAAAATTACAGAGAATATTGAAGAAGAAATTCTTAACAGAGACTATTACTAGAAAAGATAAAAATGGATTACAGATATATATTTTAGGAAAAAGCGCAGAGAACTTTATAGGATTAATACGTCCATATATTATTCCTTCAATGGAATATAAGATTCCCAAACTCTTAAGATAACATAATTGCCAAAAGAGTAACGGAGGCGTTTAAAGGTCAGCTAGGTCCGGATGGAAATCGGGCTAGTCGTGTAAAGGCATAAGCTGGCTTTACTGCAAGACGGACATGTCGCGCAGTTGCGAAAGCAGAACTTAGTGAACCGACCGTAGGTTGTAGAACCGCGGAAGATTACCGGATAAAAGTTACCCTAGGGATAACAGGCTAATAGAGCCCAAGCGTCCACAGCGACGGCTCTGTTTGGCACCTCAAAATACCGACAAACCGGGGTGCTGTGATAGTAATATCATACCAAAAAATTGGCTAATAACGATGAAATCTTCTTGATCTAGTGGTATAATATAATCAAGGAGACAATATCGTGGGAAGTCCTCGTGACCCCGTAGAGACTGCAATGATAGTAGGTACTTCATAATGAAGATTTAAACTACTATAATATGCCAACTCCCGATGTAAAATCGGGATGAAGATATAGTCCTTCCTATTAGTAATAATAGATACAAAACGATGTCGGCTCGTCTCATCCCGGGGGTGGAGAAGCTCCCAAGGGTATGGCTGTTCGCCATTTAAAGAGGCACGCGAGCTGGGTTCAGACCGGCGTGAGCCAGGTTGGTCCCTATCTGCCGCAGGCGTTGATACTTGAGAGAAGTTGCTCTTAGTACGAGAGGATTAGAGTGAACAAACCTCTGGTGTACCAGTTGTTCCGCCCGGAGCATTGCTGGGTAGCTAAGTTTGGAATGGATAAGCGCTGAAAGCATCTAAGCGCGAAGCCAATCTCAAGATTAGGTATCGTAGATTAGTAGAAGATGACTACTTTGATAGGCTCTAGGTATACGCATAGCAATGTGTTTAGCCGAGGAGTACTAATAAATCATTTTATTTACCTTCCTAGCTTTTTGAATGTTAAAAATTCAAGCCACCAATTTGGTGGTTATACTGAGGGTGTTCCACCTGTTCCCATTCCGAACACAGAAGTGAAATCCCTTAAGGCCGATGATAGTGGTTTTACCGCGAAAGTAGGTAGCCGCCAATTTAGTGGCTTGAATTATTAAGCGAAAAACTCTATAATATCTATAGAGTTTTTTGTTTTAATTTATGTCTCGAAGAACTAACAAACAAATAATTATTGCTTCAGTTTTTATTTTAATCTTATTCGGTTTTGGTTTTTTAGTTTATTCTTATTTAATCAAGCCGGAACTTTCCTGTACTGATAATATTAAGAATCAAGGAGAAGAGGATGTTGATTGCGGAGGTCCTTGTCCATCATGTGAGTTAGTTTATATCAAAGGTATAGAAGTTTTGTCTGTTAAGGTTATTCCAGCTAAGGGTAGCTTTTATGATTTAGTGGCTGAGATTAAGAATCCCAATCAGAACTATGGAAGTGGACAAGTATCTTATAAATTTGAACTTTATGATTCTCAGGATAGTTTAATCGTTGAATATTCTGGATTAACATATATTTTGCCTAATCAGACTAAATACCTTCTTAAGGTTAGAGCTGAAAGCAGTAAGCCGGTTAAGCAAGTTAAACTTTCCTTTGGTGAAGTTAAATGGACCAAGCCAGAAGATTATCAAACTCCACAATTAGGAATTCAGGATAAAGAGTACCGTCTTTTGAGTAATGAAGAGTCGGGTTTTGCCCAGGTAAGAGCTATTTTAGTTAATAAAACAGGTTTTGATCTTGATAGGGTAGATATTGATATATTATTGTTTGATTCATCTAATCGCTTGGTGGCTATAAATACTAATGAAATAAGGACTTTTCTGTCTGGTCAAGAGCGCGATTTTCTTTCTACTTGGTTTAATCCTATAAGCGGACAGGTAACTTCTGTTGAAATTGAAGTTGAGACTAATATTTTTGACCAAGATAACTATTTAAGTGGAAGCAAAGATAAAGAAAAATTCCAGGAGTATTAGACTTTATTAAGGTTGAGTTGGAAGAAATAAATTTCAAAAATTATGTACAGTCATCTTAGAAAACTTGACTGGCCTTTGATAATTATTGTCCTACTTTTATCCGGAGTAGGGCTTTTAACTATTTATGGAATTGGTTCTTCTGAATCATTGTTGTTTTTTAAAAAACAAGTATACTTTTTAATTCTTGGTGTAGCTTTAATGTTGGGTTTAAGCTTTTTTGATTATAGGGTTTTTAAGAATAACTCTTCTGTTTTAGTTGTTCTTTATCTATTATCTTTGTTATCTTTGATCTTTGTTTTGTTCTCCCAAGATATTAAGGGAGCCTCTAGTTGGTTCCGTTTAGGAGTAGTTAACTTTGAACCTATAGAATTTGTTAAGATAATAGTTATTCTTTTTTTAGCTAAGTATTTTTCTTTGCGCCACATTGAACTTTACAGAGTTAGACATTTGGTTATTTCTGGTTTCTATGTTGCCTTATTAGTAGGAGCAGTGCTCCTTCAACCTGATTTTGGCTCAGCATTAGTTTTATTAAGTATTTGGTTTGGTGTTATAGTGGTGGCTGGCATTAAGATACGCCATTTAGTTATTCTTTTTTTGGTTATGATTTTACTTTTTGTTGGTAGCTGGTTCTTAATTTTAAAGGATTATCAGAAACAAAGAATTCTTACTTTTTTAAATCCCCAGGAAGATCCTTATGGCGGGGGATATCATATTAGTCAATCTTTGATTGCGGTTGGATCAGGCGGTATCTTTGGTCAGGGTTTGGGAGATAATTCTCAGGCCGGCCTTAAATTTTTACCAGAGCAGCATACTGATTTTATATTTGCTACTTTGGCTGAGCAAAGGGGATTGATTGGGGTTTCTATTTTGTTAATTCTTTATGCTTTTTTATTCTGGAAGATTATTAAGGTTGCTCTAACTTCTTTGAATAATTTTTCGCGTCTTTTTGTTTCTGGTTTAGTGATAATGATTTTTGTCCAGGTAATGATTAACATTGGCATGAGTATGGCCATATTACCAATCACTGGCTTGACTCTGCCTCTAGTTAGTTATGGAGGAAGTAGTTTGGTGAGTATATTTCTGGCCCTGGGTATTTTACAGAGTATTAAGGCCAGAAGTTAAGATAGTTGCAATTAAAAAAGCCCCTGGGGTCTTCCAGGGGCTTTTTTAGTTCAGAACAAGTCTATTTTCCTTTTGGCTTGCTTAGCGCGGCTCTGTTCCATCTTTCTTAGGAAGCTTTCAATCTGATCTAAGCGATACATGCGGTAATTATTAACCGGATTACGATAAGGTTTTAATACCCCTCTCCTATCCCAGTTTCTTAGGGTTAGGGGAGTAACGTGTAAAAGTTTAGCTGCATCTTTTATAGTAATGTATTTCATAGTTTTAGTTTATTGTTATTAATGTTTTATAATCTTTATCTATGTTTATGTATCTTGTATTACAATTTTATCCTTTATTGATATCTAGTGTCAAGCAGGTAATTGTGGATAAAGAATTAGAATATAGCTAAAGTATTTAAGGGTTAATTCAAGCTTTTAAACTTATTTCTGCTATTTAAAGGGTTTATTTTTTTAGATTGTTTATTTAACCCAGTTGATCCGAATTAATTCTGATTAATATAAAATTTATTCTTTAAAATGTATTATTTTTTGATCAAATTCCGAAATATTTTTAAGTGATCTTGAAAATAATCTATATGATTTTTTAGGGGACTATAAAGTTTTTTTGGAATATTATTTGTGAAATTTATAACTAATTCTTACAAAATTTTTCCAAAATTGTCTAATTTAATATTGTGGATAACTCGGAATATTTTTTTTGGCAAAATTATTGTTGAAAAACCAATCCCATGGTATCCGATAACCGATACCCTCATTTTTTGGCTTAAATAAGCCAATAAAACAGGGATAAAAAAATGACCGATATTGGGTCATTTGATAATATCCGATATTATCGGATAGCTGCTTGACAGATATTCGGGTCAGGGATTATAATGGTATTAACAATACGATATATTAGTTACTGCGCAGGTAACCTAAAATTCTATACACATAAGAATTTGTTTTGGTTTACCTGCGTTTTTGTTTTCATGACTTGTTACACAATCGGACAATGCATCCTCCTGGATGCTCAAGATATAAGCTTAACTCTTCTAGTTTTATCTTTGGCAGCTCCAA
>CAZJPW010000019.1:0-6848 GCA_964548405.1 uncultured Candidatus Saccharibacteria bacterium | reverse complement strand
AATCAGGACAAAAAGTAGGAGCTGGTACATCTATTTTCTTATAAAACTCAAAATCTTGAGGTTCAATATTAAATTTAGATTTGCAATTTTGACAAACCTTAGTTTCTAATTTCATTTTATTCTTCTTTCTTACCAATAGCCTCCTCTAATGTTTTTCTTAAATCTCCTAAATCAACTTCAGTTCTTTTTTTCTTTTTTCTAAAAGAAACTGGTTCTCTATTAATAGCATCATTTAAGCTAGCAACAGGCGGTGTTTCTATTCTCTTGCTTTCAGTAACTGGTTTCTGTTTTTGAATTGGCCCTGGTTCTTGTTTTGGCTCTTGTTTTTGAACTGGTTTTTTAGCTCCTTCAAATTCAATACCCAACTCTCCCAAAGCAGCTTGTTGATTAATCTTTTCAGTTTTTGACTGAACAACTGGTTTAACTGGCCTATGATCCAGAGGCACATCTTGACCAGCTTTTACCTTTTCCAAACAATCCTTGCAGTAAATAGGTCTTTTGCCATCAGGTTCAAAACTAACTTTTGTACCCTTGCCACAACTCCAACAATTTATATCATTTAATTTAAGATCGGATGATTTTGCCTGGCTATTATCCCTATTATTCTCTCTCTTAATTTCCTCTCCATCTTCTGACATAACTCCGCTCCATTTAGCAATCCTATCCTCAACTTCTTTTCTAGGATTAGCATATCTTTCCCTAGAAACTTTAATAATTTTTTCTCTTTGGTTAGTTTCTCCTTCATCCATAGGAGGCAAAGTTTTAGCAGAAAAAGGCCGACAACTAACCCCATCAATCATCATTTTTAAATAAATACAATAATTATCTAAATTAACCAAGTCTTGAATAGTAAATTCAGGAGAAAATTCCTTTTCCAAGAACTCAGCATCAGCTGCCCCAACTCTCAAAGAAATTAAAGTACCAACATTACCAAAAATTGAATCTCTAACTTTGGTAGTTGTATCAGTAACCAATTGGCCAATATATTGATGAGCGACAATTAAATTCAAACGATATTTCCTGGCTTCTGATAAAACATTAGCAAAAGAATCAGTCGCAAAGTTTTGAAATTCATCAACATAAAGATAAAAGTCTTTACGTTCATCTTCAGGAATTCTAACTCTTTCCATAGCAGCCAGCTGTATTTTAGTAATAATCATGGCGCCTAATAGAGCGGAATTGTCTTCGCCAATTCTTCCCTTAGAAACATTAACCAGCAGTATCTTATTACTATTCATTATATCAGCAACATTTATAGTACTCTTAGCCTGACCAACAATATTACGAATCAAGGAAGTGGCAAGGAACTGACCAACCTTGTTTTGAATCGGAGCAATAGCTTCATTCCTAAACTGATCGCGCCAACCAGCATATTCATTAACCCAAAACGAACGAATAACCGGATCTTTAACATTATCAACAATCTTTTGACGATAATCCTTATCAGTTAACAATCTCATAATACCTAAAAGGGTTGTCCCTTCAGTCTCAACCAAAGCCAAAATACAGTTATTTAAAATATATTCCATTCGAGCTGACCAGACATTAGCCCAAATCTTAGTAAAAATACCCATTAAATCAGAAGCAACTAAATGCTTATACTTCTCATCTGAAACCTGTAAAACATTAAAACCAATCGGATATTCATTATCAGCTGGGTTAAAATAGACAATATCATTAACTCGATGAGAAGGAATTCTATCAACCACTTCTTCAACAAATTCTCCATGCGGATCAACAATACAAACACCAGAACCATTTTGAATATCCTGCAAGGCAACATTTTTTAATAAGGCGGTCTTACCAGTTCCGCTTTTTCCAATTACATACATATGCTGACGCCGGTCAGATTTTTTAATGCCAAAAGTTGTATCTTGGTCTCTAAAATTAGTTTTAGCAAAAACAGTTAAATCATCCATAATTATTGGGTAGGCAAGCCTATTGGCGGCTCAGCCCTTCTTGATTCGACTTTAGGAGTTAAAGGCGCTTTAACAACAACAGCTGGAAAATGAAAAATTGAAGCCAGCTCTTCAATATTTAGAATAAGAGGCTTACTTTTACCAAAAAACCAGCTAATAATTGGAATACGCTCAAAAAAGAGCGGATGAAGGTAAGGAATTCCTTTTGAATGCTGGATTAAAAACCTCCTACGATAACTTTCAAAAATCTTTCTTCGACGATATTCATTCCTAGGCTCAGCCAACTGAACATACTTATAGTCCAAAGCGCCTGGAGTTACATCAGGACTAGCTTTAAACCCATTCATATGCTGAGTGTTAAATTGTTTAAAACTGCCCATTATAGCTTTTTTAACTTCGCTTTCGCGGTAAATATCGCGACGGGCTAAATAGATGTATCTAATAACAACCTCATAGCCAATTTTAGACATTTTTTCCTCTATGGCTGTAATAATATCCCTTTCTACTTTAGTGGCTGGATCTAAAAGACCTTTCCAGCGGGGATCATCTTTGCTATCTCCTTCACCTCCTTCTAAGGGGCTGCCGGTAATCAATTGATGAGCGACAGACTTACTAGCATCTTTCCAAGCAACAGCTTCTTTGGCAATCTCGCCCTGTTTTTTTTCTTTAGCCCGCTTATGAAGTTTATCTCTTTCATCTTCAGATGCTTGTTTCCATTTATCATCTAAGGGCCGGGTTAACATCTGAATCCAAACCTGTTCTCCGTCTTTTAACTTGCTCATTACTTCTAACAAGGAAGCTATAGGGTCAATTCGCTTTTCTTCAATAGTTGCATCTTTTTCAAAGATATAGTGGGTCCGGATAGGATAACAATTATCTTTCATAAAAATCAATTCTGTGCCCCAGACATTGTAATCTTCATCTGGCAAATCAGCTGGGACTGAATTAATATAGTCAAGGGTTTGCCTGATTTCCGCTTCTGGATACTGGGCATAAATGTGAGCCTCTACTAAATCACGAAATTTCTTTAAAGTCCTAATTAAAAAATGAATATTACCGCCCTGGCTAATCATTTCAAGGCTGTAATAATCCTGAACCTTGCCATCAATATGCTTATCTTTCCAATTAGTTCCTCCTTGAATACCATGAATCCCAGCAAAAAACTGCTCCATTGATTGAGGAGTTTTAACAATATCCCGAGGGGGCACTATTTCTAATAAAACCCATTCTTTCCCTTGTTCATGTTTATTCCGGATATAGCGGTACCAGATGTCTTTAGCCAGAATAAAAAGGTAGATAGGAACTAAAATCCACAAAACAATAGGCAAGAACTTTGCTAAGAACAAGATAATAGCAATTAGAATAATGATTTTTAAAATATCACCAATTATTTTTAGGACGTCATCCATATCCTCCTAGAATATATATTATTTAGTTAATGAATATTTACCGCCTTTATCTTTGTTAAAATGCTGACGGTTTTGAAGATTAATCAAAATTGTATTAGGTTTGACTAATCGTGTATCTAAAACTTTATTTAAAATCTTTTCCTTGGGCAAAGAGCCGTTTTCCTTTAAAACTTGGATAATAACATCCTTAACTGTACCAGGCTGATAACCCCATTCTTTCAAAGCGTAAGTGCCTCGGCCAACTAGAATAAAACGGCCGTCTTTAATTAATTCATTATGAACTGTTTGAGCCTGGGCTAAATTAGTCCCTAGATTAGCTTCATTAATCAAATCGGCCACTTCTCTAAAATGCAAAGGTTTACCATGCTCTTTAATAACAATGTATGCCTTGTCCTTGGCGCCGCGCGGACTGATTTCAGGCCACTTAATCAAACCAAACTGTCCAAAACTATTCTGGTTAATCTGCTTAGTAGCATCAAGATATGAAAGGACTGCCTTTTTAGATAAACTAACTTCTTTTAAAAGACGGTTTTGACTGACCGGTTTATCAACATCTTCCAATCTATTAACCAATTGATTTACTGTTTTTTCAGCTTGATTTAAAGCATTCCTGGAATTTGACCACAAAGGATGAAACTTGTCTGATTCAACAAAACGCTGATAGGGCTGGCCTAAAGTTAGGATAAAATAAAGGGCACCCCTATCAGAATGAGGATGATCAACTTTAGTTAAAGAAGATAATAGTCTTTCTTCCCTGACGACTTTACCTTCTTGGTTTAAAAAATTATCAATTGAACGGAAAGCAGGATTTAAAAAAGCAACAATCTCAGGCTTTTTCAAATCAGAAAAAGCAGCTTCTTCTACTTGACGAACCCGCTCCCTAGTAATGCCATATTTCTGACCAATCGCCTCGAGTGTTTTACGCTGGCCGTCTTTAAGACCAAACCGTAAAAAAAGAATATCTCGAGTCCTTTGGTTAGAAATATTTTTAAGGGCATTATTAACTAATTGTTCATATTTTACTATCATAATTCTAAACTACCACACTATCTTTAAAGAGTCAACCTTTCCTCCTATACCAACTAACAATCAATGAGCTAGTAATGAAAATTGAAGAATAAGTTCCGACTATAATACCAATCACTAGGGCCATTGAAAAATACTTAATCGTTTCTCCACCTAGAAAGAATATTGCCAAAAGTACAAAAAGAGTAGTTAGGGCCGTATTTAAACATCGGGTCAAACTCTGATTAATACTGTCATTGATCACTTGGCCGAAATCCGTCCAGTTCGTCCTTAAAAGATTCTCTCTGGCCCGGTCAAAGATAACGATACTATTATTAACAGAATAACCTAAAATTGTCAAGAAAGCAGCTACAAAAGGCAAACCGATCTCTATCTCCCTAAAATGATTCAATACAGAAAAGAAGCCTAGAGTAATAAAAATATCATGGAATAAGGCAATAATCGCCACCAAGCCATATTGCCAAGAAGCGATCGGCCGCGAAACCTTACGGAAAGACCAAGCAATGTACAAAATGATTGCTATCAAGGCAAGACTAATTGCCCAAATTGCCTTTTGCTTTAATTCCTGACCAATTAAAGGACCAATTGATTCAAATCTTTTCTCAATAACAGAATTAAACTGACCTAGCCCCTGTAAAATTTTCTGATGAGTCGGTTCATCAATATCCCTTAGACGCAAAATTAATCCCTTTTGCCCAGTTGGCTGAAGATTAACCTTTCCGATTATTAATCCTTGCTTATCTTCCGGCAGACCAGCCAGCTTTTCTTGAATAACCTGATTATCTGGCCGTTCCTCTAGAAATTCCACTTCCATCAAGCTTCCTCCAGTAAAATCAATCCCTAAGCGCAATCCCCAAAAACCCAAACTCAAAGCACTAACAATTATCAATGCAGCTGAAATAGAGAAATATATTTTTCTTGGCTTAACAATTTGCATATTTTTAATACCAAAGGCGTTTAACATTTTCTAAACGTCCGTTAATAAACCACTTTAAAAAACTTTTGGTTATAACAATAGCTGAAAACATACTGATAATAACACCGATTCCTAAAGTCAAAGCAAAACCCTTAATTAATCCTGTAGCAAAGATGTATAAAATCAAACTGGTAATTATCGTAGAAATATTACCATCCCGGATAGCTGGCCAGGCTCTTTTGAACCCCTCATCAATACTTCCACCCAAACTCTTGCCTGATTTAAGCTCTTCCTTTAATCTTTCAAAGATAAGAACATTAGCATCAACAGCCATACCAATAGACAGAATAAACCCGGCAATGCCAGATAGAGTTAAAGTAACCGGAACTAGTTTAAAAATTGACAAAACCATAGCCACATAAATCAACAAAGCCAAACTAGCCAACAGGCCGGGCAATCTGTAATAAAGGATAATAAAAGCCAAAACTGCTAAAAACCCATAAATGCCAGCTTTTAAGGATTTATCCAAGGAAATTTTACCTAGACTGGCTCCAATAGTTTGCTGATTAATCAATTCAATCGGTACGGGCAAAGCTCCTGCATTGAGCCGCTGAACCAATTCCTTAGCTTCATCTACGCTAAAATTACCAGTAATCTGCGCTTTGCCTCCAGAAATTGCTTCTTGAACAGTCGGGGCGCTGATCGGTACTCCATCTAAAAATATAGCTATGCGTTTACCAACATTCTTCCTGGTCAAATCTTCGAAAAGCTTACTCCCTTGACCATCAAACTCCAAACTAACTTGAGATTGGTAAGTCTGCTGATCAAACTGTAATTGAGCTCCTTCAAGATAACGGCCAGTTAATTGGGTAGGAATAAAATATGCATCCTGCATTAACAAAGATTGTTCTTCTAAACTAATAGACAATCCTTGATCTAATTTCTCACGGGCCTCTTCCTGATCAGCTAATATATTATTCCTTTCTATTTCATTTCTTTCTTCTCTAAAATCTAAAGAAGGCGTCTGGCCTATCATTTCAATCGCCTGGCTAGTATCCTTAATCCCGGCTAACTCGACAATTAAACGATAATCGTCGCCCACCTTATTAACCTGGACCACTGGCTCAGCTACCCCAAACAAATTAACTCGCCTTTCAATTACGTCACGCACCCCTTGCATAGAACTATCAAAACTGTCTGAAGTAATATTAGATAAATCTGCCTGATAAACCAAATGAGTACCGCCCTGTAAATCCAACCCTAACTTAAAAGGCTTTTCCCACATTTGCGGCAAAACCTCTGTTCCAGCCAAACCATTTAACCAATTAACAGGCCTGTTCCAAATAGGTGGATAATTAAAAGAAGCGGCCAAAAAACCTATAATAAGGATAATAAAAATAGCCCCATGGACTTTTTTTGGTTTGCCGCCTCGTCGGACTTTACTTTCACTTTTGTTAAAAATCCCCATATTTAAAATCTAACTCAATTTCCTACTTTTGGCAAGTGATAAGGTCAGACCTTGATAATTTCCTTGACAATACGATAAATATATGATATAAATATATTAACCATCGTATT
>CAZJPW010000018.1:0-8558 GCA_964548405.1 uncultured Candidatus Saccharibacteria bacterium | reverse complement strand
ATGCCGACGTTGCCGTTGTTTGTAATCCTTACTTTCTCATCATTATTTACCGAAAATCTCGTATAAGTGTTTTCATAATTCCATATATTCAAACCTTGGTCTGCAGCCAATCCAATAAATGCCCCATCATCATCTGTGTGCCCTGATGTGTCATCAGTTAACAATATTCTCGGAATGCTACTTTTTGCAATATGTAATATTTCCCCAGGACTCGTCGTCCCGATGCCGACGTTGCCGTCTGAGTCGATGGTCATGCGAGTATTCTGATTTGCATAAAAATACATCTCATCGACAGAATGATCATAACGAATGCTCGCCTTATGATTCTCATCTACATCGCCAAAACTATAATACCCAGTAGCAGTATTTGGAGTTAGAATAGACGCACCCGCGGCGCCACTGTTTTCGATAACTAAATCATCCATTGATGCATTGGCTGTCACACTCCCCGCCGTAGCAGTATGCACATGTAGTGACCCATCCGGCCCCGCCGTCCCGATGCCGACGTTGCCGCCAGAGGATACAAAGATAGTAGAAGTAGCCTGGCTTACTCCATTGTCATCACCAACAATGAAGTAGCCTTTGGTTAGAGATGTGTCTGTGGCTTGGAGGCTTCCTGATGGGAAGTCTACCCAGCTGGTTGCTTGGAGTCCTGTGGTTGTTAGGTATGGGAGGGTTGATGTAGCTGAAGTGCTGGTAGCTGTGAAGTATTCTGAGACTGTTTGTCCTACTACTGAGAGTTTTGCGTATGGGGAGGTTGTGCCGATACCGACGTTGCCTGAAGTTGATAAAATTGTCAGCTTAGTGCCAGAATTTTCAGCAATTCCAAAGTCACCAGTAAGTCCATCTTTCATTACAACCCATTGATCGGCTCCTGTCCCGCCTGTAGAACCAGTAGCTCCACCTAAATGAATAACAGCATAGTTATTTGAGGAAACATTTATCCTTAACCCTTCATTGTTATTCTGTACCAAGCCATCATCAGCATTTATTACTGTTTTCCCAGTTATTTCAAACCTCGCCCCCGGACTTGCCGTCCCAATCCCCACATTACCTGTAGCAGTATCTACAACTAAGTTGTCTGTGTTGACTGTGAAGTCATTGCCTATTGATAGAGTTCCTGTTGTAGTTGCATTACCATTGACTTGTAACATATCAAAGTCTGTGGTTGTGGCATGGAGCAGGTTAACTCTTAATTCATCTGAAAATGTGACTGTTGATGTGGCTGTGATAGATGAGGTAATGATACTATCTGCGAAGTATGCATCTCCTTCAACTGAAAGCTTGTAACCTGGAGTAGTTGAGGCTATGCCGACGTTACCGGAGCTATCTATTCTTATTATTTCAGAATTGTTGGTATAAATCCCTAATTCACCGTCACCCTGCTGCTGCAATCCAGTATCAGAATCTCCTATTGCCAAATCAATTACTGGATCATTTACACCAATACCAACATTGCCATTCTCCTTTATTACCAAATGTTCTTCAGTGGCCGCGCTATCAGCAGAAAGTACTATATCGCCCCCTGTCCTTAAACTAAAAACTAAATCACCTGCTCCAGCAGTACCCACCATGCGACCACCACCACTCGCATTTAAACCCCAAACCATTAACCCAGAATTAGTGTTTAGCATGTATTCAACAGCGCCTGTGCCTGTGTTTTCATATCTCATATACAAACTGTCAGTATTGTCCGTGCTTTCTACCACATGAACTCTCGCATCTGGATTGGTTGTGCCAATGCCTATGTCACCGCCAGTGATATAAAATTCATCACTGGTGGTGATTCCCAAATCTACTTCGTCCCCATCTGAAGCTTCAAACCTCATAACCCCGCTACTAACCCCACCGAGCTGCAGAAGCTGGCCTGGGTTAGTTGTGCCGATGCCGACATATCCCGTATTATTCTGCACATAGAAATGCCTGTTGCTATCTGAATCTTGGACTGTGAAGTCTCCGGTAATTGTTGTTGTAGCAAAAGAAGCAGTAGCTCCTGACTGAATCAAAGCACCATCTACTTGAAGATTACTAGCTACCCTGACATTGTCCGGGAAGGTTGTGGTTGCGTTGGTAGTTAATAGATCAATTTCCAAGTCACCATTTGAATCTATAGTAAAGCTTCCATATTTTGATGATTCTAAGTCATAAGTTAATCTTAATTGTTCTAGAGTTGATGAAGCATGAATCTTTCCGCCCACCACTGTCAGAAGAGAATCTGGAGTTGTTGTGCCTATGCCGACATTGCCATCATTGGCAATTCTCATTCTTTCAGTACTAGAGGTAAACATGAATAGGACATCTTCATCAGCTCCTGGAGATGATTCTGCAATAATGTATGTATCCTGGTCTACATCTATTACTCCGCCTAGTCCCGTCCAATTATCATTGGCGTATCCTTCAAATTGTGAAGAATCAGTGTTGTATCTGATTAATCCTGTTTGACCATCAGGTCTTTGAATATTAGTACCGACTGGCAGAAGAACTGCATTGGTACTTTCAATGGCAAAAACTACATTAGGAGTTGTTGTTCCGATGCCGACGTTGCCCGTGTTGTTTTGGATATAGAAGTTCCTGGTTCCATCTGAGTTCTGGACTATAAAATCTCCAGTTACTGTAGTTGTAGCTAGATTTGAGTTACCTGCTACACCCAAGTTTCCGCTGACAGTTATGCCAGCAGCCGTAATCCCTCCGTCAAAAGTTGCTGACCTGTGGAATGTCGAATCGGCGTAAACATCAAAGAACGGCGTTGTATTGTCCTGGGTGTTGCCGATAGTCATATTTTGGCGGACATTGAGAGATCCTCCGATTGAACCAGATCCTGAAACATTGAGAGTTGACAGCATTGAGTGGCCAGCTACTTGAATACCAGAAGACGGGACATAGATCGGAGCGTATGATGGGACTGTGTAATCAATCTTAGAAGCTAATTTTGCCTTAAGGTTAGTAATCTCTGTTTCTAATTCGGCGATTTGCTTATTAATACTAGTCAAGTCAACTTGCTGGACAACCTGAGTGACTTCTTCTTTGGTGATTATCTGAGGAATTACTTTCTGGGTGATTGTTGTCTTCTCAGTTTGGACAACTTTTCTTTGAGGCGAATAGTCATTCAAGTACCAATCATGCTTGTATCCAGGGATTAAAAATTCGGCAACTTTAAGATAGGTGTCACCGAATTTATTCTTGGTCGTCTCTAAGGAATTAACCACTTCGCCATAGGCATTTTTCGTTTTGGAGGTAGCTGAAGATATCTTTTCAGACAGCTTTGAATTGAAACTGCTGATGTTTTCAAAAATATTAGCGGTAACTTTATCTTTGCCATCCACGAATTCAGCCAGTCCCTTATCCATCTCTGCCACCAATCTGTCTCCGGTGATTTCAATGAAATCTTCTCCCCACTCTTTTGTTTCTTTGAATTCTTTTGAGGTTATTGACTCAAATGAGTCAGGCAGTTCTTTAACGTGATTTACTGCTGCCTGGTTGAAATTGGAAACTTTGACTATTGTCTTGTTAGACAAGTCAATTGTCTTTTGAATAGCCAGATTGAATCCTTTGTCAAAAGTATCAGGCAAAGTCTTAACCCAAGCTATTGTCTGGAAAGTTTTCCTCTGTCCCCAGTCCTTGATTTCTTTGGCTGAAATTCTTATAGTCTGGAACCATGAATTTCTGAGCGTATCGACTGTCCCTGGCAGCTCTTTGACGATCTCTGCTGTCTGATTCTGCTTTTCAATCGCCTTTTCTTGAAGTTCGTTAACTTTTTCAGGCAATTGACTCAGACCTGATTTTAAGCTTCGCTTGACTTCTTCATTTTTCTGACTTAACTTACTGAAGTCTTGGCTTGATTCTTCAACTAGCTCGATTGTCGCTTCGGGCAATTTATCAACTCCCTTGATGATTTGAGTAAAAGCGATCTTTAAATTACTTCCCAGATCTTTTGTCTTTTGAACGAATCTGGTATTTGCATTTTTAATTCCCTTTGACCAGTTTTGTACCGTTAAGACTATATTTTCGGGTATCTCTTCAATGATTTTGGTCGCTTTCTCAATTAATTGAGGAGCTTGACCAACCATTTCGCTAGACGACTCTGTCGTATCTTTAATCTTGTCTTTTGTAAGGCCAGCCAATCCGACAGCATTCTTACTTTGGTTAAAAATGAAGTCAGCTATGCCTTCACCTGCCTGGGTCACTACCTTGACAGATTTATCTTTCCATTCGCCTAAAGCAGCTAAGGCTCCTGGATTAAAGGCTAAGAAAGATCCGACAAATAGTGAAGCAATCAGAAGGCCAGTGACAATGAACTTTGGACGGAGAATATTGAATTTTGGAACCTTAGGAATTTTTAAATTGACAGACTCAACAAAAGCCAACCCCTTGTCTATGGGTTGACTGATTACTTCTTCTGAAAGGTCTTCTATCTTTTTTAATTTTTTGAATTTCCCGAAATCTAATCTTTTGAAAAATTCTTTGACCTCGACAAATGACAATTTGATAAAATCAAAGATTTCAATTGAGATGACGATAAAGCCATCGCGGATAATTTTCAAAATATCCCCTAGTACGCTTAATCCCTGCCAGGTGCTTTTGCCAAATTCGGAAAGGACTCCAAAAACAACTGGAATCAAACTAGGAATAATTTTTAAAACAGAACCGATGACATCGAAGACTGGTCTAACTAAATCTGAAACAGGTGTTCTTAGAATATCATTTTCTTTAAGGGTCTTTTTGTTCGTAGTAATTTCTCTTTTGTCTACTGTTTCTGTATTTTTTCTTACTTCAACTCCTTTTTTAATAATCTCTTGTTCTAAATCTTTCTCACCAAAACTTTGGAGATATCTACTAACCCATTCTTTCGTTGTTACCCAGTTGCGTCCCTGTTTGACTGCCTTTAGCTTTCCTTGTCTTGCTCTCAAACTCAAATATTCCTGAGAGTATGGAGTTTTCTTTGCCGCTTCTTGAAGAGAAACATATTCAATTTCTTCAACTTCGGATTCAATTTCTTCAACTTCTGAAAATTCCTGAATATATTTATCCAGCCACTCTTTCGTTGTTACCCAGTTGCGTCCCTGTTTGACTGCCTTTAGCTTTCCTTGTCTTGCTCTCAAACTCAAATATTCCTGTGAGTAATCGCACAGCTTACTAGCGTCAGTTAGAGTTATATATATATTATTTATATTATTATATACAGTCTTCTTAGTCATGTAGTTGAGTATGTAGGCTCTTTATCCTTATGCGCTTGACGAACGATCTCTTAGGTTTTATAATAAAAAACGAGGAAACCCCTAAGCAAAGCAGGTTTTAACGTTTAGTAGCGGTATAAATTTGTTCGCGGTGGCGTTTCCTCATTTTGTTTACTTAAATATCTTGAATATTTCTTTTCTCCAAATTAATATTGCTAGGATTGGAGCGGCTAAAGACAATACCAGAAGAGTTAAGCTTATATCTTGAGAAGCACACTGTCCGATTGTGTAACAAGTCATGAAAACAAAAACGCAGGTAAACCAAAATTAATTCTTATGTACTATAGAATTTTAGGTTACCTGCGCAGTAACTAATTTATCGTGTTGTAGTACTATTATAATCCCTAGGCTAAATACCTGTCAAGCACCTATCCGATAATATCGGATATTATTAAATAATCAGATATCGGACATTTATCTTACCCCATTTTTTTGGCTTAAATAAGCCAATAAATAATGGTATCGGTTATCGGATACCACTAAAATATTTCCTTGTCAATATCCTCTATGATAAGAACGATTTGAGTTATCCACAACTTAAAATCAGGCAATTTAAAATAAAGTTTTCAACATTAGATTATTGATTTTAAAAAATACTTCTATCCCCTAGGAAATAATTTAAGTCATTTTAAAATTATTTCAAAAA
Organism: uncultured Candidatus Saccharibacteria bacterium; assembly: GCA_964548405.1. Lineage (GTDB taxonomy): Bacteria > Patescibacteriota > Minisyncoccia > Portnoybacterales > UBA2143 > JAHJOV01. The sequence goes on along the minus strand of CAZJPW010000018.1, from coordinate 2,678 downwards.
CTAAATTTGAAAAAAATAAATAATAAAATAAAATTCTTTTTAAATATTTTTACATCACTTTTAGTTTATTCCTAAATAACAATAATAACAATTTAAAATCAAAATAAGAGATATAAATGATACGATCCTCTAAAAAGTCTTAAAAATACCCTAGGAGGCTCAAAATTGGCCTCTAAGCGATTTTATTGGTATTTCAGGACATAATTTAACGATAAATATTTATCCACAATTTTTGACTTGACACTAGTACTGACAAAAGATAAAATTATAGTATAAGATATATAAAAATATCTAAAGATTATAAAACATTAATAACTTTAAAATAAAACTATGAAATACATTACTATAAAAGATGCAGCTAAACTATTACATGTCACTCCCCTAACTCTAAGAAACTGGGATAGGAAAGGGCTATTAAAACCATATCGCAATCCAGTTAACAACTATCGAATGTATCGCTTAGATCAAATAGAAAGCTTCCTAAGAAGAATGGAACAGAGCCGTGCTAAGCAAGCTAAGAGAAAGATAGACGTATTCTAGATTTTATCTAAGCCCTTAAATAGAAAAACCCGCAACTTGTACTGCGGGTTTTTTCATTCCATAACAAACCAATTAATTTAGCTTCTCGTTTTAATACTTTGTAAAATGCCTAGGGATATAAAGATACTGACTAAACTACTCCCCCCATAGCTGACTAAAGGCAATGTCAGCCCTGTGATTGGCAATACGGCCATACTCATCCCAATATTAATCATTAATTGAACAAATATCATAATAACTAGACCAGAGACGAATAAGCGTGAAAAATTATTCGAAGAATTAAGAGCAATCTTAATAATCCTCCAGAATAAAAAGGTAAAAAGAATTAGTAAGACTAAAACCCCAATTAATCCCCTCTGCTCAGCCAGAGTGGCAAATATGAAATCTGTGTGCTGTTCTGGCAAGAATCTTAAACCAGCCTGGGAGTTATTACCCAAACCCTGGCCAAACATTCCGCCTGATCCAACCGCAATAAGAGACTGACTGACATGATATCCCCTGCCATAAGGATCTTCTTGAGGGTTTAGAAAAGTAAGAATTCTTTGCTTTTGATAATCTTTCAAAATCAAAAACCAACTACAAGTGAAAAGCAAAATCATAATTAAAAAAAGGATAATTAAATGCCTTATTTTAATACCAGCTACCACTATCATACCGAACCAAATACTCATCAAGATTAGAGCCGAACCAAAGTCTGGCTGAAGCAATACTACCCCAACTAATAAGGCGACATAAAAGCCAGAAACAATTAGATGTCTTACCCTGTAGAGTTCAATATGACGCAGAGAGAAATACTTCGCTAAAAAGAGAATAACCACTATTTTAACAAATTCTATAGGCTCAAAATTAACCGGTCCTAAGCGAAACCAGCTAGATGCTCCTTTGATATCAGAGGTAAACAAAACAGTGATTAATGACACTAAAGATAATAGGTAAAAAGCGAATAAAACAAAGGAATTATTCTTAAAAATCCTATAATCAAAAAAGCTTAATCCTATCATTAAAACAACACCAAAAACCAAGAAATATGCCTGTTTCTTAAAGAAATTCATTGATTCAGGAGAACCGATTCCATAGATAGTTAAAAGCCCTACTCCGGATAAAAGTAGGACAATAGCTATCAAATGCCAATCAAGTTTTCTTAAGTGACTATACATATTTTTTATAAAAATTAGCTATCCTTAATAACATTCATATCTTTAATAACCTTACTAAACATTAATATTCTTGGAACTTTTCTTTGTCTTTAATACCGCTTAAATAGTTATCTGGATCAAAAATATTAGTTTCTACCTCAATTTCAACAGAATTTACCTGTCCACTTATAGGATTAAACCAAGTAGAAAGAAAATCACGCTCTTGACCAGCTAAAAAGGTGTTTATTTCATTGATATTTATGGCTATTAGGCGATTAGACGCATCAAATAGCAATACATCAATATCTATCTTATCAAGATCAAAGCCTGTCTTATTAACCAGAATAGCCCTAACCTGAGCAAAACCAGGCTCATTATCATCTAAAAGACGATATTCCTTCTGTTGGATGCCTATCTGTGGAGCTTGATAATCCTCTGGTTTCTCCCATTTGACATTACTGAATGAAAGCTTTACTTGTTTAACTGAACTATTGCTTTCAGCTTTAATCTTAAGAAGATATTTAGTCTGATTAGGCAAGATATATGTGATTCCAGAATACTCATTAATCAAACGATCTTGAGAGTCATAAAGCCCGAACTTATAGAACACTTCCCCACTCCCATAATTCTGATTTGGATTTTTTATCTGAGCTACCAGGTCATAAAAATTATTTTGAGTCGGAATAACCTTAACAGATAAGACTTCTATATCTTTAATATAAACTAACTCGCAAGGAGAACAAACTCCCCCGCAATCTATATCTTCTTCATTCTGATTCTTGATTCCATCATCACAAGTTGGCTTTGGTTTAATTGAGTAAAAATAAATCAGAAAGCCAATACCAGATAAGATCAAGAAAAAGATTAAAGCAATAACTATTCTTTTGTTAGTTCTTCTAGACATAATAAAAACCCTATACATATAGTATAGGGTTTTTACTCTAAAGATTCAAGCCACTAAATTGGCGGCTACCTACTTTCGCGGTAAAACCACTATCATCG
>CAZJPW010000017.1:0-11559 GCA_964548405.1 uncultured Candidatus Saccharibacteria bacterium | reverse complement strand
TTAATTATCAAAATGAAAAGCTAGGGCAGGGCATTGAGGGTGCTAAAACGTATTTGAAAGAAAATCCTAAAATAGTCAAGGAAATTATTAAGGAAATCAAAAAAGCCGCTCGAGAGCAGGCTTGAATAACTTGGATAAATCAGCTTATTATTTCCTGGTAAAAGGGAGAAGTCCGGTAATTCGGGCTTTTTTTATTGCATTGGCTAATTTTCTTTGATGTTTGGCACAAGTGCCGGTTCGACGAGGAGAAATGATCTTTGCTTGGCCAGAAACAAACCGATGTAATAGTTCGGTATCTTTGTAATCAATTTCAATATTCTTCTGTTGGCAGAAATGACAAACTTTCATAATTAGAATGGTATATTTTTAACATCAACACCTTCTCCGTCTGCTGACGTATCTTCAGCTTTGTCGTCTTTAACTGATTGGCTGGGTTCGTTTGGTTCGTCAGCATCAATTACTGGGATTTCGTCCTGGGATGGACTAGTAGCGGGTTGATCGGCTGGCGGGCTGGACGGGGAGTCAGTTGGGGCTTTGCTGCCGTCGTTTCTTGGACCCATTTGCATGTTTTCAGCAATAATTTCAGTCCAATACTTTTTGTTTCCACTCTGGTCTTGCCAAGATCGAGTCTGGATTCGTCCTTCAATCAGGACTAATCTTCCTTTGTTGAGATAGCGTGAACAGATGTCGGCTAGTTTGCCAAAAGCAACGATATTATGGAATTCAGCAGCTTCCTGTTTGTTGCCGTCTTGACTAGTCCAAACACGGTTGGTAGCTATACTAAAAGAGGCAACTGGCTGGCCATTTGTTGTAGTTCTTACTTCTGGATCGCGGGTTAAGTTGCCGACAATAACGGCTTTGTTAAAATTCATATATTTTAATTAGATTAATTATTTAATATTTCCTCTAATTTTTTATCTAAATCCTCTAATTCAGCTTTAGTTGATTTTCTAACTGGGGTTTTCTTTTTAGGAATAGCTTCAAGATCGTCTTTAGGTTTTAAAATAGGTTCTGGTTCATCTTTTCTAGGAATGGATAACGGCTCTATTTTTTCAACCATTTTACTGTAATCTGTGGCTTGTTCAGGCTGGATTTTTGTTTCGTCATAAGCAGTGATAACGTAGCGAATAAGGTCATTTTCTAAATTTAGCTGTTTGTTAATTTCTTCTATTGCTTGAGGAGGCAAAGAGAAGTTAAGAGTTAAATAGAAAGCTTCTTTATATTTATTAATCGGATAGGATAGTTTTTTTAACTGTGGTTCTGAAGCTGTTTTTTCTTCAGAAAATGATCCCTGATATCCGGTAATTATCTGTTTAATTTTTCCAATTATTTGTTCCAGTTGCTTAGGCTCGAGAATAGGAGGAAAAACCATGACTATTTGATATTGTTTAGTATCTTCACTCATGTCATTAGACTATCAAAGAAAGGGAGATAGGTCAAGATTTAGACTTTTAATTTATGTCCTCGAAGGAATTCCTGACCGGTCATCGGTTTTTTTCCGGCGGGCTGGACCAATTCTAGGATTAATTTGTTGTTTTCTACTTTGGCTTTGATGATTTTAATTCTTTGTCCGTTGGATTCTGTCCAAGCGCCTGGCCAGGGATAGAAAGCGCGTACTTTTCTTTCTATTTCTTGAGCGCTCTTTTGCCAATTAATCTTACCGTCCTGCTTAGTTAAAATCTTAGTATAGTTAGCTTCGTGTTCGTCTTGAATTTCAGGTTTTAACTTGTTTTTAAAGTATCGGGGCAGTATTTCTATTAATAGATCAGCTGATTGCTCAGATAGTTTTTGTTCTAAGCTTTGATAGGTGTCATCAGGGCTGATGGCTGATTCTTGTTGGGCAAGCACAGGGCCGTGGTCCATTTTCTGATCCATTTGGATGATACTGATCCCAGTTATCCTATCTCCATTAAGTATTGCTGTTTGGATGGGCGATGGACCTCGATACTTAGGCAACAAAGATGGATGTAAATTAATTGATCCTTTTTTAGGAGTGTTAATAATTTCTTTAGGAATAATTCGGCCGTATGAAGCAGTAATAATTAAATCTGATTCAAGTTGCGGGATTTCTTCTAATTGAATAATCGGTAAATTATATTTCAGGGCAATTTCTTTAACAGGTGAAGGAGTCATTTCTTGCTGGCGGCCAGTTGGTTTATCTGGGGCGGTTACCACAGCTAAAACCTGGTAGTTATGTTCAACTAGTTTTTCCAAGGCAGGCAAGGCAAACGAAGAAGTGCCGATGAAGATGATTTTTTTAGGCTTTTTCATAATCGCTGATTAAAATTCCGTCTAAATGATCAATTTCATGTTGGATAATTCTAGCTAGAAATCCTTTAGCTTTAATTTTAATTTTCTTATTATCAATATTCAAGGCTTCAAGAGTAATGCTCTTATATCTTTTAACTGGAATAAAGAATTCAGGCAGACTGAGACAGCCTTCTTCTATAGTTTCTTTCCTAAAGGATTTGCTTTTAATTTCAGGATTAATTAGAGCTAAGGGTTTTTCGCTAAGTGAAGGTCTAATAATGGCGATGCGCAAAGAATGTCCAACCTGGGGAGCGGCCAAGCCAATGCTATTAGAATCAGCTTTGACTGTTTTAATTATATCTAAAACCAACCTTTTGATTTGAGGCGTGATTACTTTGACTTTTTCAGCTTTTTTTCGTAAAATTGGGTTATTGATGCCTTGTTGGATCTTTAACATATTTATTAACCTTTAACTTGGAGGAGATTATGATAATAAGCACTTGCTTCGTGGTTATCGTTGTCTCTTACCTGGTCATCGGATTTATGATAGGCTTAAGGGCGGAAGGTAGTCGTTTGAAGAGCTGGTCTAGGGATATAGTTTGGAATTCTCGGGGTAGGGTCGTTATGTGGACTTTTTTTTGGCTGCCGATACTTACTTTGGAAATGATTAGGGCTATTATTAGATTTATTATTAAATTGACCAGGAAAGAACAGGTAAAGGAAAAAACGGCATGAATTCATTCTTGAGAATCAATTTTTGGATCTCGCTATTGGTAACGATAGCGAGATTTCTCATTTCACAACTTTCCATTCAATGTCCTCTTCTTTACCGGCGAATTCTTTCCATTCGTCGTCTTGAGTAATGACAAACCATTTTTTTCTGGTTTGAGACCAGATCATCTGGTCGCCTCTGAAAAATGGCTTTTTGACAATTTCTTTTGGTTTGAGCTTATCTAATTCTAACCATTTTTTAAAGACAGTTTCAATAGCGTAGTCAAGATTTCTTGATTTGGCCCATTTAGCTACTTTAGTAATTGCTTTTTTGGCTTCGCGTAAAGAACCAGCTAATTCTAATAGTTGCTTAGCAGGCCGGACATAACGGGAATAAACTATTTTTTTCTTGCGGGCGTCTTTTTTTAATTCGTCTAAATTCAGCCCCTTGGTTTTGAAATAGTAATTGACTACTTTTTGAATGTTAGTTTCTTGTTGTTTTTTCTTAGATATTGACATTAAATGTTTCCTTTATATACATATTTTAACCCAATTTTTCTTCCGATTTGAGATGCTTTTTCAATTGATTCTAAAGGAGTGGTTGCTGAATCTTGGAGCTGCCATGATATTTGTGGGGAAAAGCGGGAAATGTGCCAGGGAGTTTCCGGACTTAGTTCGTCTTTGATAAATTGAGCTATCTTTTCAAGATTTTTTTCCTGATCAGTTAGTTCTGGAATGATTAAAGTTGTTATCTCTAAATGAATCTCTTCCTTTTTTAATGTTTTTAGATTATTTAATACTGGAATTAATTTAGCTCCACAATACTTGTTATAGAATTCGTTGTCAAACGATTTTAAATCAACATTAATCGCATCTAAATAGGGAATTATTAGTTTTAAAGTCTGAGGACTCATAAAACCGTTGCTTACCCAGATGTTTTTAATTCTTTCTTTTTTAGCCAGTTTCATTATATCCAAAGCGAATTCCAGAAAAACAGTTGGTTCGGTATAAGTATATGAAATACTGGGACAATTGTTTTTAATAGTTTGTTGAATAATTTCTTCTGGGGTTGTTTGATTGCCGAAAATGGGCTCATTGGGTTTAGGATTTTGGGAAATATCCCAGTTTTGACAATTACGGCAGGAAAAATTACAGCCAACTGTAGCTATGGAATAGGTTAGAGTATTGGGCAGGAATCGGTAGATTGGCTTTTTTTCGATCGGATCAATCTGCTGAGCAATGATTTTGCCATAATTTAAGGCGTAGAGTTTGCCTTTTTGATTTTCCCGAACACCGCAAAGACCGCGTTCTTTCGGCTTAACTAAGCAGAAATGTGAACAAGTCTGACAGAGCGTCTCTTGGTTGCTTATTTTCTTATAAAGAATAGATTCTTTCATTGCTTCTTTTCATTATACTTCGTTCTTGATATACTACAAGTATTATGAACAAGAGACGTCTCTTTATCGCTATAGATTTACCAGATAAGATTAAAAACAAATTAATATCTTTTCAGGAAAAATGGTTTGACTTGCCCGTACGCTGGACCAGGAAAGGTAATCTTCATGTTACTTTACTTTTTATCGGGTATCTTAGCGATGATCAGATGTTAGAGGTTTGTAATTTAACCAAACAGATTGCCCAAGAACATGAACCTTTTGAGATTTGTTTTAAGAATATTTGTTTGGGACCACCCGATCGTCCACCCAGAATGATCTGGTTAACAGGAGAAAAAAGCCATCAATTAGCTAAGTTAAGAGGTAATTTAGAAGGAACTTTACTTAATTCAAGCGGAAGCGGCTTTAATAGCGGAATAACTAAAGCTTTGAATCCTCATGTTACTTTAGCTCGAATTGAACAGGGTCGATGGCGGGAATTACCTGAACAGCCAGATATCCAAAAACAAGTAAATTTTACGGTTCCAGTTGAACAAATTAAAGTAATGGAAAGCCGCCTTTCAAGAAGCGGGGCAGAATATTCTGTTTTAGAATCAGTTGAATTGGGAATATGAATATTTTAGGCGTGAAAATTGATAATTTAGATATAGAGGAGGTTCTTAAACGAGTAAATGGTTTTTTAGAGAGCCAAAAACAACACTATATCGTTACTCCTAATCCAGAGTTTTTAATCAAAGCTCAAGAAGATCAAAAATTTAAGGAAATTCTTAACCAGGCTGATATATCTATACCGGATGGGGTTGGTTTAATATTTGCTTCCTGGTTTTTAAATCAGCCTATCAAAAAAAGAATCCAGGGAATAGATTTGATGGAGAAGATTTGTGAGCAATCCGCCCAGAAGAATTGGCCGGTTTTTTTAATGGGCGGTCAGCAAGGGGTGGCCGAGAAAGCAATCAAGAATTTAAAAGAAAGGTATCCCGGGCTAAGGATTAAATCGGGTTATGAACAAGTTTGGGGCCAGCCAGAAATTCTTTTTGTGGCTTTAGGAGCGCCTAAGCAAGAAAAATGGATTAATGATAATTTATCTGGATTGCCCTCAGTTAAACTGGCGGTAGGAGTGGGTGGCGCCTTTGATTTTATTTCCGGCAGGGTAAAAAGAGCGCCTAAGTTGATGAGGCAAGGCGGACTGGAATGGCTTTGGCGGTTTGGTCGTCAGCCTTGGCGGGCCAAAAGGATTTACAATGCAGTTATTAAATTTCCTTGGCTGGTTATGAAGTCGAAAAGGTAGTTTATCCACAATTGGATATTTGATCTATATATGGTAGAATAAAAATGTAAAGAGAATTAATAAAAAGAAAGGAGATTAATCTATGTGGTGGATAATCATTATTGCTCTAGTGGTTATAGGAGGATTAGCTTTCTGGATGATGTCTGGTAAAAAGGAGGGCAGCGAAGCTGAAGTTTCTGACCAGCCTGCTGCTCCAGAAGCGCCAGTTGCACCTGAGGCTCCTGCAGTTGAGTCTGATAATTCTGAAGAAGACAGGTCAGAAATGTAAAGAAAACATATGCAATTATTTAGCTTAAACAGGTGAATATAAGCCTGACGGTCTCTTGGATTGTCAGGTTTTTGTTTTTTTGTTAGAATATGGTTTATGAAAAGGATTTTTTCCCATCCCTTTATTTTATCTCTTTTAATTATTGCCGCCCTTATTCTATTTAATAATCAGGGATGGCTTAATCCGATTAAAAACGTTTTGTATTCTATAATCACACCCGGAGAAGAATTTTCTTACCGGGTTTCTTTTCAAGCTGATAGGTTTTTCAGTTTTATTGGTTCAATTAATGATTTAGAAGATCAGAATGTCCAGTTAAAAGATGAAAACCAAAGACTTTTAGGCGAATTAGTCCAGTTAAAGGAAGTAGTTCGGGAAAATGAACTTCTTCGTCAGCAAATTGGCGCAGCCGAACCTCAGCCCAGAGATTTGATTTTAGCCAATGTTATTGGTCAGGATTCATCCGGTTTCAGGAGATACTTCCTGATTAATAAGGGATCTAAACACGGCCTTAAAGAAAAGTCGGTCGTCATTGCGGCTGGTGATCTTTTGGTTGGCCAGGTGACTGAAGTAAATGAGTCTTTTTCTAAGGTTCAGTCGATTATTGATTCTAATAGTCGGGTTAATGCTTTGATTCAGGAATCGTCCGTAACAGGGTTAGTAAGAGGAGAACAAGGCAAGGATTTAGTCATTGATCTATTGCCTCAAGGCGAAGTTATTGAACAAGGTCAGTCAGTGATTAGTTCGGGGTTGGCTGGTTTTTTGCCTAATGGTTTGCTGATCGGTCAAATTGAACAAGTCATTTCTTCAGATGTTCAGATTTCTCAGATGGCTAAGTTAAAACCAGCCGTCGATTTCGATAAATTAGAAAAGGTTTTTGTAATAAAAGAGTGAAAATATTTTTAACTATCTTAATTCTAATACTATCGGTTATTCTTCAAACCACTTTGATTCCTTTTTGGGATGTCTGGGGAGCAGTGCCTAATTTGGTTCTGGTTTTTTCTTTATTTCTAGTAGTTTGGAAAAGATTTGAAAAAGTCTGGTGGATGATTCTTTTGGCTGGTTTGTTTACTGATTTATTAATCGGTTTACCCCTAGGGCTGGCTAGCTTGAGCTTAATCACTGTCACTTATTTGATTGATAGTTTTAACCGGAGTATCTTTTCTAGAGTCAAGCTTTGGATTATGAATAGTTTAATTATTTTGGGTACCTTGGCTTACAACCTGCTTTTATTGAGTTTAAGTAAGGCTTTTCAGTTTAATTTAGCTTTCAGTTTTAAATATTTGTTAATAGAGGTAATCTATAATCTGCTAGTTTCTTCCATATTATATGTTGGGATTAAAAAAATATTTCGTTAGGTATAGAGATAGAGAAAGTATTGAGGCGGAGGAGATTTTTTTGGATGCTGAAGCGATTCGCTCTATAGAGGAAAAAGGAAAGCTGGAACAGCCAATTAAATCTCGCAATTTTATTATTTTTTTTATCTTTATTCTTGTTAGCTTATCCTTCCTATTATCCCGAGCTGGCTATCTCCAAGTTGTTAAGGGAAGCTATTACCATGATTTATCCCAAGGTAACCGTTTAAGAATTTATCCAATTAGCGCACCTCGGGGCATTATTTACGATAAGGAATTAAAGCCTTTGGTCTATAATATTCCTAGCTTTGATTTAGTAGTCAGCCTGAGTGACTTTTATGATAATTCGCAAGAATTGCAGAATGAGATCCTTGAGACGATAGCCGAGATAATCAGTGGTGAAAGAGAAGAGTTGGCTGGAGTGCTTGAGAAGGCACGAGAAGAAGTCAGTCAGATTGCCTTGCTTAAGGGAATTGAGCGTTCTTCAGCCATGGTTTTAGAAACTTTAGTCAATCAATGGCCTGGTCTGCGTTTGGAAAAGAACGCCCAGCGCCAATATGTATCCGGCCCGTACTTTTCCCATATTATCGGTTATACAGGACAAGTTGATCAGTCAGATTTAGACGGTAATTCGGATTACTGGCTTAATGATCAAATAGGCAAGGATGGCCTAGAGCGCTTTTATGAAGATATTTTACGAGGGCAGCCCGGACAGGAACAAATAGAGGTTGATTCTTTGGGTAAGACTCAGCGTTTGTTGGCTGATAAGCCGGTTGAGCCGGGACTGGGCATGATTTTGTATCTTGATAAGGAATTACAGATTAAGCTTTTCGATAGTTTAAAAGAAGTTTTAAAAAAATTAGGTTACCCCAGAAAGAGAAAGGCTGTCGCTCTGGCTATTGATCCGCGCCACGGCGGCATTCTGGCTTTAGTTAGCTTGCCTAGTTTTGATAATAATATGTTTGCCCGAGGTATTTCTAAAGAAGATCTAGCTGATTTAGAAAGCGATCCAAGCGAACCGTTCCTTAACCGGGCTTTGTCCGGCCAGTATCCTTCCGGTTCAACTATTAAGCCCTTGATTGCAGCTGCTGCCTTAGAGGAAAAGATAATTAAGCCTTACCAGCAAATTAGCTGTCCTGGAGTGATTAATATATTTAACAAGTATAATCCAGAGATCGTTTATCGCTTTCCTGACTGGAAAATACACGGTTCAGTTGATCTGATTGAGGCTATTGCTGAGTCATGTAATATTTTCTTTTATACGGTGGGTGGAGGTCATGGCAAGATAGAAGGATTAGGTATTGATCGGATTAAGCAGTATTTGGGATATTTTGGTTTAGGTAAGGCTACTGGAATTGATCTGCCTCACGAAGAGGAAGGATTGATTCCGGATAGGCAGTGGAAGGAAGAGAATAAGGAGGGCCAAGAATGGTATTTGGGCGATACTTATCATTTATCAATCGGTCAAGGAGATATTTTAGTCACTCCTTTACAGATGGCAGTCGCTTTAGCTAGTATTGCCAATGGTGGTACCTTGTATCAACCGCAAATTATTGATAAAATCATTGACACGGATGGCGATCTAATTAAAGATCTGCCTAGTCAGATAGTTAAGCAAGATTTCATTGATTTCTTGAATATTGAAATGGTTCAAAAAGGTATGCGTCAAGCAGTTATTAGTGGCTCAGCCCAGGCTTTATCCGATTTGCCAGTTAAGGTAGCCGGCAAAACAGGCACCGCTCAGTTTGGTAAGGCGAGTAGCCAGGAAACTCATTCCTGGTTTGTCGGTTATGCCCCTTATCAAGATCCAGAGATTGTCATTGTTGTTTTAATAGAAGCCGGGGGCCAAGGACATGAAGTGGCTGTGCCCGTAGCCAAGGAAGTTTTAAATTGGTATTTTGAAGAAAAAAATTAAATAATATAGGAGGTTAAATTTATGAAATATATTTCACCAGAAGGTTTAGAAAAGCTCAAAAAGGAGCTAAAAGAGCGACAGACAGCTAAACGTCAGGAAATCGCCCAGCGTTTGGATGAAGCTAAATCATTAGGTGATTTGAGCGAGAATGCAGAATATTCATCAGCTAAGGAAGCTCAATCTTTTAACGAAGGTAGGATTATGGAATTAGATAGTATTATTAAAGAGTCAACCATACTTAAGCCGGCCCGAAAGGGTCAGAAAAGAGTTAAGATCGGGGCTGTGATAGAAGTTAAAATGATCAATAACGGACCTTCTGGTAAGCAAACATTCATGATTGTTGGGTCCCAGGAAGCAGATCCGGGCCAAGGTAAAATTTCTAATGAATCTCCTTTAGGCCAAGCCTTTTTAGATAGGGAAATTGGTGATATAATAGAGGTGGAGACGCCCAAGGGTAAAGTTAAGTATAAAATTATGGGAATTAAGTAATATGGCTATAGAGGATATAAGAGAAAATAGAATAGCTAAATTAGAGGCGATAAAAAAGGCGGGAATTAATCCTTATCCAGCTAAGGCAGATCGAACCAATACCTGTCAACAAGCAGTTGATGGTTTTAAGGATGGGAAAGAGATGGTTTTGGTTGGTCGTTTGCGGACTATTCGGGGCCATGGCGGTTCTTGCTTTGCCCATATTGAAGATGGTTCTGGAAAGATCCAGGCATATTTTAAAAAAGACGAACTAGGGGATAAGGAATATAAGTTTTTCCAGGATAATTTTGATATTGGCGATTTTATTCAAGTTAAGGGAACCTTGTTTTTAACTAAAAAAGAGGAAAAAACTCTTTTAGTTAAAGATTATAAGATTTTGGCTAAAAGTTTAATGCCTTTGCCAGAAAAATGGCATGGATTAAAAGATGCTGAAGAAAGATTTAGGAAGCGCTATTTGGATTTAATTATGAATAAACAGGCAGGAGAAATTTTTAAGAAACGGAGTGAAATTATTAAAAAGCTGAGAAGTATTTTGGAAAGTAATGAGTTTATTGAAGTGGAAACGCCAGTTTTACAATCTCTATACGGAGGAGCTTCAGCTAAGCCGTTTAAAACGCATCTTAATGCTTTAGATATGGATTTGTATTTGAGGGTTGCCCCAGAACTATATTTAAAAAGATTATTAGTAGGCGGTTTAGAGCGGGTTTTCGAAATTGGACGTTGTTTTAGAAATGAAGGAATGGACAGGGAACATAATCCTGATTTTACGATGTTGGAATTTTATGCAGCTTACTGGGACTGGGAAGATTTAATGAAGTTTGTAGAACAAATGATGCATTCTCTTGATTCAAAAGTTTTTCCAAAGAAGTGGGACAGGGTTGAGTATAAGGATATCGTTAAGGATGGAAACGAAAAAGAAGGCTTTGCCAAAATAGAAAAGCCAACTTTTGTTTTACATATACCAAATATTCCTCTTTGTAAAAAAGGAGAAGCACTTCAAGGAGTTGTTCAAGGAATAGAATTAATCAAGGCCTTTACTGAACAGAATAATCCATTGGAGCAGAAAGAGGCTTTTAAAGAACAGGAAGTCTTGCGTAAAAAAGGCGATCAAGAAGCCCAGCCTTATGATAAGGATTTTGTTGAAGCTTTAGAGTATGGTATGCCGCCAACGGCTGGTCTTGGCATGGGTCTGGACCGATTAGTAATTCTTCTAACGGAAGCGCGCAGCTTAAGGGAATCAATCTTATTCCCATTAATGAAACCAAAGAAGAATGAATAGAGAACAAGCTTTAAATTTAATTAACCAGCATGTTAAGAATCAAAATAGCGTTAAGCATATGCTGGCCACAGAAGCAATTATGCGGGCTTTAGCTCGTAGGTTTAGTGAGGATGAAGAAATCTGGGCTCTTTCTGGATTATTACATGATTTAGATATGGAAATTCATGATTATCGGGAAGACCCAACCAAGCATGGCTTGATTACTGCGACCATCTTAGAAAAAGAGGGATTAGATTCAGTAATTATTGAAGCAGTTAAAGCCCATAATGAAGAAACAGGCAAAGTCAGGGAAACTAAATTAGAAAAAGCGATCTATTGTGTTGATCCCTTAACTGGTTTGATTGTCGCAGCCACTCTAGTCCTACCTAGTAAAAAATTAGCTGACTTAAAAGCAAAATCAATTTTAAAAAGATTCAAGGAAAATCATTTTGCCAAAGGAGCTAATCGGGAAATCATTGCTGCTTGTTCGGAAATTGATTTAACTTTAGAAGAATTTATTGAAATAGGATTAAAAGCCATGCAGGGCATCAGCGATGATTTAGGATTATAATCAATAAAAACTAAAAATATGTTAGACATAAAATATATCAGGGAGAATCCCGATGAAGTTAAA
>CAZJPW010000016.1:0-15007 GCA_964548405.1 uncultured Candidatus Saccharibacteria bacterium | reverse complement strand
CCATCAGGCTTTCGCCCATTGTGGAAGATTCTCGACTGCTGCCACCCGTAGGTGTACGGTCCGTGTCGCAGTACCGTTGTTGGGGGTCAAGCTCTCACTCCCCCTACCCGTCATAGCCTTGGTGAGCCATTACCTCACCAACAAGCTGATAGGACGCAGGCACCTCTCGAAGCGAAATCACCGAAGTGACACTTTACCCTTGCGGGACTATCTGGTATTAGCTCGGATTTCTCCGAGTTATTCCAGACTTCAAGGTAGATTCCTACGCGTTACTAACCCGTTCGCCACTAACTATCCGAAGATAGTTCGTTCGACTTGCATGCCTTATCCACGCCGCCAGCGTTCATCCTGAGCCAGGATCAAACTCTCAAAAAAAATAAATTTGGGACAACTGCACAAAATTGCAGTAAATAACATATTTTATTGTCAAAGAATATGTCTATCTTAACTTATCTTAAAGCCATTGTCAACTTACTTAAAATTCTTAGATCGTTTTTTCTGCCATTGTTCAATTTCCTTATGATTTCCTGATAAAAGTGTTTTAGGAACTCTTCTTTCTTGGCCATTAATCTTAATTTTTTCTGGCCTGGTATAATGGGGATATTCAAGATATTTTTCCTTAGTAAAGCTTTCTTCTTCTAATGAACCCTTGGCAATTACCCCTGGAATTAATCTAGTAACTGTATCAACAATAGTCATAGCTGGCAGTTCACCGCCAGTTAAAATATATTGACCTATTGAAACCTCTTGATCAGCAATATATTTAGCAACGCGTTCATCAACTCCTTCATACCTTCCGGAAATAATAATCAACTGGTCCAGTTTAGAAAACTTTTGAGCCATTTTTTGATCAAATTTCTTACCCTTGGCTGAAAGTAAGATTACTTTTCTTTTCTTTATCCGGCTTCGGGATAAAATATTTTTAATAGCTTTAATAATTGGTTCAACCATTAAAACCATGCCAAAACCGCCGCCATAGGGTCGATCATCAACCGTTTTATGCTTATCAGTGGTATAATCTCTTAAATTATGAATATTAATCTTGACCAGCTTTTTTTGTCGGGCTCTTTTGATGATTGACTCATTGAAATATGAGTCAAAGATATTAGGAAAAATTGTAATGATATCGAATTTCATAAGCAAACAAAAACTGCCCTAATGAGTAGCGCAGTTCTTGCTTGTCTACAAAATGACAATTACAGTTTCAATTCATCAACTACTTCATCTACGCCCTTCTTTGTTTCAGAAGCAGCTGCTTCTGGAGCTCTAACCCTACCGCCTTCCGGCTCTTCGATCTTAAGATTAATTCTGGCATTATTCTTAACGCCGATTACTCTTAAAATGGTACGAATGGCTCGAGCAGTAGAACCTTGTCGTCCAATAATCTGACCCATATCTTCTGGGTTGACTTTGAGGTTCAAGAGAACACCCATTTCATCAACAGTCCGGGTGATTTTTACATCATTAGGATTGCCAACTATGGACTTAACAACAAACTCTAAGAAATCCTGATCTGTATTCTTAGCCATATTTCTTTATATTTCCTTGAATATACTATAGCAGCACGACCTTTCTTTTCTGACTGCTACTCTACTAATACTTTATTTCTTTTCTTCTTTTTTGTCAACCCCGTCTTCTATAGGATCAATATCTTTTTCGGGTTTTTCTTGTTTTGGTTTCTCTTCCTTATTTCCTTCCTCGCCGGACGGGGCAAGCTTTTTCTTTTTAACTTTCAGTTTCTTTTTAATCTTAGGACTGTCAATAATACCCTGAGTTACTAATAGATTATGGACTGTGTCGGAAGTCTGGACTCCCTGTCCCAACCAATATTCTATCCTTTCTTTTTTGAGATTAACTTCTTTTAAGCGAGGATTGTAATTACCTAATATTTCCAAAAACTTCCCGCTTTTGGGCGGAGCAGTCTTTTGAATAAGAACAACCCTGTAACTTGGGGCGTTCTTTTTGCCTATTCTGACTAAACGGATTGTAAGCATAATTTTAATAAATTAATTCCACTTTTTTTTAGACAAAGCAACTCTAGCTGCTTTTTCTTGAGCTTCTTGTTTAGAAGAACCCTGTCCTTCGGCAATTAATTCCTTCTCCAAATAAACACCAACAATGAATTGCTTATCATGGTCAGGACCCCATTCCTTAATCACGCTATAAGTTGGAGTAACACCTACCCGGTCTTGAGCTTCCTCTTGAAACTGACTCTTGGGATCTTGATAAAGCTTTTCTTTAATAATTTCTGGTAATTCCTTGAGGATTTCCCTTTCAATGAATTCTCTTGATTTCTCATATCCCTGGTCTAGATAGATTGCTCCGATCAACGCTTCGGAAGCGTTAGCTAAGATATATTGACGGGCTCGACCCGTATCTTTAGCTTCTCCGCGACTCAAGAGCAAATACTTATTTACTCCTAATTGATCAGCTACCTTGGCCAACATCTTGGCATTAACTAAGGCAGCTCGCCAATTAGTCAATTCTCCCTCTGAATTGGAATAATTAGCATAAAGATAATCAGTCACAACCAATTCTAGAACAGCATCGCCTAAAAACTCAAGTCTTTCGTTATCTTTTAAATGAAATTTAGGATTTTCATTTAAATAGGAACGATGAACTAAAGCCTGTTCTAATAAATCCTTATTGTTAAACTTTATTTTTAATATTTTTTCAAGGTTTGATAGATTACTCATCTTAATGAGTATCTAATATTAAATATTTAATATTGAAAATACTAAAATTAAAAATACTAAATACTTAATACCAAATACTAATATTTAATATTACTCATTTTTGCCCGGCTCGCCGATTTCTCGATAAACCGTGCCTAAAACACCGTTGATAAACTTACCTGAAGATTCACCACCAAAGGTTTTAGCCAACTCAATTGCTTCGTTAATGGCCACCTTAGGGGGTACTTCTTCCCGCTTACCAAAAAGCAATTCATAAAGACCAATACGTAAAACATTCCTATCAACAATGGTAATTTGATCCAAGGGCCATTCCGGAGCCGACTTTACAATGATTTTGTCTAATTTGGACAAATTTTCAACCACTCCATTGACTATTTGCCAGACAAAATCGCTTTCCTCTATGCCTGGACCGAACTCCTTGATATTGCGGTCAACGACTTCTTTTAATTGTTTAGGTTCTTTACCTTTGAAATCCCATTCATAAAGGGATTGCATGGCAATACTCCTTGAAAGATGACGATTAGCCATTTATTTACCCTCCTTATTTTTTAATTGTCTTTGACAATTCTTCCATGCTTAAATCTTTATTCTTAGCTTGAGCTTTTTCCTGCTCGCCAATTTCTTTTTCTTTTTTCTTGCGTTCTTTTTTTGTTAACTTAGCCAAAACATCAATTACTTCCCGACCAGCATAAGTTCCACAATTCTGACAAAGCTGATGCGGTAAAACCAATTCTTTGCATTTAGGACACTCTGAAAGACCCTGCTTTTTTAAAGCATGGTGCGAGCGCCTCTTATTCCTTCTTGATTTTGTATGTCTTTGTTTTGGAACTGCCATTGCGATTATTCTATAATTAAAACGATAGTCTTGTCAATTCGCTTTCTGCGTCTGATAATCTTCAATTGCCTTTTTCAGGGCTTGGGCGGCTAAGTTGCTACAATGATTTTTGAAAGCAGGAAGTCCCCCCAATTCCTTAATGATGTCTTGTTTAGTTATTTTCAAGGCTTTTTTTATAGTTTTACCCTTGACCATTTGAGTAATCATTGAAGAAACAGCGATAGCTACAGCGCAACCCAAGGTCTCAAAACTAATATCTTTAATCTTATTATCTTCAACTTTGATATATATTTTAAGAATATCCCCGCAGGCGGGGTTGCCAACTTCGCCGACGCCATCCGGGTTTTTCATCTGGCCCATATTCTTGGGATGCTTAAAATGTTTTATTACTTCCTTGCTATACATATTCCTAACGGCCTGAGATTTTTCTCAGTCTATTAATTGCTTTGGTTAAAATTTTTAAAACATAATCAATATCACTAACCGTAGTCTGTCTACCTAAAGTAAATCGAACACTAGCATGAGCCTGCTCATCTGATAAGCCAATTGATCTTAAAACATGCGATGGCTTTAAGGAATGACTGGCGCAGGCTGAACCAGTAGAAACATAAATACCCAGCTCAGACAATTCAATTAAGATACCTTCTCCTTCAACTCCTTGAAAACTGAAATGAGCATTATTAGGTAAACGATCTTTTAAAGATCCATTTAATTGAGCACCTGGAATATCCTTCATTATCCCGGTAATCAACTTATTCCTCAATTTCTTAATCTTTTGATTGTCTTTTTGTTTTTTGGCCACTAAAGATACTGCCTCACCCAAGCCAACAATGCCTGGCACATTTTCCGTACCTGCTCTCATGCCTCGCTCGTGGCCTCCTCCGCGAATAAGGGGGCTAAGATCAGTATCTTTTCTAATATACAAGACACCAATCCCTTTAGGCCCATAAATCTTATGGGCTGAAAACGACAGGCAATTGACCTCTAAATAGTCAACTTGACAATTAAGATAATTAACTGCTTGAACTGCATCAGTATGAAAAATAATTGGATCTTGTCTTTTGCTATTTGCCTTTTTAACTATTTGACCAATTTCTCTAATTGGCTGAATAGTGCCAATTTCACTATTAGCATACATTACAGAAATTAAAACTGTGTTTTTTTGAATCTTTTTTTCTAAATCCTTAATTTCTACTAAGCCATCTTGATTAATTGGTAAAAGAGTTATCTCAACCAAGCCCTTTTTTTCTAAAACCCTGATTGGTTCTAAAATGGCCTTATGTTCAAAGGATGAAGTAATAATATGTGGCTTTTTTAAACCTCGAAGCCGAGCTTTTTCAATCGTACCTGAAATAACCCAGTTATCGCTTTCACTAGTAGAACCAATGAAATATATTTCTTGGGTAGAACAGCCCAAAAAATCAGCTACTTGCTGACGAGCTTTTTCCACAGCCTGACGGGCTTGATCACCCATTTGGTGAATACTAGAAGGATTGCCGTATTTAACAGAAAAATACGGCTGCATCTTTTTAAGAACAGCCGAATCAACAGACGTGGTCGCTGCATGGTCTAAATATATTTGTCTTTTCATTACGATATATATTACCAAGAAACTTCTTTCTTGTCAAAGTGCCCTAATCCCTAAATCTATACTTGATCATTGTCCACAAGCCCTTTAACCCGTCTATGGTCTTTATCTTCTTGCCTTGACTGAACTTCCTAGGGCTATAACTTATAGCTACTTCTTTAATGTTATCTCCTCTTTTTAAAATCTTAGCAGTTATTTCTGCCTCAACTTCAAAACCAGGACTTTGTAAATCAATTGATTTAATTAAATCAGCTGGAAAAAGCTTGTAACAGGTGTAGGTGTCTGTTAACTTTGAATTAAAAAGTAAATTATTAACCTTAGTCAAAAACCAAACTCCTAAAACATAATGTCTATACCCTCTTCTATCTGGATTAATATTACGGGAACCATAAACTATAGAATTATTTTCTTCAAAAACAGTTAAAAGATTCTGATAATCATTGGGGTCATATTCTAAATCAGCATCTTGGATAATTACTGCCTGACCAGTAACTTTTCCAAGACCAGTTCTTAAAGCTCTACCTTTACCCCTATTTTTCCTATGCTTTAAAACAACTAAATTAAATTTATCTTTTAGCTTGTTTAAAATATTAATTGTTCCGTCTCTGGAACCGTCATCAACCACAATAATTTCTTTTTGATAATCAAAAACTGGCGCTTGAGCTACTTGTTCCAGCGTCTTTCTTAGGGTTTTTTCTTCATTTAAAACTGGGATAATAATGGATAGTTTTTTATTCATCGTATCTAAAGACCAAAAACTGAATTAGGAATTTGATATTGCTCAATAATTGGATTGTTTAATTGATTACGCTTCAAAAAGATAATAACATAGGGATCAACGTAAACAGGTACCCATTGATCATCTTGAACCCGGGTAATTAAAAACTGTTGTCCCCAATTAGTATAATCGCGATGGGAAAAATAGATAAGATTAAAATTATATTGATTGTTTAATTCCTGCCAAACATTATCATCTGTCTGGACTGGGATATATATATCTTGAAAATGTTCTAAAGAATAAGCTTCGGGCCGGTTATCAGTAAAAACCTTTTTCTGAGGATAAAAATGATAAATCAAATATCCCCCTAGGTCATAATTATTAAAAATCGGTCCTTGAAGATCAAGTTCTCTAAAAAACTCAACTGACTGATTATTGTACTCCATCAAACCAAAACCAAACCTATATGATTGCAAAGGCAATTTCTGCTTATAAACAGAAAAGCTTATTAACAAAACAACCAAAGATAAAAAGATGACTAAAAATATTGGAATCTTCTTAATCTTAAGCCGGGACCATCGCAAATTATACCCAATAATCACTAAAGCGAAAAACCCAAACATGGTAAAATTACGAATAGCCAAAAACCCTAAAGTACCCCAAACAATAGCTAGAACAAAATAGATAAAAGAGAATCTTTTTCTATTCCTAATCAAAAGCAAAATAAAGCTTAAAATTAAAATGCCTAAACATATTTCAAACAATCTTAAATTAGGACTGTTAAATCCCCAGTTTTCCAAAAACCAAACCGACTGATTTTCTACAATCCGATAACCATATTCTTTAAAAATATTAAAGGGATAAATCAATCCTTTAAAACCAAAAGGATTTATCAAACTGGCCAAACCGGTTAATCCTAAAATTAAACCAAGTTTTTTGCAAAATCCTCTCTTTTTAATCATTCTATCAACCCAAAACAAACCAATCAAAGCCGGACCAAAGACAAAATAGATATGAAGATTGACCCAAAAAAGCTCTAAAATTGGTAATAACCAAAGCCATTTTTTATCCAATTGACCCTTACGCCAATGCCAAAGAATCCAAAAAAACAAAGCAATTAAAAAATATGAAAAGATTTCTGGCCTAATTTCAGTCCTAGCAGCCATTAAAGGAATTAAGACAAAAGAAAAAAATAATGATATTTTAAAACTAGATTCTTTTTGAGCAATTCTAAAAAAAAGATAAAAAGTAACTAAAATTAAGAATAAGTATATTATAGAAAGTCCAGCAAAACCAAAAACTTTCCAGATAAAATAAAAGATGACTCCACTGCCCCAATGATGATTAACTACAGGAAAACTTGGTTCAGTATAGGAATAGAAATTAGTATCTAAAATTCCGAACTGGCCATTAATAATCATCTCCCCATTCTTAATATGTCTTCCTAAATCAGCCGTCGTCAAATCAATCTTTTGCATAAAAAAAAGCCCTAACCAAGCCATCAAAAGAATTAAAATAATAATCCGAACCTTCTTCTTATTCATATATCTATCATATCAGAAAAGATTGATAAAATAAATAAGGCTTGAGAATTCTTTCCCAAGCCTTATTCAGTGCCTTTTTAGACACCTGCTATTTAAACGGAAACACCTCCTTTACCTTCCAAAAGTCAGAACCAACATCACGGCGAATATCCAAACGGTTGCCTTTCTCATTTTTTCTGGGGATCACCCGAATTTTACCGTCGTCAAACGCCCCGATCATCTTATCGCACATCCGCGTAGCAACTTTGTCCCAACCCTTGTTCGGATCAGTATTATCGAAGCTACCGTTAAGACCAAGGTAAGCCACCCGAGTACCATCAGATAAGAATTCGCTGTTTTTAAATTCCGCGGCCGAAAACATAAGCTGGGGAGATTTTTGTTTCTTAAAATAATTAACATCGACCTCAACCAACTCTCCTTTAGTACAAGACCAAGGATAACCCTTTTGGCCGTCCGGTCCGCCCGGGCCAGTAATCAAGGCGATACAAATACTGATCTGATTCTCTCTGATTTCTGGCTTAACTTGATCAAGCTTACCTTCGACCGTTGCCTTAAACAAAGCACCCAGATTTCTTACCAGAGAAAAAACTGGCTGGGCCTCAGGTTCGGGTGGTCGAATATTAATTTCAGACACCCGCACTTCTAGAGGATCACCGGTTACTGGATTAAAATAGACAAAATAGCCAGGATAAATGAGACAGGGACGAAGGATACCCTCGCTCTTCATGCCTCTAATCAACGGTCTAATAACATCCTTAACCAGCATAGCCTCAACCTCTGGTGTCCACATAGGATGAGGCGCGATCGCCCCCATCCCTCCGGTAATCGGGTTATCATGACTGGCCGGCTTATCCGCGAACCTCTCCGGATAATCCTTAGAAGAGGGTAACATTTGAAAACTACCGTTCTCATCAATTAACGCAATAGCGGAGAATTCTACCGCCGCCATCCTGGATTCAATCAGAAGAGGCCATTTCTTTGAACGTCCAAAGTCTCTCTTATAACCATCTTTATAGTCCTCCATAAAAAGATCATAAACCTTTCTGATTTCCCAGGGGTCCAGTATAATTCGCGCACCTTTGCCGCCGACGCCATACGGGTTTTTGAGCACTGCACCGCCCCAATCACGAAGATAATCCGCGCAAACACCAAAAACATCCCAATATTCTTTTAGATCAACCCGTTCCCAATTATGGGCAACCGGAATACCGTATTTGCTACAAAAATCCTTACAGGCTAGCTTATCGCCTTCAAGAAAGGATCCTCTTTGGGTTAATCCGATAACTTTATTACCGAATCCGGCTTTCTTTATCTTGTCAACTATACCCTTAAAAAGTAGTCCCTCCGGCATCGGAATAACACAATTGATAACTTCTTCCTGAAACGCTTTGATAATCGCTCTGGCATAAGCATCAACCGAGTTGTCGTCAGTCGGAATGAAATCAATCGGCCATCCCATGAGTCTTGCCCATTCAGGCATAGCCGGCGTACCCCGAATAACCGCCCCTCTGAACTTTTCATCCGGATTCAATCCGCTTATTGCCGTTGAAACAATATGAGCACCCTTTTTACTTCTAACATCCGACCCAGCGAATGCAACTACATAATCCTTTTCCAACATAGTCCTTCTCCTTTTCTATTCAAGATTAAAAGCATTATTAAGCGCATTTTGTTGTTAAAAAACCGTTAACTTATATTAAAAAAGTCAATCCTCCTAAAAGAACCGACTTTTATTATAAAATTTCAAATATATTAATTCATCTCCAACAACTGAATTTCGAAAATAAGGTTGGCATTAGCTGGAATCATTTCTCCAGCCCCTCTTTCACCATAGCCTAACTGCGAAGGAATAAACAACCTTCTGATTTCATCTTTTTTCATACCAACCAAACCTAATTCCCATCCCTGAATTACCTGACCAGCGCCTAAAGTAACTTCAAAGGGCTGACCTCGGTCAACACTGGAATCAAACTTGGTTCCGTCTTCCAAGATACCAACATAATGAACAGTTAATTTCTGATCATTTTGAGCTCCTTGACCTTCACCTGGTTTAAGAACTTCAGCTCTTAATTGGCTCCAAAATTCCTCTTTAGACATTCCCTGATACATATCTTGTTGTGGCGGCTGCTGCAGCTGGACTTGTTGGGTTTGTTGGGTTTGTTCCTCGCCAGGCATTTCTAATCCTTGACTATCAAATTTAACTTGCTCGAATTTATCATCCTTTCCTATCTGAGACAAAAAATACAAGCCTCCAGCAATAACTAACAAGATAATAATTGTAAAAATAATATTTTTCATAATATTAGCGATGGCTGGGGAGGCAGGATTCGAACCCGCGATCATGGGGCCAGGGCCCATAGCCTTACCGCTTGGCTACTCCCCAATTACGCATCCAAATACCTTCGAATAGCCACCAAACTACTAGATACACCTAGAACCACGCCAATTAATATCTGAGTAAAAAACAGAACAATCAGATTTACCTGAAAAAAGTAAAAAATGTCTGTTCCAGGCAAATATGCAGTAATCTTTGGGGAAAGATACCATAAAATTGGATATATAACAAGTAAAGCAACAACGGCCGCTATAATTCCATAAAGCACTCCCTCAATAACAAAAGGACCGCGGGTAAACCAATTACTGGCCCCGACCAATTTCATTACCTTAATTTCCTTGCGTGAGCTATAAATAGTCAAACGGATAGTATTGTAAGTGACCAATATGGCCAAGGCAGCCAAGATTAATAGGACTACGAAGCCAACTTGACGAATTACTTTAGTAATAGAAGACAATCTAGTAATTACCGCCTTGTTTTCTAAATAGTTTACCTTATCAACAATATCCTGGTAATTTCCCTGATTAAAGAAACGAGCAATTGATTCATACTGAGAGGCTTGCTTAGCTTTAACATTCAAACTGGCTTCTAAAGGATTAGTACTTAATTCTCCCAAGCTTTGCATTAAAACTTCATTATCTTTGTGTCTTTCCTTGAAATTAGCCAAAGCTTCATCAGTAGAAATATATTCTACACTTTTAACTTCGGTTAACTGAACCAAATCGCTTCTCACTTTTAAGATATCTTCTTCAGATACATCCAGTTTGAAATATATACTAACATCAATCTTATCTTCTAAATCAGTCACTAAAGAATTTATCAAAACATTAATTAAAATTAGGCTAGTAATACCAAATATAGCTAAGCTCATCATAAAAACGGCCGCCGAAGAAAGCCACTTATTCCGCCAAAAGCTCAAACAGCCTGATTTAATAATGCGAATAAAACTAATAAACATATATTAGAATAAAATATATTTTCCGTTTTGATCATCTTTGATTACCTTGCCTTTTTCCAAAGTAACAACTCTCTTATCTATCCCGTTAATTACATCGCGATCATGAGTAGATAAAATAACGGTTGTACCCAACTCATTAATTTTCATTAAAAGCTTAATAATTTCCCAAGTATGAAGCAGATCCAGATTGCCGGTTGGCTCGTCGGCTACTAAAACGTCTGGCCGATGGGCTAAAGCCCGAGCAATAGCTACCCTTTGCTTTTCCCCCCCAGATAGTTGACTAGGAAAATGATCAGCTCGTTCAATCAAATTGACTAATTTCAAAAGCTGGGGCACATCACGCTCAATTTCTTGATTTGTCCGACCGCCTGCCTCCATGGCAAAGGCAATGTTTTCGTAGGCCGTCTTATTAGGTAATAGTCTAAAATCTTGAAAAACCATACCAATCCTACGACGCCAAAGGGGTAGATCTCTGTCTGAAATCAAACTAACATCTTGTTGACCCCAAAGCACCTGGCCCTGACTGGGCAACTCTTCCCTAATCAAAAGTTTAATCAAGGTTGACTTGCCTGCCCCAGAACGCCCAGCCACAGATATGAATTCTTTATCATTGATTACTAAATTAACATCAACCAAAGCTGAACACTCAGCTGTATATATTTTAGATACTTTTTTAAAAGTTATCATTTAAGTTTTAATATCTCTGTTTCGATGAACTTATCAAGTTTACCTTCAAGGACTGTTTCAGGATTACCCACTTTAGCGCCGGTCCGATGATCCTTAACCATTTGATAAGGATGAAGCACATAAGAACGAATTTGACTGCCCCATTCATTAGGTAAAGACTGACCTCTTAACTTATTCTTCTCTTCCTGTCTACTTTCCAAATTATACAGGTAAAGCTTACTTTGAAGCAACTTCATGGCCGTCCTCTTATTATCACCCTGTAATCTTTCATTCTGACAAGCCACCACGATGCCGGTTGGAATATGGGTAATCCGAACAGCTGATTCAGTCTTGTTAACATATTGCCCGCCTGGACCGCTGGCCTTATACGTTTCAATTCTTAAATCGTCTGACTTAATTTCAACTTGAGCCACTTCTTTTAATTCAGGTAAAACTTCAATCAAGGCAAAAGAGGTATGGCGCAAATGATCGGCATTAAAAGGAGAAAGGCGGACTAAACGATGAACTCCAGATTCCTTTTTTAAGTAACCATAGGCATAAGGATTTTTAATAACAACGGTAGCACTCTTTATGCCTGCTTCTTTACCTTCTTTAATTTGAATAACTTGAGCTGACCAATCACTTTTCTGGACAAATTTTAGATACATCCGCAGCAACATTTCAGCCCAATCCTGGGCATCAGTCCCTCCAGCTCCAGCATAGACAGATAGAATGGCATTATACTTATCATATTTGTCTTTCAGTTTTTCAGATAGGTCTTTCATTAAACCAGTTTACCATATTTTCAAAGTTGAGTAAATCCCGTTGGAGCCAGCAAAGGGAGTCGAACCCCTGACCTGAGCTTTACGAAAGCCCTGCTCTACCACTGAGCTATGCTGGCCTAACTTTATCAATTGATTGATAAAACTTCAGATATACTTCTCTTAAAAGCTTAGCATCGTCCAAAGCATTATGTTCTTTATACTTTGAAGCATTAATCCCTATCTTTTTATAAAAGTTATTTTTATCCTTATAATTATACGCTTCAGGATCAATGCCTAAACCGAATAAGATTGAAGCAAAGTCAATCATCATCCAATAAGCCGGTTGTTCATCGGTTTTAGTACTATCTTTAATCTCAAAAAGCTTATTCCAATAAATTGAATCATATGAATCAACATAAGCCACCAAATATGGCTCCTTTTCACCAATAAATTCTCTTATCTTCGTTCTTGCCTCAGGGCGGCTAACTTTCTTATCTTTTAAATATGGCAAGACATTATCCTTAACAAAATCACTGACTTCTCCATCATACTCAAGCTCTAAATATAGTTCATCGCCATTCATCTTAACTAAACCAACAGACAAAATCCCCCCTTTATACGGGTCCAAACTGGAAAATTCCGAATCATAGAATATTATATTATCTGAATATGGTTTTACTTTCATGATCTGGAGCGGGATACGGGAATCGAACCCGTGTCTCGACCTTGGGAAGGTCACGTTCTACCATTAAACTAATCCCGCTTTTTATCTTAGGGCTTAAAAAAATATTGCCACCATTGCCAATAATTAGCTGTCTCCTCTTTTGGCTGACCAACCAATATATTTACCGAATCATCTTGTTCTTGAACTTGTTGGGTGGATCTTAGAATAACAACCTTTTCACCCGGTTTTTTAAGATTAAGCTTAAGCCGCGCTTCTTTTTCTAAATATGGTTCTTCTTTTAAATATTCCATTAAATCAGCTAATTGCTCATTATTACCTTCTAATCTTTCAATCTCTGTTTTTAGTTTGTTAATCTCTTGAGTTAATTGGTATTTACGATAGCTTTCTCGGCCAACATTAACAACCACAGCAATTAAAACTAAGGTAATCACAAAAAGGAATAATTTAGAACCAATAAATCTCTTAATGAATGTTTTGCCAGATTGAGTCATTTTATGATAAAATTATCTTATGAAAATATCTACAAAGAATAAGTTATTTAAAACCGTTTGGATCATTTTAGCCAGTTTAGTTGTTTTAAGTATGTTTGTTTTTTTACTGGCTCCTATGTTTTAATATATCACTTTTTCAAAACTTTGAAAAACACCTCTTGGGGAATATCTATCTTACCCAAAGCCTTCATTTTCTTTTTGCCCTTTTTCTGTTTTTCCAAAAGCTTTCTTTTGCGGGTATAGTCCCCGCCATAAAGATATCCTGTTACATCCTTGCGCATGGCGCTGATCGTTTCCCGGGCAATAATGTTACCGCCCACAGCTGCCTGTAAAGAAACGGCAAAAAGCTGTTTAGGAATAACTTCTTTAAGCCTTTTAACTAAAGATCTACCCTCTGGGTAGGCTTTTTCTTTGTGGATAATCCGAGAAAAAGCCTCAACGTTCTGACCAGCTACCATAATATCCATCTTAACCAAATCGCCTGGCCGATAATCCAATATCTGATAATTCATGGAAGCGTAGCCAGCTGTAGAATTCTTAAGCTTATCGTAAAAATCAATAATGATTTCATTTAAGGGCACCTGATACTTAATCAAAACTCTGGCTGGACTCAAATATTGAGTATCTTTGTACTCTCCCCTGGTTCCTTCTAAAAGCTTCATTACCTGACCCAAATACTGATTAGGCGTAATTACTTCTAAACTGACCCAAGGTTCCTTAATTTGCTCAATTCTATTAATATCCGTCAAATCATTGGCTGAAGAAATAAGTTGCTGTTTTTTATCGGAACCAACTATTTGATAACTAACCGAAGGTGTTGTTACAATTAGATTCAACTTGTATTCTCTTTTTAATCTCTCTAAGATTATCTCTAGATGAAGCATTCCCAGAAAACCACAACGAAAACCTCTGCCCAACCCCTCGCAAGATTCTGCTTCGTACTGCAAAGCAGCATCATTTAATTCCAACTTAGCTAAACCGTCTTTTAATAAATCGTGCTCATCCGCATCAACTGGATAAAAACTGGCAAAAACCATTGACTTTGGTTCTTGATAACCAGGTAAAGGTTGAACGCTAGAGTTCAACCTCTGTTTAACCTCATAATTAATAATGGTGTCGCCTACTCGGCATTGGCCAACATCTTTTAATCCTGTAGCAATATACCCGATCTGACCCGCGGCCAGTGAATCAATTTTAGACATTTCCGGCTTAAATACACCAACTTCAATCACCTCAGTCCTATTCTTAGAAACAGCCATCATTACCTTATCACCCGGCTTAATCTGCCCGTCAACTATTCGCACGTAGGCCAAAACTCCCTTATAGGAATCATAACTGGAATCAAAGATTAGGGCGCGCAAAGGCTTTTCTAAACCGCCTTTTGGCACAGGAATCCTTTCAACAATCGCTTTTAAAACTTCTTTAATATTAGTGCCTTGCTTGGCTGAAATTCTAATAATTTCTTGTTCCTTAACATTTAGCAACTGGCTCATTTCTTTAATGGTCTTGTCAACTTGAGCATGGGGTAAATCAATTTTGTTAGCCACTGGAATAATTACCAGCCCTTGTTCTTGAGCTAAGTGTAAATTAGCTAAAGTTTGAGCTTGAACTCCCTGGCTAACATCAACCAAAAGAATAGCTCCTTCGACGGCTGCTAAACTGCGCGAAACTTCATAGGAAAAATCCACATGGCCCGGCGTATCAATCAGATTAAGCATATACTTACC
>CAZJPW010000015.1:0-15636 GCA_964548405.1 uncultured Candidatus Saccharibacteria bacterium | reverse complement strand
AAAAGAGCTTAACCTATATTTATGGGATTGGAGTCATCGTTAATTTAGTAGCTAATTTTATTTTTATCCCCAGGTATTCTTATTACGGAGCTGCCGGGACAACCCTTCTGACTGAATTAATAGTTACTGCTTTGATGTTGGTTGTACTTTTGAAAGTTGTCAAAAAGATACCTTCTTTTAAGTTTATTTTTAAATATATATTAGCTGGATTGGCAATGGCCTTAGTGCTTTATTATTTATCTAGCTGGCCTTTATTTATTTTGATTATTACATCTATTCTTGTTTATTTTGGTTTCTTATTCTTAATTAAAGGTTTTTCCACTGAGGAGATTTTATCCTTAATCAAAAAAGATGTTTAATTGGTTTCTTCTTTTAATTGTTTATCTTCCTTTTCAAATAGCTTTGAATCCAAGGGTTGGTTTTGATTTATCATCTTTAAGGGTTTTTATATGCTTATTGTTGCTCGTCTGTTTAAAAGAAATTTAT
This sequence comes from uncultured Candidatus Saccharibacteria bacterium, assembly GCA_964548405.1. Classification (GTDB taxonomy): domain Bacteria; phylum Patescibacteriota; class Minisyncoccia; order Portnoybacterales; family UBA2143; genus JAHJOV01. The sequence goes on along the minus strand of CAZJPW010000015.1, from coordinate 15,150 downwards.
CAGCGACGTTTTCGGATTTATAATTTTCAGGCCGTAGGGTTGTTTTTATTTTTGGTTTTATCTAGCCTTTCTTTGATTGGCGCAGAAAATGTTTCTTGGGGAATGAGAAAGATATTGTTTTTTATTTCCATTTTCCCTATTTATCTTTTGGTTATTAGTTTAGTTAATAATTATTTAAAAATAGAGAAAATTATTAAGGTCTTATATATTTCTACTGGTTTATTTGCTTTAGTTGGTTTAATTCAATTTTTAGCTCAGTTTGTTTTTAGTTTAGAAAGGGTTTATAGTTTTTGGGCGGTCAATGTTTTACCTATTTTTTCTGGTTTTAACCTGGGATCTATGATTTTAGCCTATCCTAGTTGGCTGGTTAATATAGGGGGCCAAACGATTATGAGGGCTTTTTCTCTTTTTTCTGATCCTCATATGTTTTCTTTTTATTTGGGTTTAGTCTTGCCTTTAACTGTCTTTCTTTATTTTAAAGGTTTTAACAAAATTATATTATTTGTTGTCTATTTTTTATCGTTTATTGCTTTGTTATTTACTTTTACGCGCGGCGCTTATTTAGCAATTATTATTACTTTTTTAGTCTTGTTTTTTCTACTTTGGTGGAAAAGTACTCTTAAAGAGAAAAGGTTTGCTCTTTTATTTGGTTTGTCACTTTTAATTTTTGTTATTCCGGTAACGCCCATTGCAGATAGGTTTTATTCCTCTTTTGATTTAAATGAAGGGTCTAATTTAGGACGGTTAGAAATGTGGCAGCAAGCTGGTCAAACTGGACTGAGTTATTTTTGGTCTGGCGTAGGCTTGGGTAATTATTCTTTAGAGGTTAATTCCCAGTTTGATTATCGTAATCCAATAACAGCTCATAATCTTTATTTAGATATTTTTTCTGAAATGGGTATATTTACCTTGGTAATTTGGTTAATTTTGATTTTTGGCACTATTGGTTATTTGTTCAGGAAAATCAAAAGTGATAATCTTAAATATCTTTCAATTTCTTTAATTGGTTCCTTGATTTATTTTTCAGTCCATAGTTTTTTTGAAACAGCTATTTACAGTCCGTCTGTTTTAGCTCTTTTAATGGTGATTTTAGGACTTTCATTCTATGTTACAAAAGATAATTAATTCTTTAATCTATTTAGTAGTTTTTTGTCTGCCGCTTTATTTGGTCAGTTTTAGGGCTGGTTGGGTGCCGACTAATGTTTTAGAACTGTTAATCTGTATTTTATTTATTTTCTGGGTTATTGGTCTATTCGGATCTGAAGATAGATTATTCTTTAATTCTAAGATTTGGCTGCCAGTATTGCTGATTTTTATTGGAGTAACTATAGCTGTTTGGTTTTCAAGCGATCTTGAAGTTAGTGCTGGTATTTGGAAAAGTTGGTTTGTTATACCTTTAGTATTTTTTATAGTGGTTATTAGTCATATTAAAACTAAAGAGCAGGTCGAGAATATTATTGTTAGTTTAACTTTATCAGGGGCCTTAGTGGGTTTAGTAGCTCTTTATTACTGGTTGAATAATGATTTGACTTATGACGGCCGTTTAAGCGCCTTTTATCTTTCGCCTAATTATCTGGCTATGTATTTATCCCCTATTTTAATATTATCCTTATATTTGTATTCTATTTTTAAGCAAAGAGTTTATAAGATTACGCTGTTAATTATTTACTTCTTATTTGCCCTTGTTATTTATTTAACTTATTCTTACGGGGCTTGGCTGGGTCTTTTGGCTGCTTTGGCTTTTATTCTATTCCAAAGAAAAAACAAGAAGATATTGTTAATATTTTTCTTGTTTGTTGTTTTAATCTCTATTATTCAAATTCCTAGTGATAAATTTCAAGGTTTTCTTGATTTATCTTATCCTTCTTTAGAATCTCGCTTGGTCATTTGGCAGAGTTCCTGGGAAATATTAAAGGATAATTTTTTGATTGGAATCGGACCGGGTATGTTCCAGAAATACTATTTGGCTTATCAGGATATATTTAAACCGTATCCTGAATGGGCTGTGCCTCAACCTCATAATGTTTTCTTGGCTTTTTGGCTCCAGACTGGTTTATTAGGTTTAATTGGTTTTATTTGGCTGTTATTGATTTACTTTGTTCATCTTTTAAAGAAAACAGATCCCAAGTATGTTTTAGGATCTGTTTTAATAGGCTTAATGATATATATTCTAGTTCACGGCCTGGTTGATACCACTTATTGGAAGAATGATTTGGCTATTATTTTCTTTTTAATTATAGCTTTAGGCTATAAAGCAGGTTATCTGACTGATTGATGAATAAGAGGTAGTTTTCTAATGGAGGTAAAAGCAATTCTTTTACATTATATGATGCTGTTTGTCCTAATCCTTGAACTTCAAAGATTTTAGTCAATTCTTCTGTTTCTAAGTTAATTTTCCAAAAATCATCATTAAATGAAACCTTTTCTTTATAATAGTCGTCTGGCAAGACTGTATTGCTGGGGATATTCTTGGGTACAGCGCAGAAAATAGTTCGGTTATCCTGGCTCCAAATGCATTTTTCTGCCAAGGTGGCAATGTTCAATTCGCTAATAGTCTGGTTTTCCAAATCAGCTATTTTTAATTTTAGATTCTTGCCTTGGTTGTTTGTTTCTGAATAAAGTATTTTGTTTCCTAAAGGTGACCAAAGGACAGTTAAACCATAGGTTTCATTAATAATCTTTTTGAAATCATTGGTGGTTGGGTCAATTGTATAAACAATGCTTTCAACTAGGCCGCTGGGCTTAGTTCGAACAGATACCTTATTTAAACTAGGCCATTCTACAATTAAGTCTTTCATTCTGGTTTGAAAGATGTTTTGCCAATCAGAGCCGTCTGGATTGGCAATGCTAATATTATTATTTTCGGTCTGTGAATTGTAATATTGGTAAGCTATTTTATCTTGACTAGGCGACCAGGTGACCCAGCGGGTATCCCCTGATAAAGGAGTTGAAATCTTGGTATTGTAGTCATAAAAATATTTTTTAATCAATCCATTTTCATTAAAAAGAGCAATAACTTTGTCTTTTTGAGGCGACCAAACAGCTTTAATTAAATTAGTTAGGATAATTGAAGATATTCGGGTTAATTCAGTTCCATCAAGGTTTGATTCAAATACATTACCATTGCTAATTGAATAATATTTAACCTTTTTGCCGTTTGTGACGGGGCTTAAAATGGGTTCTTGAGAAATAACGGTAAGCCGGCCTTTAATTGATGAGTCGGTTGTTGAATCTGTGGTTTGGCCAGAGGTTGGTATTTGACCTGCACTATCGTCGTCAGGCGAAGAAGCTGGTTCTTTATCAGATAGAAGATTATATACAACCAGAGCGCCTATGACAATGACTAGGATAATTATTAAGATGATAAGTATTTTTTTTAATGACATATGTTTTGTTTATAGTTATTGTTTTAAGGTTGAACACATCTACATTGTGTTTGAACCCACCATTCGTCATCACACTCTCCCTGACAAGATGCTGGACAGTCTACTGGAGTACATGCTGGAGGCGGAGTTGGCGGCGGAGTTGGTGGTATCTCTGGCAGACCTGGCGGTCTGTTTTGAAGCAGGGCGGGATTGATGGTGTTTAAGATTAAAAAGGCAGCTAGGCCCAGAACTAGACCAGAAAGAGCGCCGGTGATATAATCTCTGGCTTTTTCTTTTGAAGTAACTGTATCAGAAAGCATATATAAGAATCCGCCGTAAACTAACATACCCAAAGCGGCTATACCCACCGCCCCCAGGCCAATATAATAAATATAATTAAGGTATTGAGGAAGAGTGACCGTTGTCGGCACCCCGGCAATAGGCAGGTCAACTTCTAACTCGTATCCAGCCGCCTGGACGCCAAAACCGATAATTAATAAAAATGATGAGATAATTAGTATTTTTTTAAGTTTTTTCATGGAATTAAGATTATGTCAGCTATAGATTGGGTTCTCTGAATTAGATTATTTTTATTCTCTACCCAAATTTGGAGTGTTCGTTTAAGCATTTTATTTAATTTACCGACTTTTAGAATAAAGTTGTTGAGATTTGTATTGTCGACTTGAGGGGCTACATCTGAACCGAATTTCCATTGATAATTTAACTCATTTATATCTTTAATATTAAAAAAGTATGGCTGGGCTGTGAATTCTATTTCTTGGTCGCTTGAAAATTGATATTGGTCAGAGAATTTCAGGGGTGGATTTTTAGCTTTTAAGACAATTTCCGGTTGGCGGGCTTTTAAAGGCAGATTGTCTGATGTTTCTATTTTAAATCCATTTTTGTCTATGATTTCTACTTTGACTAAATTGTTTTTAGTAATACTTTCTCCAATATTAAACTTGAAAACTTGTTTGTTTTTCCCTGAGCTTTGTTTTTGGATATGATCGTTTAAAAACCAGTTAAAAGTTAAATCTTGAGGATTAAACCCTGGAGAGTTGAATTGGACAGCTACTTCTATATTGCTTCCCCTACTGGGCAGAGCCATGCCTTGATAATCAAGAGGTGTATAAGTGTCAGTTGTCCAAGTTAAAGTAATCCCGGCAGCTTGGGCTGAGTAAGCCAACAAGATACAGCCAATAGCTAATAATAGATAGTATTTTATTTTTCTTTTATATCTCATTTTTTAGTCAATTTAGTTATTCCTGGTAAATGTCCATTGTGTTCAACATAGGCGCTGATTAAGAATATGGTCCAAGTTGGAGATATTTCTCCTAGGCCAGGGATCATTTCTATTAAGAAGGTTGCGCCAAATCTGGCTGAGGGGAAGCGGTGTAGTCGGATTAGGCACCAAAGCCCAAGAATTCCGGCAGTACTAAGATCAAGCATTCTAAAAAAGATTAGATCGAGGCCTACATAATCACAAGCGTCGTTAACTACAGCTATTGATCCGACAATCGCCCATTCAGCGCCAGTTATCTCGCTAATTGATTGACCTGATTTTTCCTTTAATTTGCTCTTTATTTTTTTCTTAGCTGTCTTTTGGGCGTTTTTTCTTAATTGGTTAAGTTTGGCCACTTGGGCTGAGTAATCTGGCATGTTTTTAATAGGCGGTGTCTTTTTTTGTTTCTTCTTCGGCTAAGTCCTTCTTAGCTTGTTCTATTTCTAATAATTGAGCTGGATCAGAGGTGATGACTTGATCTTCGGTGTATGAGGCCACAACCTTAATAGCTACATGTTTTGAGCCAGCAAAGAAAATGCCTTCGCCTACAGCGCTTTCTAAAAGCATATATTTTTCTTGATCAGTTAAATTAAATGTTTTTTGGATAATATCAATAGCCGCTGGCGATTGTTTTAAAAGGAGCTGGATTGATGAATTGGTAATAATGGGTTTGCCATATTTAGATTTCATAAAATCTGCTACATCTTGGGTGATGGTAGTTAATCCAAGATAATATTTACGACATCTTTTGGCAATTCCATAAAGAAAAGAAGCGGCGTCATCATTTTGCATCATGACCCAGGCCTCATCAACCACCATCATTCTTTTTTTTCTCTTAGAACGAATAATATTCCAGATATACCGAAGGATAATGTACATAGCCAGAGGTCTTAATTCTTTTTCCATATCTCTAATGCTGAAAACAACTAGTTTTTTATCTAATTCAACATTAGTTGGCTGGTTAAAGAAATTCGCATAGCTGCCAGAGATGAATTTTTCTAAGCGAGTTACCAGGGATTCTGTTCCGGTCATACCCTTAAGAACGGTATAGAGATCTTGCATTAAAGGAGGGTCAATCTTGCTGAAATCTGATTGAGGGGTAATATCCCGGGCCGCATAGGTTTCGGTTAAGGCCTTATCAATGGTAGCGTCTTCTTCCGGAGTTAATCCACCCAGCATTATTCTTAAAAGTCCGACTAGATTGATAATATTATTCCTTAAAACATCAGCTGGTTTTTCATCTGGTCCAGGAATTGGCAGGTCAAAAGGATTAAGATGATGAGGCGAAGATATTGATATGTCTATGAAGGTACCCCCTACCGTTTCAGCTAAATATTTGTATTCTTTTTCCGGGTCAATGATCAAAACTTCTATGTCTTGCATTAAGGAACGAAGGACTTCTAATTTAATGGCGTATGATTTTCCGCTGCCTGATTTGGCAAATACGCACATATTGGCGTTTTCTAATCCAAAACGGTCGAATAGGATTAAAGAATTGTTGTGTCGGTTAATGCCATAAAGAATTCCTTTGTTTTCGCTTAAGTCCGATGAAATAAAGGGAAAGGCAGCTGAAAGAGGCGCTGTATTGAAATTATTGTGGACAAGAAGCTTGTCTGCGCCCAAAGGAAGAGTGGAAACAAAGCCTTGTTCTTGTTGGAAAACAGCTGGCTTGGCATAGATCATCTGATTTTCCAAAAGGGCTCTAACATTATTCTCTATTTCATCTAACTGCTTTGGGTTTTCTGCGAAAAAAGTGATGTAAAGGCCTAATTTGAAGAGTTTTTCTGCGCCTTGTTGAAGGGTAGTTCGTAATTCTTCAATATTTTCCAAAGCAGTTTCCAATTTAGGATCGCTTACTTTTCCTTTTTCGGCCTGCATTGATATTTGTGATTGAACTTGGGCTGTCTTTTTAGTCAGATTTTTTAAAGCAGTATTGGTTTCAGCTGGATGGATAAACATGGCTATGTTAGTTTCCTGATCAAGAGTGATGATTGAGGAAAGCCAGCCTGTGTTCAGATTTTGGGGATAGGTGAAAATAAAGACGGTCCGGGCATACTTTTCGCCAATCTGGACATAATTAGAGTCAATTTTAAGACCAGCTGGGGCAATTAAATTAACTAAATTAGTTCCCTGGTCTGCTTGAGGAGATTTCATCTCTTCTTTCTGTTTTTTCTTGAATAAATTTAACATAAAGTCTATTATTGATTCCTTAACTCTTTAGCTTTTTGGAGTTCGGGTTCTTCTTTAGCGCTGGGATTGTAAAGTTTGTAAAAAAGCTCTATTAACTCTTCAGTGTTTAAAGGGGCTGTTTTAATGCCTAAGCTTTTAAGTCCAGTAGAAATGAATTCAAGTCTTTGCCAAAGGTTGTTTTTGAGTTCTTGAAAGGTTTCTTCTTTGGTAGTCGCCTTTTCTTTTTTGGTGAAAAGCTGATTAAAAAGACTTTCTTTTTTAGCAGATGAAGGATTGTATGGAATAACGATATAAAAGGATTCAGTCATAATATTAGTCATCTTGGTCAAGCCTTTAACAAAATTAATGTATTCAGTAGTTTGAATTTTTAAAAGTTCGTTTTTCTGCTGGGTCTGTTTTTGTTCCAGGGTTTGAATATATGGGGCAATATCAAATTTGCGCGAAGCAGCTACTATTTGAAGAGGAAAATCAATCGAATTAAGGAAATCCTGGTAGCGATAGATAATGGCATCTTGTTCTTCCGTAGATTTTAAAGCAAAGTTCATACTGGTGGCCATTAAAATAGCTCGCAGTCCTTTGCTTTTAAGGACTACTACATCATCTTTGATTTCTTTTATTTCCAAATGTTTTTGAATTGAAGCTGCATTTAATCTTTGCGCCATAAGTATAATTTTGGTTTAGTTAAGTATTTTGTCAGTGAACCTAAGAGGTATACTAAGGGTCTTCCGTTAACTTTATAGAAAGCCAGTCCCAAGACAAGGATAGCAACGGGAATGGCTATTATAATAAAGAGGGTTAGCTTAAGGTAAAACCAGAGTACGGCGAGAAAGCCGACTCCAGCCAGCAGATAGAGAAACTGTTTTAAGGTAAGAGGGCCGACTATCTTATCTTCTATATCAATAAATTGAGGAACTTTGAACTGCATAGTCTATTCTCCTTTTAGATCAACAATATTCCCGTTAAGTTGGGGTCCATTTGTTTGGGGCATTACTGGCTTTCTCTCTTCTCCTCGAGGCCACTCTGATATTTGATGAACTTTCTTTAGGCTTTCTTGAACTGGTAAGAATATTGATTGATTAATGTCACGGGCTAATTGTCGAGCGGATGTTTCTTCTGTTAGTTTACATTTTTCCTGAAGCGTTTTAACAAAATTAACAATATTAGTTTCGCCTAACAAAACCATACCAGTAGTATGGGCGGCCCACCAGCCTTGGTTATTATCTAAATGATTCTTTTGAGTTACCTGATACATTTGATCAGCTGTTTCAACTGAGAACATTATCTGGCGTATGTTTTGAGGTAATTGAAAATACTTGAGATACTTCTTTTTGATAATAGGATCAATAATAGCCTCAATTTGTTTAATTTGTTTTGAGTCAAGCATATATAAGATTAGCCGAAGATAGCTGCTCCTCCAGGAGTATGATTAATAAATTTATCAATATCTGGACGGAGTTGCTTAGCTTGTTTAAGGGGTTCAATAATTTCGTTTTTAATTTTAAGAAATATTTCTGGATTTTCTTCAGCCATTTTAGATAAATGAGGAGCTTTCCATGTGCCAGTTGGTTTGGTTAATTCGTTTTTGATGGCGTCTAGAACAAAAACTTCATCAAGGGATTCTTTTTGGATTTTTTCTACATCTTTAGCTCTAATACCAGCGATAGTTTCTTGAATATCTTCAGATAAGTCAGGCCTAGCTGTATAAATATCTCCTTCTTTGCCGTATCTTTTAGCCAAGTTTATCATCTTTTCTATTTCTTTATCATCAAAATCGTCCAGTCCTTCTTTTCGACCGGCCAGAATTCCATTAATGGCGGCTTTGTCTCGAGGATTAGCTGCCTCGCGTTCCCTCTTAAGGTTGTCAGTAGTCCAATCTTTGTATTTTTTCTCTGACTCAGCAAAACCAGCCCTTTCTTGTTCTTCAAACTCTCTAGGCGTTCTAGCTATTTGTTTAGTTATGAAAGGAAGACCAGTTAATCTAAGTGGATTATATTTACCCCTACCTATAAATTCTCCGGCCTTGCCCATGCGTTCTCCTATTTTTGTCTTGCCAATTAGATTGGCTGCAGCTATTTTACCTCTTTTAATTGGTAAGTTAGCAAGGCTCTTGGTCATCTTCATAGCCCCTTCAGCTCCGTAGACTCCCATTTTCTGGGCAACGATCAGGCCGCCGAAGAGGATGCCAATAATTGAAAGAAATTGGATAAACATGACAGGAGAGAGTGCAACGAAAATAGTTTCTTGCCAACTGGCATCAACAACGTTTTGCATTTGTTGTTGAATAATACTTGAAAAGCTGCCGGCATCACCTGCTTTAACGGCTAAATATACGAAAAACATATAGATTGGGGCAAAAAAGACCCATTTTAGGAAAGTACTCCACCATTGTTGAAATAAGTGGGCTGTGCCGGGTATAATCCAGAAGAACCAGGCTAAGGGAGCTAGGATTAGTAGAATCCAAAGGGTAATCATGCGTATAATTAGGAAAAATGCCCCGAAAAGAAGAGCTAAGGCAGCAGCCAAAGTAAGAAGTATCCCAAAAAATATAGAGAAAATCATCATTATTAAACCTGATGTCCCAGCAGCTAGTTTATCTCCTACATCAGCATCCGGACTCATTTCAGATAACTTGGGCGTATTAAGAATCTTAGCTATTTGTCCCGATATTCCATATTGACTTGCGACTTCTTCATAGAAAAAATTGGTTAGTATTTGAGAAAAATCAATTATCGTTCCGGCAATAACTAAACTAAAATTAATTAAAAGGGCGGCCACGATCAGTTTCCATAGAATTTGTTTCATACCGTAGGTTTCTATCCGTAAAATGGTGGCAAAGGCAATCGCTAAAAGAATTAAAACAAAGAACATATTGGCTAAGTCTCGGGCTATGGTCCAGCCTATTGTAACAATCCCAGCGGCGGTAAATCCTTCAATTCCAAAAGCTAACTCAAGAAACATAGCTGCAAGCCAGAAAAATAAGGAAACAATACTGTGAATTATCGCACCAATAGTAGCGATAAATTTAGCTATAACAATAAAACTCGCATCTATAAGAGTGTTAGCGATTTTACCACCTAATCCTCCTTCTGCTATTGTATCTTTAGTACTAAAAACAAAAACACCTAAAGAACTAATTAAAGCAATTAGGCAAAAACTAAAGATAATTCTTTTATATTTTAGGAATTTAGACATTTAATCTTTTAAATACCGCAGCAGGCTACGCAACAAACACAACAGCAGGGATTAATGCACCAGGGTCCTATTGGCGGAGTACAGCCAAGGGTAACGCAATTACATGCTCCTCCGCTTACGGCTAGAACACCTAAACAAGGAGGATTAGAAAGCTCTTGTTCTTGTTTTTGGTCAAATTTCTTTTTTAAAATTAATGATAAATTTTCTGCTTCAGTTATAATATTTTCAATTGAAAGAAAATTATTATTTTCTATTTCAGTTTCAGTGTTTGTTGAGGTCAATATTTTATTTTGGTCATCAAGAGAGTCTTGTATAATCTTTTTTTCAAATAGATTAGTGTTTTTAATTGGATTATTATCAGAATTTTGGTCTTGTTGTCTTACATTTTGAGAATTATCAGAACTAATAGATTGGATATTCTTAAATAGGTTTAATTTTTTGGTTTCTTCTTGGCTGGCGCTATTATTATCTATTTTTGTTGGTTTATTGTCTGTCCAGCTATACAAGAAGAAAATCATTATCAAGCAACAAGTCAAAACAAGAACCGGAGAAAGTTTTTTTTTAAACAAAGACATATTTTAAGAGCTTATTAAGTTCCTCCTGCTTGTTGGGCAATCCACGATTGACAGGTATTGGTTTTAGTTTGGGCGTCATCTTCCATAGTGCTAGCTGCTTCTAAATCAGCATATAGGGTGCCTGAATCAGGAAATGTGGCATCACCTCTGGCATCTATTAGATTCTGGGCCATGGTGACTATGGTTGTATTAGAGTTCATTATTTCTGTGACCAATCCGCTTAAGGTTGTTGAAATGGCTGTGCCATTAATTAATGTTATTAGGTTTTGCGAATCAACGATTAATGTATTTCGCGCTTCATTCATTTCTGTAGCGGCTGTTTGTAGGGCAGTGTCAGTGGTTATTCCACCAGCTTGTTCGTAAGCATCGAGCCAACTATCAGATTTGTTAGTGAGATCTTGAGCTGAGACAGAAGCATTTTTAACATCATTGATTAAGGTAATGGTTTCAGGAATATCGACTGTTTTCATTTGATTAATCTGACTGTTGTATATTGGAACTATATTACTAATGTCATCTATTGCGGTCTGAGCCCAAGTGGCGTAGCTACTATAAGGAGTGGTACTGCAAGTATTAATAACAAGATCTAAATCAGGGAGGATATCTTGATAAGCTGTTGGAATAGATTCCATGACTGCCAAATTAGTACTCTGTTCATTGAGTAATTGGTTGGTTATATTTTGTTCAAGTGAGCTAAATTGACTAAATAAGGCAGCTGCGTCAATCTTATTTTGTTCAGCTGTTTGAGGATCGCTTGTTTGGGGAATATCGGCTGCGGCACCTAAATCGCCGTATCCAGGTACTTTTTCATCCTCGGCCTTAAGAAGTCCTACGCCTTCTTTCATTATCCGGTTCATTAAAGCGCCAGCTACAGCTTGAAGGTATACTTGATAAGGGCCGGCATTAGCTGTAGCTCCGGCTATCTTTTCATTCATCGTATCCATCCAGTTATTCACCGTTTTATTAGCTGTTTCACTAATTGTATCAGCTGGTGTCCAGGTTTCGCATTTTAGATTACATGGTTTAGTAATTCCATCTGTTTGCGTCCAACCTCCCTTACAAGCGCTTGGTAAAGCGGGAACGCCTCTAACATTACTTATTTTTTGGACTACTGATCCTTCAGCATCATACCAAACACAGTCTCTAGCTGGTAACCAGCCATCTTTGCTTTCCATATCAATATTTCGTTCAGTTTGAACAACAATACTGTTTAATTCATCCTGGGCTAATATAATAGATCCGTAAAAATTATTCTGGGGTTTAGATAGTTCAATCCAACCTTTCCATCCTCCTTCGTCAAAATCTTCGTAAAAATTATCAATATTATCAACCATTTCTGAGAGAGTACATTCAGCTTGAGCATCAAAAGTTGGTACGTCTAATAAAGCAAGTTTAAGGTCTAGATCGAATGGTTCGCAGAACAAACCAACGCCTAACATTTGATCTATGAAATTTCCAGCCGCATTATCAAATGCATCTTCGAGGTAACCACCGAATCCTTCAGACATGAATCTGGGTTCTTGGCCATTTTCAATCCAATTAACAATATCATTAGTTATTTGAGCCAAGAGTTGGTGGATCATCATATTAAGCAGAACTCCAGCTGTCCATTTAGCTATTTCACCGGCATTGGCAGCTACTAACTCACTGGCTGTGGTAAGAGTGTTAGTTAAATTTCCTGATCGAAATGCACTTTTAAGCGATTCCCATCCGGTCTGGGCAGCTGTTTGTTGTGAGTCAGGCGCTGACGTGGCTATGGATATAGGACATATAGCTTGTGCTTTTTTTGGATAGAACAAAGCTGGCCCGGTAATTAGACCGATCATACAGATGCTCAAAATTAGAGCGGTGCTTTTTTGTAGGTATGATTCTTGAAAAATGATCATTGTTGACGGCTTTCTAAATCATTTTGCATTTCATTTAAAAGTTGGGAAAATTTTTCACTTGTTTCTTTAAATTTTTCCACGACTAATAGGCCTTTAAGAGGATCATTCTCGTACGTAGGCAAGTGTTGATATATCTTATGATAGTTCCAATAAACAGTAAGGAATTTTCTGTGAATGTCCAACCAATCCAAAGGTACAGGTATATCTAACATTTTTTGATAGATTTGAAGGTATGAGTTAGTCAAGCAGTAAGACATGGAAAAATCATTGTATTGGATACTTTCATTAATGATTTCAGCGTCATTTTTAAGGTTGTTAGGATCTGAGCACGATTCAAGATTACCTATCCTGTCACTAGCTTCTTTACTGTAATTTCTAATAGCAGCTAAATTATTATCCGGTGTTGTTTTAAACTGATATTGTTCTTTTTCAAAGGTCGGAATAAATTCATAGATAAAGTTAGCCGAAGCTTTTTGTAAGGCATTAATAATTTTTTCGTCCATGGCGGCTGTTAAGGATCGTTCAAAGGATTCAGAATCTCGGCTATTGACTAAAACCGGGTCAAATTTCATCTGATTGGCTAGGATATAGCTTAGAGTTTGAGTAAGGTTGCCCGGTTGAGGTCTGATTGCCTGGTTACCGCTACTATCATCATCAAGCTTGTCATTAGGAGCTGGTATAGTTGGGTCGTATCCGGCTATCACTTCTTCTCCATCTAAATATCCATCGCCATCGGTGTCTGGGTTTTCCGGATTGGTTCCATGAATATTTTCTTCCCAGCCGTTTAGGCCGTCATGATCTAGGTCATCAATTATCTTTTTGTCTTGTATTCTCTGAGCCATCTGTTCAAGTAAGTTAGCTTGACTAATTCTGCTTTGGAGAATTAAATAGCTGCCGACAATTGTACCGGATACCAACACCAAAACTGCCACAACGATTACTATTTTTTTGAAGGATTTTTGTGGTCTCATTTTTTATTAATATTACTAATTATTATACAGTACTTTTAAATATTTCTCAAACATTCTTTTCCACAGAATCAGGGTTTAAAGGCACATTTTAAAAAAAGAGCGAAGCCCTTGACAAATTATATATGTGTGTGGTATAATTATAATATGTAGTAACCTTTAAAACCGAATAATTTTTTGAATCATATATAAACTATGGAATGGAGGTGTAGAGATGAAAACAAGGACGAAATTAATGCTTTTCGCGGCAATGACGATTGTATTCTTTGTCTGTACGGGTTCTAGTTGTTCTACTCAACGGCGTTACCGTTCCGGCTACGGGATTCTGGTTAGCCCTGGCGATCCGGCGTTCATGAGTTATTTCCGAGTGCATGTTCAGAATAGCATCGGAGAATGGATCTTCGTAGACTCCACTAAGGAAATGTTAAAACCTGAAGAGGTCGCGCTCAGAGCTGAAACCACTAGTTTAACCTATATTTTTGGACAGGTTTTTGTAAAAGGGAGCGCTCAGAGTATTCCTCAGGAACTTAAACAAAGAGAAAAAGGCCCTGGAGTGTGGGTAGCTCCGGGCGGAGTACTGAATGTTTTTTACTTGAGTTATGCTCGTTCCCGGACGGTATACGTTACGGGAAGAGTGTACGGAAGGCCTCCACCTCCTCCGCCGACCCCTCAACAAAAGGATGCAGAAGGTAGACCTATACCTCTGTTTCCTCAGTCACTCATGCCAGTCGTTGTACTGGGTACGATTTCGGGCGAGATAGATGTGCTAAATTATAGGCGTTTGTCATTCGGGGATCAGGGGTTGTTAAACTTAACCCACTACATTCCTTTCAAGTACTATTATTAGTAGTTCCTTCCAATCCTCCACACGTAAAATCGAAGCTCTAGCTTGCGGATCTAAACCGTATTCAGTCAGAGCTTCTTTTGTTTGTTCTCTTGGAATGTTTAAGCTTTGTAAGTTATTAGCTAGTTGCTTGCGCGGTGAGGAAAAACCAGCTCTGACTAGTTTAAAAAATTTTTTCATATCTATTCCTTTAGGTTTTTTAATCTTAGATATGTTAATAATAGCGGAATCTACTTTTGGTTTTGGATAAAAGCAGTTTTGAGAGATGGATGATATGATTTTAGGCTTGGCATATACTTGAACTGAAACAGCCAGAATGTTCATTCTTGGCGGCTTAGCACAAATTCTCTGGGCTACTTCTTTTTGGATAATAAAGGTCATTTGTTGAGGAGGATTGCTTTGTTCTAAAAACATTCTAATAACTGGCGAGGTAATATAGTATGGTAAATTAGATACTACTTTGTACTTTTCTTTAACTGGATTATTCATTTTTAAGATGTCATCATGAATAATTTCAATGTTCTTATAATCTCTCAAGGTCTCTTTTAATACTTCAGCTATTTTTTTGTCTTTTTCCACGGCGATTACTTTTTTGGCTTGTTGGGCTAGGTCTTTGGTAAGAGTTCCTAAGCCGGATCCCACTTCTAAAATAGTGTCGTTTTTAGAAATATTTGCTGCTTCAACGACTTTTTTAACAATATTTCCATCAATTAAAAAATTCTGCCCCAGTTTCTTATTAGGTGCAATTCCGTGTTTTTTGAATAGTGATATAAGTTTGGTTTTGTTCATGTATTAGCTCATTATTTCACTTTTTTCTTGCGCTTTACCCTAAAGGGCTCCGACGCGTC
>CAZJPW010000014.1:2977-18142 GCA_964548405.1 uncultured Candidatus Saccharibacteria bacterium | reverse complement strand
CAGGATGTTATGATTAGAAATACATTTACGGTATCTGATTCAGCTGAAGTCTATACTAAACCAGACTTAGGTATGATCACTTTTTCTGTTAAAACAGAAGCTAGAACCGTAGCTAAGGCCATGGCCGAGAATACGGAAAAAATGAATAATATTATTAGTTTTTTAAAGAATTCAGGAGTTGATCAAAAAGACTTAAAAACGACTAACTTTGATATTTATCCTCGTTATGAGTACGATCGATCTAGTAGTATTTATCCTTCAGGTGAACGGGTTTTAGCTGGTTATGATGTATCTCAATCTTTAGAAGTTAAGATTAGAGAATTAGACAAAGCAGGTGATTTAATTGCCGGGACGGCCGAACGGGGAGCTAATCAAGTAGGCAATCTCTATTTTGTTGTTGAGAATGAGGATGAATTTGAAGCTCAAGCTAGAGCTGAGGCAATTAAAAAAGCTAGAGCTAAAGCAGAAAAAATAGCTGAGGATTTAGATGTTGATATCGTTGGGATAGTTAATTTTAGCGAAAATGGACAAGCACCAAGATATTATGATTATTCTCTTAGCGAAAGAGGTATTGGCGGCGGAGGCGGTGGAAGTCCGGAGATTGAAACAGGAGAAAATAAGATAGAGGTATTTGTTAGTATTACCTACGAAATTAATTGAATAAAACTATGAAAAAGAAAATAATTATCATTGTTAGTATTGTTGTTATTATCCTAGGATCATATTTTGCCTATAAGGGCCTTACTGGAGAAGACGAAGGTGATTCAACTGTTTTAGAGGTTGAAAGAGGTGAGGTGGTGGAATTGGTCTCGGTAACTGGTACGGTTATTCCTGCTAAGCAGGTTGATTTGCAGTTTGAAAGTTCAGGTAAGATAATAGGCATTGATGCTAAAGTTGGTAATCAAGTAGTTGCTGGTCAGACTTTAGTCAGATTAAATGCAGGTGAATTGAGTGCTCAGTTACAGTCTTCTCAGGCTGCTCTGGATATTGCTCAGGCAAAACTAGATCAAACTTTAGCTGGTAATAGGCCAGAAGATATTCAGGTCTATCAGTCAGCTGTTGATAAGGCTAATACAGATGTGGTTAATAATGAACAAGCTTTAATTGATGCTCAGAATGACGCTAACAACGATCTAGATGAATCTTATGAAGATGCCTTAAATACTCTTAAAACTTCATATACTAAAGCTGATCAGGCACTTTTAATTACTTTTGCCGGAATGAGGCAAGAATACTTTAATGGCAGCGGTTCTTTAGCTACTAATGTTAAGGATAAGGAAAATGGCGCTAAAGGTGATTTAACTATAGCTAAGCAATATTTAAACATAGCTGAAGCTGATTCTAGTCATGATAATATAGATTCGGCTTTGAATAAGATGAATTCAGCTTTAAGGAGGATTAGAGATGCTTTAGCCTATTTAAGAGCAGCTATGGATGATCCTAGTGTTGATTCGTCTGTTTCTACTGCTCATGAGACAAGTATTGATACAGAACGGACTAATATTGATACTCAACTAACCAGTTTAACTTCAGCCGAACAAACGATCAGTTCAACTAAGGTAACTAACCAAACCGATATTAATACAGCTCAAGCTAGTCTTGATGCGTCTAAGGCAGCTTTGAATAAAGCTCAGGATGAGTTAGCTTTGAAAAAGGCTGGAGCGCGGCAGGAAGATATTGATTTAGCTCAGGCAACAGTAAGGCAAGCCCAAGCCGATGTTCTTCAAATTCGAGAGAAGATTAATAAGACTGTCTTAAGAGCGCCAGTTTCAGGAACGGTTACTAATATAGAGAAGGAAGTGGGCGAAACAGCTGAAGCTAATTCAATTATTATTTCTATGATTAGTACAGGTAATTTTCAAATTGAGGCCAATATTTCCGAAACTGAAATCGCCAAAGTTAATCTAGCTGATAAAGTTGAAATGACTTTGGATGCTTTAGGACCGGATGAAAAGTTTGCCGGCCAAATAGTCAAGATTAATCCGGCCGAAACAGTTGTTTCAGGAGTAATCTATTATCAAGTAGCTTCGATTTTCGATGCAGAAGATCAGAGGATCAAGTCAGGCATGACCGTTAATTTGGATATTGAAACGGGTCGTCAAGAGAATGTTATGTTTTTACCGTATTATGCAGTCAAAGAAATTGACGGTCGTAAATATGTTATGGTTTTAGAAAACGGAGCCAAGAAGGAAAAAAATGTCGAAACAGGTTTAGAAGGCGAGAATACAATAGAGATTATTAGCGGATTGACAGAACAAGATAAAGTAGTAGTGGAAAGATAATCTTATGCTTATTAAAATAGAGGATATTACTAAGGACTATGTTAATAATGAATTAGTGACCCCGGCTTTGCGCGGGGTTTCTTTTGAAATTAAAGAAGGCGCCTTTATTGCAGTAATGGGTTCTTCAGGCTCGGGTAAATCAACCTTAATGCATATTATCGGTTTTTTGGATAAGTTAACCTCAGGTTCATATTTTTTTGATGGTGAGGATGCTAGTCATTTTGATGATCAGAAGCTGGCTCAGATAAGGAATCAGAAAGTTGGCTTTATCTTTCAAGCATATAATCTTTTACCAAGAATTTCTGTTTTGGATAATGTTTTATTGCCAACTATTTATACTCCGAATTTAGATAAGAAAAAAGTTGAGCAAAGGGCAAAACAGCTTTTAGACAAGGTTGGTTTATCTCATCGTATTAAGCATCGTCCCAATCAGCTTTCGGGCGGCGAACAGCAAAGAGTAGCTGTGGTTCGAGCTTTAATCAATCGGCCTCGTTTGATTTTGGCTGATGAGCCAACAGGCAACTTAGACAGTAAATCAGGCCAAGAAGTGATGGAAGTTATTCAAGGTTTGAACAAAGAGGGCCATACTATTTTAATGGTAACTCATGAAAAATATGTGGCTGAATGCGCTCGGCGTATTCTTGTATTAAAAGATGGCAGGATTCTTTCTGATGACAGGGTAGCCAACCAACATATTGCTAAGAATGGATTGGAGAAATAGAAAATGTATTTACTTAAAACTATTAAATCTAGCTTGGAGAATTTAGCTTTGCAGAAAAGTCGTTCTTTTCTAACAATGCTAGGTATTATTATCGGCGTAGCAGCCGTTATTTCAATTATGGCCGTGGGAGCCAGTGCTCAGGATTTACTTTTATCTCAGGTAAGGTCTATGGGAAGTAATTTAGTTGGAGTTCTACCAGGAGCGGCTGACGAATCTGGTGCGCCCGCTGCTTTGTTTGGGATTGAAGTAACTACTCTTACAAATGAAGATGCATTAGCTATAGGGGAATTACCGCATATTGTGGCAGTTTCTCCATATGTTAGGGGACGGGGCACAATTAGTTATTTGAATAAGTCAAAAGATTTTGACTATACCGGAGTAGGTGCTCAATATATTGATGTAGAGGATACGTCAGTAGAAACAGGTCGTTTTTTCAAGCAAGAAGAAAATGACAGCTTGGCTCGAGTAATTGTTTTGGGTAGCAGCGTCAAAGAAGAATTATTCGGACAAAGTAATCCGATTAATAAAAGAGTTAAGATTGGTCAAGTTAGTTTTAAAGTGATTGGCCTAATGGAAGAAAGAGGAGTGGCTATGTTTCAAAATCAGGATGAATTAGTTTTTATTCCGGTTAAAACGGCTCAGAAAATGATTTTAGGAATTAATCATTTGGCTTTTCTTCGAACTAAGATTGATAGCGAAGATAATGTCGGCTTGGCCATTAGTCAGATTGAGAATACGCTTAGATTTCGTCATCATATCAAGGATCCAGCTAAGGATGATTTTACAATTAGAAGCACTGACCAGGCTTTGGATATTTTAGGAACAATCACTCAAGGATTAAAGATGTTTTTAGCAGTGGTAGCAGCTATTTCTTTAATTGTCGGTGGGATAGGCATTATGAATATTATGTTTGTAGTGGTTAATGAAAGGACAAGAGAAATTGGTTTACGTAAAGCTTTGGGTGCTAAAAGAAAGGATATTTTAATTCAATTTTTAATTGAGAGCGCCAGCATGACTTTGATTGGAGGTTTAATGGGAATTATTTTAGGAATTATCATTGCTTTGGTAATTTCGGTCGGAGTTAACTATTTCGGATATCAATGGCAATTTATAGTTACTCCGGTATCGGTTTTTGTCTCTACCTTAATGGCTGTTGCAGTTGGAATAATTTTTGGTCTTTGGCCAGCTAATCGAGCTTCTAAATTAAGTCCTATTGAAGCTTTAAGATACGAATAAATGGATTTAACTACTATTACTAAACAATCTTTAATTGCTTTGAGGGCTAATAAGCTGAGAAGTATTTTTTCTATTTTAGGCATTGTTATTGGTGTGGCGGCTGTAGTAATCATTCTTTCTCTGGGTCAAGGATTAAAAGGTTTGGTTACTAATGAAATTGAAGCTTTTGGTCCGAATATTTTAGATATTGCCATAAAAGTGCCTGGGGTGAGTGAAATCGGATCAATTACTTCTATAGTTCAAGGGGTTAAAGTAACTACTTTAAAAAGAAAAGATGTAAAGGATTTAAAAGACAAATCTAGATTCCCATATATTGAAGCAGCTTACGGCCAGGCTTTTGCCCAGGAATGGGCTAATTACAAAAGTGAGGAAAAACAAATTATGCTTTATGGCTGTAGTCCGGATTTTCCTATAGTTATGAGGACGTATCAGCCTGAGTATGGACGATTTTTTACTGATAGCGAGGAAGAAAGCATGGCCAAGGTAGTAGTTTTGGGAAGTGGTTTAGCGGAACAATTTTTCAAGAACGAAGATCCTTTAAATAAGAAGGTAAAGATAAAAGGGCAGAATTTTAAGGTAATAGGAGTTTTAAAGCCCCAAGGTGGAGCTCTGATGGGCGGAATTGATATTAATAATTTTGCATATGCTCCTTTGAAAACTGTACTTAAGGAAGTTTTAGGGATTGATTATATCTCGGAAATTGCCCTGACTGTCAAAGATCCAAGTTATTTTGCTCAAGCTACTGAAGATATTTCTCGATTGCTGCGTAAGAATCATAATATTAGCGATCCAGCCAAGGATGATTTTCAGATTACTACTATGACAGAAATATTGGAGCAAGTTAACAAGATTAGTGTTATCTTAAATCTATTATTAGGGTTTTTAGCCGCTATTTCTCTATTAGTAGGCGGCATTGGTATTATGAATATTATGCTGGTTTCAGTTAGTGAGCGAACTAAGGAAATTGGATTAAGGAAGGCATTAGGAGCCACTAAGAAATCAATTCTCTACCAATTTTTGATTGAGGCTCTTGTAATTACTAGTCTAGGAGGCATTATTGGTACAGTTATTGGAATTGTTAATTCTTTATTAGGAGGCATAGTAGCTAGAACTCAAGGATTAGCTTGGCCCTTAACTATATCTTGGTTAGCTATTGTGGTGGCCTTTATAGTTTCTATGATGATTGGTATTATTTTTGGTCTTTATCCGGCCCGTAAAGCATCTCAGCTTAGCCCAGTTGAGGCCATGAGAAAAGAATAGTTTTTTAAAAGAGTGGTTCTAATGAAGAAAAAAGATGAAAAAATTGTAGTTGGGCTTTCAGGCGGGGTAGATTCCTCCGTCTCTTTGTTATTATTAAAAAAACAGGGCTATCAACCGATTGGTGTTTCTTTGAAATATGCAGTTTGGCAGAATAACAAGAATATTTTAAGAGAAAATGTTTGTTGTTCTGAAGCTTCTTTTAATATTGCCCGTCAAGTCTGTCAAAAATTAGATGTGCCTTATCATATCATTGATCACGAGCTTGATTTTAAAGATAAGGTTATGGGCTATTTTTTGAAAGTGTTGAAAAACAAGAAAACACCTAATCCTTGTTTGGTTTGCAATAAATTAGTCAAGTTTAATAAGTTGTTTGATTTTGCTAATAAAAAAGGGATTAAATATGTAGCTACCGGGCATTACGCTCAAGTAAGGAAAAATCAAGAAACAAAAAAATATGAGCTTTTAAGAGGCAAAGATGAAAGAAAAGATCAAAGCTATTTTCTTTGTCTTTTAAATCAAAAACAATTAAGTAAGATAATTTTTCCATTAGGAAGATATACAAAGGATCAGGTTTATAAGCTAGCCCAAAAAGAGGGGTTTCAATTTTTCAGTAAGATTAAGCAGAGCCAGGATTTATGCTTTGTAGCTAAACAGTCAATATTATCATATTTAGAAGAGGAAATTGGCATTGAACCAGGTGAGGTTGTGGATAAAAATAATAATATTTTAGGCCAGCATCAAGGATTCCATTTTTATACTATTGGTCAAAGAAAGGGAATTGCCATAGCTAATGGTCCTTGGTGGGTGATTAAGATGGATAAGAAAAAGAATCATTTAATTGTTACTAATCAAGAAGATGATCCATTACTTTTTTCTAAAGAAATAACTATTACTGATTTTCATTTTGTGGCTGGACAGATTCCAAAAAAAGTTATTGCGGTTGAAGCTAAAACTCGGTATAATCAAAGATTAAGTTCAGCTAAGATATCTTTTCTCAAAGATAAGAAGTTAAAATTAGTTTTTGAAAAATCACAAAAAGCAGTTACTCCAGGTCAATGGGCTGTGTTTTATGATAAAGATGTTTGTTTAGGTGGAGGAATTATAGAATGAAAAAGTTAATCATCATATTTTTAATATCTTTTATTTTTCTAGGAATAGCTAATTTTGCTTTGGGTCAAGAAGACAAAGTAGAATTATATTATTTCTATGGAGACGGTTGTCCTCATTGTAAAAAGGCATCCGCTTTTTTGGTTCAAATGGAAGAAAAATATCCTCAATTGGAAATTATTTCTTATGAAGTTTTTAGTAATAAGGAAAATGCTGATCTATTTTTAGAAGTTCTTAAAATATACAATCAAAAAGAAGTTGTTCGAGTTCCAGGTATATTTATCGGTCAAAAATTTATTGGGGGATATATGAATGATGAAACAACTGGTCAGAAGATTGAAAAGGCGATTAAAGATTGTTTAGATAAGATTTGTCCCAATCCTTTGAAAGAATTAATAATGCCAATTGAAGAAGAAAAACAGGAAGATGAAATTATTTCTTTTCCTTTTATCGGCCAGATTAATCTTTCTAATTTATCTTTGCCAGTTTTAACTGTGGTGGTGGCTGCTTTAGACGGATTTAATCCTTGCGCTATGTGGATATTGCTGTTTTTACTAGCTTTGTTGATTAATGTTCAGTCACGCAAAAGAATTTGGTTGATTGCTGGTACTTTTATTCTAGTTTCTGGAATCATCTATTATCTACTTTTAGCAGCTTGGCTCAATTTATTTCTAGCTATTAGTTATGTTACTCTGACTAGATATATTATCGGTTTAACAGCCATCTTTTTTGGTTTTTGGCAGCTTAAGAAATTTATTGTTTTTCAGCCAGGGGTTTGCGAGGTAGCGCCTGATGGTTCTATAATTAAGACCAAACTTCAAAGTCAGACAGAAAAAGTAGTTAATAATCCTGTTTTAATTCTTTCAATTTTAGGAGTTATTGTATTAGCTTTAGCTGTTAATTTGATTGAATTTTTCTGTTCAGCTGGTCTGCCTGCAATTTATACCAGGGTTTTGTCCTTAAGTAATTTAGGTTCTCTTAATTATTATCTTTATCTTTTACTCTATACAATTATTTTCATGCTTGATGATATGATAGTTTTTGCTATTGCCTTGGTTACTTTGAATAAGATTGGGTTTACAGATAAATATGTTAAATGGAGTTTGTTAATTGGCGGTTTGTTAATTATGGTTTTAGGATTTTTATTAATCTTCAGACCGGATTTCCTGGCTTTTGGATAATATGGTAAAATATATTTATGAAAGATATTAAAGAGATAACTAAAGAGGAATTAGATGCTATTAAAATAGTCACTTTTGATATTGATGGGGTGATTGCTCATACAGGAACAATAATAAAGGAAACTATGGATCATGACAGTATTGATTTGTATATGGAATCAAAAAAACTGTCAGATCAGTTTATTGAGAATTTAAAGAAATTAGAAAAATATGTCCGGCTTAATTTTTCTTCGGGAAGGAATATTTTATATCTGAAAACCTTAACCAATCAGATTTTTGACGAAAAAACTATCTTGCAAGCTGAAAACGGTAATATTACTTGGTTGGATAATAAAATAACTCATCAGAATTATCCAAATGAGTATTTTGCTAAACTAAGGGATTTAAAAGAAAAGATAAGAGAGATGAAAAAAAATGATCAGCGGATTAGAGGATTTGAACCTAAATTATTCGTTTTAACAGTTCATTGCGAAGAAATGGAAGAGATTCTCAATTTAGTTAAACAAGTAGGTAAAGATGAATTGTATTGTCTTTGGACTAATGAAGGATATGATATTGGCAGCAAAGAAATGTCTAAAGGCGTAGCTATTAAAAACTTGGCTGAGCAGTTGAAGATTGATGTCAAACAGATTATGACTACAGGCAATAATTACAATGATGCAGAAATGCTAAAAGTAGGCAAAGGAGTAACGGTCAAGCCAGACAGAGTTGAAGCTGAATATTCTATTGAACATAAGCCAGACGAACTAGGCGGGGAACTTCTAGCTAAGTTTTTACTTAAACATTTTGAAGGAAAATAAAGAACTGCCTCGGGGCAGTTCTTTATTTTAATTCAATTAGGCTAGATTAAGCCCATTTTCTTTTTAGCTAATAAGAGATTCTTTTGAGCAATTTTTCTGGCCTTTTTGGCTCCGTCAGCTAAAACTTTGTTAATGTAATCTGGCTTTTTATCTAAAGCCTTTTTCTTTTCTTGGAATGGTTTTAATCCTTTAATAACCACCTTAGCTAAATCTTTCTTGAAATCAGCATAACCCTTGTTCTTGTATTTCTTTTCAATTTCATTAAGAGATAAATTAGAAAAGACAGAATAAATAGTCATTAAATTAGCAATAGCTGGTTTTTTAGGAGAGTATTCTATTCCTTGTTCTGAATCAGTTACAGCCTTTTTAATTTTTTCTTCAATTTGGGTAGGGGAATCGTTCATATTTAAACAACCTTGAGGAATACTTTTAGCCATTTTTTGGGTTGGATCGGATAAAGACATTATCCTAGCTCCGCTTTTGTAAACTAGGGATTCGGGAAGAGTGAATGTTTTTCCGAATTGATTGTTGAATTTACGGGCGATAGTTCGAGCTAATTCGACATGTTGTTTTTGATCTTCGCCAACCGGAACGGTGTTAGTTTGGTAGAGTAAGATATCAGCCGTCATTAAGACCGGATAATCAAAAAGCCCCATATTAATGCTTTTTTTGAATTGTTCGGCTTTATCTTTAAATTGAGTCATTCTTTCTAATTCGCTAACTGGAGTAACAGTATTTAAAAGCCAAGTTAACTCAGTATGTTCTGGAACATGAGATTGAACAAACAGAATGCATTTTTCAGGATCTAATCCGGCAGCTAGGAGATCAGCTGTTAAATCAAAGATACTCTTTTGTAGTTCTTGAGTTGCTTCAGGATTAGTTAAGGCGTGTAAATCAACAACGCAAAAAACAGAATCATATTCATTTTGGAGTTCAACCCAGTTTTTTATGGCACCTAGATAATTGCCGATATGGATTGAACCGGTTGGTTGAATACCGCTAAAAATTCTTTTTTTCATTGTTTTTTCTTTAATTTATTAAAAGCTTTAATGATGAGTTTAAGATCCCCATCCATGATTTTTTCCAAATTATGCCAGGATTTTTTAATGCGGTGGTCAGTAATTCTGTTTTGAGGATAATTATATGTCCTTATTTTCTCTGAACGATCAGCTGTACCAATTTGGTTCTTCCTTTCATCACCTCGTCTATTCAACTCTTGTTCTCGTTTTTTAGCTAAGAGGCGAGCTCGTAAAACTCCCATAGCTCGTTCTCTGTTTTGAAGCTGTGTTCTTTCTTCTTGACAAGTGACTACAATACCAGTAGCTAAGTGAGTAATCCGGACAGCCGATTCTCTTTTGTTAACATATTGACCGCCTGGACCAGATGCCCTTAAAGTATCAATCCTTATTTCCTTAGGATTAATCTTAATTTCTGTTTCAGTTGCCAATGGCATAATTGCTACAGAAGCAGTCGATGTGTGGATTCGGCCTGATTTTTCAGTGGTCGGGATGCGTTGGACACGGTGAACGCCACCTTCATACTTTAATTTATCAAAAGCATCTTCACCTTTGATTTCAAAGATTAATTCTTTGTAACCACCAATGCCAATTTGATTGCTGTTAATTAAAGAAGTCTTCCAACTACGTTTTTCAGCAAAGCGGGAATACATTCGGAAAAGGTCGGCCGCGAACAAGGCTGCTTCGTCTCCGCCCGCTCCGGCCCGTATTTCAATAATAATAGCTTTACTCATTTTCTTTGTCCGTTAAAGCCTTAGCGACGGCGGGTTTGTTCTTTTTAACTTTTTTCTTCTTATTTCTAGAAGTCTGTTTTTTAGCTAATCTGGCTCTAAATTTTTCTACTTGGCCAGTTTCAATAATTTTTTCCTTGCCAGTATAGAAAGGGTGACATTGAGAACAGATTTCTACTTCTGTATTTTCTTTGGTTGAGCCAATTTCAAAAGTAGCGCCACAAGCACATTTAGCTTTAGCTTTTGGATAATATTTAGGATGAATCTCTTTTTTCATTGATTTTATCATAGCAGATATTGATTTTATTTTCAAGTATGATATACTATCGTTAGTTTAAAGTAAGTAACAAAGGCGTGGTTACACGTCTCTGTTTTTAAGTTATGGTTGGAGAAAAAAAGACAAAAGAAACAAAAAAGAATAAAGTTGTTAAGGTTAAGAAAATTAGCCAAGCTAAACTAGACAAGATAACTCCAAGCCTTGAAGAGATGTTGAAGGCTGGGGTTCATTTTGGTCATCGTACATCCAAGTGGAACGCCAAGATGAAGGAATATATTCACACAACGCGTAATAACGTGCATATTATTGATTTAGAAAAAACCGAAGAAAAACTAAGAAAAGCTTTGAAATTTATTTATCAAATTAAAGAAAAGAAGGGTAAGATTGTTTTTGTGGGTACTAAAGTAGCTGCTAAAGAGATTACCAAAGAAACAGCGGAAGAAACTAAAATGTTTTATGTAATTGAAAGATGGATTGGCGGGACTTTGACTAATTTCAAGGTCATTTCTAAGCGTTTGGAACATATTCGCGATTTAGAGGAAAAACAGAAAACAGGAGAATTAAAGAAGTATACCAAGAAGGAACAGCATGATTTCAATATTGAAATACAGAAGCTTAATAGGCAATTCGGCGGAATAAAAGAAATGACTAAATTACCAGAAGCCTTATTTATCATCGACACCCATAAGGAAAAATTAGCTGTTAAAGAGGCAAGAATGAAAGGGATTCCGATTATTGGCCTGTGTGACACTAATGCCGATCCAACAATTATTGATTATCCTATTCCAACCAACGATGATGCAATTTCTTCATTAAAATTAATCTTAAAAACAATAACTAAAGTATTATGATATCAATGGATCAAATCAAAGAATTTCGTCAAAAAACAGGATTCTCAATTATGGGATGTAAAAAAGCCTTAGAAGATGTTCAAGGGGACGAAAAAAAAGCTTTAAAAATCTTAGAAGCCAAAGGAGCAGAAAAAGCCCTTAAAAAGTCAGCCAGAGAAGCAAAGCAAGGATTAATTGAAACATACATTCATAACAACGGTAAAGTTGGCGTACTTTTAGAATTAAACTGCGAAACTGACTTTGTTGCCAGAAACGAAGAATTCAAGGTTTTGGCTCATGATATAGCGATGCATATTGCAGCTATGAATCCTAAAGATAAGAAAGAATTAAAAGAACAGCCTTTTATTAAAGATCCGGAAAAGACAGTTAATGATTTAGTTAAAGAATTAATTGCTAAATTAGGGGAGAATATTAAAATAGGCAAGTTTACCCGATTAGCCATATAGATATGTCTACTCTCAATATAATCCTTTATCTTCTGATAGCCTCCAGTATAATTGGCTTAGCAGCTATTATTTACCGAAAAATTCCATTATTAGCTCGTTTATCAGACGAAGAGATATTCATTTTAAGCAGGAAAAAAGGTGTTATTCAGAAAATTCAAGAGGTTGATTATAAGCATCATTGGCTCAACTTTATAATCGCTTTGGAAAAGTTCCTACGCAAGATAAAGATAGTATTTTTGAAAATAGAAAACTTTTTAAGCAAGTGTATTGATTTCTTAAGGAATCGTTCACAGATAATGACTCAAAAATCCAGAGAATGGATTAAACAAAGAGAGGAAAAGAGGAATAAGCTTAGGGAGGATACTAAAGATAAGACAGAGACAAATACTCCAGTTTTTGTTAAAATAAACAAAGTAGGCGAAGAAAAAGAAGAAGTTGAACTGGAACCCATTAATAACGATAATGATCTACCAATTAGTGAATTAAAGAAACCGATCAAAGAAGAGCAGAAATGGATTGATTTAATTGTTGAAGATCCCAAAAATATTACGGCATATAAGTTCTTAGGGTTGCTCTATTGGAAACAACATAACTATACTGATGCCAAAGCTTCTTTAGAAATGGCTATTAAGCTTGGCTGTAAGGATAAAAAGGTAAAAGAAGCCTTAAAGGAGATAAAGAGATCAAATATTAAGTAGCTGGCCAGTGTAGCTCAGGGGTAGAGCAGCGGTTTTGTAAACCGTCGGTCAGGGGTTCGAATCCTCTCACTGGCTCCAAGGGCGGTTCGCATAGCGGCAATTGCATTAGGCTGTAAACCTAACGTCTTCGGACTACGGGGGTTCGAGTCCCTCACCGCCCACAGAAAATTAAATAAGCCGATGTAGCTCAGTGGTAGAGCACCTCCATGGTAGATCTCTTTGATCTCTGCCCATTTTGATAGAAATGTCAAATTGAATCCCGAATTACGGTTAAAGGCCTGGCATAAGGTTCAGACCGTGGCGTTCGCGCCCGAACGACTGACAAGGGAGGTTAAGTCCGAAAGGATAAGCCTAAGATACAGTCTATTCCTCTAATATATGTCTATTAATAAATAGAGGTGCAAGAGAAGGAGTAGGTCGTGAGTTCGAGTCTCACCATCGGCTCTAGGAGGTAGGTAAAACAAAAATATGTCACAAGATTTTTTGATTAGATTCCAATGTAGTAAGTGTAAAAGATTTAACTATTACTCACGGAAAAATAAAAAAACAACTCAGGATAAATTAAATCTGAAGAAGTTTTGTAAATGGTGTAAAAAACATACTCCTCATAAAGAGATGAAGAAGAATTAAAAAATAATATGGATTTAAAAGAGTATCAAAAACTCTGTAAAAAGACTGCTAAAAAGTATCGTAATAAAGAAAAAGAGATAATGATCTGGGGATTAGGTATTGCTGGAGAAGCTGGTGATGTGGCTGGATGTATTAAAAAGACCCATGGTCATGGCCGGGGCAGTGATGAAAGGAAGGGGACTAGAGAAAACCTTGGCGATACCTTATGGTATATTGCTATGATTTGTAATGTTTATGGATGGGATTTAGAAGAAGTAATGAAAGAGAATGTTAAAAAACTTCAAAAAAGACATCCCAAAGGTTTTCATATAAAGAATTATGGGAAAGTTACAAGAAAAGATTGGAATGAGTAAATACGGGCGCGTCCGTTAATTGGTAAACGGCCGGACTCCAAATCCGGTCCTGGGGGTTCGAGTCCCTCCGCGCCTGCCATGTATGGAAAATTTGTCGTTTTGGATAAATTTTACTGTAATTGTAGTAGAATGAAATTATAAATATCGATTATCTATGGGCGATCTAGTAACATCGTTATCTACGGCAATTAAAAGCGCTGAGAAAGTCGCGAGTACGCCATTGTTTACAACTGTAATTGATAAAGTTACAGGTTTTAAGATAAGTGAATGGGCGGCCGAAAGCGAGGTAAGAAAGAAGTTGATTTATGATCAATATGAAGAAGCTAAGAAAAATGGAATTGTTGGAGTTCAGTATATAAAAAATCTTCGTCATACTACTAACTTAATAGATGTGGCAGTAAAAAGTACCAAATATATTGATTCCCAAAAAGCTAATGAGGTTAAAATGGATAATGATTTTTTTTGGAATGCTATTGAATACTCGAAAACCATTTCTGGTGAAGAAATGCAAGAATTGATAGCAAGGATAATTGCTGGTGAATATAATTCTCCAGGTTCGTATTCAATGAGTACACTTTATTCTGTAAAGTTGCTTGGAAAAAATGAGTTAGAACTTTTTGAGAAAACGTGCAGTCTTTTAATAAATAGAAAACAGATACCGCAAGCTCTTTTTTTATTGCCTAAAGATGCAATAAAATTATTAACCGATTTACATATTGATTTTGGAAGCTTACAAACATTACAGGGGCTTGGCTTGTTTCTGTCCAATAGTATGATGATGAGCTTAGAAAATCTCAAAAGAGATGATCTCGTTATGAGATATTTCGATAAGAGGGTTGTATTTGAGCCTATCAATGAAAACAGTTTTGAAGTTAAGTTACCTGGCTTTTATAGTTTATCAATTGCAGGAGAGCAAATATTAAAACATTTGCATCCAGAATTTAATACTAAATATTTTAAGTGGCTAAAAGATAATTATAGAATTACGAACTATAAATCTATTTCGAAGAGCAAAAGCATTAAAAAAGAGGCTATAGTTCTGTAAAAGATTATTGAAAAAAATAAAGGATAGTTTTAGTTTTTGTGATTTTTGGATAGCCTCCCAATCCACTCGATTCTCTGCTTATCCTCCTATTTACTAATATCAGGAATATGAACATTTTCTTCATTTCCAATAAAAACATCAAAATAAAAAGTTCTAACGTCCTGTACTAGCGCCTGCCATCTAAAATAACCGCTATTCTATGCGGTTATTTTTCTTGGGACGGATGGACGTTTAATTATCTCTGTGATAACATAAATGTATATGAAAACTATTAAAGTTAGAAATAAAAATGCTCTTTTAGAGCTGTTAAAAGATAAGGCAGATTTTGAAAAAATCGTTTTGGCTGATGATTTAAAAAAGGACGATTTAACAAGAGAAATTTTAGCAGTTGCTAATAGTCGAAATATACCCATTGAAAAAATGCCTCGCCGTAAAATGCTTAAAGGAAGAAGCGGGAATGGTCGAGAAGCTTTAATTGGTTTTTTCGTTTCTAAAAATATTTTATCACTTAAAGAACTTTTGGAAGATCTT
>CAZJPW010000014.1:0-2967 GCA_964548405.1 uncultured Candidatus Saccharibacteria bacterium | reverse complement strand
AAAAAAGAATCAAGATCCATTCTTTCTTTTAATAAATAGAGTCGGCTATGCAAGTAATATTGGAGTAATTGCTCGGACAGCTTTTGGGGCTGGCGTAAATGGTTTAATTTTTCAAGGTGAACAAGATCGTTTTTTAAATGAAGAAACTCTTCATTTTTCAATGGGTGCTATCGCTAGAATTCCTTTAGTTAAAATGAGTATCTTTGAATCTTTAAAAGAACTTCAAAAGAGTGGTGTTAAGACTTTTTCTCTTCAAATGGATGGTGATACCTATTTTAAAGAAAATCTTTCTGGCCCGGTCGCTTTTGTTTTGGGCGCTGAAGGGGAGGGTTTATCAGAAAAAGTATCAAGTCGGTGTCATAAAAAATTAACTATTCCAATACGTAAAGATATAGATTCGCTTAATGTTGGTGTTAGCGCCGCCATTATTCTTTATGAAAAAGTTCGTCAGGAAGATTTAATTAAAAAATGAGCATCCATATTTTTCGGTTACTCATTTTTTAACTAAAGGTTGGCTCCCATATTCCATTTATGAGGTCGCAATACCATCCGCCATCAGAATGTTGGTACTCAAAACCAACTTTTTTTAATTTTATTTTAACCCTTTCCCAATCCCAATCATTTGGGAGTTCTTTCCTTTTTCTGTCAACTATAATAATATCATGATTTGGTCTAAGGTTATGTATTGTTAATGAAACTATGTTTTTTTCTTGGAGCTTTTCTAATTCTTTGAATGTCAGCATGAGATACCTCCTTTGGTATAATTATAACCTTATTAATAAATCAAAAACAACCCCGAAGGGCTGTTTTTGATTTTGATAAC
Organism: uncultured Candidatus Saccharibacteria bacterium; assembly: GCA_964548405.1. Taxonomy (GTDB): domain Bacteria; phylum Patescibacteriota; class Minisyncoccia; order Portnoybacterales; family UBA2143; genus JAHJOV01. The sequence continues at coordinate 2,144 of CAZJPW010000014.1, read as the reverse complement.
AATGTTACCAGCGGTTTCCACCGCCACCTTGATTGAAGTCTCTTTGTGGACGTTCTTTCATTGGGCGAGCTTCATTGACGGTCAAGTTGCGACCTTCAAATTCCTTGCCATTCCACATATCAATGGCTTTTTGAGCGTCTTCATCAGAAGTCATCTCAACAAAACCAAATCCTTTTGATCGGCCGGACATTTTGTCAGTAATAATAATTGCTGACTCAACGGCTCCAGCTTTTCCAAAAGCTTCTTTCAAGGCATCTTCAGTGGTTTCATAAGGTAAACCACCAACATATAATTTCTTATTCATATGTATCCTTGTTCTTGTTAAAGCGTAAGTCGACTTTTTCTTTTAGGGTTTCTGTTCTTTTGACTTACGCACAAGCATAAGGAAAGAGAAAACTTTTAGAGAAAACTTACGTATGCTTGTATTATATATTATTGTTACTTAAAAGTCAATACTTTGTACCCGACGGGTATAAATGTTAGTATATAAATATGGTTAAATTGATAGATCAGCTTATTGAACAGAAATATCTTAAGACCCCGCAGATTATTAAAGCATTCAAAAAAATCGAGCGGGCTGATTTTTTACCTAAAGAAATAATTAAAGAAAAAGGGAAAGAGTTTGTTAATCAATACAATGCGCCGATTCCTATTGGTTATCAACAGACGATTTCTCAACCTTTGACTGTGGCTTTTATGTTAGAATTGCTCCATCCCCAAAAAGATGATAAAATTCTAGATATTGGTTCAGGTTCAGGCTGGCAAACAGCCATCCTTTGTCAGATAGCCCAAAAAGGTTTTGTTTATGCGATTGAATTAATTCCAGAGTTAAAAGATTTTGGCCAAGGTAATTTGGCTAAGTATAATTTTAAAAATGTAGAGTTTATCTGTGATGATGGATCAAAGGGATTGCCCAGCGAAGCGCCTTTTGATAAGATTATTGCTGCGGCTTCAGCCGAACAAATCCCTTTAGCTTGGAAAGAGCAATTAAAAGTGGGTGGGCGCCTGGTTACACCGATTAAAAGTAGTATTTGGCTATTAATTAAAAAAAGCGAGAATAAGTTTGAAGAGGTGCAATATCCAGGGTTTTCTTTTGTGCCCTTAGTTGAACAATGATTAAATTTAAGATAAATAATAAAAAAAGATTTATTTTCCTATTTGTTCTAATAATCATTTTTTTCTATTCGCTTAGTACTGTTTTTGTAATTGATTACCAGATTGATGCTCCTTTATTTATCAATGGCGCAAATCAAGTTTTTACGATTGAACCAGGCCAGGGATTAAAAGAAATAGCTGAGAATCTTAATCAAGCTGGTTTAATAAGGGGCAAATCTTGGTTTATCGGGTATATTCTATACAAAGGTTGGGCAGCCAAGCTGCAAGCAGGCGAGTATGTATTAAGCTCTGCTTTAAGTATTCGCCAGATTTCTAGGAAAATAGTGGGAGGTGATGCCATAACCCATGAGACCAGAGTTACTATTCCTGAAGGGTTTACTTTAAAACAGATTGATGCTCGGCTGGCCAAAAAAGAATTAATTAAACCAGGAGAACTATTGGCTAGGTCAGAATTGGAAGGGTACTTATTCCCTGATACATATGATTTTAATAAGGATGCTACTTTAGATGAAATTATTGTCATAATGATGGATAACTTTGATAAAAAGTTAAGTAAAAACTTGGTGGCGGAAATAGAAAGACAAGGCAAGACAATTAAAGAAATCATTACTATGGCCAGTGTTATAGAAAAGGAATTACCTCTGTATTATGATAAACGGATCATTTCAGGAATTTTTTGGAAAAGGATAAGAGATAATTATCCTTTACAGTCATGCGCTACAATCGCATATATTTTAGGAGTGGATAAATGGATTTATTCAACCGAGGATACAAAGATTGATTCACCGTATAACACATACCAGAATAAAGGATTACCGCCCGGACCGATTAATAATCCGGGAATCCTATCTATTAAGGCGGCTGTCTATCCAATAAGCACAGATTACTATTTTTTCCTATCAGCTCCGGGCGGACAGACAATCTTTAGTAGGACTTTTGAAGAACATAGTGATAATAAGGCTAAATATTTGAGATAGTCTATTGACATATTTAAGAAAATAGAATAAGATAAAGTTAATTAAATAGAA
>CAZJPW010000013.1:0-23668 GCA_964548405.1 uncultured Candidatus Saccharibacteria bacterium | reverse complement strand
AAATACGTTTTAGCACCCTCAATGCCCTGCCCTAGCTTTTCATTTTGATAATTAAACCAGGCGCCGGCTCGATTAATCACCCCTAATTTCACTCCTGTATTAACAATGTCTGCAAAACGGGAAATGCCTTCATTGTAAAAGATATCAAACTCGGTTTGCTGAAAAGGCGGCGCTACCTTGTTCTTAACTACTTTGGCTCTAACCCGATTACCGATAATCCGATCGCCTTGTTTGATTTGGGCTGAACGGCGCAGTTCCAAACGGACTGAAGAATAGAATTTCAAAGCTTTGCCGCCCGGAGTATCTTCAGGATTGCCGTAAACAACCCCTATCTTCATCCTAATCTGATTGATAAAAATCACAGTTGTTCCGCTTTTAGCTACTAAAGAAGTGAGCTTGCGGCACGCTTGACTCATCAAACGGGCTTGAAGCCCCATATGAGATTGACCCATTTCGCCTTCAATTTCAACTCTAGGGGTTAAAGCAGCCACTGAATCAACTACTACCACATCAACTACATTAGCCTTAACTAAGCTTTCCAATATTTCCAAGGCTTGTTCTCCGGTATCCGGTTGAGAAATAAGTAAATCATTTATCTTTACTCCAATTTTCTTAGCATATTCAGGATCTAAAGCGTGTTCAGCATCAATAAAAGCGGCTAAACCGCCTTTTTTTTGAGCTTCAGCTACAATATGAAGGGCTAAAGTAGTTTTTCCGCCTGATTCAGGACCATAAATTTCAACTACTCTTCCCTTGGGCATGCCGCCTACGCCTAAAGCTATATCTAAAGAAATGGAACCAGTAGAAATAGCATCAACATCAACATGCTTGGCTTCACCCAATTTCATAATAGAACCATCGCCGAAACGCCCCTTAATCTGATCAACTGTCGCTTCCAATATCTTTTCTTTTTCTTCTTTTGTAGATTTACCCTCCGCTACTTTTTGTTTTGCCATGCTCTTATTCTACCTCCATTTCCTCCCCTTGGTCAATAAACACATCCCGGGGTTTAGCCCCATCTGCTGAACCAACTACACCTTGCTCTTCCAAAATATCTAACAACCGGGCAGCTCGAGCATAGCCAACCCGCAAACGGCGCTGTAATAAGGAGGCTGAGGCCTTGCCTGCCTGGATAACCACCTCTTTGGCCTCATCTAATAACTCATCTTGGCCAACCTTATCATCGCTACCAAAGCTTAAACCCGGAGCTGGCTGACCCTGGCTGACCTGCGAAGCTAAAGTAACCTCTTCTATATACTCTGGTTCAGCCGCATTCTTTAAATAGTCTGTCACTTTCCTAATCTCCTTTTCAGAAACATAGGCTCCTTGAACACGGCGCGGCTTAGCTGAATTACCAGCCAAGAAAAGCATATCTCCATTACCTAAAAGCTTTTCTGCCCCGGCCATATCCAGAATCGTCCTGGAATCAATCTGAGAAGCCACTTGAAAAGCCATACGCGAAGTAATGTTCGCTTTAATCAATCCAGTAATCACTTCCACTGAAGGACGCTGGGTAGAAACAATCAAATGAATTCCGACGGCTCGAGCCATCTGGGCCAGCCTAACAATTGATGCCTCGACATCCCTTCCATAAGTGGACATTAAATCGGCTAATTCATCAATCACGATAACTATATACGGCAAAGCGCCGCCTGACTCTCTATCCTGAGTATTGTTATAACTTCCAATATCTCTCTTGCCTGCTTCTTGTAAAACGCTAAAACGGCGTTCCATCTCACTAACAGCCCAACGCAATGCTCCTACGGCCTTATCTGGTTGGACAATTACTGGCGAAATCAAATGAGGTATTGATCCATAGGCCGAAAGTTCCACTCTTTTGGGATCAATCATAATCATTTTCATATCTTCCGGAAAATTACGGTAAAGCAAACTAGTAACAATATTATTCAAGGCAACGGTTTTTCCAGTACCAGTTGCTCCAGCCACTAACAAATGAGGCATTTTAGAAAGTTCGGCAAAAATTGGATTACCAGCCACATCACGCCCCAAAGCAAAAGTTAACCGACCGGCCGACTCTTGAAAAGCCGGTCTTTCCAATAAGGTACGTAATCTGACGGTGACCATCGACTTATTGGGAATCTCTATTCCAACTAAAGCTTTACCAGGGATGGGCGCTTCAATCCTTAATGGATGAGCAGCTAAAGCCAAAGATAAATCATTCTGCAGACCAATAATTCTAGCTAGTTTAATGCCCTGGGCGGGACGCAAAGTATATTGAGTTACAGTGGGTCCAACATTAACCTCAGCCATTTCAACCTGAATACCAAAATTTTCTAAAGTCCTTTTAATGATATTGATATTAGCTTTGACGTCTCCAGCTGTAGGATGACCCTTATCTTTTTCTAAATAATCCAAAGAAGGAAGCTTATAATTACTTTTTTGCTTGGCTAATACGGCTGCTTTGACTTTTTCTACGCTAGCCTTAGTTAAGGGCGCCACCCCGATAATTTCTCTTTCTTGAACCGATTTGTTATCAACCGACGGACTCTCTTTTTTGTCCTTACTTTGGATGCCTTGTTTAGCCTTGTCTTTTAATTTTGACCAAATACCTAATTTTTTTTCAGCTGGCTTAACTTCATTTGAAGAAGCAATAACTGGAGAAATTTCAATATCGTCTTTCTTGGCTGGAAGTAAAGAAACATTAAAAGTAATTAAAAATGAAATTATTAAAATGCTGATTAGAACAACTAAACTAGCCCAAAAACCTAAAAAGTTATCTAAAGGATAACCAACCGCCATACCTAAATAACCACCGCTAGCACTATCTTCAAATCCAATCACATGGAAAAGACCTAAAACACTAAAAATGAATAATATAATACCAATAAAAATAGTTGAATAGATAGGCTTCTTCCGTTTCTGTGAATTAAGACGCGGCATTAAGATAGCCAAACCAATTAATACAAAGACAACAGTCACAAGAAAAAAGCCCTGGCCAAAAAGCAATTGGCTGACTTTTAAAAAATATTGGCCGAAAGTTCCGGCTAAACCAAAAAAACTCAAGCCACTAACAGCTGCTAAAGTGAAAAAAATTACCACCAGAATCCCCTTTTTAGTATCAGAATGAAGAGTTGGCTTCTTGGTGTTTAGTTTCTTGCCGGAAATCTTTTTTTTTGAAGATTTTCTCTTAGGCATATCCCTTAAAACTATTTTACATACCCTGTTCCTGCTGGTATTAGTTTACCAATAATTACGTTTTCTTTCAATCCCTTGAGACTGTCTTTTTTGCCGGCAATGGCGGCATCGATCAAAACACGGGTTGTTTCAATGAAAGAAGCAGCTGAAAGAAAACTTTCTGTAGTCAAAGAAACCTTGGTTACCCCTAAAAGCAAAGTCTCAGCTGTAGCTATCTGGCCACTCTTCTTGGTTATCTTTTTATTCTCTTTTTGGAAACGACTCCATTCAACCATTTCGCCTGATAACAACTTAGTACTGCCCGGATTATTAATTTTTAATCTAGAGAACATTTGACGAATAATCATTTCGATATGTTTGTCATTAATATTCTCACCAGCAAAGGTATATATTTTCTGGACTTCTCTGATAATATATCGGTGAACCGTTTCCCGATCAGATACCTTATATAGTTCCTTAAGATCAATATGACCTTCATTGAGTTGCTGGCCCTTAGCCACTAAATCACCCTTTTCAACCCGGAGAATCGTATTGCTTGGAAAACTATACTCAATGATTTTTTTCTTCTTCTTAGAACGCTTACCGGCTTTTTTAGCTTCGTCCGATAGCTCAATCTGAACAACCCTATTACCATTGCGCTCAATAATATTATTAACTTGCCCTTCAATTTCCGAAATGGCAGATTTGCCTTTAGGTGGCCTGGCCTCAAAAATTTCTTCTACCCGAGGCAAACCCTGAGTAATATCTTCTCCGCCCGCTACTCCACCAGTATGGAAAGTACGCAAAGTAAGCTGGGTGACCGGCTCTCCAATAGCTTGAGCTGTAATAATACCAATCGCTTCGCCCATCTTAATCAACTCATTCCGACCCAGGTCATAACCGTAACACTTCTGACAAATACCACTGACTGATTGACAACTAATAGTTGAACGGACATTTAACTTATCAATTCCAACTTCGTCTATCTTTTGGGCTAATTCTTTATCAATCATCTGGCCTTTCTTAACTAAGCCATTTATTTTTTCTAAAGCTATTCGTCCAGTAATTCTTAAAGCCAAAGAATTACCCATATCTTCCTCGTCTTGCCTATAAATATATATGCCCTTTTTGTCGCCGCAGTCAGCCTCGCGCACAACCACATCCTGACAAACGTCAACTAAACGCCTGGTTAAATACCCGGCCGTAGCTGTCTTTAAGGCAGTATCAGCCATACCTTTACGTCCACCATGAGTAGAAATGAAGTATTCCAAAACACTCAGGCCTTCCTTGTATGAATTCCTAATAGGCAACTCAATAATTTCACCTGAAGGATTAACCACCAACCCTTTCATTCCGCTCATTTGCCTCAACTGTTCCAAAGAACCTCTGGCCTTAGAATCAAAAATATTAAAAACAGAACCGTGAGGATCCAAAGTATCCGGCGTTTTCTTGGCAATCCGATCGGTAATATTGTTCCAAATCTCAATTACTCGAGATTTTCGCTCGGCATCGGTCAAAAGCCCATCATTATACTGATTCTGAACCTGGTCTAACTCCTGATGAACCTCCTTAAGCCACTTCTTCTTTTCCTGAGGCACCTGAATATCACTCATTCCCCAACTAATTCCTGAAGTAGTCGCATACTTAAAGCCCATTCTTTTTACCTTATCTAAGATTACAGCCGCTTCCTTAATGCCAAACTTATCAATTATGTCAGAAATCAACTTACGCAGATCTTTTGATTTCATGGTCTTATTAATGAAATCCATTTCTTGAGGCATTGAATAATTGAAATATATCCGTCCAACTGAAGTTTCAATAATCTCTCCATCTATCCTTACTTTAATTCTCGCCTTTAAGTGAATATGGCCAAAAGTCTTGGCCAAAAGGGCTTCTGAACGATTGGCGAATATTTTTCCTTGGCCCGGTAAACCATCTTCAATCCTGGTCATCCAATAGCAGCCTAAAACCATATCCTGGGTAGGAATAGCTACGGGCTCACCGGTAGCCGGCTTAAGTAAATTATTAGCCGAAAGCATTATTTTATTAGCCTCAGCCTGAGCTTCTTCGCTCAAAGGCAAATGAACAGCCATCTGGTCACCATCAAAGTCAGCGTTAAAAGCCCGGCAAACTAAAGGATGAAGCCGAATAGCGCTTCCTTCAATTAAGACTGGCTGAAAAGCTTGGATACCCAAACGATGCAAAGTAGGCGCTCTGTTTAAAAATACACATCTACCCTTGGTCACTTCTTCTAAAATGGCCCAGACTTCATCTATTTCTTCTTCGATCAAGCGGCCCGCCCCCCTGACATTGTGGGCCAATCCTTGCTCAACCAACTTATTAATAACAAAAGGCTTAAACAATTCCAAAGCCATGTATTTAGGCAAGCCACACTGATGCACTTTTAAATCAGGTCCAACTACAATAACGGAACGGCCTGAATAATCAACTCGCTTACCAAGTAGGTTTTGTCGAAAGCGGCCCTGTTTTCCCTTAAGCATGTCAGCCAGAGATTTAAGCACTCTTTTCTGTCCAGTTGAAGCAGCCACCATGACCTGGCCGCGCCTGGAACTGTTATCAATCAAAGCATCAACTGCTTCCTGAAGCATTCTTTTTTCGTTTCGACAGATGACCTCAGGAGCATTTAATTCAATTAATCTTTTTAATCTGTTATTCCTGTTAATCACTCTGCGATATAGGTCATTAACGTCAGAAGTGGCGTAGCGTCCGCCATCCAATTGAACCATGGGTCGCAAATCAGGCGGCAAGACCGGCAAAACAGTCAAAAACATCCATTCCGGTCGAAGTTTAGCCCTAATCATCCCTTCAACTAAACGCAATCTTTTCAAAATCTTTAGTCTATTCCCTGGATTAGCCTTTTTACCCAGATCATCCAATTCCTTAGCTAAAGCCTCTAAATTAACTTTTTCAAAAATATTTCTTAAGGTTTCTGCTCCGGTACCGGCCTCAAAAACTTGGCCATACTTGAGACTAAAATCGCGATAGTCAATTTCAGGAAGTATCTGATGGATATAAAGGGAGCGTATTTGTCTGACAGTCCTATCACGCTGCTCTTTTAAAGAAACCTTTTCTTCAACTGTCAACTTTTCAATATCACCGTCTTCACCTTTCTTACCCTTAAGCTTATTCTTATACTCCTTTTTAATTTCCTCAATTACCTTCTTTCTTTCATCTTCATTGATTTTAGTAATGATATAGCCGGCAAAATATATGACTTTTTCCAAATCTATAATAGAACGGTCTAAAATGAGACCCATCTTAGAAGGAATGCCTCTTAAGAACCAAATATGAGAAACAGGCACCGCCAAACCAATATGACCCATCCGTTCCCGACGCACCAAAGCTCTGGTTACTTCCACGCCACATTTATCACAAACAACACCCTTATACCTAATCCTTCGATATTTGCCACAATAACATTCCCAGTCCTTTTCAGGACCAAATATCTTTTCACAGAATAAACCATCCTTTTCGGCCCGCTGGGTCCGATAGTTAATCGTTTCAGGCTTAGTTACTTCGCCATGCGACCAATCTAAAACATTCTCGGGCGAAGCGAGCTTAAGAACTATTGCTTTAAAATCTGATACTTTTGTAGACATAATGTAAATAAATTTACTTCTCGACTAATTCCACGTCTAAGCTTAAAGCTTTTAATTCACTAACTAAAACATTAAAGGAAGCAGGCACATTAGGAGCCTGGATTTTCTTGCCGCGGATAATAGCATCATAAGCGCCGGCCCGGCCCGTAACATCGTCCGACTTAAAAGTCAGCATTTCTTGCAGGCTATGAGCCGCTCCATATCCTTCTAAAGCCCAGACTTCCATTTCTCCAAAGCGCTGTCCGCCAAACTGGGCTTTACCACCCAATGGCTGCTGGGTAATCAGAGAGTATGGACCGACCGATCTCATATGAATCTTATCCTCAACCAAATGTAAAAGCTTCATTATGTAAATATATCCAACAGTAACCGGCTGTTCAAAAGCTTCTCCGTTGCGCCCATCATACAAGATAACCTTGCCGTCCTCGGGCAAACCGGCTTTTTTTAACTCGTCTTTAATATCCTGTTCATTGATTCCTGATAAAGACGGACTAACTCCGTCATATCCCAAAGTTTTGGCTGCCCAGCCAAAATGAGTTTCTAAAATCTGACCAATATTCATTCTGGAGGCGACGCCCAAAGGATTTAAAACGATATCAACCGGCCTTCCATCAGCTAAATACGGCATATCTTGTTCTGGCAAGACCCTGGCAATAACACCCTTGTTACCATGACGTCCAGCTAATTTATCACCCACTGAAATCTTTCTCAACTGGGCTACTTCAACTTGAATAGTCTTAATTACTCCGCTCGGAAGCTTATCTCCTTTATCTCTGGAAAAAACTTTAATCCCAACCACTCTTCCCCGCTTACCATGAGACATCCTCTTGGAAGTATCTTTAACATCTCTGGCCTTTTCACCAAAGATAGCTTGAAGTAAACGCTCTTCAGCTGTTAAATCAGTCTCGCCCTTGGGAGAAATCTTACCTATTAAAATATCATTAGGCCCAACTTCAGCGCCAATTCTAACAATTCCTTCTTCATCTAAATCCTTTAATCTTTCCTCACCAACATTAGGAATATCAGGTGTGGTAACTTCAGCGCCCAATTTTGTTTCTCTAACATCACAGTCAAAACTTTCAATATGAATTGAAGTGTAACGGTCCTCTTTAACTAATTTTTCTGAAAGAATAATAGCATCTTCAAAGTTACTGCCCCGAAGAGACATAAAAGCAACCAAAAGATTTTGACCCAGAGCCAAGCGCCCCTTGTCGGTTGCTGCCCCATCAGCCAGAACATCGCCTTTTTTAACACGCTGACCCTTGTTAACCAGAGGCTGCTGACAAATACATGTATATTGGTTAGTCCTAACAAATGAACGCAATGGGTACTCTTTTAATTTATTCTTGACACCTTTAATTTTTACTTTAATAGTGTCTGCATCAACTGCCATAATTACTCCGTTTTCTTCGGCTATTATCATCTCACCTGAATCCTGGGCGGCTCTTGTTTCCATGCCGGTACCAACCACTGGAGCCTCAGGCCTGACACAGGCCACAGCCTGCCGTTGCATGTTTGATCCCATTAAAGCGCGGTTACTATCATCGTGTTCTAAGAAAGGTATTAAAGCTGTAGCAATACTGATTGGTTGCTGAGGTATTACATCAATAAAATCAACCTTTTTACGGGGTACTGTACTAGGCTCGCTATGAACTCTGGCTTCTACTTCCTTATCTAAAAGATTACCCCTCTTATCAATATCCACTCCAGCATGAGCAATATTGTATTTTTCTTCTTCTGAAGCATTAAGATAAACGATTTCTTTAGTTAGTTTTCCTTGCTTGACTTTTCTGTATGGAGTTTCGATAAAACCATAATCATTCAAACGAGCGCAGCTGGCCAAATGACCAACCAAACCAATATTAGGCCCTTCAGGAGTTTCGATTGGACAAATCCGGCCATAGTGACTAGAGTGGACATCACGCACTTCAAAGCCAGCTCGTTCTCTGGTTAAACCGCCTGGACCCATCGCAGACAAGCGCCTCTTATGTTCCAATTCAGCTAAAGGATTATGCTGATCCATAAATTGTGAAAGCTGAGACGAAGTGAAGAATTCCTTGATTGAAGCAATAAAAGGACGGGCATTAATTAATTGGCCTGGAACCAGTTCATGGGGCTCTAAAGTGGACATGCGATCGCGAATATTTCTTTCTGTACGGGCCATGCCAACCCTTAACTTATTCTGCAACAATTCTCCAAAAGCTTTAACCCGACGATTGCCCAAATGATCAATGTCATCTGGCTTAGCCAATGGATTATCATTTAAATTAATAATTTCTTTGATAATATTAACCAAATCATCAAAACGAAGCACTCGGTCTTCTTGGCCAATCTTATCTTCTTTTAAATCCAGACGCTGTCTTATCTTCCAACGCCCGACTTCGCCTAAATCATATCTTTCAAAAGAAAACATAGCTTCAATAAAACTCTGGGCATTATCTTCGGTAGCTAAGTCACCTGGTCTAATCCTCTTATATATCTCAACAAAAGCCTGACCGGTTGTCTTGGCAATATCCTTTTCTATGGTTTTTTCAATAGGATCAACTTCACTGTTAATGTTTTTGAAAAGCTTCTTAATTTCACTATTGGACAGTTCTCCGTTCTTAAATCCCTTAGGACTTTCAATTTCCATGGCCGCAAAAGCCCGCAGAACAGAAGTAACCGGAACTTTCCTTTTACGATCTATCTTAACGCTAATTGAATTATCAGAATCAGTTTCAAATTCCAGCCAGGCCCCTCGGTTAGGAATCACTTTAGCCCCAAACAACTGACGACCCTTAGACATCTGCGAAGTAAAAAAGACCCCTGAGGACCTAATTAGCTGGGAGATAACTACTCTCTCAACAGCATTAACAATAAAGGTGCCTCGCTGGGTCATTAAAGGGAAATCGCCCAAAAAGATATCTTGATCTTTTTCTTCCTTGGTCTTGCTGTTGGTTAATTTAACCCGGCAATACAAAGGGGCCTCATAAGAGACATTATGGGTCTTAGCTTCAATCTCATTATATTTCGGTTCCTCCAAATGATAGTCCAGAAAATGGAGCTCCAGTTCCTTATTACCCCAAGGGCGAATTGGCGAAAATTCATCAAGAAGCTCTCTTAAGCCTTTATCCCAGAACCATTGGTAGGATTTTTTTTGGACTTCAACTAGATCAGGCAGTTGAAAATTAAAAAGAGTATTTTTTATCATATATACACAAAAACATACCCTTCCCTATCTTTTAGAAGGGGCTTCTAGTTGTATTAACTTGTTTTACTTGCAAAAAGTATCTATAGTTGAATACCTTTCTGACTATAATACTTTAGTATATATAAATATGAAAAAAAGTCAACCCTTTACGGAATAATTTTTAAACCCAAATGCCCTTTTATCTGATTGATTTCTCCTTGCATGCGATTATGAGCCACTTTATCCATTTTTGACTCTTGCCTTATCCCATCAAGTTGTCCAGCTATACCATCAACGGCATTCAAAACTTGGTCCATCCTTTTATCAAGATAGTCTTTAGTGACAAAATCTTTTAAATCATCCTTGGTAGCTAACTGATTAAATTGTTCTGGCGTGATAGTCATATATCTATTTTAATATAATATAAATCTTTGTCAACCCAACTAAAAACGGACCCTCTGAGTCACAAAAAACTCAAAGGGTCCATTTAAAGAATCTATTCGGTCGGAGCTTCAACTGGAGTTAATCCCTCAGTTAACTGCTGAATCTTAGTCTGGATATTCTGATCATCAGGCATCATCTGGCCTAAAATCTGATACTGAATTAAAGCATCCTCAATCCGATTATCTACTTCATAGGAAAGCGCTAAAGCATAGCGAGCATTAGCATACTGGGGCGTGATAATAACAGCCTGTTCAAACATAGGCACTGCTTCCTTAATTCTTTCCAGATTAAAGTAGAGACGACCGGTCTGAAAATATATTTCAGTAGCGGCCCCCGCAAAATCAGAACCACGCTGAAAGCTAACACCCTTTAATCTTTCCAAAACACCTTCCATTCTTTTTAAAGCTGCTTCTAAATCACCTTTTTGCTCATAAACTAGAGCTAACTGAACATGAGCATCAAGGTAATTATCCTTTAATTCTACTGAACGCTGACAGAAATTAATTGTCTCATCCCAGTCTTTTTCTTCGCTAATTAGGTTTAAGCGACAACGCTCGCGATAAAAGAATGGATTATTAGGCTCTAATTCTGATGCTTTGGCAAAAGCTTCTAAAGCAAAAGGCAGAGTTCCGCCCACCAGACCGCGGGCATCCCGGTAAATCGCTCCCAGGTTTTCCCAAGCAGATACAGAATCAGGACTTAAAGAAGTAGCTAGCCTGGCCTGCTGGATAGAACCAGCTGCTAAAGCCTGCAAAAGCTGCACATTCTGCTCTCCCTCCGGCTTATTTGCTTCAGCCCAAGCTGTAATCAGATAACCCTGGGATAAAGCTCGACGATAGCTCTCTTGATAATTATTCAAGATAACGCTTCTCTCTAATTTAGCCACTAATTCCTCATTATTTTCTACCGGCTCTACAAATTTGACATCAGCCCAGTAAAATCTACCACCTAAATAGAAAAACCCTGCTAAAGCGAACACCAAAATGAGCAAAACTACGTTCAAAACCAGTCCAATTTCAGGCATTTTATCAAAGGAAAAGCTGATCTTTTTAAAGGGTTGATTCTGAACTCCCTGCCAAACTACCACTCCTAAGGCCATAAATAGCCAAAAGTAGAATAATAGGGCCGTATTTTGCATATATACGAACTGAGCAATCAAAAGCGATAACCAAGCCAAAATTAGAGGGAAAACCGATATCGGATGACGTTTATCCGATATCGGATAACTGGATGCAAGGGCTGATAAGCGTTTTCTGCTTAAAAATACTAATCCGATAAGCAAAAATACCCCTAAAACCATGATATATGAGAGAACTCCCAAAATACCCATAGTTCCAACCATCTCCATAATATGACTCGGGCCTCGGTCAAACCTGATATTCCAAAAGTCAGTATTGTTAAATTCCACTGGCTTAAACTTGGAAAAATCAGCAATATATGTCCCAGGACCAGATCCTAAAACTGGATAATCCTTTAAACTTTGCCAAGCAACCGTTCTTGATACTTGAGAATCAAGCAAAAGCTCTTGGGGTAAAGGAAGTAATTGATCTAGATCATTTAAGAACCCAATTTTAGCTGGTAAGCCGAACCAATAGAATCCGGCGATTAACAGCAAAACTATAGGTAAAGTCAATAAGTTAACTCTTTCCTTAAATAGCCTAGTCCAAAAAGCAATAACCAGCAAAACTAGCATAGTTATCCCCAAAACTGTCCAAGCAGCAGAGAAATTGATCAAAAGCAGCAAAATTAATGATGCTAATAAGAACAAAATCTTACTTTTCGTGTTAGAAACACCTAGAAGACCTGATACTTTTGAACCCTTCCAGAACATCAAAAGTCCCAGAATGCGGCCCAAAATTCCTTTTTTAACAACTACTCCTAAATCAGCTTTGGCAACTTTCCTCTTTGATGTTTGGCTTAAAATTAAACCAACTACCAAACTCATGGCCATGGCCAAAAAGACAGCCAATCCCTCTAAGGAACCACTAACTGTGTTAAAGGAACGAAAAGTCATCACTTGGGGGGTGTACCCGCCCAGGATCTTACTCCAAAGATTAAAGATAGAAAGATAAGCTGCAATAACAGCTATCCAACTAGAAGTCAAAAACAAGCTGTAAACCTTTTCTAATGAAAGGCCCCAGATTGTTTTTCCCGGCTTAACGCTTTTAACGTTATTAACCACCACAAAGTACAGAACTACCAAAGCTAAAGCTCCGATAACTGAACCTGAAAAGCGGCCGTAAAACCCAAACCAAGAAGATAAGCTGTCAATAGAAAAAACCGCACTCAGAACCATGATTAATACAGAAATCAAGATCCAAACATCGAGCGCGGTCCTGCGAAAGAATAACTTCTTGCGAACAACCGCCAACTTAGCCAACCAAGCTACAAAAGCTATGCTAACTAAGAAGATTAATAAGTACTGCTTGTTAAACTCAAAGGCTTCGGCTGTAAAAGGCAGCCAAAACAAAGGCATCAGGAAAACAAGCGCGTAAAGCGGAAACTTAATCAAAAAATTGATTATTTTACGCATATTTTTTATCACCCTGTTCGTAGCTAAGGAATCACAGAATATTACGGAATTCTTAGTGACTTGCAGTCCCCTAAGAATTCTCTAAACCTCTAAGGCTTATTTTCAAGCCACAGGGGTTTATAAAGACCTCCGGAAGGGTTGAGAGTTGTACCCTCAATAAGTTAAAGGTTTGACCTATAACCCTTTGTCCTCCTGGATTCTTTGCCTCGTTTCAGAGTGATTGTTAATGTTTTATCTGTTTTTTCCGACCTTTATTCTATCAATTTGTTACTTAAATTATACCATATTGGTCAAGGTTAAAAAAGTGGATAACTTATATCTCTATTTTACTTCTAAACTCTGGAATTTATTGAAATTCTATGATATAATAGTATGTATGAAAGGAAAAAATATCAATAAATTACCCTCTTTTTTCAAGCCAATTTTGTGGTCTTATATTTTTAATTCCATAGACTTAGAGAAAGATAAAAAAACAATCATTATCAACACGATAAACTACGGCGACTTAAATCACTGGCAATGGATTGTTAAATACTACGGGAAAAAAGAAGTTAAAAAAATATTAATGAATATCCCCTTTACCGAGATAAGATCGAGAGTCGTCCCTTTGGTTTCTTTGTTATTCTCTATTAATAAGTACAACCATGCACCTAGAAGTAAAAAAAACATCGAAGAAATAGCTGCTTCTAAGGCCTACACTATTGGCCGGAGAGGATCCTTTAAAGACTATATTGACTTGTATTATATAATTTCTGGAAAATACTCTGATTTAAATAAAGTTATTGGTCTAACTGAAAAAAAATATAGAAATGAATTCAACTCTCGCTTATTTTTAGAACAACTCATCTATCTTGAAGATATTACAGATGAACAGATTATCTTTTTAAAAGAAAGAATCGATAAAAAAACCTTGAAGGGTTTTTTTGAGAAAAAAATAAGGGATTACAGTCATATAGCTTTATAATATTCTAGCTTTTCAATAGCATTATCTGGCTTAAGAATGATGCAAATAGCGTCTATTCTGTATTGTCCTTTGTATTTTTTAGCTGATACATAAGCCTCTGCGTTCCAGTAGAGCTTTTTTAATTTCTTTTGATTAATTGACTCTTCTGGTGCAACAAATGCCCCGCTTTTTTTAGTTCTTACTTCAACAAATATCAAAATATCATCTTTTTTGACTATTAAATCTATTTCAGAATACTTAGTCCGATAATTTTGTTCTATAATCTGATATCCCTTATTCTCTAAATATTCCTTAGCTATCTCCTCCCCTATTTTCCAAACCTGATCCTTGTTTTGCATAAAATTTACTATTGCCTATACTGCAGCGCTTCGGCCATATGAGAAACACTAATTGCATCTACCCCTTCTAAATCAGCGATAGTCCGAGCAATCTTAATCATCTTAAAATAAGAGCGGGCCGAAAGCTGAAAAGTAATAGCGGCTTGACTAAGTATCCCCTCTACATCTTTAGACAAAGAACAATACTTCTTAATATCCTTATTGCCCATCTCCGCATTGCTGAAAATATTATTATTTTTAAGCCTTTTTTGCTGAATTTGACGAGCTTGACAAACACGCTCCCTGATAGATTCAGAGCTTTCTAAAAATCTGGCCGCTCCCGAGTTCTGAGCCAACTCTTTAATATCAACACTAGGCACCTTAATATGCAAATCTATCCGATCTAAAATAGGTCCGGATACTTTCTTGCCATAACGGCTAATTTCTCGAGGCGAACAAGAACATTCTTTTTTAGGATGATCTAAATAACCGCAAGGACAAGGATTAGCTGAAGCAATTAAAAAGAATCTAGTTGGATACTTTGTTCTTTGCTTAGCCCGAGAAATAATAACCTGGCCATCCTCTAAGGGCTGACGCAATGATTCCAGAACAGAACGTGGAAATTCATTAAATTCATCTAAAAACAAGACACCCCGATGAGCCAAACTGATTTCGCCCGGTTGAGGATTAGTTCCACCGCCAATCAAACCAGCCAAAGAAGTTGAATGGTGAGGCGCTCTAAAAGAACGGACTTTAATCATCGAAGCGCCTGGGGCAATATTACCGCTAGCTGAAAATATCTTGGTCACTTCCAAAGATTCTTGTTCGCTTAATAAAGGCAGGATTCCAGGCAGAGCTCGAGCCAGCATAGTCTTGCCTGAACCAGGACTGCCAACCATAATGGCATTATGCCCGCCCGCAGCCGCTATCTCTATAGCTCGTTTGGCCTGTTCTTGACCCAGAATCTCCCTCATATCAAATTGGCTTTCCTGTCTAGTCTCGTATGTCTCCCGAACTACTGTCTTATCAATCCCCTGACGACCCATTAAATGAGCAACTAATTGAGAAAGACGCTCCAAAGGATAAACATTAATTGACGGAAAAACACTGGCTTCGCTAGCTGAATCTTTAGGCAGAAAAATATTCTTAAGACGATGCTCTTTGGCAAATAAAGCTAAAAGAAAGGCGCCCTTGGTATGGCGCAAAGTTCCATCAAAAGAAAGCTCGCCAAAAAAGAGCGATTTATCTGGAAGAGACAATTCCATAATTGAAGACAGGATCCCTATAGCTATAGGCAAATCATAAAAAGAACCTTCCTTGGGAATATCAGCTGGAGCCAGATTTATGGTAATTTTTTTAGCTGGAAAATCCATGCCTGAATTAACAATGGATGCTTTGACTCTTTCCCGGCTTTCAGCTACAGATTTGCCAGGCAGGCCAACAATTTCAAAACCAGGCAAACCCCGGGAAGCAATATTAACCTCCACATCCACCGGCATCGCCTCTAGACCAGAATATAAGACTGATGGAATTTTAGTAAGCATAAACTCTTGACAAACTTTTTACAATTTGATAGATTTAAAATAGAATACATATGAAAAACACCTCTATAGGTTCTGTCCTCTAGCGGTGTTTTTCTTTCTATAATCCAACTTCCAACCCAAACTTAATATACCTAGATTCAAATTCTGGCTATCTATAAAAGCATGATTATTTTCTTTATTTTTCTTTTTCATCTTCCATTATTTAATAAAATATTTCCCTCCCCGCAATTTAATCATTCCCCGCATTTCCATAAGCGACAGTTTAACACCTAATTCAGAACTGGATATTTCCAAATCACGCGATAATTCATCTATAGTCATCGGCTCTCTGGTTAATAGTTCGAGAATTTGCTTTTCTACCTCGCAGGAAGCACCCTGGAATTTTTGAGACGCGTCGGAGCCCTTTAGGGTAAAGCGCTCATAAATTTCAGAGTGCTTCCTGCCAAAGCGTGAATAATAATCCAAAATATCCTGGGCACTGGTAACTATACTTGCGCCTTGCTTAATTAATAAATTAGTTCCCTTGGAAACACTGCCTGTAATCGGTCCGGGCAAAGCAAAAATCTTTCGCTTAAATTTTTTGGCATAATTAGCCGTGATTAAAGTGCCGCTTTTGGCTCCTGCTTCTATAACTAAAAGAGCTTGGGATAAACCAGCCACAATTCTATTTCTTTGAGGATAACTCCAAAGAGCCGGCTTCATCTCCCCCTTATACTCAGACATAATCAAACCCTGATTATCCAGAATTTCCTGATAAAGTTCTGCCTGATGCTCAGGATGGATTAAATCTATACCACAAGGCATCACGGCAATAGTCCGCCCGCCCACTTTAACAGCCGCTTGATGAGCAGCCGCATCCCCTCCATACATAAAACCAGAAACTATTGTAATTCCGGATGCAGCTATCTGGCTGACTATCTGTTCAGCCGCCTCCTTGCCATAAGATGTCAATCTCCTACTGCCCACCACAGATAAACAGTTTTTGAAAATATCAGACTGAAAGCGAGCCTTAAAATATATCTGCTTAGGCGCTTCCTTGTCTATCTTTTTTAATAAGCTTGGATACTCTTTATCATCTTTATAAACTACATTTTCCATAGAAATTATTATCCCCTTTCAAACTATTGACAAGATTTCTTATTTTGCTATACTAATAGCAGTTTTACAGAACGTCTCGGCTTTTGCCGAGACGGTTTTTATTATCTTTCTATTTTCTTCTTAATATCTTCCAAATAAGTTATTTTATTGGCCTCAAGTTTTAATTCCCAGGAAATTGTTTTTCTTGAAGAAAAAACTTTTATTTTCTTTCCCACGTCTTTTAATTTTTTGACTAAATATTGGAAATCGCTATCTCCACTAAAAATAATCAACTCATCATACTTAGATTTATCTAAAAGAATATCAACCGTCATCTCAACATCAAAATTAGCCTTATAAATAATTTCTTTGCTATTAATTTTAATCTTCTTTAGTGGCTTGGTAAATAAATCAAAACCAATCTTGTCTAAGTATTTTAAATAACCAAGAATTTTTTCATCGTCTTTTTTAATTCCGACATAATATTTCCACTCAATCACTTCTATCTCTGATTCAATTAATTTTCTTATCTTCATCCAGTCTAAAACCCAGCCCAATTTCTTTTGAGTATAAAATATATTTGCTCCGTCAATGTAAACTTTCGCTTTTATCACAAAATTAATTGTATCATTTGATATACCTTAATTGTATCATTTTTAGTAAAAAATGATACAATTATGCGCTTCCTTACTTATCTTTTTTAATAAACTTGGATAATCTTTGTCATCTTTGTAAATAAGACCTGATTCTGTTTCTGTCTTCATTTTGTTTATTCCCCTTAAAATATATCTCTATAAACTCAATTAGCTTTTTCTCTTGATTATAGGCATAGATTATTCGCAAGGTTCTACCTTTTAAATAACGACAAAAAAATCTGGCCTTAATAATATGCGCAGATTCAGACTTCGTAATAACATTAAAATGTTTGCCAATTCCCAAAGGTACCTCGTTTAAAACTTTTTTAAACTCTGCCAAATCATTCTTTAATGACTTGAATTTTTTGGATAACTTTTTAAAGTCCCTGTTAAATTCTTGTATCTCATTAAAGCTCATCTTCGTAATTCCTAACCGAATGATCATCATCGCGATAAAAAACGGTTTCATAGCTTATTTCTTGGCCCATTTTATGAACTCGCCAGGGAGTGTCAGAATGAGAATAATCACTCAATTCAGCGGCATTTTTCCAGGATAAACGCGTTAAGACTTCATCAATATGCTTAATCTCTTGAGCAGATAACAATGTTAAATCAGATGCGCGATTAGGCAAATATTTTTTCTGATCGTACTGAAAATATTTACTCTTAATCTTTTCAATCTCTCCATTTTTCTCCATTTCTTTTACAATTGCCTTAAACTTTATTGGTGTTGGGCCATGATGATTTTTAACATAAACAGCTCCCATAAGCTGCTCTTCATATTTCTCATAAAAATCAAAGTCTATGAAATAGAGTAATTTGTAAATAACTGTCTCGCCAACATTCGACCGAGCCCCAACTTTCCCTAAAACATAGAGTAAAACTTCTTTAAATTTATCTATATTTTCTTGAGGAACACTAATGCGTACTTCTGGTTCTTTTTTTTGACGTTTCTTTTTACTCGGTTTAACAACAACCGAAACACCTTTCTCTTCTTTATTGTTCAAAAAATTCAGCAGAGATAAACCAAAAATCCCAGCTAATTTTTTTGCTTCTGAAACAGTTAATTCTCGTTCTCCTTTTTCGATTTGGATATAAGTGGGTCGGGAAATACCAAGCTGACCAGCTAAATACTGTTGGGAATAATTATTTTTCTTTCTTAATCTTTGGATAAATAAAGTGTTGGATAGAGTCATAATTCTATTCTATCTATTGTAAAAAACTTTGTCAAGTGGATAAGTAAAGATATTTGACAATCATTAAAAATAGTTTTCAACAGCAAACTTGAACTGCTCAATAAATAATTCTTTAAAAGCCCTTAAACTATTCTGTTCATAAAAGACAATTAAATCTTTTTTGTATTCAGCTTCATCAACACTCCTAAAAGAAAGAGGACAAGCGTTATTAGCCATCAATAAAGCGTTACCCAATAAACGAGCTGTTCTTTTATTCCCATCAACAAAAGGTTGAATATATGAAACCATAATTATAGCCATAAATGCCTTAGAAAAAGGATTTGATAATTTATTTATTATTCCAACAGATTTTTCCATTACTTCTCTAATTTGATACTGATTATCTAAAGGTAAATATTTAGTCCCAATAATCCTGACTTGGTTCTTGCGCAACCCTCTTTCTATGCCCAACTTATCTATAATCAAATCGTGAATACTTTCAATCTTCGAAACTGTTATTTTTTTAAAATCGCTACGCTTATCAGAGATATAGTCCAACGCTTTCTTATGATTTAAAATCATAATTGCTTCTTCTTTTTTATGTCCAACCGCTTCTTTATTTTCCTTAATTAGAATTTCCGTATCAATTAATGAATATGTATTGCCTTCAATTTTTGATGATTTCCAACTTAATTCAACAGTTAATCTTTCAAATTCTTTTTTCAGCGCGTTTGGGGACAACTTTTTGATTCTATCCTGATATTGCTTATTAAGATTTTGAAGCTCTTTAATTTCCTGATCAGTAAAAACATTTTTAATATTTTTAAGAATATCAAAGTTAAATTTTTCAAACTTTAACTTTCTCTTGTCAGCTTCTTGTTCAAAGTATTTATCAACATCAATATACTGCAAAAAATCATTTTGTGTTTTTTCTCGATAATAAATACTTCTGCCTTTGCCTTTTTGCTCAATCAAACCGACATCTAAAAGAATTTTCAGATCTCGAACAATAGTAAACCGAGAAATATTATTTAAATATTCCTTAATTTCTTGATTACCAACCTTATCTGATTTCTTGATAAATTCTAATATATTTAATTGTCTTTTAGTTAATTGTTGCATATTATATAGTTTAATTGTTGCATATTTAGTTAAAAAATGCAACAATTATTCTACAATAACAGCTGGAGTAGATGTGTTCGTGGCTATCTCCTCTTCTATGACCGGTTCTGACTCTGTAATCGGTTCTTCAACTATTGGTTCTTCTTCAACCACTGGCTCTGACTCAACTACTGGTTCAGGTTCTTCTTCAAGTTCCTCAATTAAGATAGATTCATCAGTAGTAGTTGAAGTTTGTTCAATAATAATCACTTCGGGCGTAGTAGTAGCAGTATCTTCTGTCGTAACCTCAACCGAAGAGTCTGGTGTGCTGGTAGTAATTTCTTCTGGCGTTTGGTTATCACTTTCCAAAACAATATCACACTCACCTGACCTAGTCATAGGCATGCCATATTCAGTATACAAACAATATGGACTACCAGTTTTACTATCATAAATAGTAATTCCGCTTTGCATTGCATCCTCGGCCTTAACTTTAAGATTTTCTGTTTCAATATACTTAGCTTTAATCTTATCAGCCACCAAAGCGCCTCCAGGATCAACTCTTAATTCAACTCTTTCTCCGTCTGAATTAATAACTATTACTCCGGTGTCTTCCTGAACTTGAGCCGAAGAATCAGACAAATACCCATTAGCTTCCAAGGTAGCTCTTAATTCATCAACTTCACTCTTTAAGGCTTTAACCCCGGCAATAGCAAAGGTAGCATAGTCATACAATGATACAGCTTTGCCATCTTTAGCTAAAACTCTATCTGGTGCTTCTTCGGCAATAATACCTAGATTGGTAGATGTAGATGTGTTTTCTACAACTACCGGACCAATTAAATCTTCTTCTAGATCTGCTTTCCATTTGTAGGTAGCTACATCTATTTCTTCAATTTCATCTAATATCTCTTGATAGTCCTTTTCTTCTAAATAAGTTATGTCTGTTTTGTATTCTCTGGATGAATATACTTCCCATCCATCGGCAATAGCATTACCCATGCCTTGACCTATGGTTAAGATATTAGTCGGTGTATCTGTAGCGATGCCAAAATTACCATTGTTCATTAGGAACATTAATGGACTAGATGAAGCATTATACACAGCCATAGCTGGAGTAGTACTGCTAATTGAATCTGTTTGAATACTTAGTTTAGCCATAGGCGAGGTTGTGCCAATGCCTATGTTTCCTAAACTATCTACATTGATAAATGGTGTTGAAGTACTAAAACCTTCATCTATATCTATACCAGATGCTAATGGTTTGATGTAATCATACAATTCTTGTATTGCCTTAGTATTGTAAACAGCTAATCTGTCTATACTCATATACTCATTATCTATGTTTACTCCATCAGGTAGAGAACTATGTTCAATATCACACCAATCTCCATCATTTGTACCTGGGATACAATCTATTGACAAGATACTATCTAGAGCACTGCCACTGTACATAGGTGAATATGTTAGCCAGGCATCTGCTAGAGCGCTTCCACTTACAGATAAAGCTTGAGATGGTGAAGATGTACCTATGCCTACATTACCATCATTGTTGATTAAAAAGATATTTTGATTGGTTGATGAAGCTATTTGAAATAGATTAGTTGTTGAATTAGGTGAATTAATGGTTAAAAGAGAGCCTGGAGTTGTCGTACCAATACCTATATTACCCGATGTATCTATTAAGAAACCTTCATTTTGATAACTAGTTCTGAATTTGATTGCTTGGCTACTTCCTGATCCCTCTGAATATGTACCAAAGGTTAATTCATTCTGAGTGCCTCCTCCTTCATGGTCTACTACTATACTATCTACTTGTGGATTTTGGGAAGCAGAAGTTGTTTTTAATCCCATGGCAAAGTCTATTGTATCTACAGATGAAGACCAGCCATTTGTTTCTTCCCAATCTGTGTCTGTTAAGGCATTGAGATATGTTCCTGTCATAACGTTAGTCCAGACTTCATAAGCATCATCTAGAGCCCAGGCTTGAGTATTGGTGGCTGTGGCTGTCCATGTTTCAGAACCCCAGGTTGTATTTGAATTGTATTTCCATGTTCCTCCATCATTCTTAACAATATCTCTCCAATTTGATTGAGAAGTAGATGCTATAGACCAGGTGGTACGATCATCAAAGCTTAATGAGTAATAGATACTTTGTGAATTTAACGTTTCTGTGACTGTTATTCCATTTATATCAGTCCATGAGGAACTATCTAGTTGATTAGTGTCTGTAGTGTTGATGGTGTAGAATTCGGAGGTTGGAGTACTTGTATTAATTCCAGATCCTATTTGAGTTGGACCATCTACATCACCCGTACCACCAGCACCTCCATTGTTTCTGCTCGAACCTTGTTGTGGTCCTCCAGTCGCTGATACACTACCATTATTAGTTAATGTGCCAACATAAAATACACCGACACGCCCGCCGCCAGAAGCACCTCCTATGCTTAGAGTAGCACCACTACCCACACCAGTACCTTTTGCTTCTACGGTTCCATTGCTTCCTATTGTAAGATTCCCGGAAACTACTAAAACTAATAAACCACCTGTCCCATTCGATTGAGATCCTGGACCTGGATTTCCAACTCCAGGCAAAGCTCCGTCAGAAGTGGAATTTCCTCCTGCTCCTCCATTAGCTGTACCAACACTTGCGGTTCCTCCAAGACATCCGCCGCCGCCGCCAGTTCCACCAGAAAAGACAGTTCCAGCTGCGCCAGCTGCGCCAGCTAGAGGTGTACCACATATTCCATGACCTCCTGAAGCTCCCCCTCCTCCTCCTCCTGCTTTATCAGCTTCGCCACCTGTTCCAGCTGTTCCATTTGAATTATTGCCTCCTGCTCCCCCAGCACTACCTCCTCTAGAAGCTGTAAAAATTATTCCATTACTGGAAATCGCAGGCTGATTAGCTACAACAGCTACAGAAGTCGTTCCTGTTCCAGCAAAATCAGCTGCAGCCAAAGTATCTGTTTCTCCTGACTTAAATAAAGGAAGCCTTATTCCTGAAGCTGAGACAGCAGAGCTGTCAGATCCTCCAGACGCTGTTGGATCTGCAAATGCTCCTCTTGTTGACATAGACAATTTACCATTTATTGTTGTATTGCCACTAACATAAACTAATAGTCCTCTGCCTGGTTGATCGGTAGTAACCCAGACATTTTCATCAATCGTTAAACTACTAAATTGAGCAACAAACATATCTCCGTCATAAGAGCCACTCTTGTTAAAAACAGTAAATTCGTAGACATTTGAACCAGGAGGAGCATTATCACCTGATCCATAACTACTTGCTCCAGGACCCCCAGCTTTTGAACCAGTTGTCAAAACATCATCTATATCAACAGAATGACCAGTCTGAGTAATCCCTGACGTAGTAAATTGGACATCTCCAAGAGAACCATCGCCATAATAATTAGGAGTGGAAACTACGGCCTCACTCACCTCCACCGCTCCACTACTATTAAAGTCAGTACAATAAAGGTTCCAGGAACCAGAAGCTATGGCGTCTGTATTTGTAAAGTCAACTGTCGTAGAAGCAACAATTGAATCCTGTCCAGCAGGTGTTGCTATAATATCTGCTTTACCTCCGTTACCTACAACACGACAACCTTTTTTAATCTTGTGATTTGTATTCCAACTACCAGAACCCAGAGTTAAAGTAGTAGAAGCTCCATTGGTGGCAATTGGCGTAAGGGTCACACTATAAGCAAGATCTTCCTGTTCAAAGGATGATTCATCTGCTGAATCAAAGTCTGTATCTGTGTCTGATTGGTAGGCAGAGGTTAATGAGAAAGAACTCATTTCATAGTTAGCTGCATCTGTATAGGTAGAGTATAGGTTAACTGAACCTGGACCTAGATGAATATCTTTCCATCTTAAGGTGGTAGAACCTAATTCATAGATATTATCTGCATCTGGGCCTAGATCTCCAACTATTTGAAATTTAAAGTCTTGAGG
>CAZJPW010000012.1:0-26958 GCA_964548405.1 uncultured Candidatus Saccharibacteria bacterium | reverse complement strand
ATAGTCTATTGACATATTTAAGAAAATAGAATAAGATAAAGTTAATTAAATAGAAGCCATAGACAATAGGTATCGAGAGTTTAAATCCTATTGAGGCGAGTTGAACTTGTTTTTATTTGTCTATGGTTTATCCGTAGATTTTTTAATTAGCATGATTACAAAAGACAAGAAAAAAGAATTAGTTAAAGATTTAGTTGATAAGCTAAAAAAACAAAAAACAGTTGTCTTTTTTGACTATACAGGATTAAAAGTTGAACAATTTCAGGAGTTAAGAGGAAAGTTAAGGGAACAAGGGATTGATTGTCAGGTAATTAAAAAGACTTTAATTGATTTAGCTTTAGAAAAAGCGGGTTTGAAAATTCCTGATAAAATCAAAAAAATGCCTGGTCAAGTTGCTTTAGTGCTCGGTTATGAAGATGAAGTTATTCCAGCTAAGATTTTATATGATTTTGCTAAGGGGAATGAAGAGGTAAAGATTATAACCGGAATAGTTCAAGGCGACTATTTAGAAAATGAAGCAATAATTAGTCTAGCTCAATTACCATCAAAGCAAGAACTTTTATCTAAATTGGTCGGCAGTATTTCAGGACCAGTTTATGGATTAGTTAATGTTTTACAAGGTAATTTAAGAAAATTAGTATATATATTAAAGTCGTGTAAAATTTAATTTGTGAAAGGATAAATTTATGACAGAAGAAAAAAAAGAAGAAAATTCCAGTAAAGAAGATGCTGGAAAAGCACCTGCTAAAAAAGAAACTAAGGAAGTTAAAGTTCCAGCCAAGTTTAAAGATTTAGTTAAACAAATCGAAGAACTCAGTGTCTTGGATCTGGCTGACTTAGTTAAAGTCTTAGAAGAAAAATTCGGTGTTAGTGCTGTACCTATGGCAGCAGCAGCTCCAGCAGCAGGCGGAGCAGCTGGCGGTGAAGCTGGCGGTGAAGAAGAAAAAAGCGAATTTAACGTAGAGTTAACTAGCGCTGGAGATCAGAAAATAGCTGTTATTAAGGTAGTTAAGGAAATTACTGGTCTTGGCCTTAAAGAAGCTAAAGACATGGTTGACGGAGCCCCTAAAGTTCTTAAGGAAGGAGTCAAGAAAGAAGAGGCAGAAGAGATAAAGAAAAAATTAGAAGAAGCTGGTGCAGGCGTTGAACTAAAATAGAATATTTGATAGAATTAAACCTGTCAGTAATGATGGGTTTAATTAATAGGAGGAGAAGGGAGTATTATGGGTAAAGAAATATTAGAGCAACTCTTCGATTCTCCAGTCAAAGTTAGATTGCTCAAGTTGTTTTTGCGCAATAAAGGTCAGTTTTTTTCTTTGCAAGAAGTAGCCAAGCGGATTAGAAGTGATTCATCTGTATGTCAAAGACAGATTAAGAAATTAGAAAGCATTAAGTTTATTAATAGTCGAGTCAAAGGTAATAGGAAATATTACTCGATAAATCAAAATTTTGCCTTTTATAAAGAATTGAAAATTTTGGTTTTAAAGTCTAGTCCTGCTTCTAAGGAAAGAATATTAAAACGGTTAAAGGGTTTGGGGAGAATTAGTTTAGCTATTCTTTCTGGTATTTTTGTAGATGCTGATAATACTAGGATGGACATTTTAATAGTTGGGGATAATGTTAAGAAAAAGAATTTATCCAGCTTTTTAAGAGATTTAGAAGCAGAGGTAGGTAAAGAAATTGATTATGTACTTCTTTCAACTGAAGATTTCAAATATCGTTATGATATGTTTGATAGATTCCTTAGAGATGTTTTAGAAAAACCTCATGAAAAATTAATTAATAGGTTAAAGATTTAGGAGGGGGCGTATAGCT
This sequence comes from uncultured Candidatus Saccharibacteria bacterium, assembly GCA_964548405.1. Lineage (GTDB taxonomy): Bacteria > Patescibacteriota > Minisyncoccia > Portnoybacterales > UBA2143 > JAHJOV01. The sequence goes on along the minus strand of CAZJPW010000012.1, from coordinate 25,143 downwards.
CAGCGGTTAGAGCGCTATCCTCACACGATAGAAGTCTCTGGTTCGAATCCAGATACGCCCACGGTTATATTATGATCCTTACCCCACATATGTTAGTTGGCGCGTCTATAGGCAGCCGGATAAAAAATATCTGGCTTGTTTTTGTCTTGGCTTTAATTAGTCACTATCTTTTAGATTTTTTGCCTCATTGGGATTATTTGGATAAAGTTATTATTGGGGGTATAGCTGATTTAATTAAAATAAGTTTAGATGTTTTGTTGGGAGTTGCTTTAATATTAATTTTATCTTTAAAATATTCTAGAAAAAAGAGGGAAATAATCTTTTTTTGCGCCGGTCTGACAATTTTTCCGGATTTTCTTAATTTTGTCTATGTTAATCTGAATTTAGAATGGCTTAAGATAATAATAGATTTTCATAACTTAATTCACTATTGGACAGGGTTAAGTTTTTGGCAGGGATTCCCAGCTGCAATAATAGTGGTTTTTATCTCTTTTTACGTTCTAAAGCGTAAATGGGGATAATTTGTGGATAGGATTTAGTGAAAAGTGGCTCAATTGAGCCATTTTTTTGTTTTTTCTTAAGTGTTTGACAGGAGTAATAAAGTGACATACAATGGATATTAAGTAATCAACTGTGGATAAAAGTGGGGATAAGTATATAAAATTGTGGATAACTATGTTAATTGGCGAATACAAACACATACTTGATGCAAAAAAAAGATTAGCTGTTCCAGCTAAGTTTAGGCGTTTTTTTAACCAAGGAGCTGTTATTACTCGCGGAATTGATAATTGTTTAGTTTTGTATTCATTAAAAGAATGGGAAAATATGGCTGGAAAATTAGGTAAATTACCAGCCAGCCAGATTGAAGCTCGAAGTTTTGCCAGAGTGATGTTAGCTGGAGCTATGTCTGTAAAATTTGATAGATTGGGTAGAATTCTTGTTCCTGATTATTTAAAAAAATATGCTTTTTTAAAAAAGAACGCCATTATTATTGGTTTATATAATCGTTTAGAAATTTGGTCTGAAGAAAAATGGGAGGTCTATAAACAGCGAGCTGAAAAAGATGTTGGCGATTTGGCTTCTAAGTTGGGAGAATTGGGTCTCTAATATGCATCAACCAGTCTTATTAAAAGAAATTCTGGATTATCTTAATCCAAAACCAGGAGAAAATTTTATTGATTGTACTTTCGGATTCGGCGGGCATAGTTTAGCCATCTTGAAAGAAAATGGGCCCCAAGGAAAAGTTCTAGGAATTGAACAGGATAAAGAGGTTTTAAAGATTGTTTCAGAACAATCCGCCAAAAACAAAAGATTAATTTTAATAAAAGATAATTTTAACAATTTAAAGAAGATAATAGAAAAAAATGAATTTAATAGAATTAACGGTATATTATTGGATCTTGGTATCTCATCTTGGCACCTTGATAAAAGCGGTCGGGGATTCTCTTTTCAGGTGAGCGAGCGAAGCGAACCCTTGATGATGAATTGTTCAGAAGACGGGTTAACTGCAGAAGAAATTATTAATCAGTGGACCAAAGATGAATTAATCAGAATATTCCGAGAATATGGAGAAGAAAGATTCGCTAGAGGGATTGCTGAAGTGATCTGTCGGGAAAGACAGAATAGGCAGATTAAAACAATTAAGCAATTAGTAGATATTATTAAAAGGGCAGTTCCAGAAAAATACAAACATGGAAGAATACATTTTGCCACTAAAACATTTCAAGCATTGAGAATAGCAGTTAATGATGAACTAGTTAATTTAGAAAATGTTTTGCCTCAAGCTTTGGAAGTTTTGGAAAATCATGGGCGATTAGTAATTATTTCCTTTCATTCTTTAGAAGATAGAATCGTTAAGAATTTTTTTCGCCAATCAGCTAAAGAAGACCATTTAAAAATATTGACTAAGAAGCCAATTGGGCCAAGTCAAGAAGAAATCAATTTAAATCCTAGAAGTCGAAGTGCTAAGCTTCGAGCTGGAATAAAAATATAATAAAGTAAAATGACTAGTAATAACTGTGGCATTAAATCTAAAAAATTCTGTAAATCTAAGCATAATCGCGGCTTAGTCCTATTAAATATGATAATTATTTTTTCAGTTGTTATTTTATCTTTTTTCTATTTATTCCAAACTAATAGTTTAGTCAGCTGTAACTTTAAGATTAGAGGTCATCAGGAAAAGATAAAGCAACTTGGGGCTGAAGCAGAAAAATTAGAGATGAATATTGCTCAATGGCAATCACCAGCTAATTTAGAAGGATTAGTTGATTCATTAAGAATGATTGAAATAGGAGAAGTAACTTATCTAGGTGAAGAAAAGGCAGTGGCCGTCAGAGAATAATTCTAGTTTTAAAGTATAAAAAGTATGAAGGAACGTAGTTGGCGGATATATTTCTTATTAGTTGTTATTTTTCTTTTAGGTAGCGGGGTATTAGCCCGCTTGTTTACTCTCCAAATCTTTGAGTATGACTATTATTATGCCCTAGCTCAGGGACAGCATAAGCTTTATGCAACCCTTTTTCCTCAAAGAGGCGAAATCTTCATGCAAGATTTATCTAGCCAGCAACGGGGCGGAAAAGATCATCATTTTCCTCTGGCTGTTAATAAAGAATTTCAAAGGGTTTATCTGGTTCCTCAAGATATCCTTGAGGAACAAAAAGACGATTTGGCTGATAAGATAGTTGAAATACTTGATCTAGATAAAGAAGATGTTTTAAAAAGAATCAATAAGAAAGACGATCCCTATGAACCTTTAAAATATAAGGTTGATCAAGAAGTAGCCGAGCAAGTTAGAAAATTAGACATTAAAGGAATAGGTTTAACTTCTGAAGATTGGCGCTATTATCCTAATAAGACGCTAGCCAGTCATTTAACAGGTTTTGTCGGTACGGTTAATGATAAAAAAATCGGCCAGTATGGATTAGAAGGATATTATGAAAATGACTTAAAGGGCAAATTTGGTTTTTTAGCGGGAGAAAAGGATACATCTGGCTATTGGATTCCTTCGCTTAATCGACAAGTAGAACCGGCTCAGGATGGAGCTGATATTATTTTAACCATTGATGAGAATATTCAATTTAGGGCTGAGAAGGAGTTAAAAGAAGTGATTGAAAAATGGGAAGCTGAAAGTGGTACGATTATCATTATGGAGCCAAAGACCGGCGCCATTAGGGCTATGGCCAACTGGCCGGTATTTGATCCTAATGAATATGGTAAAGTGGAAAACATTAATGTTTTTCTTAATCCGGCTATTCAAGAAGTATATGAACCGGGTTCTGTATTTAAACCTGTTACTATGGCTATTGGATTAGATAGTGGTAAAGTCACCCCTGAGACAAGATATATAGATAAAGGACAGATAAGAATCAAAGGGAGTGTTATTAGTAATGTTGATGGGAAGGTATATAATGAGCAGACTATGATTCAAGTGTTGGAGAAGTCTCTTAATACAGGAGCTGTTTTTGTTCAGCAATCAGTAGACCAAGAGATTTTTCAAGACTATATCCAAAGATTCAATTTTGATCAGCCTACTGGAGTTGATTTGACAGGTGAGATCGGCGGGAACATTTCTAATTTATTTACGGGTCGAGAGATTAATCTGGCAACTATTTCCTTTGGACAGGGAATAACTATGACTCCTTTGGGATTAGTAACAGCCATAGCAGCAATTGCTAATGATGGAAAATTAATGAGGCCTTTTGTAGTTGAGAAAATCGTTTCTTTGGATGGTCAAGAAACAGTTATTCAGCCAGAATTAATTGATCGGGTAATTACTCCTGAAACATCAGAGACAATAACTAGGATGTTAGTTAGTGTCGTAGAGAATGGATATGGAAAGCCGGCTCGGTTGTCTGGTTATGACATTGCCGGTAAAACAGGTACTGCCCAGTTAGCTGATTTAGAACAAGGCGGTTATTCCGAGGAAACTATTCATAGTTTTGTCGGTTATGCTCCGGCTTTTAATCCTGAATTTGTCATTTTAATAAAAATAGATAAACCGCAGGGCATCCGTTTTGCCTCAGATTCAGTCAGCCCTGTTTTTAAAAGATTATCCGAATATCTATTTAACTATTTAGAAATACCACCTCAATAACATGCGTAACATTTTAGAATACATTTTAAAGATTTTTGCCAAAATGGTTCTCTGGCGGTATAGGCCGGTTGTGGTGGCTGTGACCGGGAGCGCTGGTAAGACAGGCACCAAAGAAGCTATTTACCATGTTCTTAAAAAAAGATTTAAAGTGAGGCGCAACATTAGGAATTATAATAATGAAGTGGGTGTGCCTTTAACAATTTTAGGTTCATACATATCTCCCGAGACGACTTTAAAAGGATTTTGGGGTTGGCTGAATATATTTTTAAGATCTATATTTACAATTATTTATCAGAAGAATTATCCAGAAATTTTAATTCTAGAAATGGGTATCTCTAAACCAGGTGATATGAAATACTTGATGAGTTTTGTTCCAATCAAGATAGGAGTTTTTACAGCTGTTGGCGAGTTTCCAGTTCATTTGGAATATTTTCCAGAAAAGGGTAAGTTAGTTGAGGAAAAAGCTTTGATGATTAAATCTGTTCCTAAAGACGGCTTGGCAGTCCTGAATTACGATGATCTATCAGTTCGTATGGTGGGAGATGAATTATCTGAGCAGATTAAGACGATCTATTATGGTTTTGGTCAGGGAGCTAATTTAAAAATTAGTAATTACGAATTGATAATAAATAGTCTGAGTAAAAGAGACTTTGGAATTAATTTTAAATTAGAGAATCAAGGCAGTATTATTCCAGTCAGGTTAATAAGAGTATTAGGTAAACAACAAGCTTCTATAGCTGCGGCCGCAGCCGCAGTTGGACTATACTTTGGCTTAAATTTAGTGCAAATTTCTAATGCTTTGAGGAAATATAGGACTATCGCTGGCCGAACTAGGTTATTAGAAGGAATTAAACAAACTTGGCTAATTGATGATTCATATAATGCATCTCCTTTATCTGTTTCAACTGCTTTGGATATTTTAGAGAAGTTTCCTTGTCAGGGAAGAAGAATAGCTGTCTTAGGCGATATGCTAGAATTAGGGAATAAAACAGAGGAAGGACATCGACGAATTGGCCGAGAAGCTGCTCAAAAAGTTGATATACTTTTTGCAGTTGGTCAGCGGTCTATTTTTACCGCAGATGAAGCTAGGAAACAGGGTTTGAATAAAGATAAGGTTTTTGAATTTTCTCAATCAGAGGATGCAGCTATTCCGGTTCAAGAAACAATTCAAAAAGGCGACATTATTTTAATAAAAGGATCTCGTGGTATCCAGATGGAGAAAATAACTAAGGAAATCATGCTTCATCCAGAAAAAGCAGACAAGTTATTAGTCTAATGGACAAATTTAATAATTTATGGTAGTTTTAACCCTATGGCCCCATCGTCTAATGGTCAGGACGCTAGCTTCTCAAGCTAGTAACCGGGGTTCGACTCCCCGTGGGGCTGCCCGAAAGGGGGTGATTATGTAAAAATGGAAGAAAAATTAGTTGGTAAGATTACTCACTATTTCACTAATATTGGTGTAGCTGTGGTTGAAATCACTGACAGCGGGTTGAATGTGGGAGATAAAATCCATATTAAGGGCGCAACTAGTGATTTTGAACAAGCAATCGATTCAATGCAGGTAGAGCACGAAAATGTGAAAAAGGCGAAAAAAGGTGAGGCAGTTGGATTAAAAGTTGATCAGCAAGTCAGAGAGGGAGATGATGTTTTTAAAGTGGAATAAATATATTTTAATGATGAAAACAAAAAAGGGGAAGACCAAGGCCTTGGTACTTTTATCTGGCGGCTTGGATTCTATTTTGGCTATAAAAATATTACAGAACCAGGGTATAGATGTGACTGGCATAAGTTTTGTCAGTTATTTTTAGTTTTAAATAATGTCATATTTTACATACACTCAAATCAGTTTAGGGCCAGTCACCCTATATACCTGGGGTTTGATGGTTGGTTTGGGTTTTTTAATAGGTTATTGGTTGGCTTTAATAAGAGCTAAGCAAAAAGGAATTGATCAGGATAAAATTTTTAAGCTGACTCTTTTGGTTTTTTTGGGCAGCATTATTGGGGCCCGTTTGAGTTATCTTCTGCAGTTCAATCGCTGGACTGAATTCTTTTTGTTTAAAGCCAGCGGTCTGATGTTTTATGGCGGTTTATTAGGAGCTCTATTAATTAGTTGGTTCTATTTTAAAAAAAACAAAGAAGAATTTTTAGAAATAGCAGATCTACTATCTCCAAGTATTGCTTTAGGAATATTTATTGGAAGAATAGGTTGTTTTTTAATTAAAGATCATCCGGGAGCTATTACTAATCTGCCTTGGGCTATTCAATGGCCCGATGGAATCTTGCGTCATCCAGTTGCTCTATATTTGTCTTTAAACGGTTTGGTTTTATTTCTAATCTTATGGTTCTCAAGGAATAGATTACAAAAATCAGGACAGCTTTTTGCTATTTTTCTAATTTATTATAGTTTTTCTAGATTCTTTTTAGAATTTACTAGAGTAGGCGATCCTCAAATCTTTAACTTATTCATCAGCCAATGGATTAGCTTAGTTATTCTGATTGGAGTATTTGTATTTCTGAAGAAAAAGGTTTGATTGATAAAATAGGGAGTTTTTATGAAGTTGAGGAGTATTTAGAAGGTATAATTGGCGATGAAATAGAAGTTTATTGGTAAATTGTTTTTTCATTCAAATATGATATAATATATTTAGTATGAAAGAATACCTCAAAAACCAGATAGAGGTTTTAAGAGGTAGAGCACTTAATAAGTGGCGTGGTTTGGTTACGCCTTTTTTATTTAATAAAAGCAAAGATAAATTTATTAAAAAAAAGATTCCTGGAGAGATAGTTCTCTGGTTTATTATTGGAATTATTGTATTGAATCTTATTTTTTATAATCAGAGTTTTGGTAAAGAGTTAACGAGATTTTTATCTGATAAGCCAGTTTTATCTAGTATTTCTAGTTTAATTTATAAAATATCTTGGGAAAAAGATTTTGAGGTGGAGGAATTGGAACAAGGAATTGAATTAAGTAGAATAAAAGAAAACCGAGCTAAAAATGAAGCTAAAGAGGCTATATTAGCCAAAGAGGATGCCGAGGAAAAAACTCGAGAAGAGGTTAAAAAACGCGCGCAAGCAGAAATAGCTAAAAAAGTGGCGGATCAGAAGGCGAGAGAAGAAGAAAGTAAAAGAAAACGAGAAGAGTTAGCTAGACAAGTAGCTGAACAGGAGATATTAGCTAAAGAAGTGAAAGAGGAAAAAATGAATGCTGATGAAGATAGTGATGGGTTAACTTATAGACAGGAATTAGATCAAGGAACATTAGATACAGATAAGGATTCTGATGATGATGGAATTGATGATAATGAAGATATTAATCCTGCTGGGGGAGGCGAAAAGAAGCCCCAATATTTTGAATGGGAATATAGGGGAGAGTCTTGGGAATGGACTTATTCAATACATGAAGATTGGTACAATTATTATAATAATAAATCAAGAAGTTCTCACGGCCTTGAATATGTAACTGCTGATGATCCGTTTATTCAAGAGATAGCAGAGGCATTAGAGGAGGCTTCGAACAAAAAAGATTATCATTTAAGTTCATTCATAATAAGTTTTGTACAAGGACTGCCGTATGTGGCTGATTTTTATACAAATATTGCAGATCGTCCGAAATATCCCGTAGAAACATTTATTGATAGGAATGGTGATTGTGAAGATTTTTCATATCTATCCGCTTCGCTTGTCGAAGCTACTGGGATAGGAGTTGCATTAATTGAGTTTAGTGACCATATGGCGATTGGAATTAAAACAGTACCAGAACAAGATGGGAGCTATTATGAAATGAGTGATGGTAGATATTATTATTTTGAGACAACGGGAGAAGATTGGAGATTAGGAGAGATTCCGCCCGAATATAAATATGAACAGGCAAAAATAACAAGAATTTGGGATGGCGAAATTATTAATGCTTTCCCTCAATATGAAAAACCTTGTGATGTTTCGTCTAGTTTTCCTGGTTATTATACTGATGGTAGTGATTATTATTCAGATAGTCAGTGTAATAATCTGGCTTATTGTATGATGTATAAAGAAGGGAATCTTTATGCTAAGCCGAATGAGTTAAATTTTTATTGGGACAGTGGGTGTTCTCAGATAGTAGTAAAAGGATGTCCTAAATCTTCTAGTTATCCAGGGTATTTTACTGATAATGTTGATTATTATTCAGATTCTCGGTGTACACAAGAAGTGAGAATGTGTAGAGCATCCTCGGTTTATTATGATAGGTATTATGATGGTTATGATAGTTATTGGGATAGTAGTTGCACTCAGAAAGTAATGTCTTGGTGCTTAAAATCTACTTATCAGCCAGGATATTTCTTTAATAGCTTAGATTATGAATATTATTACGATTATCAATGTATTCAAATAGTAGATTTGTGATAATATAAAAAGATAGATCAAGCTTAATAATAAAAAAGTTATCTAACGTTCAATAAGTAAGTGCAACACCGTTTACCAGTTGACAGGATAGATGATTATGTTATCTTATTCTTAGTTCCTGGGGATAAAAATAAATAAAGGGGGTGGTGTTGTGGCAGGTAAGCATAAGGCTAATGCTTTTGGTGTTGAAGAAGAGCAACAAATCATTAAGAAACCAGATTCACCCAAGTTATTGACCCAGTTTAAGGTTAAACTGGCCGAGTATAAGGCCAGAATCGAGCAGAAAGAAAAAGGTTGGGACTGGACTATTAACGCAGCTTACAAAGCTTTGATTCTCGAATCCCTTCTTGATGTTTCGGAAGGCGGACAAATCGGAATGAAAGATCTTCAAAGGGTTGCTTGGGAGAAGTTGGTTAGTGGTCCGATGAATGTTGCTGGGACCACTCATATCGATATGTTTCCAAGGGCGTGGCGCGTCATTTGGGCCTATATCAACGATCCTGAAAACATTTCCGATGGGACCGGCCTGCCCGATGCCGATGAATAGACATCGGTCAATTCAAAAATGGAAGACAGTGAGGTTTCGTACTTCGCTGTCTTTTTCGTTTGTTTAATTAGTGATATAATATATACATATGCAGAAAATATGGCATAGTCTTTCCATTAAAAGAACTCTTCAAGAGCTAAAAACGAATATTAATGGTTTAAAGCAGATTCAAGTAGATAAGAGGCTTAAAAAGTTTGGCTTAAACCAGTTGCCTGAAGAAAAATCTTTTTCAAGATTAATATTGTTTTTAGGGCAATTTAAAAGTCCTTTGATTTACATTTTACTAATCGCTGGTATTGTTACTTTAGTTTTAAATGAATATACGGATAGTGTCGTAATTTTCGGTGCTGTTTTTTTAAATACAATTGTTGGTTATTTACAAGAAAGTAAGGCTAATCAAGCTTTAGCTAAATTAAAGGAATTTCTTCAGTTAAAAACAGTGGTTTTCCGAGATGGCAAAGAAAAAGAAATTTTTCAAAAAGATCTAGTGCCCGGTGATGTTATTCTTTTAAGAGCGGGTAATAAGGTGTCAGCTGATGCCAGAATAATTGAATCACATGATTTAAAAGTTAATGAGTCAGTTTTAACTGGTGAATGGTTAGCGGCTGATAAAAATACAGATGTTTTAGATAAAGGTGTTTCTTTAGCTGATAGGGATAATATGGTTTATCTGGGAACCATTATTGAAAGCGGTTGGGGTAAGGCTGTAATAGTCAATACTGGGAGTAAAACAGAATTAGGTCAAATTGCCCAAATGGTTAGAGAAACAGAAGAAAAGAAAACTCCTTATCAAAGGAAAATATCTCGCTTAAGCAAAGTAATTGGTATAGTTGTTGGTTTTATCTCCTTAATTATATTTTTTGAAGGATTAATCACAGGTGAGGGTTTTATAGTAATGTTTAAAACAGCTATTGCTGTGGCAGTGGCTGCTATTCCCGAAGGATTACCCGTGGCCATGACTGTTATTCTAGCTATTGGTATGGAAAGAATTTTAAGAAGGAAAGGATTAGTCAGAAAATTGGCTTCAGCTGAGACATTAGGTAATACTTCGATAATATTGACTGATAAGACAGGAACCTTAACTGAAGCAAAAATGGAAGTGGCTAGTATTCATACTGATTCTAAAAATGTAAATATGGCTTTGAAAATAGGGATGCTTTGTAATGAATCATTTATAGAGAATTTTGAAGAACCGACTAAAGAATGGATTATCCGGGGCAGGCCTACAGAAAAAGCCTTGTTTTTGGCTGGAGTTCAAGCTGGTATCTCTAAGGAAGAATTAGAAAAAGAACAGCCCAAAATAGATCAATTCATTTTCGATTCTAATTACAAGTATTCAGCCACTTTGCATAAACTTAAGAGTAGTAATATTCTATATATGCTTGGTTCTCCAGAAAAGATTCTAGAAATGTCTTCTTTTATAGATACTAATGGAAGGAAAAAAGATTTGTTGCTATCCGATTTAAAAAGATTAAAAAAGAAGTATGAAAGTTTAACTAAACAGGGATTAAGGGTTTTAGCAGTTGCTTACAGAAAAACCAGAGATCAGAAAATAGATAGGATGGAAGAAGAAAAGTTAAAAGAAATGGTTTTTGTCGGTTTTTTTGCTCTACATGATCCAATTAGAAAAGAGACTAAAGAAGCAATTGAACTTTGCCGGCAGGCAGGCATGAAGCCAATTATTGTTACAGGTGATCATAAGTTAACAGCCCAAGCCGTAGCTGTTCAGCTTGGTTTTAAGATTAGTAAAGAAAATACTTCAGAGGGCAAGGATTTAGTTAAATTATCAGATGAAGAACTTGAGAAAAAAATTAAGGATATCCAGATTTATGCCCGGGTTGAGCCAAGACAGAAATTAAGAATCGTTGAAGCTTGGCAAAAAAAAGGTGAAGTAGTGGCTATGACTGGAGATGGAATAAATGATGCACCTGCCTTAAAGCAAGCTGATATTGGTGTAGCTTTGGGTTCAGGCACTGACGTAGCCAGAGAAGTTTCCGATTTAGTCCTTTTAACAGATAATTTTAGTATTATTGTCGCCGCTATTGAAGAGGGCCGGGCTATTATTGATAATACAAGAAAAGTAATCACTTATTTATTATCAGATAGCTTTACTGAAGTTATTCTAATCGCTGTTAGTTTGCTTTTTGGTTGGCCTTTGCCGATTATTGCTGTTCAGATTCTATGGGTTAATTTAATTGAAGACGGGTTGCCTGATATTGCTTTAGCTTTTGAACCTAAAGAAAAGGATTTAATGGAGCGGAAACCTCAAAAAGATAAGATTCCTCTTTTAAATAAAGAAATGAAAACTCTTATCTTTATTATTGGAATAATTACAGATATTTTTCTTTTGGGATTATTCTATTATCTTTTAAAATATTCTGGTTATCAAATAGCCCATATTCGTTCGATAATTTTTGCCGCTTTGACAATTGACTCTCTTTTCTATGTTTTTTCATGTAAGAGTTTAAGAAGGAATATTTGGCATATTAATCCTTTTTCGAATAGGTTATTGATCGGATCTTGGCTATTTGGAGTAGTTATGCTTTTAGCCGCTATTTATTTAGAGCCTCTGCAAAAATTATTACAAACTGTTCCTTTGAATCTTTTTGATTGGAGTTTGATTCTAGGATTGGGAATTTTAAATATATTCTTGATTGAAACAACAAAATACTATTTTATTACTAGACACGAAGCATGATTTTTATCTATTTATTAATTTTTGTATTATCTTTTCTGATGCTTGTTTACTCTTCCAAAAAACTGGTTGGTTCTTTAACTATTCTGGCTAAGTTTTTAGGCTGGAAAGAATTCGTGGTTGCTTTCTTTACAATGGCTATGGCGGCCACATTACCAAACCTTTCTATAGGCATTAGTTCTTCTTTGCATGGGATTCCTCAATTATCTTTTAGTGAGATTATTGGCGGTAATATTATTGACTTAACTATTGCTATGGCTCTAGCAGTTTTAATTTCTAAAAATGGATTGAGGTTGGCTAGTAAAACTGTTCAAGGTACAGCTGTGTTTACTCTGTTATTAGCTCTTCTTCCTATGGCTTTAGTGATTGATAAGGAAATTTCTAGAGAAGACGGATTAATTCTGATTTTTGCTTTTTTAGTATATTCTTTTTGGCTTTTTGGCAAAAAAGACAGGTTTAGTAAAGTTTATAACAAGATGGAGAAGAAATTAGGATTTACAGAAGTTTTTAGTCATATTTTCAAAATTATATTTTCAATAATTTTACTTTTATTGGCCGCTGAAGGAATTGTCCGAGCAGCTACATATTTTTCTATTTATTTAAATCTCCCGTTGATTTTAATAGGAATTCTAATAGTTAGTTTAGGTAATGCTTTGCCAGAAATATTTTTTAGTATTCAGGCAGCCAAAAAAGGTAAAAGTTGGATGGTGGCCGGAAACTTGATGGGCGCCGTTATTTTCCCAGTAACTTTAGTTTTAGGTATAGATGCTTTAATTCATCCTATTGTCATCACTGATTTCTCTCCTTTTGTAGTTGGTAGAATATTCTTAATCTTATCTGCTGTTTTCTTTTTAATCTTTATTAGGACCGGCAAGAGAATCACTAAGAAAGAAGCCATCTTTCTGTTATTGCTTTATATCTTGTTTGTAGTCGCAGAGATTTTCTTTTATTAATTAATATGTTAAAGTAATCCTTATGGAAATCTTTATTATCTCACTTTTAATCTTAGTTGTTATTGGCTTGGGCCTGTTGGCTTTTCTTTTGTTAAGGAAAAAAGATGATCAGTCAATCTTAATGCTTCAGCAAGGATTGAATCAGATGAGGCAGGAAGTTGATAACAAACTATCTCAATCAGCCCAGTCAGTTCAGAATCAATTCAAAGAGAGCACTAAGATTATTAAAGATGTTACCCAGGGTCTTAGTGAATTAAAAAGCACCAACAAGCAGGTTGTTGGTTTTGCGGAACAATTGCAGTCTTTAGAAAATATTTTAACTAATCCTAAAAGACGGGGTGTTTTAGGAGAATATTATTTAGAGGAATTATTGAAGAATATTTTTAACCCTGAACAATATCAAATGCAGTATAAGTTTAAAGATGGTCAGATAGTTGATGCTGTCATATTTTTAAAAGATAAAATTATTCCGATTGACTCTAAGTTTAGTTTGGAAAATTACAACCGAATTATTGAAGAAAATGACCCAGCCAGGAGAGAACAATTAGAAAAATTATTTAAGCAGGATTTAAAAACAAGAATTGATGAGACATCTAAATATATTAGACCCAAGGAAAAAACATATGAATTTGCTTTTATGTTCATTCCAGCTGAAGCAATTTACTATGATTTATTGGTTAATAAGATTGGGGCGATTAAAGCTAATACTAGAAGTTTGCTGGATTACGCCATTAGGGAAAAGAAGGTTCATATAGTTTCGCCTACTTCATTTTTCGCCTATTTACAAACAATTTTGGAAGGATTGCGGGGGATGCAGATTGAGGAATCAACTAAAGAGATTATTAAAATGGTAGGTAAGTTAGATAGGCATGTTAAGGGTTATAGCTCTTATCATAAGAAACTAGGTAACAGTATTAACACAACGGTTAATATGTATAATAGGAGTAATAAGGAACTTCAGAAGATAGATAAAGATACAGCAAAGATTACTAGTGGTAAGCCGGAAATAGAGATTGAAGAGATAGAAAAGCCATTATTGGATCTTGACGATGAATGATTAATAAGATATATTAAAATATATGTTTGCGGTAATAAAAACAGGCGGAAAACAATATTTGGTTTCGCCTGGCGATAAAATTAAAGTTGAGAAACTTGATACAGAAGAGGGTAAAAAAATAACCTTTAAAGAGGTTCTTCTTTTAAGTGAAAAAGAAGATCTTAAAATTGGGACTCCTTTTATTAAAGGCGCCAAGGTTGAAGCTAAAGTTATTAAACAAGACAGAGCCGAGAAAGTAACTATTTTAAAATATAAGGCAAAGAAGCGTTATCAAGTAAAAAAAGGGCATCGTCAGCCCTTTACAGAACTTGAAATTTTGAAGATTTAGTTACTTCCGATCTCTAAAAGCACTGGTAAGTGTATTTTCATCAATATATTCCAAATCACTACCAATTGATAAGCCGCGCGCTAAGCGGCTTGTTTTAATTTCTAAAGGTTGAAGTTGTTTTTCAATGTATAGAGTTGTGGTGTCGCCTTCAGTAGTCGGACTGAGAGCAAAGATAACTTCTTTAATTGAGTTATTTTTTATCCGATTAATCAATTCTTTAATTTTAAGATTATCTGGGCCAGTGCTATTACCTGGGGAAATTAATCCGCCCAGAACATGATAAAAACCATTGTATTGTTTAATTTTTTCTATGGGCGGAATATTTAAAATTGTTTCTACAACACAAATTGTATTCTTATCTCTTTTAGGATCAGAGCAAATTAAACAAAGTTTGTCTGTAGTTAAATTAAAGCAATTAGGACAAAGCTTAATTTTACTTTTTAATTCTTTAATTGAATCAGCTAAATCATTTAATTCTTTTTGATCCTGATTAATTAAATGAAAAACCAACCGGGTAGCAGCCCGGGGTCCAGTATCTGGTAGTTTACTTAGCTGGTTAATTAAGTCTTGGATTGTTTTAGGAAACATATTATTCACCCAAATGACGTTCTAAATTCTTAAAACTAATTTGGCTTTCATTGAAAAAAAGTTCTATTTTCCCAGTTGGTCCATTTCTATGCTTGGCAATATGTATTTCAGCAATATTTCTTCTTTCTGGATTAGGCTTATCTTTATCTTCTCGATAAATGAATAAGACTACGTCAGCATCTTGTTCAATAGCGCCTGATTCTCTTAAGTCAGAAAGCTTAGGAATAGCTGGAGTGCGATTTTCAACAGATCGGTTAAGCTGGGATACAGCTAAAACAGGAACTTCTAATTCTCGGGCCAAAGCTTTTAAACTACGGGAGATGTCAGTCATCTGTTGGACAGGAGAATCAAAAGAACTGCGTGGTTGGATCATTTGTAGATAATCAATAATAATTAGGCCTAATTCATTTTTTGAATGGAGGCGGCGAGCCATAGTTCTCATTTGCATAACAGTTGGAGATGGAGTGTCATCAATAAAGAGAGGGGCGCCTGATAGTTCGTCTAAAGCTTGTTGAATCCTTTGAAAGTCATTGTCTGGACCTTCGCCTGATAAACGGCCAGTTCTCATGCGCCAGGAATCTACTTCAGCTTGGGAGCAAATAAGTCGATCGACTAATTGTTCTTTAGACATTTCAATACTAAAAATGGCTACCGGTTTTTTTTCTTTAGTAATGATATAACGGGCAAAATCCAGGGCTAAAGAAGTTTTACCTAAAGATGGGCGAGCGGCTAAAACAACCATATCTGATTTTTGAAGGCCGGCTAAGTGATTATCAAGATCGATGAATCCAGTCGGGACTCCGCGGATAATTTCATCACCTCGATGTAATTTATCGATTCTTTCAAAGGCGTCTCCAAGACTGTCTTTTATATGATAGAACTTTTGCCCGATTGACTTTTGAGAGATGCTGAATATTTTTTGTTCAGCTTGATCAACTAATTCTTCAATGTCTTCTGGCTCTTTAAAACTTAGTTGGCTTATTTGAGCTGAGTTATCAATTAAATCACGAAGAACTTTTTTGTCTTTGACGATTTTAGCATAATGAGTAATATGAGCGGCCGTGGGTACTGAATTAACCAAGCTAGTTAAATATGTACTGCCTCCAATTTCTTTTAATTGTTTTCTTTGTTCTAAAGAATTAGTCAGGCTTAATAGATCGATTGGCTGATTCTTTTCATAAAGATCAACCATAGCCTGATAAATATTAGTATGGGTGCCACGGTAAAAATCGTCTGGCTCTATCATGTCAGCTATCTTAATAATGGCTTCTTTATCTAACATTAAAGATCCTAGGACAGATTGTTCTGCTTCAATGTTTTGAGGTGGAAGCAATGCCTCTGTTTTTTTATCTTGTTGGGCCATGTAATTAAAATAAGGAGGTGATCCTCCCTTTATTCTAAATTATACCATCTTATTAGCCAAGTTCAAAACTTGTTAATATTTTGGGGATACTTTTGATCCTGTTTCTGTGTCTTCTATTTGATAATTCTTTTCTTCTATTTGTTTTCTAATCTGATCAGCTTTTTTAAATTCTTCATCTTTTCTAGCTTGTTCACGTTTCTGGACAAGATCCATAATATTTTTAGGGATTTCAACTTCGTCTTTTTTATCTAAGTCTAATCCTAAAATTTTATCAAAATCTAAAAGAGTAGCTAGTTTATCTTCTTTTTTGAGATCTGATTTTAATACTTCTTGAATGATAGCTAGAGCTTGAGGTGTATTGAAATCATCAGATATTTTTTCAATAAAATTATCTTTATATTCTTGACTAATCTGGCCAGTTTTTTGACCTAATTCTTTAATTTGTTTCTTAAGATTAATATATCCATTTTGAGCCGCTTCAAGTAAATCCCAAGTAAAATTTTGTGAAGAACGATAATGAGCTTGAAGAAATAGGTATCTTAGAGCCAGAAAGTTAAATCTTTTAGCTTTAATTTCTGGAATGGTAATAAAATTTCCTAAGGACTTAGACATTTTTTGTCCGTTAACAGTTAGAAGTCCAGAGTGTATCCAGTATTTTACAAAAGGACTCTTGCCGGAAGCGGCTTCGCTCTGGGCAATTTCATTTTCATGATGAGGAAAAACAAGATCGTTTGCTCCAGCATGAATATCGAATTGTTCGCCTAGTAATTCTTTTGACATTACTGAACATTCAATGTGCCAACCCGGCCTTCCTTGTCCCCAGGGGCTGTCCCAGCTAGCCTCAGCTTCTTTATCTTCATCTTCTGATTTTTTCCATAAGGCGAAATCAGCTGCTTCATCTTTTTCATATTTATCTAAATTAACTCTGGTGCCTGATTTTGCTTCTTCTAATTTTCTTCGAGATAATTTTCCATAATTTTTAAATTCAGAAACGTCGAAATATACTGAACCATCTTTTTGATAAGCATATTTTTTATCAATTAATATTTTTATGAATTCAATTATTTGAGGAATATAATCTGAAACGCGAGGATAAGTATTGGCTTTTTTTATTCCTAATTCCTCAAGTTCTTTTAAAAATTCATCAGTATATTTATCAGAAATTTCTTTAATAGTGGTTTTTTCCTTTTTTGCTCTTTCAATAATACTGTCATGAACATCAGTAATGTTAGAAATAAAATTAACATCATAACCAGATTCTTCTAAGTATTTTCTAATAACATCAAAAACAATATATGTTCTAGCATGGCCAAGATGTCCAGAATCATAAACAGTTGGACCACAAACATAAAAAGAAACCTGATCTTTTTTAATCGGTTTAAAGGTTTCTTTTTTACGGGTAAGAGTGTTGTATAACTTTAGAGCCATTTCTTCTTTTTAAAATAGATAATCATAGTTAATGAACTCAAGAACATAATTGCCAAAATACCTATCCAAGCGAAAGGATTCTGGATTATTTGAATATTACTAAAGACATTCATACCAAAGAATCCAACAATGACGCTCAAGGGGAAGGTAATGAAGGAAACTACAGTTAAAAATTTCATGATATCACTTAATTTATAGGAAAGCAGGGAATTATTAGTTTCTTCAATGGATCCTATTAATTCTCGATTATTTTCCAAAACATTCCAAACACGAACAATCGAACCAACTACTTCTTGAGCCATTGGTCTAATTTCTTTATTAAACAGTCTTAATGATTTCTTAGCTAAAATACCCAGAACAGAACGTTGTGGTTTAATAGCTCGGCGGAAATCAATTAAATCTTTTTTGACCATGGCAATTTCCATAACCATTTCTTTTTCTTTACCCTTAAAAACATTACTCTCAATCTTTTCAATCTTTTGGCCGATATGGTCAAGCATAGGCAGGCAAGAATCAATTAAATAGTCAAGTAGTTCAAAAAGCAGATGTCCGGCACTTTTAAAACATTGGTTTTGATGATATCCTTCAGATTCACATCTGTTAAAAAAGTTTTCTAATTCAGGAATAGAGCTGGTATGGCTGGTAATTAAGGTATTTTCTGTGACGATTAAATCTAATTCTACAGCTTTGCTTTGTTTATTTTTTTTATGGTAAACAGGGAAATGCAGGGCCATAAAAAGCTGGTCTGGGAACTCTTCGATTTTGGGTCTATGGATCGGTGGTAAAAATTGTTCCTCAATAAAAGGATTAAGGTTAAATTGAGTTTTAAGTTTATCCAAATCTTTTTGTTTTGGTTTTTGGATATCTATCCAAGTAATATTATTAAATGATATTTTTTTCATGTTTTTACCCTCTATTTATTTTCTTCTATTTTATCATAACTTTAATCTATTTGACAACTTTAAAAAAAGTGATAGAATGATAAAAGAATGATTAAGAAGAAAAAGATTACATATATTTCTGATATTTCTGAAGAAAACAGAAACAATGGAGATGAAAGTAAATTAAAGAGTTTTAAAGAGAAATTCAAGCAATGTCAAAAAGACAAGGAGGAGTATTTGACCCAGGCTCAACGTGCCCGGGCTGATTTAATTAATTATCGAAAAAGACAGGAAGAAAAAATAATACCTGGGATTGTAGCTATTGGTCAGGTTAGTCTAATTCATAATCTAGTATTACCAGTCTTGGATAGTTTAGAGTCAGGGGCTAAAAAAAGTGAAGATATTAAACAAATTAAAGATCAAATAAGTGATATTTTAATAAAGAATAAGATAAAAGAGATTGAAGCGATCGGAGAAAGATTTAATCCTGAATTTCATGAAGCAGTAGAGTTAGTCGAGTCTAAAGAAAAATCAGGAATAGTTGTTGAAGAAGTTCAAAAAGGGTATACTTTTGATAATAAAGTTTTAAGACCAAGTAAGGTCAAAATTTCAAAATAATTAAGGAAAAAAATATGCCAATAAAATGGAAACCATTCAATGATTCAGGAAACCCTTTTAATTTACCGGAAATGCCCGGTGAGGAAGATTGGGTTCCTTTTGCGCCTCATTTTCGAGCAGAAGAGCCAGCCATAGACATTTATCAAGATAAGAATAATCTTTATGTGGAAATACCTTTGATTGGTATTAATCCTAAAGATATTAAAATTTCAATTGAAGATAATATTTTAACCATCCAGGGCAAGATTGAAGAAAAAAAACAGATTAAAGATCAGGATTATTTAAGAAAAGAAATCAGAAGAGGTTCTTTTCGCAGGTCTGTCAAATTACCTGTTCAAGTAAAAGAAAACAAGGCCAAAGCTGAGAGTACAGGCAATATTCTTAAAATTACTATTCCTAAAATAGCTAAGTCGGTTTCTAAAAATAAGGGGATTCCGATTCAAGTAAAATAATAAAAATATGACAAAAATAATTGGTATTGACTTAGGGACTTCTAATTCAGCGGCTGCTGTGGTTGAAGCCGGAAAGCCATCTATGATTCCTTCTGCTGAAGGAACAGTGGTAGGCGGAGGAAAAGCGTTTCCATCTTATGTTGCTTTTGACAAAGATGGTAATTTATTGGTCGGCGAACCAGCTCGAAGACAGGCTGTAACCAATCCTGAAAACACTGTTTCCACTTTTAAGCGCAAAATGGGAACAAAAGAAAAAATTACTTTGAATGGCAAAGAATATACTCCGGAACAATTATCAGCCTATGTTTTGCAAAAGATTAAAAAAGACGCCGAAGCCTTTTTAGGCGAACCAATTCAAAAAGCCGTTATTACTGTGCCAGCATACTTTAATGATTCCCAAAGGCAGGCTACTAAAGATGCAGGAAAGATCGCTGGTCTAGAAGTTGATAGAATTATTAATGAGCCAACAGCTGCTTCACTGGCTTACGGTGTTGATAAAGCTGGTCAAGAAGAAAAGATTTTTGTTTTTGACTTTGGGGGCGGAACTTTGGATGTAACCGTAATGGATTTTGGTGAGGGCGTATTTGAAGTCAAGTCTACCTCAGGCGATACTCAGTTAGGTGGTACAGATATGGATGAAGTTTTGACTGACTATATCATTGATCAATTCAAAAAAGAAAATAATATTGACTTAAAAGATGATAAAACTGCTTTACAAAGAGTTAAGGAAGCGGCCGAAAAAGCCAAGATTGAACTTTCTTCAACTTTGGAAACAGATATTAATCTACCTTTTCTTAGCGCCGGCGAGGCTGGACCCAAACATTTAACTATCAAGATTACCCGGGCCAAGCTTGAGGAGTTGGTTAAGCCGATTGTTGATAAATGCAAGGGTCCAATGGAACAGGCCTTGAAGGATGCTAAATTAACTCCTAATAATATTACTAAAATTATTATGGTTGGGGGACCAACTAGAATGCCCATTGTTAAGAATTTTGTTGAAGATTATGTTGGTAAGAAAATAGAAGGAGGAGTTAATCCTATGGAATCTGTAGCTATGGGTGCAGCTATTCAAGGCGGCATTCTTACAGGCGAGACTAAAGATGTCTTGCTTTTAGACGTCACGCCCTTAACTTTAGGAATTGAAACTTTAGGCCAGGTAATGACTCCTTTAATTGAAAGGAATACAACTATTCCTACTTCTAAATCCCAAATCTTTTCTACAGCAGCTGATAATCAGCCAGCTGTAGATATCCATGTTTTACAAGGTGAAAGGCCTATCGCTTCAGATAATCGAACCTTGGGAAGATTTATCTTAGATGGTATTCCGCCAGCTCCCAGGGGCGTACCTCAGATTGAAGTCACTTTTGATATTGATGCTAATGGAATTATGAATGTTAGCGCTAAGGATAAAGGGACTAATAAAGAACAGAAGATAACTATTACTGATTCTTCTTCTTTATCTAAGGAAGAGATTGAAAAAATGAAACAGGAAGCTGAATCTCATGCAGTTGAAGATAGAAAAAAGAAAGAATTGATTGAAGTTAGAAACCAAGCTGATACTTTAATCTTTTCCACGGAAAAAGCGCTTAAAGAAGCTGGTGATAAAGTTAAGAAAGAGGATAAGAAAGAAGTTGATCAGAAACTGGAAAATCTTAAGAAATTAAAGGATAGTAATGAAGTAGAAGAGCTTAAAAAGGCGATTGACGAGTTATCTCAAGTAATTCAAAAGATCGGAGCTCAATTATATCAAAAAGTCCAGGAAGAAAAAGCTGAACAGAGCGAACCCGAGATTAAAGGGAAAGACGATAAAGATAAAACGGTTGAAGGAGAGTATGAGGAAGTAAAAAAGGAGAAATAACCCTTGACATAATTGGACAAATCATGCTAATTTAAAAAAGCCTCTAGTACAGGCTTTTTTAGTTAAAAATGAATTTTAGAGAAACAATTAAATTGATATACCAGAAAAAATGGTTAATTTTTTGGGTAACTGTCTTGGGGGCAGTTTTATTTTTTGATTTGGCAGTTATTCAAGAACCTGAGTATAAGGCTAGTTCTAAAGTTTTAGTTGTTCAGAAACAAATGGAAGGCCAAAATGTATACACTTTATCTAGAACAGCCCAGTATTTAACTCAGGTTTTAGAAGAAGGAATCCATTCTGACAGTTTTTTCAAAGAAGTTATTAAATCTTCTAATAGAATAAGTGAAGATGATTTTGCTTTTGAAACTGATCAAAGAAGGAAGCAATGGCAGAAAACTGTAAAAGTGGATGTCCTTAATGATTTGGGAGTTATGGAAATAGATGTTTTTTATCCTCAAAAAGAAAAATCACAGGAAATCAATCAGGCGATTATTAGTGTTTTAGAAAAACAACATCAGCTTTATCATGGAGGCGGTCAGTCAAATGCTTATCTTTTTGTACATCCTTCAGAGCAAGAGGGTTTACCAATTACAGTTTTGGAAGCAGCCAGTTTTGGAAGACCTTTATTACTTTCAGATATAGAGGCGCACAAGATTATTCTAGAAGATTTACCTTTCTTTTTTAGAAGTAAAAATACTAAAAATCTGAAAGAGAATTTAGAATCGCTTTTAAAAAATCCACAATTAGCCCAAGGCAGAAACGAAGATTTAAAAATTTACGTCAAATCTCACTATAATTGGGATAAAATTGTGGAAAGCACGGTTTTGAAATATACTTAATTTGTAGTATAATATTAGGAATGCAAAAGAATCGGATTACTCAATCAGTTATTATTGGTTTGACTACCTTAGTGGCTACAGCCACCTGGGCAGGATTAGAAGGTGTTTTATCTAAAAGCGGCAATTGGATTTTACCAATTGTTGGTTTTTTTATTCTATTGATTTTTTTAAGTTTGAATTGGTTATTAACCAAGTCTAAAATAATCTTGTTAATCACGCTCTTTTTTGTATTAATCAGTTTTCTTTTTTCTTTTGGGTTTAAATTAGGATATTTAGCTGTTTTGTTTGTTGTTTTCTTAATTTTCTTTTTTGCCTCAGAAAGGGTTTTTAATGAGAAAAATATAAGGATTAAAATTGATGTAATTAGGATTCTTCGACGTGGTTTGCCTTTAATAATAACTGGTTTATGCTTAATTATTGCTGTTGCTTATCATTTTTCTCCCTTAGCTTTTCAAGGACAGAATCAAATAGTTGTGCCCAGGCCAATATTTGATAAAATTGCCAGTCCGATAATAGGGAATATTGAAAAACAACTGCCGATTCTTCAATTCTCTCCTTTAGAAGAAGATAATATTTATCAAACGCTTAATAAAGAAATCAACAGGCATAGCCAATCGTATAAGGAGTATTTTTCTTTGGGACTAACTATTGGTTTCTTTTTTGCTCTAAGAACGATTGGAGCTATTTTTGGTTGGTTAGTAATCTTATTGACCTGGGCTATTTTCAAAATCCTGGTTGCGGTCGGAGCGATTAAGATACAGGAACAAGCAGTCCTTAAAGAGGTAATTGAGGTATAATTATGGCTAAAGAATACTACCAAACACTAGGAGTGTCTCAAAGCGCTTCTGATAGCGAAATTAAGAAAGCCTACCGGAAACTTGCGCTCAAATACCATCCGGATAGAGCTCCCAAAGATAAGAAAAAAGAATACGAAGAAAAATTCAAAAAAATCAGTCAAGCCTATAGAATTCTTTCAGATAAGGAAAAGCGCAGTCAGTATGATCAGTTTGGCCAGGCTTTTGAAGGTCAAAGTCCTTTTGGCGGCCAGGGGTTTTCCCAACAGGATTTCAGTCATTTTCAAGATGCTTTTGGCGGACAAGATATCTTTGAAGATTTAGGTTTTGGCCGTGTTTTTGAACAGATGTTTGGTTCCAGAGGTGGAAAGGCCACTTCATACGGCCAGGATATTGTTATAGATTTAGAAATTGATTTAAAAGACGCTTTTAAAGGGATTGAAAAAGAAGTAGATTTGAGAAAATTAGCGACTTGTTCGGAATGTCAGGGCAAAGGCGGTAAAAAATTAAAAACATGTTCAGTTTGCGGAGGCAGCGGCTACCAACAGGTTCAGAATAATAGTATTTTAGGAATGATTTTTCAAAGAAGGATTTGTGAGCAATGTCATGGCAGAGGAGAAATACCGGAAAAAATATGCCAGCAATGCGCTGGTCAAGGTAGAATCAAAAAAGATCAGAAAATTAAGGTTACTGTGCCTCAAGGCATAGAAGATGGGCAAACTTTGAAAATGGGTGGTCAGGGTGAGGCTGGGCCTTACGGCGGCCAATCAGGAGATTTATTCGTTAATATCCATGTTAAGCCGCATAAAGAATTTGAAAGAATAGGAGATAATTTAATATATGATTTAGTGATTGACTTCACCCAAGCAACTCTAGGTGATAAAATAGAGATACCAACCTTAGAAGGTGATATTAAATTAAAGATTCCTGCTGGTATTCAACCTGGAGAAATGATAAAATTAGAAGACAAAGGTATGCCTAGCTTGTATGGCAGGAGTCAAGGCGATTTGATTGTTAGGGTTCAAGTTGAAGTGCCTAAAAAGTTAAATCGCCAACAGAAAAAATTAATTAAAGAATTAAAAAATACTTAGATTTTATGGCTGCAGTCTATTCATTTTTATCAAGTTTTCAAATCGGTAATGCTTCTGGTTGGGATATTTTTATTGTTGTAGTTTTTCTAATTGCCGTTCTTATTTATGGATTGTTTCTAGGACGAAACAGAATGATAATCTTATTAATCTCTAGCTATTTTTCACTTTTAATTATTCAAAATATTCCTTGGTGGAAATTAAGTTCAGTTGGCTGGCTGGGAATAGAACAGAATCCTTCATCTTCTTTTAAAACAATACTTTTTTTAAGTATTATTCTTTTATTCTATTTTTTAATTCCAAGATCAGTTTTAACATCAACTTTCAGGTTAAAAAAAAGGGGATTAGCTTCTTGGTGGCAGCTTCTTGTTTTGGCTGTTGCTCAAGTTGGTCTTCTAGCTATGGTTATTCTTTCTTTTATGCCTCAAGATGCAATATCTAATCTTGGCTCAGTTATTAGGAAACTACTAATTGGCCCCGAAGCTCAATTTGTTTGGATAGCTTTGCCAATTCTAGTCTTAGTCTTAATGCGCAAGAAGAAGAGTTTGGATAATAAGGGGAAATAGGTTTGATTTTTAGAAATAGCAAAGGGGAAGACTTGGTTTTTAAGTCTTCCCCTTTTTGGGTTTCGTCACTTTTCAGTAACAGAAGCCGCTGATGGTTAAGGTTTTGTCGGCTTCGCCGATTTTAATGGTGGTCGGGAACTTGCTTTGGGAATTGGGGTACGTGAAATATCCGGAATAGAGATAAATAGTTTCCTTTGTGTTTTTTGAGAAAGAAAACATACAAGATGCAGATTTTTGGCCTGATATCTCACATAATGTTAAATTATCGATACCGATCTCCTTGAATTTTGCGTACAAAGGTTTGTCGGGATGAAGATTAATAAACCATCCGGCACCAAAGGAAAGGGATAAGGTGCGGATACAATACTCACCCAAGGATTCATTTTCGTTTGTCGTCTCGCCACTAATAGCGGCAGTGGGAAACGAAAACAAAAAGGCCACGACAATTAAAAGAACTGCTAATTTTTTCATCTACTATCTCCTTCTGATTTGGGTTATTAGGTTATGGAAACTAGTTTGTGCAAAAGTAACACAACTAATATTTATTGTCAAGAAAGTTTGGTAATGTGCACAGACATATGGCGGTTTTTCTCCTTAGCTATTAAGCTGGGA
>CAZJPW010000011.1:0-31196 GCA_964548405.1 uncultured Candidatus Saccharibacteria bacterium | reverse complement strand
TATCTTCCATTGTACATTTCTTGCTTAGGTGTTTCCAAGGTGGTGAGACATTACGCCATAATTGACTTTTTCTTTGTTTATGGTAGTTTGTCTTTAGCAACTTTAAAGTTGAATATGCAGATATATTGGAAAAAACCCGAAAAGAGGAGGATTCGCAATGAGTAGAGGATGTCCATTTTGTGATATAGAAATGATGGAAAAGGCTTGTATTTTCCCAAATCCTGATTGGTGGGGTAAAGGAGAGTGGAAAAAACAAGGAAACGTTTTTGTGGTGAATAACTTTAGACCTGTTACAGAAGGTCACTGTATGGTAATTCCTAGACGACACGTAGAATATCTTTCTGAGTTGTCGTCAATCGAAGTTCAGGAGTTGGTCGTCACCATAGAGATGACTATGGAAAGATTAGAGGTCGCCTACGGCTACCAAGAGTTCACGCCTTTTTGGTCACTGGGGAAATATCGGACTGATCCTCATTTTCATTTCCAAATAGTTCCGGGAATGATAATACCTCCTAGGAGCTCAGAAGAAAAGGAGGCAGCGAAACTGACTCCTCAGGGGATGACAGCCATGGTTGGAAAATTAAGGAATATTTTCCAAGATTAAGTGAAGTCGAAATAGGAAAAATGCCTGGTTTCTAAATAAGGAAATCAGGTGTTTTTTGTTTCCACAATTGCTTGTTGTTGGTTAAAATGGTAAAATATATTCAATTAATTAAGCTCATAAATATATGAAGCGGATTTTAAATATAAGAACAATCAAAAAACAAGGAGAAGAAGTTAAGTTAGCCGGCTGGGTTCATGTTCGGCGTGACCACGGCAAAATCATTTTTATTGACCTACGTGATAAAAGCGGGTTGGTTCAATTGGTTTTTTTACCAGATAATAAGGAAGTCTATCAATTAGCTGATTCATTGCGCAGTGAATGGGTAATTGAAGTAATTGGCAAAGTTAATCAAAGACCCAAAGGAATGATTAATGATAAGCTTGCTACCGGTCAAGTAGAAATAGAGGTAGAGGAGTTGAAAATTTTGAACGAAGCTAAAACTCCGCCTTTTGAAATTGCTGACGAGAAGGAAATAAGTGAGGAAATAAGGTTAGAATACAGATATTTAGATTTACGAAAACAGAGAATGAAAAAGAATTTGTTTGTCCGGCATAAGATTATTAAAGCCATCAGAAATTTCATGGATAAAAAAGGCTTTCTTGAAATAGAAACACCGATTTTAACTAAATCAACTCCTGAAGGGGCCCGTGACTTTTTAGTTCCTAGTCGAGTCCATCCAGGAGAATTTTATGCTCTGCCTCAAGCTCCTCAGCAATTAAAACAATTATTAATGGTGGCGGGAGTGGAAAAGTATTTTCAATTTGCCAAATGTTTCCGGGATGAGGATTTACGGGGCAATCGTCAACCAGAATTTACCCAATTTGATCTAGAAATGTCTTTTCCAACACAAAAAACTATTATTAACTTAATTGAAAAGTTAATGATTGAAGTGGTTCATGAATTAGTTGAAATTGATCAAAACTTGTCTAAAAAACTCACTTTTAATCCTTTTAAGAGAATGGATTATCAGGGGGCAATGGAGAAATATGGAACTGATAAACCGGATTTAAGAGAGAATAAGGAGGATCCTAATGAATTGGCTTTTGTTTGGATTTTGAACTGGCCCTTGTTTGAATGGAATGAGGATGAAAAAAGACATGATCCTTGTCATCATATTTTTACTGCTCCTCAAGCAAAAGATATTCCTTTATTAAACTCAGAACCCTTAAAGGCTCGTTCTCTACAGCACGATTTAGTTCTTAATGGTCATGAAATAGCGGGAGGAAGTATTAGAATCCATCAGACAGATATTCAGAAAAAGATATTTGAATTAGTTGGTTTGAGTAAAAAAGAGGTTGAAGAAAAGTTTGGTCACTTATTAAAAGCATTTGAATATGGAACGCCGCCTCATGGAGGAATTGCCATGGGATTAGATAGATTCCTGATGATTCTTTTGAATCAAAAGAACATTCGTCAAGTGATGGCTTTTCCTAAAAGCGGTGATGGTCGTGATTTAATGATGGAAGCCCCTAGTTCAGTTGATTCAGAACAGTTAAAAGATCTAAATATCAAGGTAACTTCTTAAATAAATATTAAAAAATCCTGAGAAATGCTAGTTAAAGTTTTAACTACAATTTTAGTTCTTTTTAATCCATTAGGTTTTTTAGTGGTTGATACAGTTGAACCATTGACTCAGGAATCAGTTGTTTTAATAGAGGAATGGGGAAAATCTTTAGCTTCAAGTATACTTTCAACTAATCCTAATTTTTTGCCGATTCGCGATTGGGAAATAGGGGATCCTGAAATTGATGCCAAGGCGGCCATCATTTATAATTTAGAGAAAAATAAGGTTCTTTATCAGCAGGAATCTGATAGAATTTTACCAATTGCCAGTTTAACTAAAATAATGACTGCTTTAATAGTTCTTGAGAATTTAGAGTTAGAGAAAACAGTTATCGTCTCAGAAAAAGCGATTGCTGTTTATGGAGAAATGGGCAATTTAATGGTTGAAGAAGAAATCTCAGTTGAAAATTTACTTTATGCTCTATTAATGGAATCAAGTAATGATGCGGCTGTTGCTTTAGCCGAAGCAATAGAGATTAAAACCAATCAGAATTTTGTCAGTTTGATGAATAAAAAAGTAGATCAATTGGAATTAACTAGTACGCGTTTTTCTGACCCGAGTGGCTTGAATCCTAATAACATTTCTACAGTTGAAGAATTAGTTAAGTTAGTAAAGTATAGTTTTAATCAACCGATTATC
Organism: uncultured Candidatus Saccharibacteria bacterium; assembly: GCA_964548405.1. Taxonomy (GTDB): domain Bacteria; phylum Patescibacteriota; class Minisyncoccia; order Portnoybacterales; family UBA2143; genus JAHJOV01. The sequence goes on along the minus strand of CAZJPW010000011.1, from coordinate 28,389 downwards.
TGGCAAATTATGAAGACTCCAGAAATTGACTTAGGAGGACATCATTGGATTAATACTGATGAATTATTAAATCGGTTACCTAATGTGATTGGAGGTAAGACAGGATATACTTTAGAAGCTCAAGGCTGTTTGATTCTAGTAGTCGAACAACCTTCATCAGAAAAGTTAATTAGTGTTATCTTAGGAGCGCAACAAAGGTTTTTAGAAACAGAAAAATTAATTAAATGGGTTGAAAGGGCCTATCAGTGGTAAAAAAATATGCCTGACATTTTCTATATATCTCGTATTTTAACCCTGGCGGCAATATCTTTTGTTATTGCTTTAGCTTGGACTCCTATCTTAGTTCGCTTTCTTGAAAGAAAACAGTTTGGTAAGCAGATTAGGAATAATGGTGCGCCCATTTTTACTAAATTACATAAAAAGAAAGAAGGAACTCCTACTATGGGAGGGATTCTAATTTGGGGAACTGTCTTATTCTTAACTTTGCTGTTTTGGGTCTTATCCCAAATGTTCGACGGTTTTTTTGAAAATTTGAATTTTTTAACCCGTAAAGAAACTCTCTTACCTCTGGGTGCTTTAGTTGCTTCTGCTTTAGTTGGTTTAGGGGATGATTTATTGGGTATTTTTAAGATAGGACCCAATGGGGGTGGTTTAAGAATGAAACATCGGTTATTAATGTATACTTTAATTGCTGTTTTTGGAGCTTGGTGGTTCTTTTGGAAATTAGAATGGGATTTAGTTCATGTTCCTTTTGTTGGTGATTTTAATATTGGCTGGTGGTATATTTTAGTTTTTGTTTTTGTTTTAGTGGCTACTTCTTTTTCAATTAATGAAACCAATGGATTAGATGGATTAGCTGAAGGTATTCTTTTAATTGGTTTTGCTGCTTACGGAATGATTGCTTTTGGTCAGGGAAAGATGAATTTAGCTGCTTTTTGTGGAGTGATTCTCGGGGCTTTGGTGGCCTTTCTTTGGTTTAATATCTATCCAGCCCGTTTCTTTATGGGTGATACTGGAGCTATGTCTTTAGGAATTACTATAGGGATTATTGCCATGTTAACTAATTTTTTCCTTCTTTTGCCTCTTATTCTCTTTATTCCGGTTATTGAATCAGCCTCAGTGATTATTCAAGTTATTTCTAAAAAACTACGTGGCAAAAAAGTTTTTCTTTCGGCGCCAATTCACCATCATTTTGAAGCAAAGGGATGGCATGAAACGACCATTACTATGCGTTTTTGGATAATTAATGGAGTTATGGCAGCAGTTGGTTTAATTTTGGTGTTTGTTGAACAAATCATTTAATTCCATGAAAGCTCATCAACCTGACTACATTTTAATTTCTACTGTCTTTTTTTTAGTTTTTTTAGGCTTAATCATTCTTTCTAGCGCTTCGGCCGTTCTTTCTCAAGATGTATCCAGTCAGAGTTACTATTTTCTAAAACATCAATTGATTTACGGTTTTACTTTAGGATTAATTGGTTTCCTTATTTGCCAAAGAATTCCCTATACCTATTGGCAGAAATTAGCTTTTCCTTTAATAGTCGCAAGCTTAATTCTTCTAAGTTTGGTATTTATTCCTCAGTTGGGCTATGAGCATAGCGGAGCTAAGCGTTGGGTTGATTTTGGATTTTTTTCTATGCAGCCGTTTGAGTTCGTTAAGATAACTTTCATTCTTTATTTATCAGCTATCTTGGGCAGAAGAGGGAAGCCTCAAGAGGTGATTAAAAATAGTTTGGTGCCTATTTTGGTAATTGTAGGAATCTTAGCTCTTTTACTGTATTTTCAACCCAATCTGAGCGCCATAGGTATTATTATACTAATAGCCGGCCTAATCTATTTTTTAGCGGGCATGAAGATTTCATATATTCTAGTCATTGCCGGGATAGCTTTAGCTGGTTTTTGGGCATTGATAAAAAGCGCCCCTTATCGTTTAAGCCGTTTAACAATATTTTTACATCCAGAGCTTGATCCGCAGGGACAAGGTTATCAGATTAATCAGGCATTACTAGCCATCGGGTCAGGCGGACTTTTTGGTTTAGGACTTGGTCATAGTGTTCAAAAATGGAAATATTTACCAGAGCCAATAGGCGATTCTATCTTTGCTATTATAGCTGAGGAACTAGGTTTTGTTGGAGCAGGTTTCCTGGTTTTTCTATTTGTATTTTTAGCTTGGCGGGGTATACAGATTGCCAGAAGAGCGCCTGATAAATTCGGTTTTCTTTTGGCCAGTGGTATTACGGGGTGGTTTTTCTTTCAAAGCTTTATTAATATGGCAGCTATTTCCGGTCTAATGCCTTTAACAGGAATGCCTTTGCCCTTTATTAGTTACGGAGGTTCAGCTATGGTGGCTTCGTTAATTGGCGTGGGAATATTAGTTAATGTTTCTAAATATACCAAGTAGAAATTTAAATATTACAAAATTAAAAATATGAGAATACTTTTTACGGGCGGCGGCAGCGGGGGACACATTTTCCCTATTGTTGCCGTAGCCGAACAATTAAAAAAAATAGATCCTCAACTAGAAATGTATTTTTTGGGAGCAAGTGATTTTTCTGAGACCCTGACTAAAGAAGGAATTATTGTTAAATATATTTTAACAGCTAAATTAAGAAGATACCTTTCTATTCATAATTTTATCGATATATTTAAATTACCTATAGGCTTAATTCAATCTTTAATATACCTATACATTTGGATGCCTGATGTTATCTTTAACAAAGGGGGATTCGGCAGCGTTCCAGTAGTTATGGCTGCCTGGATTTACCGTATTCCTGTGTTAACTCATGAATCAGATACAATTCCAGGATTAGCTAATCGTTTGGGCGGAAAGTTATCCAAAAGAATTGCTATTTCTTTTAATAAGGCAGGGCAATATTTTCCGCAAAGAAAAACTGCTTTAGTAGGTAATCCAATCCGTTCAGAAATTACTCAGATTTGTCTTTCAGACAATCCAGAAAGCAAGCAAAAAGCTAAAACTGATTTAGGGTTAACCAGTCAAAAACCGGTTATCTTTGTGATGGGTGGCAGTCAAGGTGCTTTAAAAATTAGTCAGTTGATTATTAGAATATTGCCCCAGCTTTTAGAAAAATATGAAGTTATCCACCAATGCGGGAATAACAACTTAGAGGCGATTAAACAAAAGACTAATCATATATCATCTAGTGATTATCATTTATTTCCATTATTAAATGGAGGTCAATATGCGGCAGCCTTGTTTTCATCTGATTTAATCGTTTCTAGATCAGGCAGTTCTATTTTTGAAATTGCAGTTTGTGGCAAACCTAGTATTTTAGTTCCTTTGCCCAATTCTGCTTCTGATCATCAAAAAGGAAATGCTTTTGCCTATGCTCAGGCTGGGGCAGCTGTAGTTATAGAGCAGAATAATCTAACACCTAATATTTTCTTAAATGAGGTTAATAAGATATTTAGTAATCCAGAATTAAAACAAAAAATGAGTATTAATGCTAAAGCTTTTGCCAAGCCTGAATCTGCCAGAAAAATAGCAGAGGGACTAATTGAAATGGGGAAATAAATATATGGGTAAACAAAAGATTAAAGTAAGATTTGCACCCAGTCCAACTGGATTATTGCATATTGGTAATGCCCGGACTAATCTTTTTAATTATTTATTTGCTAAAAAGAATAATGGAGAAATTATCTTGCGTTTAGAAGATACCGATTTAGAACGCTCAGATAAAAAATATGAACAAGATATTATAGATAACCTTGAATGGCTAGGTATTAAATGGGATCAAGGACCTTTTTATCAAAGTAAACGATTAGATATTTATAGGGAACATATTAAGAAACTCCTGGATTCTGGCCAGGCTTTTTATTGTGATCATACTCCAAAAGAACTAGCCAAAGAAAAAAAGGAACAGATTAAAAGAAAAGAAGCACCTAGACATATCTGTGGTAGAAAAGGAAAAACCAAAAAAGGAATCATTAGGTTTCGTTGCTTAGATAAGAAAGTTGTTTTTAAAGATTTAATTAGAGGAAAACTTGAGTTTGAAGGCGGCTTACTAGGTGACATTAGTATAGCTAAGGATAAAGAAACGCCCTTATACAATTTTGCTGTAGTAGTTGATGATGCAGAAATGGAAATCACTCATGTAATCAGGGGAGAAGACCATATTTCCAATACACCCAAGCAGATTTTAATCCAGGAAGCTTTGAACTTTAATTCACTTGAGTTTGCCCATCTTCCTTTAATCTTGGGACCAGATAGAAGCAAAATGAGTAAAAGGCATGGAGCTATTGCTGTTAAAGAATACAAAGAACAAGGGTATTTACCAGAAGCTTTAATTAACTTTATGGTTTTACTGGGTTGGAACCCAGGTACAGAAGAAGAAATCTTTTCCATTGAAGAATTGATTAAAGAGTTTTCTTTGGAAAGAGTACATAAAGGAGGAGCCATTTTTAATCTTCAAAGATTAGATTGGATTAATAGTCAATATATCAGGAAAATGGATTTAAATGAATTAACTAAGAAATGTCTCTTGTATTTACCCAAAGACACTAATTTTGATTTTGCTAAAAAAATTGTTTCTTTAGAACAGCAAAGAATTAAGAAATTAAGCGAAATAGGGGAACTAGTTAAATTCTTTTTTACTGATCAATTGGAATATGATTCAGAATTATTAATTTGGAATAAAATGAGTCTAAAAGACGTAAAAAAGAATCTAAAAATGCTATTAGAATCATTGTCAGAAACAGGGAATTTTGACCAAAAATCATTAGAGGATGTCTTAGCACCCTTGAGGGAAAAACACGGCACAGGAGAGCTTTTATGGCCTCTGAGAGTGGCTTTATCAGGCCAAAAGGCATCACCAGGACCTTTTGAAATTATGGAAGTTTTAGATAAAGAAAAAAGCCTCCAAAGGATAGAAGAGGCGATAAAAAAGATAAATGATTAGATGGTTTTTAACGTTTTTAATATCTATATCCCTATTTTTACCCCTAATAACCCAGGGAGATGTTATTGATGATATAGACAAACAGATTCAAAATCAAGAAAGTAAACGAGCAGAATTAGAAAGAAAAGCTCAAGAGTACCAAACTATTATTAATCAAAAACAAGGCGAGATTAAAACACTCAACAACCAAGTAGCCATTTTTAATGCTAAGATAAATAAGTTGCAAGTGGAAATAAATATTACTGAAGACGACGTTGTCCAGACAAAACTAGAGATTTCGCAACTGGAGTATGGCATTGAAGAAACAACAGGGGATATTGGATTACAAAAAAGCAACTTGGGGCAGATTATCCAAACACTAGCCGAATTTGACCAAACCAGCCAATTAGAATTAATTTTAGCTAGTCAAGACTTTTCTGATTTTTTTAATCAAATAGCTTACCTTGATAATTTACAAAATGGAGTTAAGGAAAAAGTGGACACCCTTAAATCTCTTAAAATAAAGTTGAATGATGATAAAGAAACTGAAGAACAGAAAAAGGAAAGATTGGAAGGATTCAAAGAACAGTTAACCAGTCAAAAATGGTCCTTGGCCAGCCAAAGGAATACCAAAGAAAGTTTGGTAAAATATACTAAAGGAGAGGAAAATAAGTATCAGCAATTATTAGCTAATATTGAGTCTCAGAAGAAATCTTTGTTAGGGGATATCAGTCGTTTACGCCAACAAAAAGCAGCTGAACTGGCTAGGTTAAAAGAATTACAAGAAAAACCGCCTTCACAATACTGGGCATCTTTAAATTGGTATTATAGTCAAGATGATCCACGCTGGGCTAATACAACCATAGGGATCAGTAATTCTAGAATGGAGGACTATGGTTGCGCAGTTACAGACGTAGCTATGATTTTTACTTATCATAATAGTAGGATTAACCCAGGACAATTAGCCAAAGCATCAATCTTTGCCTGGGACCTAATTTACTGGCCAAGTAAATGGGGGAGTATTCGTTGTTCTAATTGTCCGCCCCCCCATACTTCATCTTTTGACTGGTTTAGACTAGATAGAGAACTAGGCGCTGGTTATCCTGTGATTGTTTTCATAAAGGCTCTTGGCCGAGGCGCAGGGCATTACGTAGTTATTCATCATAAGACCGATGATGGACGATATGTGGTCCATGATCCGCTTTTCGGAGCTAACATATACTTAGAATCAACCCAGGTATATATTTCCAATTTATATAATACAACAACTAAATTAGATCAAATGATCATTTATCATTAAAAACACGATTTTAAATCTACAAAAAAACATATGCGATACTTAATATCTTCTACTGTATTATTTTTAATATTAGCCACTCCTGTTTTGGCTCAAGGAATATCAGCTAATGAATTACCAGAATGGCTAACTAAACTTTATGATAAAACTGATCAGAAAGTGATTTCTCCGGTGAAACAAATAGTCGACTCAATGAAACAAAAATCCTTAGAACAGAAAAATCAGGAAATACTTAAAAAAGCCCAAGAAACTATAGAAAAGAAGCAAGAAGAATTACTTGATAAGGCAATAGACAAAGGAAAACAAGAATCTAAGAAAATAGTTAAGAATTGGATCCAAGGAAAGATAGCTTGGATTGAAGAATTACTGAATCCCCTAAAAATTAAGATTCAGGAGGGGAGCGACATAATTAGAGGATGGATAGAAGACATCAGAAAAGATTTCAAATAATATATTAATAGAAAAAGGATATACACCCTTTAATGGGTTAGGGGATAATGGAGGTTATCCATATTGACAGCTATTTTGCTGTAGATTAAGATAGATATATAGTCGCATAATAACCCTTAATACACATTTAATATATAGTAAATATGGAAAAAAGCCAAAAACCACTATCTCAGCATTTAACTGGTTTTTTAGACTGGTTAGACATAGAAAAAGGTTTATCAAATAAATCCCAAGAAAACTATTCCCGCTTCCTCAAAAAATTTATTGATTGGTTAAAGAAAAATGACCTAGAGGATTTAAAGCCCCATCAGCTCTCCCCTACGCATATTTGGGATTACAGAGTATACTTATCAAGACATTCAAAAAAACCTTTAAAAAAATCCACCCAGAATTACTATTTAATAGCTTTAAGGTCGCTTTTGAACTATTTTGCCAACAGAGATATTTTATCCCTGCCAGCTGAAAAAATTAAATTAGCTAAGGATAAAGATGATAAAAAGGTACACTTTTTAAACTTAGAACAAGTAAAAAAACTTGTTTCAGCACCTGATATTAACAATAAAAATGGACTGCGTGATAGGGCTATTCTAGAAACCCTATTTTCCACCGGATTAAGAATAGCCGAACTTGTTTCATTAGATCGAGAACAATTGCCAATAAAGCCTAATACTGAAGATTTAGAATTAAGTATTGTTGGTAAGGGCGGTCATGTCAGAATGGTATTTTTTTCCGAAAGAGCTATTGATTGGATTAAGAAATACTTGGATACTAGAAAAGATAATCTCAAACCTCTATTCATTAGTTACCAAGGTAGAAAAGGTTCATCTAAAAGGTTAACTGATCGTTCTATTGAAAGAAGCCTTAAAAAATATGCTATCTTAGCTGGTTTGCCTTCAAATACTACTCCTCATACCTTAAGGCATACTTTTGCCACTGATATGATGAATAAAGGTGCAGATCTTCGTTTAATACAGGAGCTTTTAGGGCATCGTAATATTGCCACTACTCAGATATATACTCACGTGACTAATAGACAATTAAGAGATGCTCATCGTAAATTTCATAGTGGAAAGGATTTAGAATAATGCGTATCTCATATTCCGGACTAGATTCTTTTTCCATCTGTCCGGCTAAATACAAATTCCAATACATTGATAGAATTAAGACTCCAAAATCAAAGGAAGCCGTTTTTGGAACCTTGATTCACGAATGTTTAAAATCGTTCCACGAACCCGGTTTGCCCGTTCCCCTATCAGAAGAAGATCTTCTAAAATATTTTACAGATAAATGGAATCCTGATGTATATCAAGATAAACAAGAAGAAGCTTTTGCCTTTCATCAAGGAGTTGATATCCTTAAAAAGTATTATCTTCAAAATCAAAATCAAAGGTTTAACATTGTTAATCTAGAAGCACCTTTTCAAATATTAATTTCAGATCATCAAATTACAGGGCGAATTGATAGAATTGATAAGCTGGCCGACCCGGCCGAAACTTTTGAAATAATTGATTACAAAACTACTAAAAAAATGCCAGCTCAGAGTGATGTGGATAATAATTTTCAGCTTTCCATATATTATCTAGGTATTACCAACCGCTGGCCATCTTTAATAGAAGAAAACAGACCAGTCAAATTATCCCTTTATTATTTAAGACATGGAGAAAAACTCTCTACTTTTAAAAATAAAGGAGAAATAAAGCAAACCCAGGAAAGAATCATGGATTTAGTTAATCAGATAAGTAAAAGTAATTTTGGACCAGTAACTAATCCTCTTTGTGATTGGTGTCAGTATCAGCCCTACTGTCCCCTATACAAGCATAAATTCGCTCAAACTAAATCCCCTACGCCTGATGAGCACAAAATACAGGAAATAATTAAAGAATATTTTACAATCAAAGACAGACAATCAACCGATACTAGGAAAATAGCAGAATTAAAAGAAGATATTAATAAGTATTGTGATGCTAATAATATTGATCGGATATTTGGAGATTCCGAGAACGGAAGATATATCACTCGCCTACCCCAACAAAGATTTAGCTATAATATAGAGAAGGTTAAAGGAATTCTTCAACCTATTAATAAGTGGAATCAAATTTTAACTATAGACAAGGTTAAATTTAAAAAAGTGATAGATTCTTTACCCTATCACCTTAAAAAACAAATAGATCAAGCCAAAACCTTAGACCGAGAATTCAAAATGATTTCTACAAGCAGAAAGAAATAGTTAAGGTTGATATTTCTCAAAGTTGCTGCCGCGGACATAGCCGGCATTTTGAGCTTCCTCTTCTGACTCAAACCAAATTTGATTTTGCTCAGCTATTCTTTTACCAAAAGAACATTCCGGCCAATGATATTTATTAGAATTAATACTGCCCACAAATTTTTTCTGTTCTACTAATTGACTCTTAATTGGTTGAGAAGCTTGTTGAATTGATGCTTGATTAATCTCTTGATTAATTTCTGGATTTTGGATAATAATAGATTGATTATCTTTTGAAAAATCAACCAACAAGCCAGCCCCAAAACCAATCAAAGCAACTAAAACAATTGTGATAGTTAATAAGATATCAGATTCATTACGCTTGACGATTTGTCTAAAATTAGATAACATAGGGTTATGTCAAAGACTAAATCGGCCGGCTCAACTAGTCTAGGCCGCGATTCACAACCAAAATATCTAGGAATTAAACTGTTTGGCGGTCAAAAGGCCCAATCAGGCAGTATTATCGTTCGTCAGAGAGGAACTAAGTTTCTTCCTGGAAAGAATGTCCGTCGGGGCAAAGATGATACCCTTTATGCAATAAAAGAAGGGGTTGTTAAATTTGTAACTAAAAAGATTAAAAAGTTTGATGGAAACAGAAGAATTGCCAAAACAGTCAGCGTTGAGTAAAAAGCACACCAAACGGTGTGCTTTTTACTTTAATCCTGCTTTAATGAATTCTCTAAATAAAGGGTGTGGCCTAATTGGTCGGGATTTGAATTCAGGATGGAATTGAGTGCCAACAAAGAAGGGATGGTCTTTTAGTTCAATAATCTCTACTAAATTTTTTTCAGGGTTAATACCAGAAATAACTAAGCCGTTTTCTTCTAAAATATCTCTAAAATTGTTATTTAGTTCATAACGATGACGATGTCTTTCAGATATTTCTGTTTCCTTATAAGCCCTCTGGGCTTTAGTTCCTTTAATTAATTCACAACGATAAGCGCCTAAACGCATAGTTCCTCCATATTCTTTATTCTTAATCTTTGCCTTTTGGTCAATCATAAAATCAATTACGGGATTTTCAGTTTTAGGATTAATTTCAGTGGTATGAGCATCCTTTAATTTACAAACATTCCGGGCAAATTCAATCGTAGCTAATTGCATTCCATAGCAAAGTCCTAAATAAGGAATCTTGTTCTTGCGGCAAAATTCAATAGTTTTAATCTTACCTTCCACTCCCCTTTTACCATATCCGCCCGGTACAATAATCCCATGATATTTTTTTAATTGTTTAAGCTTTTTAGAATCTTTTTCATATTTTTCTGAATTTATCCAATGAATTTTAGGATTTCTTTTATGATACCAAACAGCGTGCTTAATTGCTTCAATTACAGAAATATATGAATCACTTAAAACAAAATTACCAGTAGCAAAATATTTTCCAACAATACCAATATTAACATCTTGTCCATTATTATTAATCCTTTTAACCAAGCTGCGCCATTCTTTTAAATCTTTTTGTTTAGATTTTAAACCAACTTTAGCTAAAATTTTATGACCCAGTTTATCTTTTTCAAAATTTAAAGGCACTTCATAAATACAATTAATATCTGGGGCAGAAATCACATTTTCTTTATTAATATTACAAAAAATAGAAATTTTCTTTTTTCTTGGTTCATCTAAAGGATGTTCAGAGCGAGCGACAATAAAATCAGGTTGAATGCCAGCAGAATTGACCGTTCTGACTGCATACTGGGTTGGTTTTGTTTTCATCTCGCCAATTTTTTTAGGAATTGGCAAATAACTTACTAAAACAAAAAGAACATCCTGAGGATGTTTTAAATGCAGCATACGAGCTGCTTCTAAGAATAAAATATTCTGGTATTCTCCAACTGTTCCACCAACCTCAATTAAAACAAAATCTGAATTATCTTTTTTACCAGCTCGTTCTATTCTTCTAATTATTTCTTCTGGAATATGAGGTACTACTTCTACACATCTACCTCCATAACCAAGATTTCTTTCTCGGTTAATAACAGATTCATAGACCCTGCCTGTGGTCATATAGTTATCCGAATATATATCTTTGTCTAAAAACCTTTCATAATTACCAATATCTTGATCTGTTTCTAATCCATCATCAGTTACAAAAACTTCACCATGTTCAACTGGATTCATTGTTCCGGCATCTATATTAATATAAGGATCTATTTTAATAGCAGTTATCTGATAACCTTTGCTCTGTAAAATTTTACCAATTGAAGCAGCAGTAATACCTTTACCTATGCCAGACATCACCCCTCCAATCACAAAAATATATTTTGTCTTCTTATCCATAAAAAAACGGATAACCTTTCATTATCCAGAAATAGTTTTTATTTAAGATTATTCTTGTTTTTCTTCTAGAACAATAACTTTAATATTGGCTTCTAAATTATGGGGAAGTTCAATATTAACCTCATACTCGCCTGTTTCTTTAATTGAATCTTCTAACTTAATTTGCTCTTTTTTAACTTTAATTCCTTGTTCTTTTAATTTCTCCATAATTTGAATAGAAGTAACTGCGCCAAAAAGCTTACTCTCTTCACTCACTTTAACGGGAATCTCTAATTCCAAGCCGTCTAACTGAGTGGCTGTTTTCTGGTGTTCAACTAATTCTTCTTCAGCTTTTTGGGTTTCAATTTCTTGTTGCTCTTCTAATCTAGCCATTTCATCTTTATTAGCTATAATGGCCAATTCTTCAGGGATTAAAAAGTTGCGAGCATACCCATTAGATACTTCTTTAATTTCTCCCTTTTTGCCTAATTTTTCTACATCTTTTAATAGAATTACTTTCATATTTTTATTCTAACATTTTATTTTAATAATTCCAATGCTTTTTCCAATTGCGGATCGTATAATTCTTCGATATTTTCTTCAGTCATCTCTACTTCAATATCAGGTGTGATCCCTTCGTCAGCAATACTTATTCCTGAAGGAGTCATCCATTTAGCTACTGTAATTTTAATACTTGAGCCACCTCTTAGTTTTTCTAATTGTTGGACTGAACCTTTTCCAAAACTCTTTTGTCCAACAATTTGAATACCCTTAATATCTCTTAAAGCGCCAGCCAGAATCTCCGAAGCAGAAGCTGAACCTTGATTAATCAAAACAACTGTTGGCATATCTTCTAAAAGTTTATAACCTCTGCTTTTATGTTCGTTTCTATCTCCGTCACCATAATCTTCGGCTACAACTAATTCTCTTTTGGGTAAGAACCAACTAGCAATATCAATGGCCACTTCCAAATATCCTCCTGGGTTATTGCGTAAATCTAGAACGATTCCTTTAGGATTGGATTGTAATATTTCTTCAACTGTTTTTCTAAATTGCCAAGCCGAGTTCTCAGTAAAATGGTAAAACTGAATATATGCGATATTTTCTTCTTTTAATTCCCAAGTAATGATTGGAATCTGGATAGTATCTCTAATAATCCTTATTTCCTTTGCTTCATCCCAATCATCCCGGATAATTAATAAAGCAACTTCGGTTCCCTTTTCTCCTCTAATTAAGGTAACTGCTTGATCAATGGTTAAATCACCGGTCAAAGTTTCATCCACTTTAAGAATCTTATCACCTGCTTTTAAACCAGCTCGTTGGGCTGGATTACCTTCTAAAGGCGTAATTACAGTTAAAATGCCTTTACGAATGCCTATCTCTGCGCCAATTCCTTCAAAACTACCCTTGATATCATCCATGAATTTTTTACTGTCTTCTGGTTCCATAAAAACAGAGTATGGGTCGTCTAAAGAATGTAATAGGCCAGATATTGCGCCGTAGACCATTCCTTGGCGATCTAATTCATCCCGATCAACGTATTTTTTTTCAATAACTCGCCAAGCATCCCAAAATAGGCTAAAATCAACGCCAATTGACTGACCTGCCTCTTTATTACTCAATCCATCAACTTTTTCAATGGAAGGCTGGCTGTGCTCTCCAACAAAAAAACCAAGACTAAAAACTAGTCCTAGAACAATTATCCAAATTGGAACAGAAATGTATTTTCTCATCTTAGTTAACCCTGCCTTTACGCCATTTCCAAAGGTATTTAATAAAGCTGGAAATATGCATTCGGCTGTACTTATTCAAAAAAACATCTAGAAAAGCTCCCCATTTTTTACTATGTCGACCGTAATAGTGGGACATCTGAGCAGATGGTAAATATATTACTTGATAACCATGCTGCCAAAACCTACGACACCAATCGGTATCTTCAAAATATCTAGGAAATCTTTCATCCCATAGGCCAACTTTATCAATTGCTTCCTTTCTAGCTAACATAGCTGAAGCTTGAATCCAGTCAACTGCCTTTACCGAAGAAAGATCCTCTCCTTCTATTAAAAAGTGTGCTAATTTTTTCTTTCCCCAATTGGTATTCTTTAAAAAAGTTCTCCTAGCCAGAATCGATCCAATTGTTGGAAAACGAAAGCAAGACTTCTGTACTTTATTGCCAAAGGTCAATAATTGAGGGCCAACGATACCAACCTTTAAGTTGTTTTTTAAATAATCTAGTAATTTTTTAATCGCATCGTCTAAGATAATAATATCATGATTAAGAATTAAAAGATAATCTCCTTTGGCTACCTTTATGCCTATATTAATTAATTTTCCATAATTTGTAATATTTTCTGAAAAATGTATTATTTCTGCTTTTGGATATTTTTCTTCAAGCATATTCCGTGTTTTTTTCTCTGATTGACTATCAAGGATAATCAACTCATATTCAATATGGCCGATATTTTCCTTAATCGATTTAAGGCAAGTTTTTAACAAAGCAGGTGTTCTGTAATGAGTTACTATAATCGAAAGCATATTTAAAATACATTTTTACAAGCCTCCTGAATTTTATCGAAATTATCTCCTACTGGTAAAAGTACATATTCTTCATTAATAAAAGTATGATAAAGCAATCCTTGAGGACTGACATCAAAAAATATTCTCTTAATATTATCTTTATCAATATTATTAATTAAGCTTATTAAATTCTTCATATCATTTAAGCCCATATCTGTTCTAACATTCTTACCTAAAATGTCTAATATATTGTAAATCTTTACTGGATTAGCTAAGACTCCCAAAGACAATGCTTTTTCTTTAATAGCCATTAAAACTTGATTTTGGCGTCTCATTCTGTCAAAGTCATCCGTTGAATAACGAGAACGAACATAGTATAAGGTGGTTTGTCCATCTAACTTATTAGTTCCTGTAGCTACGTTAAAAACCCATCTTTCTTCTCCGTCAATTTCTTTGATAAACCAATGTTCGTCTTCTTCCCAACCTTCCTTGGCCCATTGGAAACTTTCTTCAAAAGCCCTGTCTAAATGTACAGTAATACCGCCCAAGGCATCAACTCCTTCTTTTAATGCTTCAAAGTTAAGGCTAACTGCATAATCAATATATAAGTCAGTGACTAGAGAAACAGTTTTCTTAGCACAATCTAGACCTCCCTGAGCATAGGCAAAGTTTATCTTCTTATCATCCTGAATGCACCAAACTCTGGCATAGAGGTCGCGGGGCAAAGAAATTAACGCTAATTGGCCAGTATCCTTTTTAATACTTACTAAAATCATAGCATCAGATAATAGTTTGCCGTCGCCCGGATCTTCTAATCCTCTAATTCCCAAAAGCAATATATTAACCCTGTCCGGATCATCTTCTGGCAAATCAGGCAAGTCTTCACTAAAAGGCAGAATGTAAGTTGCTCCAGACCAATTAATTACTTGACTAATAGTAAAGCTAGTCTTAAAAAAGAAAAGCGAAAGGAACCCTATTACTATTATAACAAAAAGGAATATCCAGAAACGCATTTTCTTCTTAGGTTTTTGGTAATTTTCTTCTTCCATTTATTTAAACCAACTAGCCATTTCTTTTGAACTAACTTTTTTTCTATTCATAATTATCTTTCTTTTTTTCCAAACTAAAGGCATTTGTTTGAATATATCTATAAAGGCTTTCCAAGTATATCTTTCAAATATGGTAGCGAATCCCCAAGCGCCAATTTCTTTAGGCAGAAACCAGGGCAAATGTCTTAGTAAAACTCCAACCTGTTCATTTTTAATTTGCATCAACCTACCATTTTTAAAAGATAAATATTTACTAAACTTACTGATTTTTAATCTTTCCTTGATAATACTGAAATAACTTAGAGCTGCATTTTCGCCTGAAGTCCGATCGTGATAAGCAATCGCCTTTGGCTGATAAAACGCTTTCCAGCCAGCAAGACGTAAACGCCAAGCTAAATCAACGTCATCTTTATATGCAAAAAAATCTTGATCAAGGTATTCATCATTAATCTTAATATCTTCTAGAGCTTTTTTTCGATGAATTGGCGCTGCCCCATCAACTCCAAAGATTTCTTCAACTTTTTCAAATTGCCCCTTATCAAGCTGACCTTGCCCTCGATTAATCGTTCTTCTGTTTTTTAACATTATCATTCCAGTGGTATCAATAAATCCCTCTCGCCATTGCATTACTTTCCCTTGAACAGAAGCTATTTTTTTGTCTTGATTAAATGTCTTTATTGCCTCTTTAATAAAATCTTTATCTAAAATGACGTCCTGGTTTAATAAAAAAACAAAACTGCCTTTAGATTCTCTAATTATCTGGTTATGTCCGGCGCAGAATCCAGTATTCTTTGAATGATGACCAAGATATTTAATATTGAGTTTGCTTGGCTTACTTGATGCCCTTTTAAGATACTCAACTGTTTGATCAGTCGAACCATTATCAAGCATCAAAATTTCTAAATTAGGATAACTCTGATTAAAGACTGAATCCAAGCACCCTTTAAGGTACTTTTGACCATTCCAAGTAAGAAGACTAACTGAGACTAAGGGATGATTTTGCTCCATATAGTATGCCTAGGTTAGTTACAAAAAATAAAAGGACCTTGTCATTAAGAAGGACTACGTCAAATACACTATATCCTAAAATCCAAATCAAAGCAAATAGGAAAAAGCCGGCCCAAACTTGTAAAAATGATTTATTAGCCCTGGTAAACACTTGCCAAGTATCTTTTAAAATATACCAGAAGACGGCTAGTAAAATTAACAATCCGAAAACCCCTATTTCAGCGGCAAAATCTAAATAAAGACTATGAGCTGAAGAACCTTTTTTAGCTGTTGATAAACTCTCATTTAAAACCAAAGGATAATTACCTATACCCACGCCCAACCAAGGATGCAAAACAATTGAATCAATTGTTCTTCGCCATATTTCCAAACGTCCTTTAATAGAAGCTTCATCAAGATCAAATATGCTTTTACTCCTTTCAAAAAAAGAAACACCCATAGTTGCCTCTCGGCCAAGCTCAATATATTGAGGCATAAACAGAATGGTTGCGACAATCGGAAAAAGAAGAAAAAAGATAATCAAACTTCCTAAAGCTAACTGGATCTGCTTTTTCCATTTACCATATAATTTAGGGATAAAAAATAGGATTATTAAAATAAGGCCAATAGCGCTAGCCCAAGCTGCCCGCGAACCGGAAAAAATTATAGCTGATAAAGACAAGATTAATAAAAGATATAAGGTCTTGTTATTTTTCTTTTTTAAAAACAACAAAGTCAAAAAGAACGGCAAAGCTATAATACAAAAAATAGCAAAAGAGTGAGAATCAGGAAAAACAGAAAATATCCTTAAAGTTGGCAACTGATAAGAATAATATGAAAACCAAGTATTACTGTAAGATAAAAGATTACTTAAAGCCTGACCATAATAAACATTAATTACTTGTCTGTCCCAAAGATACCAAAACTGATGAAGATTAATAAAGAAAATTATGGCCAGTTGTAGAAAGCCAAGACCTAAAGTTATTCCAATAGCCACTTTAGCCGCATTAATAACTATGTCAAGAATTTCTTTTCTTTTAGCCACCAGATTCCTAATAATAATATATATTAAAAAACCATTAATCAGGAATATTATCTTTTTTAAGCCAATCCAGACATCCTGGGCTACAAAAAGCGATACCATAGCAATCAGAATAAAAATCCATTTTAAGTGTTCTGATCTATAATGTTCTAAGTTTTCCCTTAATTTCCATTTACCGAAATTATCTTTAATTAAACTAAGAGAAATGCCTTGTTTGAAGAATAAAACTAGAAATAGAACAATTGACAATATCCGCCAATTAGCTAAAGTATCAAATCCTTCTCTAATTGGTAAAGCTATGAATAAAGGAATAGAAACTATAAAAACCCACAATGAATCTTCTAAGGGACTAAAAAGGAAATAAAAAACAAGCAAACCAGTTAAAAACCAACTCGCTTCTCGGGGTAAAACATTAAAAACCATCAACAGAATTACTGTTATTTCAAAAAAGAGAACAACAATATTTTTTGATATTGAATTATTCATTAATATCCTTTTAATTTTTCAGATCTATCGTGTTGACGCATTCTTTCTAAAGCTTTGGCTTCAATTTGTCTAATTCGTTCACGAGTTACGCCGAATTCCTGGCCAACCTCTTCTAAAGTATGGGTCACTCCATCTTTTAAACCAAAACGCATCTCTAAAATCTTTTGCTCTCGAGGAGATAAATCAACTAATATTTCTTCTAATCTTTTCTGGAGTAGTTTACGGGCTGCTGATTGAGAAGGAGAAACACTCTTTTTATCCTCAATAAACTCTCCTAAGCTGCTTTCTTCTTCATCATCACCAACTGGTGCTTCTAAAGAAATCGTTTCTTGGGATATTTTGATAATATGTCTAATTTTATCAACACTTTCATCCATTTCTGCTGCAATTTCTTCAGGTAAAGGTTCTCTGCCTAAATCTTGTAATAATCTGCGCTTAACTTGGGTATATTTACTAATTGTTTCTACCATATGGACCGGAATACGAATAGTTCTTGCTTGATCAGCTAGAGCTCTGGTAATTGCCTGACGAATCCACCAGGTTGCATAAGTAGAAAATTTATACCCTTTATGGTAATCAAACTTTTCTACAGCTTTAAAAAGACCGATATTTCCTTCTTGAATCAGATCAAGCAAACTAAGATTACGACTTCGTCCAACATATCTCTTTGCAATACTAACCACTAATCTTAAATTGGCCTGGGTTAATTTCTGTCTTGCTTCTTGGTCATCTTGTTCAATCAGCTTGGCTAATTTAACTTCTTCTTGAGCGGTTAATAAAGGAATTCTCCCTATTTCCCTTAAATACATTTGAACATTGTCAAATTTTTCTAAACGGACTGATTTCTTATCCTTAACTGACTTTTTATCATCTGAAGATAATTCTAAAAATTCAACCGATTCAACAATTTTAATATTATTTTCCTTTAACTGATCATATACTTTTTCTAATCCTTCAATATCATCCTCTATTTTAGGAATTAACTTTAATAGTTCCCCTTCGGTGACAAAACTTCTTTCTCTACCTCGGTTAATTAATTGATCAACCTTTTCTTGGGTAATTAATTCTTTCTTGCGATAAACTCTTTTTTTAGGAGGAATTTTTTTAGCTGGCTTTTTTCTTGGAGCTGGTTTTTTGGTTGTTGTTTTTCTAGGCATAATTTTTAACAATTAATTATTTGTTTAGATAATTTATTAAATTGATTAGTTAATTTTTTAAGAGTAACTTTATCCTTTTTACTCTCGGCCTCTCTAATAGCTAAGTTTAAACCATTTAATTTTTCTTGAAGATAACGCCTTTTTAATTGACTAAAACAAAACTTAGCTTCTTTATTTGATTCAAATTCTTCAGCTAAATTCTTTTGGGTTTCCATCTTAAAAGCAATTTCATTGATCCGATTAACCAACCTAGTGGGTAATTTTTTCTTTAAATTATTTAAATTAATCTTTTTGCCCTTGGTTTTCTTTAAAACTTCAAATATTTCTTCCAAGTCAGGATTAGTGAATAAATAACAAGGTTCTCTTTTGCATCCTTTAAGACTCTTATTATCCGTTAATATTAAGCCTAAGGTGTATTCTTCTAAATTATTAGCTTCGTTTGGCAGATCTGAAATTCTTTGTTCAGGCGTCTGTATATCTAAATCAACATCTTTTACCTTGTCCATTTCTTCAATTAAAACAGCTTCTTGAACTTTTAATCTTTTAGCTGTCTCTTGAAGCCAATGAGCCTGTTCCACTTTATTAGAAATTCTCTTAATCATTGGTAAGACAGCTTTACTAATTTCTTTTTTCCCTTTGGCCGTCTGCTCATTATTTCTAGTAAAGGCTCTATCTAAATAGAATTCTATTAACTCTTGAGCTTTGTTAACTGCTTCTTTCCAAAGAGAAGGATTTTTCTGAATATATCCAGCTGGATCCTGATTGTCCGGCAAACTTATTACTTTAGTATTAAAACCAAACTGAAGGGCTAGATCAATTCCTCTTTTAGTAGCTGTTTCCCCTGCTAGATCAGTATCAAAGGCCATAGCCAAATTTTCTGTATATCTCTTAATAATCCTTAATTGATCAGGAGTTAAAGCTGTTCCGGAACTGGCCACTGCATTGGCAAATCCTGCTTGATGAGACATGATTACATCAGTCTGCCCTTCAACTAAAAGACAGGAATTATTCTTTTTAATCTCTAATTTGGCTTTATCTAGACCGTATAGAATTCTACTCTTATCATAAATTAACGTATTGGGCGTATTAAGATACTTACCCATCCGTTCGTCAGGATTATTAGGATTTTCTCGGCCCGTAAATCCAACTATCACTCCATTAATATCTCTAATTGGAAACATGATTCTATCTCTGAATCTATCGTAATATCCATCACCAATCCCCTTTTTTTCTGTTTCTATTGCCAAGCCAGCCTTTAGAATTTCTTGATTAGGATAACCTTGTTTATTTAAAAAATCTTTTAAAGATCGCCATTGATTGGGCGCATAGCCGATTTGCCAATCCTTGATTATTCCTTGTTTTAAGCCACGGTTAAGCAGATATTTCTGCATCTCTTTACCTGCTTTACTAGCCTCTAATTGTTTAACAAAGAAACGATTGGCTAACTGACAAATTTCATAAATTCGGGTCCTTTCAGTTTTTAGTTTAGGATCAACTTTTTTTAACTCTACACCTGCCCTTTGAGCTAATATTTTTAAAGCGTCACCGAACTCAACTCCTTCCATTTCCATAATAAAGTCAAAAATAGAGCCGCCCTTTCCACAGCCAAAACAACGCCATAATTGTCTTTCGGAAGAAACCATAAAAGAAGGTGTTTTTTCTGAATGAAAAGGACAGGGCGCCTTGTAATTACGTCCCGCCTTTTGCAAACGGATATAGCCTTGAATTATATCAACTACATCTAATTTATTCTTAATTTCATCTACTGGCGAACTAGTCATATTTATTTAATAATATTTCTATATTATCATACAATTCTTCAATTGTTTTAATAATTCCCTGATCATTTCTTATTAAATCAATATTTTGATTTATTCGATCAATTCTTTCTTCTGAGACTCCTATACTTTTAATAAAGGTATTTCTAGTAATATCATTAGGTTTTTTTGAAAAATATTGCTGCAATATTTTATGCCATTTTTTAATCTTTTCTTCTGGAATATTAAATAGAAATTCACTGGGAAATATTTTATCAAAATAGCTAATATATTCTTCCCAATTACCTATTTTTTCGTACAACAACTCGTCTCCTAAAAGCTTAAAAGAAGTTATATAATTATTCGATCTAACAAATTCATTCCAAATCTCATCTATTAAACAATGAAATTTTATTCCTGTTTCAAATGAATTCTTTTCTTTAAGATCTAAATGGTGTGTTAATCTTCTTTTAATTCCTGAAACATATCTAACATCAGGAAAAACCGAACCAATAAAAAAATCCTTTTTCTTCTCATCCTTAAATCTTTTATCAAAGACTTTATCAGCTAAAACCATGTGAGTGATCGGAGCAGCCATATCTTTATCCGGCGCCTCCTCCCCCGCCTCCGCCTCCTCCACCGGCTGCACCACCAGCCCCGGCGCCTGAACCACCTGGAGCTGAGGCAAAAGTGCTAGAAATAGAGGTACTAAATGAAGAAATACTTGAAGCTAAACCACTGAAAGATGCACCTGATATTCCTGGTCCCCCACTAGTATGAATCATAACTGGAACATACCAATTAGGCTGCTGATATTCTAAATCAGCAAAGCGATTAGCCCATTGCTTTTCTACGCCAAAAATTATGGCATAAGGCAAATATTTAGAAAAAGTATCTACAGTTTCAGCGCCCAACCTGAATCTTTCAGCTGTATCTAAATATTCCTTAAAACCAAGCCATTTCCATTTTTCTTCAGCTCCTTGAGAAGTTAAAGCTGGCATAAAATGTCCAAAAATTAATCCAATTATACTGGAGAATAATAGGCCAGCCATAACAAAGATTAAGCCAATTAGCAAAGGTCCAAAAGAAAGAAAAAGAATAAAACTGACAAAGCCCAAGACTAAGGAAATAACTAGAAGAATAAAATATTTAATCTGATATTTTTTTCTTACTTGTTCAATATTATCAGTTAAATATCCTGTTTCTGTAGCTGCTTGATGAAGCTTTTTCTTAATATCTTTAAGATGTTTATAGAATTTATTTTTTAAATCACTTGAAGAAACTTCTTGTTTTTCAACTTGTTCTGTTTTAAAGAATCCCCTTTCTTGAATAAAAATACCATTAAATATCTTTCGTTCAAAAGATTTTAAACCACCTCCGCCTTTTAATTTTTCAAAAGTATATTCTTTTTGACCAAAAATCTTTTTATGGCCTTCTTTAATTTTAATGTATCCCCTAACCGCTAAATCAACCAAAGTGGCTGTTACCTCCTTAACTGAAAAACTTTGGTCATCCAAAATTCCCACTATGCCAGGAGCTAGGTCTTGAGGCGGTTGGTACTGAGCAATAATAGTTTTATCGATTCTAGGATCCTTACCTCTTTTCTTCCATGTTTTATAAGATCGCCTAATGACAATTAAAGGAATAATCAAAGCTAATAATAAAGCTATCCAATTTATTATCTGATTCCGATAAAAAATAGGTTTTTTAATCAATTCTTTAGGCCAAGTTGCAACTATAGTTAAATATTCACCGGCCTTTAAATTAACTCCCATATACCTGATTGTTCTATCATCAAGGATCTGATAATTAACGCTTTCATTCTTGTCACCAGCCCGGCCAAAAAACAATCTCTGGCTAATTTCTTCCTTTTTAACGCCTTCAGGTAAATAAACTTTAACATCAGCATAAAGTACTTTTTCATTCCGATCAGCAAAAATAGCATTCCAGTATAATTCATCATAATCTTTGTAAAAGCCCAATCCTCCATGTACCTTATAGGCAACTGTCCATGATTTTAATTCATTTTCAAAATCTCTTCTAGGAAAATTCCATTGAACATGACGCTTATTCCCGTTATATGACAATTCGTACTCGCTTTGATCTAATAAATCACCATTACTATCAAAAACTTTAATATCTGAAATATGGTCAAACCTCTTTAACTCAATATCTCGATAAAAATATCCAAAACTGCCATCTAATTTGTATGTTTGTTTTTCAATAACATCAAAAGTACTATCTGAATTAATTGTAATATCTACTTCAATAAGATGATAATAGTATGATTTGGCTTCCACAAAATTAAAAACACCAACTAAACTAATCAAACAAATAAATATTAATATTTTACTTTTTATACTTAGCATTTTTTTGTCCTTTTAATATTTTATCAACCATTTCAATTTCTTCTAAAACTCCATCAATTAAATCATATTTCTTAGCTTGCCTGTATGTAACCCAGTCAAAATCAATACTATCCTCATCTAATTTAACTTTACCTGATTTATATGGAGCATAAAAACTTAGAATAACAACAGGAATATTATCTGATCTAATAAAAGCAATATCTAAAAGATATTTTATCTTGCCTGTTTCCAAATTAACTTCTTCTTTGATTTCTCTTCTTAAAGATTTCTCAACAGCAAAATACCAAAGACCCTGTTTATTTTTAGGAGTATTAATGTAATCATCTACTTCTAAACCTCCGCCTGGTACAACCCATTGTCCAGGAAAAGCTTTTTTATCTAAACTTCTTTGAGTAATTAAATATTTAATATCTTTACCTTGCTTGCGGTAAATAATAGCAGTTAAACTTATTCTATGTAATTCTCTGTCTTGTATTTTCATATTTATTTGACCTAAAGCTAAAAATATTATATTATAGAGTATCCAGATTGTTTACCGGCACTCGAACCCATCTGTGTTAGGAACTGCGATTGTTTTTCTCGAAAAACGAGAGTGGAGACTATGCATAAGGCCCTGGGCTGGCTCAGCACCGGTAACAATCTGGACTCTCTAAAAATATCCCGTGGATTCACAAAAGATGAAGCGGGTATTTTATTTCTTCATATAGAATTTTCTTTTACTATCACTGAATCTTTCAATTGAATATCTTAACATCGTCCTGGGCATAATCTGATAATACTTATTTAAAAACCTTTCCTCAATTTTTTGATCTTTCTTTCCTATTTCTCTTAACATCCAACCAACCGCTTTATGAATTAAATCATGCTCATCTTTCAAAAGAATTTCAGCAATCTTCAAGCTATCTTTAAAATCATTTTCATTAATAAATCTAAAAGTTGCTATAGCTGAAATTCTCTTTTCCCATAAATCTTTTGATTTAGATAACTTATACAAAACACTTCTGTTTTTATCTAATAGATAATCTCCGACAATTTTATGCGCTGAAATATCTACTAAATCCCAATTGTTGATATATTTAGTATGATTTAAATAAAAGTTGAATATTTCTTTCTTTAAATTATCATCTGCTTTCTTGTACTTGTTTGTTAATATAACGAGGGCTATGAATCTATAATCATGGAATTTAGAAGTCATTAAGTATCTTACATCTTTTAAAGATATTCCTTGATATTTTTTAGCTAATTTCCTCTTATATTCAGTCTTTATACCTAAGAATATATCGCCTTCACCATATTGGCCTTTGCCTGTTTTGAAATACCCACTTTCATGCTTTGCTCTAACAGGATCAGCAATTTGTTTAAGTTCTTTTTTAAGCTGATTTAACATACTAACTCTTTGATATCCTTATCTGATAAAGATTCTTTATACAATTCATTAACTAACCATAATCCGCTCTGGCGGATTTTTTCTTTAGGAGAATTAAAACCAAACCATTTTTTTGAAGGTTGACACTCTTTACATAGAGAAACTGTGGAAATAATCTTTGATTCTAAAATTAATCTCTTTTTTTTATCCTCTATTGGAAAAACTGCGAAACTGAAATTATCCTGAATATATTTACTAACTTGTTTTTCAATCTTTACTTGTTTAATAAAATCAATTTGACTAGCATTTTTCTTTTTAGCTTGTCTAGTTGTCAAATCTAATTCCCATTTTTCTAAAAAAGGGTCTTTTCTTTTACAAAGTAGGGTTCGGCCAATGTTTTTCCGAAAAATGCTTCGATCTTTGTTTTCTTGAATAAAATGCTGTTTTAATCGCGATCTTAACTGATTAATACCTGTATGAGTGCCAATTCGAACAATCCGATTACCTCGATGAGCTAATTCGCCTTTTTCAAAGAGAAGATATATTCCATTTAAAGGAATATCTATATCTTTAAAGGGAAATTTAAATCTTTGAAGATTATTAAAGTATTGATGAAGTTGACTGCATTTATCTTCGTTAATAAATTTATTTTTGAAATAACCTAACTGTTTCCCAATACCTAATCCCTCTAAAGGAATTTTATAATTATTAATCTCTGAAATTAAGAATTGACGATATTTTTGTCCAGCCAAAAAGATAAATTTATCTTTTTTTAAATCAGTAATTCGACTTAGTTTTGGGATCACTTTATCATTTGCCCATTTTTGGATTTCAGCCAACGACATTTTATTAAGCGTTAAATCATACGGCTCAATTTTTTGCTTTAATCCTACTAATCCATATTTGGCTGAAAGAACAAAAATTTTATCGGGTTTAAACAATTTCGCATATCTAAAATTGTATTTAAAAAGAGGGCTAACGTACAAATCTTCTACCTTTGACTTAAAATTCAATTTTTTCTTAACACAAGAAATTAAGACAATTTTTGCCATACTAACTATACCTTAATTAAATGGCGGAGAGGACAGGATTCGAACCTGCAAGTCCCGAGGGACGCTGATTTTCCAAACCAGTGCCTTACCATTCGGCGCACCTCTCCTTATTAATTAGCTTTTTTCTATTTTTTCTCTCTAACTAATTTTTCTAACCAAGGACCACTTAATTTATTAGTTAAAAATTCAACAAATCTAACCCTTCCCACTGGTTCACCTTCGCCTAAATTGATTTTTTTCCTATATTCCTGAAAGGCACTCATGTCTTCTTCTGTTATATTATCCGCAGTTAAATCCTTGCAACGCTGCCACATCTCCATATCTTCTTGCTTAAGTAATTCCGGTTCAGCTTCTTTTAAATCAGGATTGGCATTTTCCTTATTCTTTTTTTGATCGGCTTTTTGCATTTCACCAATTTCTTTTTGAAAATCTTCCAAAGTTTGCTCTTTTTGTTCAATATTTGGTTGCTCTTGAAAATTTTCCATATTATTTAAAATATTCGTTTAATTTCTCTCTTATCTTTTCCACTTCATAGGAATCTAAAGGATCATTAGAATTACGTTTTAAATCTCTGATTTCTCTTTGTAATTCTTCCTTGCTAATACCATTCTTTAAAGCGTCTTGAAATACACCTTCAACGTATGATCTTTCCATATCTGATAAATCTGGAATACTCCGTAAAGTCTTTTTAAACTCATCTCTATTAATTTTTTTACTACTTGAAAAAAACATTCCCATAATTTTATTCCTTTATTTAATTAGTTTTTAGATTCTCTTTTTTCATTTGTTTGATATCCATCATCGCTTGTCCAGTACAAATACATTTTCTTATCAAACTTTCCTTTCTTCTTGATATTCTCCTTGATTGCTTTTTTAAATTCTGAGGGCTTTATCTTCATTTTCTTTTTAGTTTCTTCAATGGCCACAACTAAATCTGCTAATTCTTCAATAAATTCTTTTTTATTTTTAGCGTTAATAACACCCTCGGCTTCTTCTGGGATCTTAGCTTTTAATTCTTTAATATATTCCTTTTGAGATAATTTTTTAACTTTGTATTTCAAATTCTTAGAATCTAGCTTATCTAGAATTTTATCCCTGATTAATCTATTAAAATGTAGTTTTTTACCTGCCATGATTTTATCTCTTTACTAAATTATTGTCTAATAAAAAATCTTTTACTTTTTTAAATATTTTCTGATGACCTTGTGAGTTAGGATGAACACCATCTTTTAAATCATCTTTATTTAATAGATCGAATACATCAATAAATAGTAATTTGTTTTTTTGGCAAAATCCTCTAATTATTTTATTATACTCTTTAATATTATTATTCGTATAATATATTTCTTTAGCCCAAAACATTGGCGCAACTTTGGATTCGTCAACTTTAGAAATTCCAACAAATAAGACTTTCTTTGTATATTTATGAGCTTTATTTAATAATTTTTCTAAGTTTTTTCGAAAATTATCAGGTTTAACTTTGACATTTTCCTTTGAGTGTTTATATTGACAATCATTAATACCAATGGCAAATATTACAATATCCTCTTTGCTTCTTTTTGGATCTTTTGAAACTCTTTCTTTTATTTCATTTTCAAACGATTCAACTAAATAACTGGTCGTCAAACCACCTATGCCAAGATTATATGTAGAATAAACAAGTAGTCCGCTACCACTATCAATCTTTATCCTATATTTATCGCTATATAGATATTTTTTTAGACGATCAACCCAACCACCACCTTCAACATCCCAAGCACCCAAAGCAATACTATCGCCAAAAATTAATAAGTGAATAAACATAATTATAAATCCATTCCACGAAGAACTTTAACTCTTTCTTCTGTAGAAGGATGGGTTAAAAACATTTTTCTAACTTTTTTACCTTTAAAAGGATTACTAATATACATATGAGCTGTTGCTTTGTTAGCCACTCTAAGTTTAGTTTGATCTTGGGAAATCTTTTCTAAAGCCCGAGCTAATCCTTCAGGATAACGGGTTAATAAAGCACCACTGGCATCAGCCAAGAATTCTCTTTTCCGAGAAATAGCCATTTGAATCAATAGAGCAATAAATGGAGAAAGAATGGCTAAAACTATGCCAGCCATGGCCATAATTGCGCCTAATTGCCCACTATCTCTGTTACTTCTGCTTTTACCAAAGAAACTCCAACGCAAAAACCAATCAGAAAGCAAAGCCACTAAACCAACTAAAATAACAACTACAGTTTGCAAAAGGATATCCCGATTACCAACATGGGCTAATTCATGAGCAATGACTCCTTCTAATTCAGAACGATCTAATTTTTCCAAAAGACCCTTAGTTAGAGCCACTACCGCATGTTGGGGATCTCGACCAGTAGCAAAAGCATTAGGGGCCATTTCATCTATAATATATATTTTAGGCAGAGGCAATCCGGCCGTAATACATAAATTTTCTACAATTCGATACAATTCAGGATTATCCTGTTTTTTAATCTCCTTAGCCCTACTCATAGCCAGAACAATCTTATCTGAATACCAATAGGAAGTAAAACTCATCAAAGTGCTAAAAATTACAGCGATAACTAAAATAACTGGGCTTTGGAATTGATAAGAAAAAACCCAGCCCAATCCTATAATTAAGACTAAAAATACACTAATCAATATCCAAGTTTTACGGATATTGCTATCTTTGTGAGTATATAATGTAGCCATTTACTAAAACTCTACTTTAACCGGTTCCTTGGCTTCTGCTTCTTCTAATTCAAAGAAGTCATAAGCTTTAAAATTCAACATACCAACCATCATATTATTAGGGAATACTTGAATCTTGGTATTGAAGTCACGGACATTGCCGTTATAGAACCTGCGAGCCGCTTGAATTTTGTTTTCTGTATCAGATAATTCTCTTTGTAGTTCTAAAAAATTAGTATTAGCTTTTAAATCAGGATAATCTTCTGCTACCGCAAACAATGATTTTAAAGCCCCCGTTAACATATTTTCAGCTTGGGCTTTATCACCTGGAGCTTGGGCGCCCATAGCCGCTGTCCGAGCCTTAGTTACCTTTTCAAATAACTCTCTTTCATGCTTAGCATAACCCTTAACTGTATTAACTAAATTAGGAATCAGGTCATAGCGTCTTTTTAACTGGACGTCTATATCTGACCAAGCTTCGTCAGTCCTGTTTCTTAATCTAATTAAACCGTTATATACGGCTATTAGCCAAAAAACAATAACTGCAATAATACCTATAACGTACCACATAATTATTACGCTTAAATGAAATTCCTTGATTTTTAAAATAGAAATCTAAAAAATCTCACCTAAGTGATATATTTAATTAATTTGAATTTCATTCCCATTATATTCTTTTTTAAGCTATTTTGCAATATAGATTACTAGATACCTTGCTATTGACATATATTCAATTATTCATTAAAATTAAAGTAGGCTTTTCGGCAA
>CAZJPW010000010.1:16423-36735 GCA_964548405.1 uncultured Candidatus Saccharibacteria bacterium | reverse complement strand
TGACTCCCTTGGAAAAAATGCGTCAATTGTTTCCAAGGTATTGATTATGATACATCAAAATATCGCTGTCAGATTCGACAGCGATATTCTTTTTTCCAGTTATTTTAAAAGAGAAAAAACAAACTTCGGTATCTTAACCCTCTGAGGATGACATTTGGCACAGGCCCTGATTTCATCCATTGTAAGATTATACTCAGGAAAATCTCTTTCCTTTTCATTCCAGATATACCTATGTGGTTCTTGTTCTCCAAAACTAAAAAGATCAAGAAAAACTAAAGCATATCCAAAAACAATTTTACCTTCAACCGACGTCAGACCAGGACTCTTAATCCTAAAACGAATCTTAACTTTCTTGGTTTTATCTTTAGGATTAAAATATATAGCTCTAAAGCAAGGTTTCCCATCTCTATAAATCACCCTTTTCAAATCTCCAGTAAAGTTCCATTTTTCCATTATTGTTTGGATAGTAACTATCTCTGCTAAAACTTCTCCTTTAATAAAACAAAAGGAGATCATTCCTGCCAGTAATAAAATGATAATAAGACATTTTTTCACCGAACACCTCCTTTTGTTAAAGTTTGTTTAGATATTAAGAACTGAATTAGTTTTGTTTAATATATTAGAATAGGATAATTTTGTCAATCAAAATATCGCTGTCAGATTCGACAGCGATATTCTTTTTTCCAGTTATTTTCCTTTGTACAAATTTCTTATCCGGCGATCTGGGGCAAAAGATGCCGTATAATACAAATTCCCTCTCTGGTGAAAGGGACTCTACGTAGATTGCAGACATTGAGATGGGATAAATTAAGCCCCCTGGCATCCGTAGTAAATGGACACCCCGTCACTGGACAAGGTAAGCGATGTGAAGTACCCCACAAAATCACCTCTGAATTGTATATCTGATCATCTTTTGAAGGATTCTTGATTTTTTCCAACTCGCCGTCTTCTAAACCATAAACACTGATCTCGAAAAAATGTCTATCTATCTCGCCGTCTTTCTGAGGCATTTCTTTCAAATCCGACTGTCTGGTTAATATTGAAATAACACACTGAGCATCGGGATTAAACGGCACATCAACCAGAGCACATCTATTAATGGAAAACACTTCCTTAGCCGCCACACAGTTCTTATAGGCGCAGGGTCTATCATAAAACGGCATCCAGGTAACAATTTGCTGCTCGCGGGGAGAAACTTTTATTGATCCTTTTTCATCTCTTCTCTCTAAACTGACTGCTTTTCTATCTCGCTCTTTTTGTATAGTAGCTACCTTCATTAGATCCCCCTTTCTCTTAAGTAACCTCCAAAAATGTTAAACAACAAATCTCCTATAGCCCAACGAATTCCTTTAGCTTATCAGTTGGGATTGTTTTTAGCAACCCCTTATGATCAACTAAATTCAGACCAATAACTTCGCCTTTAACATTAATTAAAGGACTGCCTTTGGCTAAATTGTTTTCCTCGGAAATATTAAGAGTTAAAGTTTGATCGTTAATGCTTCGGATAATTCCCAAATTGACAAACTTATTCAGCTGGCTGCCCCTTAACTCTGCCCCGACCAGAATGACTCTTTCGCCCAATTTCAGATTTTCCAAATCAGTTAAAGAAACAACCGGTAAATTATTATCCTCTATCTGAAAAAGAGCCAAATTATTTTCTAAGTCCTTTCTAATGAATTCAGCTGCTGAAGAGTGCCCATTCCGGTAAATCAAGTACTGGGTTGCCTTAGTTGAAACCAGATCTCCTGAAGTAATTAAAAGACCATCACTAGTAATCAAAAAGCCAGTTCCCTGGCTGAGTAATCTTTTATTCTGGTAAGATTGGATAACAACTAAGCAAGAACCAACTTTGTCAATCGCATCCTCAATAGCCATATTTTCAGTAATAATAATCTCTTCAGTCGGGTTAATAATGGTTGTCCTGTTGCCAGCCTGCTTAATAAATTCAAACTCAGCAAAAAAGGGAATATTTGATAAATAGGGAAACAAAAACTGGTCGGCTGAAATACCGCCCAAACCGCCAATAATTAAAATTAAAACAATATTAATGATTTTTTTACGCATAGATATTACCAATTTACTTCCAGCTCTCGATTGGTGCTATAAAAATTACCAGTACCGTTAATAGGCGGAAAACTGTTATCGTCAACAGTATATTTAGCATTGCTGTTAAAGTCAAGGGGAATGTCAATGTATAAGCAGTTGGCTGCCCCCTCTCTTCTGAAATCATAATAGCATCTTTCTACTCCGGATTCAGCTGCGTATAAGGCAACTACTGAATGACCTATTTGTTTAGAAGCCATAATCTGATTAAGCATTAAACTAGAAATTCCAGAAGTAATAACCAAAATAACGCTCAAGAGTAAAACAGATAAAACTATAGAAATAGAACCTTTTTGAGTAATTTGTTTCATTTTAGTAATCCCAACTCCTTGAAGAAAGAGTTGTTTGTAAATAATTTTCTGCTTGACTTTCAGCTCGACCGCCAGTCGCCTCTATTTTCATAACCATAGTTACCAAAGCCCTAGGAGCCGGAGCCACTCCTTTTCTGATATAGAAATAGCCAGTCAAACTAATATTGGTTGAACTAATATCCTGCCAGGCGCCTAAATTAACCCGGCGTTGCATCTTATTAGAAACAAACTGATAATCAATATCGTCGCCATCCGGATCAGTCAGACTAAGACTGGTTGTCTGGCTGCTGGCCAGGGAATTTATCGTACTCATCCTTATTTCCTTACCGACTGACTCTAGAAGATAACGACCATTCTCCTGAACTTCCTGCAAGGCAAAAGCCTTACGCTGACTTTTAATAACTGACTGAGCAACGCCAGTCATGGATAAAACGACAAAACTAAAAGCAGCCATAGCGACAACTAATTCAATTAAAGTAAATCCTTTATTTAATCTTTCCATTTCCATAAATGATCCTCGGCAGTTAAATAATGCCATTGGCCTTTTAACTTCCATTTAATTTCTATGACCACTTTCACTTCCCGATAGGAATTTTTAGTCAAGGTGACTTTACGATAAAAAGTTGTATCGGTACCAGAATCATACTGATAAAAGCCACTTCCATCTATTTTTAAAGGTGTTTCTGAAAAAGACAACAAATTAGCATTGTTATATTGAATTCGATAATCCTGACTGGTACTGGTAGCAATAGCTCCATTATTTCCATACCAATCCCAATCAGCCCACTCTGTATTACTCCTCCTGATATCCCTGACTACCTCAATGCCCTCCTGAATCAAACCAGAAGCGATTAATCTTCTTTCTCCTAAAAAAGCTCCCTTAATTGACATATTAGCCAAAGCTAAAGCAGCCACTAAACCAGAAGAGGTGATAAAAATTGAAATAATAACACCGATTAAGGTAAATCCTTTTTGTTGATTAATAGACATCATTAATCTCTCTGGATTAAACCAGCTGTAGTCACAGTTATTGTTTTATTAGTTGCTGACCCTAAGACTTTTAGAATGATAGTCCCAGAAACACCAACACTGGCATCCTGGTTAATATAGGTGGTTGGATCCGGACTTTTAAAATAAATATCAAGATTAGGTGTAACCTCATCAAGGGTAGTCTGATTAGATAATACAACTTCCTTGATAAGCGTATCGCTAGGGGTATATTTATTATTACTACTATCACAGTTACTGGATTCATCAGCATAAAGATAATAAGAAGTGGGCCGAGCCCCGTAATTAATAACTATGCCATAGCCACAGTATTGAGTCGTCTCATTAATATCAATTCCACTTAAAGCCATATTCTGAGCTTTTCTCAAATCAGAAACAAGCTGATGAACTGACTGATTAAGAGCATAAAACCTCCTACTCTTACGATAGCTTAATAAAACGCTTGAAGAAAGCAGACCGATGATGAAAATAACAATTAGCAGTTCAAAAATAGTAAACCCTCCCTCTTTGAAAAATCTTTTAAACATTATTCTCATTATACAATAAAAAAACAAAAAAACCCACTCTTAAACAGGTTCTTTTGAAAAAGAATTTCCTTATTTTTCCTGCCAGTCAGGCAATTCTGCCTGAATTGTAGTTGTTTTAGAATCAATACAGGAATAGCCATCAGAATCAGTTATCTGAAGAGTTACCTGTTTATTACCCGATGAAGCAAACTGGACGGTTGGATTCTGCTGACTAGAACTGCTAGGGTTACCATTAGTAAAAGTCCAAGACCAGCTTGATTTGGTCGCTCCGCCATAAACAGTTGATAAATCTGTAAAAAGAGTACTTTCATCTATGCTCGGACTTAGTGGCGACCAACTAAAATCTATAGTTGGATATTGATGCTGGGCTGCGACAAAATTATTTCCTTCGGCCCAGCCAGAATCAGCCCCTTCAGAATCATAAACTTTAACCCGCCAATAATAGGTATCGTTATACCCAATCTGATCTGAACTAGGAGAAACAGCTATCACAACTGTCTGATTATTAGCAGCCGGACTAGGATTGGAAAGCCCGGTATAATCGCGATCAATTTCAGGCGAACTAAAATCATTATTATTATCCACTTGGAACTGAAAACGGCTCTGATCATCACTATCTGAATCAGAATAAGTCCAGGAGAAATAATAGGCTGGAACAACACAATAATCACCAGGGCTCCTGTCTAGAGTTGAAGAACCTCCAGGGCCATTGCTATCAGGTCGGTCAGGCGGATTATTACACTGCCCTGCGGTTGTAAAAAGAGTATCTAAGCCCTGAACCATATCAGTCCAAGAATTAAAATTATCCCTAACTCTGATACGCCAATAATATCCTGTACCAAAAGATAAGCCTGATTCATTAACTGTATAGAAATTATCACCAGAAGTAACCTGTCCTGTATCTATATCAATAGAGCCAAAATTAGAATCGTCATCAATCTGAATATCATAGCGCACTTGAGAAGAGGCGGGCCAGCTAGCCGGCGGTACCGCTTCAGAACCAATAACCCAATTTAAGGTCGGAGTCGGATAAGCGCCAGAATAGCAAGCTGGCTGATCAACGCTGCTGGTCGTAACGCTAATATTAGTCCCTTGGTTATAGGCCCAAACAATACCAACCACCAAAAAAACTGCAACTATAACAAGTAGTCCCAATGATGTTTTCTTTTTGGAAAAAATATTCATCTTTCATATATTATACAATTATTTGACAAATTAACCAAAAAAAGTTATCCACATTATCTTTGGTAGATATATGAAAGAATTATCGAAAGAAAAGAACTTTTTAAAATTAAAGTAATAATCACTCCAATAAACATCCAAGTGACAAATGGAAAAGGTTTATAAATCTTAATTGTTTTTATTCCTTGTTCATTCTTTTTAAGCCATTTTTTAACTTTCTCAACCTGTTTTAAAGTCAAACCGCCCGGATAAATACGGCCAATATTTGTCCTATTTAATATTTGATCATCTAAATTCATATTAACATCCAATTCCTCTATTTTTATCTCTTTAGTCCCGGTCTTTGAAACATGAAAATCAATTAAAGCTCTAAATAAGGTTAAGATGGTCATAAAAACAATCATCATTTTAACCGTCCGTTCAAGAACCTGCCAGGTATTAATGGGTGAAGTGCTGAATCCATAAGCTAAAATCAACACCAAAAGAGCAATGATTATTTTAATAGCAATTGGCTTTTGAAATATTTTGCCTAAATAGCCGCTAAAAAGTATTAAACCAACAAAAATAAACATATATAAGGAAGTTATATCAATTGAAAAATTACTTTCAATCGGCTCCTTAAATAATCCGAAAAATAAAAAGATATTAATAAAAGTAAGTAATATTATTCCCATACTTTTTATTCTTCCCCAGATTTTCTTTTTATCAAATGGCTTTCTTTTTTTATTTACCACTCGGGGTTGAGATATTTTTAAATAAATGAATTTAATAAAATAGGCAGTTGCCCTAATTAAAAGATAAAGAAAAATAGGGATAAAAATATTAACCAAAAGAACAAAGGAAGGAAAAATAGACAAATATGTTTTCCAGTAATAACCTAAGGGAATAAGCAAAGCATAAACTGTAAAAAGTTTGGCATCGCCTGCTGCCCAAGCATTAAAACGCCACATTAAAAAGGCGATTACTAAAGCAATAACCGCATTAATAATAACTCGGACTAAATAATCGAGATTGACCGTAACAACAGGTTTAGATACATCATCAGGTAAATGCTTAATTTGAGAATAATAGAAATTACTTACTGAAGGAGCTATAGGATACCAAATCAAAAAAGCGATAATAACGATCAGACCCCAAACTAAACCCAAAATAATCCATTTATTCTTAACCTTACCATATCTAATATCCTCATAGCTGGTTATGAGGCCGATAAAAAACACTAAAGGTAAGAACAAAATATCAAAAATCATTTTTTAGAAACTTTTAAAATCGGATTATAAATATTATTTATCTTTTTAATAGTCAAATCTTTTTTAATTGGCTTAAATTCCTTAATGCCGATTATTTCTGAATAATCTTTAGGGATACCCAAACAATACTTTTTGTACTGACACTTCTGACAATTTTTAGCAAAAACCACTCCATCTTCGGATAAAGTACGCCAAATAAAAGGCCAAGTTTTTTCTGGTAAAGTGCATAAAGGAAAATGATATAATCTGATTTGATTAAAACCTCTTAACAAAGGAGATATTTTTTCTATTTCTGGCCTAACCTGATTATAAGTAACTTTAACTGATTTAATATTCTTAGCTGCCTGGTTTTCTATTTCCCAGAAAATGAGCATAACTCTGTCAACTGAAGAAAATCTTTTCTTGATTAATTTTAACAATTCCTCCAAATATTGATAAGAAAGCTTAGTGATAATGTAACGAACATTAACCAATTGATTTTTATTTTTATACTTAAGCAAATTTTCCAAACCCTTAATAGTTTGTTCAAAACTGCCGGGCGCTCTAGTTACTGCTTGATGAACTTTCTTATTGGGCCCATAAATGGATAACTCAATATCTAAATTATCAGTAATTCTTAAAGTATCTTTAGTAAAATCAGGATACAAAAACTTTCGTCCGTTAGTTAATAGTTTTATTCTCTGCTTAGGAAAATTATCGCCAACATATTTTAAAACATCTAAAAACTGAGGATGAAGTGTTGGTTCACCGCCGCTAAAATAAATGGAATCAAAAGTTTCAATCTTATCTTTTGATTTTTCAATTCTTTTAATTAAGGAATCGTAATCATAATCAAAACTGCCATCCCAGGCTGGCCAGGGCCAATCTGGATTAGTACACATCAGACAGTTATTATTACACTTATCCCAAACGCAAATATCCATATTAAACAGGCTTTAATTCCTTATCGCCGTAATGTTTTAAATATTCTTTCCAAATTCCTTCGCATTGATTAAATAATTTACACTCTTTGCATTTTTCCGGTTTTTCCCGACCAACAATTTTCCTTGATTCTTCAACACTAAAATTCTCAAAATCAGGCGCTAAATGCTCTGTTTCAAAAGTTTTCACTTCTTGCAATTCACTAACCTGATTTAAATAATCTTGAAAATAGCATAAAGGAACATATCTGATAGCCCAATGAGGCAATTTGTTTCTCTTGCCAATCTCAAGGCATTTTTTGACATAAGGCGCCATTTGGGAAATTTTAGGCACTAATTGATTAAAATTATCATAAGCAGCCCCATAACTAGGATCAACAAAAATGAATTCAGAATTCCTGATTCCCTGATCAAAGATGAATTGGCCGATTTGAGGCAGGTATTTATAATTCTGTTTGACAATTGTTGTATTAGAGCCAATCTTATTAAAACCCAGTTTTTTAAAATTAGCTAAGCCTTTTTTTAACTGTTCAAAACTTCCTTTTGACTGAGTTAAAGAATCATGAAGCTTACTGTTATGGCCGTGAATAGAGAAAATAATGTCGGTTAGGCCAGCTTTAATCATTTTCTGAGTATATTCGGGATAAGAAAACATACGGCCATTAGTGGCCATATTAATAGTTTTAAAACCAAGCTGCTTAGCAAAACCAACTAATTCTAAAGCATCAGGCCTGATAGTTGTTTCTCCGCCAATTAATTCAATGTATGTTGTACCTCTTTTTCTGGCTCCAACCATTTCCTGCTTAATCTGCTGGGTGCTTTTATTAACCAATTCTCTTTTATTAGCATCAATGCAAAACTTGCAATGATTATTGCACTGATAACCAATAATTATGACAGTTTTTTTAATTTTTTTCATTTATTGGGTTTGACCAAGACAGGCACGTATTGATTATCCTTTTTGATTTTGGCAACTCTTTTTTTATCTTTGTATATTTCAAAATACTTAGGCGTCATTATTAGCCTGTTTCCTTGCTTTATTCTTCTCTGTATTTTTTTTAAATTATTTAAAAATCCAGGATCATTATCTTGATAAAAACTTCCTGAAGATATATCTGAAAAAACCTTATTATACTTAACTTCAGAATTTTTAAAATCACCCTTAAAATCACCATAAAGAAGTATCTTATCAGCACAAGTCCAATAAAGAGTGGCTGGATCGCAAAGAAGAGATTTATACTCTTTAACTTTTATCGGATCAACCTGGTTGAATACTTTTAAAATATTGTTTACGTAAGAAATAGAGGGTTGACAATCGAAATGACAAGGATAGTAAGAAAGCAGAGAATAAGAAAAAACATTCAGTTGCCAGGCAAAATCCTTAGATCTTTTCAAGGATTCTACGGCTGGATTAGCAAATCCGAAATTATCAGGATCGCGTTCCTTGTCCCCCCTGCTGTTTTGACACAAATAATCACCAAAGTCTAAACAACAAGTCGGGTAACCCATAACTTCGCCAAACCTTCTACTATCTTTGCTATCAAGAGTTTTCTTATAGTAAAGTTCTACTCCTTCTAAGGCTTTATCCATATCTTTTGAAACACCCAAAGATATTTTACCTTTTCTTTTATCATCCATTTCAACCATCTCAAAAATTCCTCTGGGACTGTTAACAATAAACTTATATTGAGAAACAGCAAGATTTAATCCTAGTTTTTTACATAACTGATTAACCCTGTCCAGCTTATTAATATATTTCCTGTCAAACTTTTCAAAATTCAACAAATCAGCTAAGCAGGGTTTAATATCATACAAAAGGGCCATTAATTCAACAAAAGATAACCCGGCTAAACGGGATATCTCTTTGACTATCTCGTAATTTTTAATTGCCTTCTGTTTACTAACCATTAATCAATAACTCTTATTTGCCTAATTATTAAAGCGATGTTCTTCTTCTTATTATCCTTATCAATAACTAATGATAATTCATTCTCTTCTTTAATATCAGCCCACTTTACTTTTTTTTCAGAAATTATCTTATCTGGCATAGAAAGCTTTAATTCAACAAAAATAGTCTCGGGAACTAGAAAAAATTTAGTTTGTTTTTCCTTTGACTTAGGTATTAAATAGAAGCTATTCTTTAATTTTTTAACTAAAAGACCGTCTAGAACAGTATCTAATTCTTTTTTAGCCTCAGCGTTTTTTTGTTTTTTAATCATAATTTAAATTCCTTTCTGCCATATAGGCTTAAATAAAAGCTGGAAACTCCAGCACATTGTTTTTTATAATCACAATTTTTACAAATTTCTAACCTGACTTTTTGAGGATTTTCCTCTAAGCAAGGAAAGGCCGCTTCTCTGTATTTTCTAGGAAAAGCACAGGCTGGATATTCAACAAACAAAAATTTAATTTGTGAATTATGCTTATTATAGCATTTAATTAGCAAGGGCGTCACTTGACTCATTTTAGCAATAATTCTTTTAGAATCAACTATCATTTTATTCAAAGGCATAATATGTCCAATATTCATTTCTTTTAATCCAAGATTGACATAAAAATCAACAGTTTCCAAAAGATATTTGAAGTTCATTTTGGTAACCATGATATTAAGAACTAAGCTAAGATTATTTTTCTTAAAACCAATGATATTTTCCAATCCTTTTAAAGTTTGATCAAAACTGCCTGGAAC
This sequence comes from uncultured Candidatus Saccharibacteria bacterium, assembly GCA_964548405.1. Classification (GTDB taxonomy): domain Bacteria; phylum Patescibacteriota; class Minisyncoccia; order Portnoybacterales; family UBA2143; genus JAHJOV01. The sequence goes on along the minus strand of CAZJPW010000010.1, from coordinate 26,745 downwards.
TAAAGTATGAGCATCATGAATTTTAGAATTATGCCCGGCCACTGTCACGACTATTTGATCTAAATCCGTATCCAATATTTGCTTTGTAAAATCCTGATAAGCAAACATGCGCCCATTGGTCGTAATGCTGATATGCCTAAAATTCTTGCTTTTAGCGTAAGTAATAATATCTAAAATGTCCTTTCTCAGAGTCGGCTCCTGTCCCATAATATTAACTGAATCAAAATGTTTCCTAATTATATCCAACTCTTGTTTTATCGTTTTCAAGCTCTTGACTGGAAAATGATAATCTATTTCAAAACAAAAAATACAGCGATTATTACAGTGATCACCAGCATAAAGCAACGGGCTTTTGCCAACTGTATAGTGCTCTAGTTTTTTGTAATCCTTGATCATTTAATATTTAGGGAAAATAGTTCCCTTATTTCCTTATCTTGATATTTTTTGAAATAAGGTTTGGTTATTCCCGGGCATTTTTCAAAATATCTGCATTTAAGACAAAAATCTGTCTTAAGCCGATATTTATCCTGGTAAATTACCTTGGAACCTTTTTTAATCTTATCAACCCGATGAGAAACCCCATAGCCAACCTGGGTTTTAGAATACTTATACCTTGCCTCAGGCGTATAAAAGAAAATTCTGTTGTTAGTAAAAAATTTGTCTTCAAACAGACAAAAAGGAAAGTCATAGATTGAAAGAGGTATTTTTTTAGCTAAAAAGTAGATCTTTTTAAGGTATGGGAGAATTTCAGTATAATTAACCATTAAAAGATTATAATTCTCTGCTCCTTTGCCATCAGGAATCAAATCAAACAGATTAAAACGGCTGGCACCCAATTCGTGAACAAATGAACCGATCTGATTAAGGTATTTGTAATTAATCTTGGTAACTACAGTACTGGCTATTAAAGCCAGTCCTTTTGTTTTCTTTATATTCTTCATTCCGGCCAGGCATTGTTCAAATGAACCTGGCGACCTAGTGGCTGCCTCGTGCAGCTTCTTATTATGCCCGTAAATGGAAACTGTTACTTCATTAAGGCCTGCCTTTGCCGCTTTTTGGGCAAATTCTGGATAGGAGAACATACGCCCATTAGTGGTCACCCTGATTTTTTTAAAACCTGTTTTATTGGCAAAACTGACTAATTTTAAAAAATCTGGCCTAATAGTTGATTCTCCTCCAATAAATTCTAACGTATCATATCCTTTTTGAGCCGCATTCTTAATATCTCCTGATATTTCAGAAGTAGACCTGTCCTGGCTTCTATCATTAAGATTAGAACAAAAAATACAATTATTATTACAGGAAAACCCTGTTAGGATTAAAAAAATGACATCTCCTTTTTTATCCATAATCTATTTTCTAATTGGCCTAAATTCATCCCAGCCAAATATTTCTGGATATTCTTTCCAGGGTCCTTCACAAATATCATTGTATTTGCATTTAAGACAATTAGGGCCTTTAGCTTTGGCTTTGTTTTTACGATAAGAGGCATAATCCTCAACTTTAAAGCCTGCATCAAAAATCATTGGTTTAGGAATAGCTATTTCTGAAATATGTTTTTCATAACCCTTCATTAAACAATAGGGAATAGCCTCAGTTACAACCCACTTATCCGCGTTAATGCCAATATCCAATCCTTTTTTAATATATGGCATAACCTTGCTTTTTTTAGGCACAATCCAATCTTGATTTTCTTTGGCTGTACCATGAACGTGAATAAAAGCAAACTGAAATCTATCTACATCTAAATTAACTAAAAGCTGGGCTATTTGGGGCAAAAACCTGTAGTTTTTAGTTGTGACTACAGTATTGGTTGTTAAAAACTGATTCAGGCTTTTTAGATTCTTAATCCCTTGGACTGTTTGTTCAAAGCTCCCTGGGCTATTAGTTAAAAAATCATGAATCTTAGCATTATGGCCGTGCAGGGCTGGGGAAAACTGGTTTACTCCGGCTTTAATCGCTTTGAGACAAAAATCCCTGTAAGCAAAGGTTCGGCCATTAGTCTGTATTTGAATTGTTTTGTAGCCCATTTTCCTAGCCATTCTGACTAATTCCAAAAAATTAGGATGAAGGCTTGGTTCTCCGCCTGTAAAAATGACTTGCCTTTTTCCTTTTTTGTGCGCTTCCTTTAATGAATCCCTTATTTCTTTTTTATCCTTAGCCGCGCAAAAATTTCTTTTGTCGCCCTGGACGCAAAAGTGACAGTGATTATTGCAGCCGAAGCCAATTTTAATATCAACCCTTTCCATTTTTACTTCTTCTTTATATCGTTAATTAACTTAACAATCATCTTTTTAGTTCCTTCTAACTCAATTTTGGGAAAATTATTCATAAACAAAAAAGTATCTAAATCTTTTTTAACTGTCCTGTCTTTGTTAAAAACAGTAATTGTCACTAAAAAAGGATCGTTTTCTTTTATCTTTTTTAAATTTTTTAATAGAGTTTTATTCATAAATCTATATCCTCATCAAATTATTTTTTATTTAAGCTGGTTGATTATATTACTAGCCTGACCCAATACTTTTCCATTAACTTTGCAAAAATGCTTTTGCCAATCTGATTGGGATTGGCGAAAATTTATAAAGTCCTGATTTTTATACTTATTCCCTATCCTAGATAAAAGCATACACCAGGCATAAGAATTAGGAAAGGGCGAAAATTGACTGGCTACTATCCTATCAACTTGCTTGAATTTAGAAAGCTGTTTAGCCAATTTAACAGTACTTGCCAACGTTTTTTTATCTTCACCCGGGGCGCCGGTTATGAAGCGGGGAGTCATGCTGATATCATAATCAGCCAGCATTTTTACAGTTTTATAGACATGATTTAAATTAATGCCCGTATTCAATCTTTTAAGTGTCTGGGGATGACCACTTTCAATCCCTAAAGTGACATGAACTAAATTAAGCTGGCTCATTTTTTTTAATGTTGAATTATCTAATGACCCTATCCTAAAATTAGCGCTGAAGCAGGGTAATGGAGTTTTATCCTTAATTGCTTGTTTATAGAATTGATTAAACCAATTCTTATCTCCAAAAGACAGGTCGCTAATATCCCTGACCTGATTAACCTGATGCTTCTTAACCAATTGACTGATTTCCTGCCAAACTTTTCCAGGATTTCTCAATCTCATTGCACCACTGGAAAAAGTGCAAAAAATACATCCCTTTTTATTAATTTTCCGCCAAGCGCATCCTTTTTGAGTATACGTTCTAATAATTCTCCTATTCTTTAAAAAGGGATATCTTTTCTGGTAATCCTGAAAATATTCTTCAAGATTGATTAAACTAAAATCAAGTATTGGTAATTTATTCAAATCTAAAAGGACAACTGGATTTTCTTTGATTCCATCCTTGTCTTGGTAAACAAGATTGTTAATTTTTTCCAGTGGCCTATTATCAACATATTCAGAAAAAGCCTTTTCACCATCCCCCTTTATTACCGCATCAATACAATAATCACGGGATTGCAATCCTCTATTCAATATTATCTCCCTGGCCAGGCTGTCAGCATAAAGACCGCCCACAACAACCTTGGCACCTATTTTCTTAGATATCCTAGCCAACCTTAAAAACCTTTTGTACGTTTGATGCTTTGGACTAAACCCAACAATATCTGGTTTCTCTTTTAAAATTTCTCGCTTAATCCTATTAAAAGAAATCAGTTGGCCATCCAGTAATTTAATGGAAGCCCGGGGCAACTCCTCCTTTAAAAAAGCCGCTAAGCTTAACATCCAGAGCGGCGGCGTCCAAATAGTGTATTTTGTCTCACGATAGGCTTGATACTCTGCAAGGCTAATCGGAGTTTCAATTAAAAATATTTTCATATTTTGCTAAAGGATCCCTGATATTATATCCATCAAAAGTTGCTTTTGCCGCCTGACGACTACCTCCTCGACATTTAAAAGCAAAAGGACAATTTTTGCATTCTTGAGGCAAAAATTCTAAATTTTTCATCTTTTCCATAAAGGGATTTTGCCAAGCTTTTAAAATATCTGTTGGCGAGCCAAGATTTTCGTTTAAGAAATAGTGGGGTTTAACAAACCCTCTTGGATCAATCACTAACCGGTTATGTCCATCATCATACAGAGCTCCTTTACTGACATTATTCAGCTTATGCCAATCTTTAATGCTGCAAAAAGGAATAGCATTGGCAATAAAAACCAGCTTGTCTGTTTTTTTCCTTAAATCAGTTAATTTATCTGCTAGAAGATTTATCAATTGAGAAGTTAAATTATCTTTCTGGGAAAGAGGAATCGGCCGATAAAGCTCCCATTCATCCAAAGGCAAACCATTGATTAATTCGGCCATTTTATCAAAATTAAGAATATTTTGTTTAATCGCCACTGTGCCAGCCCTGACAACAGGAATATCTTGTTTTTTTAATAATTCTATTGCTTTAATTTTCTTGCTCAGAGCTTTAGCGTATCCTGTAATTTTTTGCTCTTTTTTGTCAGTGTAGCTTTCAATAGGAATCAAAACATTATCAACTATGCCTTTAAATTTCTTAACGTTATTTTGATTAATCAAAGAAGCATTAGTATTTAATCTTACTTCCAAATCCTTATTCTTAGCGTATTTTAGCAAAGAAAAAATATCTTTTCTTAATAGGGGTTCGCCACCTGTAAATTTAATTATCTTAACGCCTATTTGGGAAACATGCTCAATTATTTTCCTAAGATAAGGAGTGCTTAATTCTTTAATATTTCTTCCATTCTGGACAAAAGAAACCTTATTAAAACAAAACTGGCAGTCAAAATTACATTTAGGCGTAACTTCGAGCATTACTTCCAAGGGTATATCCGGCACAGAACAGACATCTGTAACTCCATATTCTTTAAAATATCCTTTGGGAAAACCAGCGCATAATTTATTCCAACGGCACTTTTTGCAAGCCTCTGTTTTTTCTCCTTTTTTATCTATTTTAATATGGTCGATTACTTCTAACTCAATCAAGCAAAAGGGAAAGTTTTTCAATTGAATCTGGAAGTATGATTCATAATCCATTAACTGGTAAAGATAAGGAACCACATCAGAAAGATAAGGCAAATCTGCTGAATATTGAGTCATTTCCAATTCAAGCTTTTTAACCTTGTTCTGGCGCAGAATCTCGGCTAAACGAGGCAGGCTCTGATAATTAAACTGGTCAATCTTAAATTTCATATTAATTTAAGTTTTTTAAATAGAATCTCTTGGTCTTTTTCTGACCAAAGATAGCAAAAGGCGAAAATAAAGTAGTTGACTTCTTCATTTTTCGTTTTAAAAGGGAGAATCTTTCTGTAGTCTGGAGATAGGTTATAGCAGCCTTGTGAAAAGTTTAAAACATCTTTAAAGTTACTAATTATTTGTTCGAATAAATTCAGGGATTGAGGAAGTTTTTTTTCAATAATCATTCTGTAAACACCGCTCCTTTTTAAATTGAAATTATAGGCTAAATATCTTCTTAAAGAAGCATCCTTGGGCAGAGTATAATAGTTATACTTCAAAACTCCCTTTTCAAGATTATTTTTGTAACCCAAGATGTCATCTCCTTTATTGGCGTTAACCTTGACCAGATATTGACTGTTAACCCAACAATCTCCCTTGGCTCCCAGGCCAATACCTAAAACATTAGTTAAAAAGCTTCTTCGGAGAAAATAGTAATCAGAACCTTTAAGGGCAGACTTTTTTTTTTGAAGGCTTCGATATTTTGTATCTAAGCTTTTTCCTATCTTGCTGTTTAATACCTTTCTAATCTTATCCAGATTAGCTGCTGGCGATTTTGTTATTGTCCCAGGAAATTTCCCATAATTCTGAAGAGGATAAAGAGCAACATTTTCTGGGGATAATTTCACTAAGTGGTCTAAATTGTCAGCTAAGAATTCTTTAACTGTTTCTTTAGGATCCAATCCACAAATCATATCAAAACTAATATTGTTTATGCCCACCTTTCTCAGATATTCAACTGCATTGTATACATCAGCGTTCTTTTGAAAATGACGGTTGCATAATTTTAATTTCTCCTGATTAAAAGTCTGAACCCCTAAACAAACCCTATTAATATTACTTTGAATCATAGCTTGGGCCATTTCTTGGGTAACATCACTCGGACAGGCGTCTGTACTGAATTGAACATCTTTAGGAAAACTAAAATTACTTCTAATATATTTGAATAAATTTTTAAAGTCTTGAGGTTCAATTAAGCTAGGCGTACCTCCGCCCATATACACTGCCAAAATCTTTCTTTTATTATTAGCCTTTAAGGTATTTTTTAATTCTTTTTTAAGGCAGTTGATATATGATTTGGAACCAACCTTATTAATATCACAAGCCCCCTGAACACTGCAGTAATCGCATCGGTTACGGCAAAAGGGGATGTGAATATAGATAATGGCTTCTCTTTCTTTTTCAGCCTGGGCTATTAACTTTGGCGAAGCTTTTCTTTGATAAAAACTTTCTAATAAGGGATGAGGAAATACTCTATACCAAATCTCGTCATTATTTTGGTTCAAATATTTGACTATCTTAACTAAATTCTTTTTTAGGATATTTACATTTCTTTTATTCATTGGAAAAAACCATAACTTTTATTTTAGAATTCTTAAATCCGATTTTATAAACTCCTTTTGATTCAAATGGCAAAAGCAAATCTAACCATGAATTCTCTTTGAATGATTTTTCTGGATTAAATAAAGAGGACATATCAAGCCAAGGCTGCGATTTAAATATGACGTTTCTACCTTTTGGATTAAAATCATTTATTAGTAAAACCCTATCTTTATGTATTAAAACGCAAGCAGTTAATTTTTTGATTACAGAATCATATATTTTCTTATCGTACTCTTTTAATATCTTTAGATTCTGCTTTCCTATTTTTACAGAATCCTGACAGTCAAATGAATGAGGAAGATGTAAAACTGGCTTACAAGTAAAAAACCAGTTTGTGTAAATAGGGAATATATTTGATTTTGAATTTTCAAGGCTTTTTAGTAAAATTCCAAGGTCATCGTTTTGTTTAGTAAGTCTGCTGTTTCCTTCAAACATTCTGATGCAACAATCCGGATACCCATAAAGTTTACCTAAAACAGTATTTCCTGATTTCGATTTTTCAACTCCATTAGAAAAATGATGGAGTTGAATCGCCTTTTCAATTAAATCTTCCTTTTTGGATAGATAGATTAAGTGATTATCATAAATCCTATGTTTAAGGCCTAACTCGCTAATCAGAGAAAGACACTCTTCTAGCCGGCTTTTATAGAAACAGCTTATCCTGCCTAAATCACGCTTATCTTTATAAACAGTTAAAATTGTTATTATCTCCCTAGGACTTAATTTCATTTTCTTAATATCTCAATGTTCCTCCCCTTAAGAGCAACAACGCTCGATGGTTTTTTAATCTGTAATTTACCGGCGTCCAGAATCAAATCAGGATACCGTTTGGCGGATTTTAATTGTTTGAGCAGCCCTTGAACTGAATAAACAACGGGCTGATTAGAAATATTTGCGCTAGTGCCAATTACCGGAGACCTGTTCTTCCTAAGCAAAACCTGAGAAAAGAGACACTTAGGCATTTGAATGCCAACAGTTTCAAAGTCCGGGTTTAAATGACTGGGTACGGTCTTTTTTCTGGCAACCACAAAAGTATACATCTTTTTAGGATTTTTCTTAACCATTTCCTGAGCTAAAGAATTCCACCTGCCATATTTCTTAAATTGAGTGATGTTAGGGACAATAATGAAAAGAGGGTTCTTAAAATCCCTCCCTTTGAATTGATAAACCCTTTTGATTCCCTTCTGGCTATGCATATCTGCGGCAATCCCGTAACAAGTGTCTGTAGGGTGAACAATGATGCCGCCTTTTTTCAAAACTTCTATTGATCTATTAACTGCCTCCAGGGTTTCTGATTTGCTTTTTGGATTAAATTTTAATATCTTCATTTAGTAATGTTTGGTTCGAAATTTTTAAACTTAATTTTGTATTTTTCTTGGTAATATGCTAAAGCACCAATCATAGCTGCATTATCCAAACGATATTCTTTTTTTGTCGGATAACGCAAAACAAAAGGTAATTTCTCATCTTTAATTTTTTGTTTTAACTTACCTTCCAAATACGTATTTTCCGAAATACCACCAGCAACATGAATTTCCTTGGCTTTTTTCATTTGAGCTAGTTTAAACATTTTTCTGGCCAGAATCTCAGTAATTGACTCCTGAAAACTGGCTGCAATATCATTTAAGTTTTTTGGAGATAAACGCCTTTTCTTTTTTTGCTGACGGATAAACTGATCTACTTTTTCGAGAAATTCAGAAAAATTAAGATCTAGTAATTCACCTTTGTAATACGGAATGAAATCATATTTAAAAGGATTACCCTGAGACATGGCTCTAAGTGTTCTTTCCATAAAAATAGACGGCTTTTTATCAGTTGGTTTAAAAGTCCCCAAACTCTTGCTAAAAAACCAAAAAATCTTACCAATACCAATAAAAGTCTGGACTCCGCCAAAATCCTTTATACCCACTTTACTGCAAATTGATTCTGAACTTTTAATATTTTTGATTAAGAAAAAATCACTATGACTGCCTGAAGCAGAAAAAACCAGAATTGGGAATTGAAGTTTTTTAGGATCATGCTCCAACCAAGTAGAATAATTATGGGCTAAAATATGATCAACTTCAATTAAGGGTTTATTATATATCTTAGCAAAAGTCTGAGTAATGGATTTACCCGTTAAAATAGCAGTGTATATGCCGGAAAGCGCGCTTACTGCAATAGCGTCAATTTGTTTCCAGGAAACCTTGTATTTCTTGAGTTGTTCTTCAATATTGTTTAATAGGAATTCCCGATGGTGATCAGGTAAAATACACACGAAATCTTCCCATTTTATGGTTGGCAAAAAACCAGAGCTGTTTTTTAAAAACAAAACCTTTCTGCCATCTTTGACTAAAGAAATAGAAGCAGTAAATCCAGTTGTATCAATTGCTAGAATTAGCATAATTTTAATATCTCCCGGGCAATCTTTTTATTACCCGACTCAATCCTAGGTAATTTTTTAAAATTGCTTTTGATTTTATCTAAGTCTTTGTACAATCCGAGGATTGTCTCTAAAAAGCTCTCTTTGGTTTTTCCTTGCCAAACCCTGGCAATTCCTTTGTTTTCTAAATCAAGAGCCCTTTCAAATTGCTCTTTACTTTTCCTCCATAAGGGAACTAACAAAGCAGGGGTTTTCGCCTCTAGTATTTCATAACAAGTATTATACCCGGCCGGCGAAATGACTAATTCGGAAAGATGGATTAATTCTAAAAGATTCTTTTCAAAATTAACTATTTTTATTCCTTTAATCTTTGTTATCTTTTTATTGTAGTACGGACCAGTAGATATTACCACTTTTAAATTAGGAATAATTTGTTTTAATTGAGGATATATTTCCAAAAAATGCTTTAGTATTTTACTAGAGGATTCGCAGTTACCTGCTTTTAATTGTCCGCCTCCGCCTAAAGTAATAGTAATTAGAAAATCCTTTGGATTAATTCCATACTTTTCTCTAGAGATATTTAATTTCTCTTCGTCTATTTTTCTAAAAACAGGTCCAACAATGACAAACTTAGAATCTTTTAATATTGGTAATTCTCCCTTATCATACGGCAAGATTATCTTACTAAAATATTTTAATTTATCTTTCTCTTTATTTAAATCGTGGGCTAGATTTTTAATTTCTCCCAAGCGCCAAACAAAAATGCTTTTTGTTTTAAACTTATCTAATGCTTTTTTCAAAGGATAAAAAGTAAAATCAGATTCTAAAAGAAAATCAGCAATGACTAAATCTGGCTTGAATTTTTCAAAAACGCCTAAAACCACATCTGTGTTTTCTAGTCTTGCCTCCTGATAAGGATCTTTTAATAATTCATCAGTTAAAGGTTTAATTTTAAAGGATTGACTAAAAAACCTCCCAAAAATATCTGGCTTCAATGAAGAAGTAATCAGCCCTATTTCAACCTTTTCATTCTTAAACGCTTGGCTAATTTGATAACTTCTTTGCAAATGCCCCAAGGAAAAACCATTAGACGTATAAAAAAGAATTTTTTTCATTTTAAATCTATTTTTTCGACATAGACCTTTGATGTTTTAAAAAATCTACAATTTTTATTGCAAACCCTATTAACTCCCTTTAAATTATCTTGCCTGAATTTTTTGTATTTTGCGCTATCCCAAATACTCATTAATGACTCTTCAAAAACATTGCCCATGGAATATCTTTTAAGTGGATAGGCACAACAAGGAGTCACACTTCCATTACAGTAGATAACGGGCATACCTGGATCAATAAAACCACAATCTTTTGAGCCG
>CAZJPW010000010.1:0-16413 GCA_964548405.1 uncultured Candidatus Saccharibacteria bacterium | reverse complement strand
TTTTTTAGAGATAAAATCAATATATCTAGGATGCTCTTTTTTAATGTTAATTGTTTTAATTCTTAGCTTGTCAATTCCTATCTCCTTAGCCAGTTTTCGAACTTTTGAAACCTCTTGTTCATTTTCCCTGTTTACCAGAAACTGCCAAATCAATTCTAAATTATTTAAATCATATTTACTTTTCAAATCAACTAAATATTCTAAGTTAGCCAACACTTTTTTAAGATTACCGCTTTTACGGTAGTGGCCATACGTTTTCTGAGTTAGACCATCAATGGAAAAAGAAATTCTTAATTTAGGATTTTCTTTAAAGCTGTCTATAATCTTCTTATTCAATACACTGCCATTAGTATGAACAGAAATTAAAATATTGTTTTTACTTAAATATTTTATCATCCTAGGGAAATCCGGGGCTAAAAAAGGCTCACCAAATCCCCATAATCTAACTCTTTTAATGAAATTTTTAACCGGATCAACTATTACTTTAAATTCTTCCAAGTTCATTGATCTTTTTGGCTCTTTTTTCTCTAATCCACTGCCAGTTGGGCAAGCTGGACATTTGAAATTACAAAGATTAGTTGGCTCGATCATTAATGATCTAAAATACTTTTGTTTCATAAATTATTCCTTGAAAAATAGGCAGTGGTTTTCTTCATTAAGATTTTTTGCCCGACTACAATCATTAACATAAACAGGTACATTGTTAATGCCATGTTCTAAAAAATGTGTTTTTAACATTTGATCAGTCGCGTTTTTTAAAGCCAGATTCAATCTATTTAGATCCTCTTGACTATAATCTAAACTGCAAAAATGGACTATATCAAAATATGCGCCAACCTGAAAAAGATTATCCCAATCAACCTGATTAACAAACAGATTATCTTCTTGACAAACCATATCCTCATCTTCTAGCCAATCAGAAAGTTCTTCAAAGCTATTAAGACCCAACCTATACTTCAAAAGATTAACTTGCAAAAATTTACCATAAAAGTTTTTAATATCTGCCTCAGCTATCTTTTCTATAAACTCCTTTCTCTGGTCTTCAGTTAAATAATCATACCTATAGAAATCTTTCTTAAAACGCAATAACTTCCAAAGTATTTCCATATCCTTTTCGCTATAAATATCCTTCTTTTGATAAATGTTAATTTTACTGTCTAAAACATCTTTCTCAACTTTTATAGAAAAATCTGGATGGTCTTTTTCTAACTGCCAAACAAGCCCCACAGAAGACCAATCCACACTAAAAACCATCAAGCCTAGAATGACTATTACTGGAAAAAATAGATAAAAATTCTTCTTCATCTTGTTACTCTCCTAAACATCTTTTCATGCTTTTCAATATATTGATCTAAGGAAAAATTGTCCTCTGCCCATTTTCTAACTTTAGTCCGGTCAATAGATTTAACCTTTTTAACTGCTTTAACCATAGCGTTCAAATCACCATCTCCAACCAGGAAACCGCTAACTCCGTGCTTAACAGATTCGGCCATAGCTGCCTTTTTAAAAGAAATTACCGGAGTGCCGCAAGTCATTGATTCTATGGGCACATTACCAAAAGGCTCGTCCCATTGAATGGGGAATAGAATAGCTGAGGCATTTTGATAAAGTTTAATTTTTTCTTTAAAATCAACTTCGCCAATATATCTAATATCCCTATTTAAACACGGCTTAATCTCTTTATTAAAATACTCTTGGGGTTCTGGCTCGTTTATTGGTCCGGCAACAATTAATTTCTTTTTTGCTTTTTTAGCTGCTTGAATAGCTAAATGAGTTCCTTTATTCCAGCAAATTCTTCCGACAAAAAGCAAATAGTCTTTTGGCTGATTGGAAAACTTAAATTCATTCATATCAACTGCTGGATAGATCGGATCTAAATATTTTAAACCTGGCATGATTTTTTTAATGAAATGAGAAATAGGCAGGTAATGAACATTTCTGATTTTTTTTAAATAAGGTTTAATATATGAATAGATCAGATTATGAGGATAATTAATTCTAATAATCACCGGTGTTTTGGAAAATTTAATAAAAGGTAAAATCTCATAGAAGATATAGCTATTAAATTGAATAAGATCAAATTTATTAGCCTCGTTTTTGAAAAAATCAGATAGAGCAGTTAAATCATAAAAACTAGATATTCTTTCCTGGATATTTAAATGTTTTTGTTCTGTAAAAGTAGCAAAGGGGGAAATTTCCTTAATCTTAACTCCTGGCACTTTTGAACCTTTGGCAGCGTATAGGGAAACATGATGTTTTCTTTTGGCTAGTTCACGAGCTAAATAGTAGGTTGGCTGTTCAGTGCCGCCTATTCCAGTTGGAGAAACTATATTCCTTGATGAACAAAATATTGCTATTTTCATAAGCTGTAATAATCTAAAACTTTTTCTTCGAATTTTGAGTCTCTAATTTGAGGATCCGTATACATACGAATTTTAAAGTTATAGCCTCTTTTTTTTATGCAATTCTGACAAACATCTAAAAACTCTCCTTTTAAAAGTTTCTTTCTTAAACGATCATATTTCTCTGAATGCCAAATTTCTTTAAATGAATTTTTATTTAAATCTCCCACTAAAATATTCTTATCTCTATTAAAACAATATTTAACTTTGCCAAATTCATTAATCATTGAAATAAAATACCCTACAGAGCAAGATTGTAATTTTTCAATTCCCAAAGCTGAATGGGTTAATTGGTTAATGAAATCAATAATATTACTTCTTCTCCTGTATTTTTCTTTTAACTTGGAAAGAATTTGAATAAGTTGTTTTTTTTCTTTGTTCTTTAAAGCAATTTGGCCAAGCTTGCTTTTAGGATCATAATCCATCATTTCCAAATGCAATCTTGTTTTAAGTTTCTGATTTAATTCTAGGGCTTTGGGGATTTCCTGATAGTTTAACTTATTAACCACGTGGACTAACCTAATTGGAATTTTCTTTTTTGCTAAAACTTTAATTTTTTCCAAGATTTGGTGAAAAGCTTTTTCTTTTTGATTGGGGTGCATTCTAAAATACATTTCAGGACTAAAAGCTGATAAATGAACACAAACTAGATTGGCCCCTTTACCTAAGTATTCAGCCAATTGATAGACATCTTTAACCAAAGAAAGATTTGTTTGAAGATAAACAAGAATATTTTTATCTCGGGCTTTTTTAATAAAATCCATCAGATGAGGATGAGTAAAAGGTTCACCTCTGCCAGAAAACAAAATCTTGATAGTTCCCATTTGGGCCAAATCATCAATTAGATTAAAAACCAAATCCTTACCTATTTTCTGTTTCAAAGATTTTTGTTTTTTAATTAACGGAGAATAATCCCAACAAGTTAGACAATTAAAATTACATACCTGACTAAGGCCAACCCTGACAAACTCTGGGCCAATTCTTAATCGGCCATCTTTTAATGATTCTAATCTCTTTTTATTTGATTTCAAAAACCTTCCTTTTATATCCCTCATTTTTTAGATAATGAATATGAAAAACAGGGTCCCTGATGAATAAAGTTTCCTCGCTGCTTTTCCATTAGTTTGTTAAAATACCCCTCTATTTCCTGAACACTATTAAAATCAAAAAGTTTTTTTGTTTGCCAATTTGATAAAGGAAAGCAGCGAAAAACAGACAAATCTACTCCAACATCAAAACGACCACTATTGCCATCACAACCCCAGCCCTTAGTAACTACCTGATAGTCTTTTATTAACTGCTGTTCCTTTTCAGAAAAAATGTTTTTAGACAGTCCGCAACCAAATCCTATCCTAATCCTATGTTTATCAGATTTTTTAACCGATTTAACTAAATTTTTAGCTAAAACTGGATAATCTTTTAAAGAGAGATATTGATTATTCTGGCCAATAATCGGATTAGCTGTTCTTAAAACTATGCCTCTTAAAGAATACTTTTTGGCTAAATATATTAAATAGTCAATATTAAAATCCTTTTGGGAAATAACGCTGCCGATTAAGACATTTCTAAAAGGGAAAAGTATTTTTAGATTCTCATTAATCTGATTCCAGGTTTTTTTAGGATAAAACTCTGGAGGATTAATATTAAAGCTATGCCAGATCTTATCTTTGTAATTAGCTAAATATTCAGCTAAGCTATTAGGAAAAATCCCATTGGTATATATTTGAAGAGAAAAACCTTGAGTAAAAACATATTCAACAATTTCCTTAAACTTTGAATGTAAAGTAGGTTCTCCGCCCATTAAGCGTACTGTCTTATCATCGCTTCCTTCCAAAAAATCTAACACTTTCTTGAAATCGGTCATTTTCATTTCCTGGCTTTTCTTTTTCTTAAGCTCATCGACCGCAAAACAATAAGAACAGTTTTGATTGCAAAGATTTGTTATTAAAATATTAGGCATATTACCAAATATATTTCTTTATTTTTGAATAATCCATTAGGGGATCTGGCGACTGGTAGCTTCCTTTTGTGAGATAGGCGCAATATCTATTGCCACCCTTACATTTCTCTAGTAAAAAACATTCCTTACACTCTTTTGGTAAAATTTTGTAACTGCGCAAAGATTCCATAAAAGGATGATTCCAACACTTCAAAATATCTAAAGGGTTTCCAATATTTTTTTCTAGATAATAAATTGGTTTAGCAAAACCCCGAGGGTCGACGGTAAATCTTTCATGCCCGTCAACTGACCGCCCGCCAGAACAAATAGCGTTTAACTTTAAAGGATCATCAGCACAAAGCGGCACTGCATTAACAATATGGATTTCCATAGGAATATTATTCCTGAATTTATCCAGCTTAATTTTGGTCAATTTTTTAATTAAAAAAGAAAGTTCTCTTTTGCCCCAGGATTCTTTTTTGCCAGGCAAAGGTATTAACCTATTAACCGCCCAACGATCAACTTTTAACTCTTTTAACAAATTGTAAAACTTTTCTAAGTTTCTAATATTTTTTAGAGTAGCGATAGTATTGGCCCTGATTATTTTTATGCCTGCCTTGCGAAACCATTTAACCACTTCTATTTTTTTTTCTAACGAACCCTTAACTCCAGTAATTTTTTCATCTTCTTTAAAATCATAACTATGAAAGGAAAAAAGCACATAGTCCAGATATCCAGCTAATTCTTTTACCTGATCGTAGTTTTCTATTAGATAACCATTAGTATTTAAACGCACCTCTAATTTCTTTGATTTAGCGTATCTTATTAATTCTAATAGATCATCTCTTAATAAGGGTTCACCTCCGGTAAACCTTATTCTCGGAATGCCAGCCTTTTTAACATTATCAATGACTTTCTTAATGTATTCCTTAGACATTTTCTGTCCGCCATGCCCTTTAGCGGCAAAACTGCTTCTATTAAAACAAAATTGACAATTGAAATTACATCTTGACTCCACTTCAAGCATTATCTCAACTGGTAAATCTGGAAATGCCTTTATCCTAGAAAGGTCACTTGAACTTACATAGCTCTTTAAAATACCAGGACAAACCTTATTATACTTACATCCTTCACATTTTTTTAAATATTGATAATCTTTACTCTTCCCATTTTCTAAAAAAAGACTTTCTGGCTCTGGAATTAAACAATAGGGGATATTTTTAACCTTAATTAAAAAATCAAAGAACAGGCGGTAACGGGCCTGGGAAATATGATCTGCCAAAATTTCCAAAGGAACTATTAATTTTTTGCTGTCCGTCTTAGTGATATTCAACTGGGCTTTTTTTAACCCTAGCTGATTAGCTAGTCTTAAAATCCTGACCAAATATTTGTAGTTAAGCCTATTAACAGCCACCGATAAAACAATATTATCTTTTTGGCCCAACCTCACTAAATTTCTTATTCCCCTGATTACTTCTTCAAAACTACCTTCTTTTTGAGTAATCCTATCGTGTAGCTGGGCATCGGGACCGTGTAAGGGAATTTTAAAATAATTTACTCCAGCTTTGATTAACTCTTTGGTAAACTTCTCATCAGCTAGTTTTCTCCCATTGGTATTTAATTGAACAATTTCTATTTTCCTTTTTCTAACCAGAGACAATAACTCGAAAATATCTTTTCTAATAGTTGGTTCAACACCAGTAAAAACAATCCTGTCTTTATTAGAAAAACTCTCTATTTGCTTCTTGATTTGAGAAAATGAGCTATTCCTTCTTTTACTTACTCTACAAAAGAGACAATCATTATTGCATTTTCCTTTTAGATAAATCTTCATAAACTTTTACCGCCTCCTTAGCAAACTCATCCACTTGTTTAAGACTTGATCCAATTGACATAAATTGACCTTCCCCCATTAAATCTAAAATTCCTACGTCAATCGGAAAAACACCAAAACCACCCTTTTGATTAATGAAAAGATGTTTTAAATAATGAAACAACTTTTCAAATGATAACGAATAACCTTTTAAAGTGAATGTTTTCCAATAAATATTATCAGTTCGGATAAATAATTTTTTAGCTATTAAAGCAGCAAAGGTACTGGCATTAAGGCGAACATTGGCTTCAGTTGAATAAATCTTCTTATCTTTTGTAATTAGATAATCAATCCCAATTAATCCATAACAATTTTCACTTTGTAAATAATTACCCAAGCTTAATGATAATTTCTCTATTTTTCTCCAAATTTCCGACTGATCTTTAACCTTTGCAGGAAATACATTGTTAGTATGGGAGATTTGATCTTTTGCTAATAACTGATCTGAAACAACAATTAGTCTAATTTCCTTAGGGCCTACCCAATATTGAACATTAGGAGAAGTTTCCACATTTTCTACAAATCCTTCCAGTAAAAAGCTTTTTTCTTGGAAAAAATTCTCCCTTATTTGTTTTTCCAAATCCCGCTCTGTTTTAATAACAAAAACTCCAAAACCAGCCACAGATCTTTCCTTTTTAAGAACTATTCTTTTAAATCCCTGTTTTCTTAAAAAGCCAAAGGATTTTCTCGCTTCTTTTAAACTACTTACTTTAGAAAATGCAATTACAGGAAAACCCAATTTTTCAATAATCTGCCTATAATTTGACTTATTATTAACCTGTTCTGTTATCTGGGCCCTTCTTAAAAGAGAGGTATTTAATTTCTTAGATAATATCTGAGTATCCTTGCTTTCAATGTATGGAAGAAGAAGTTGGGGTTTCTTTTTTTTAATCTGTTCAATTATTAGACCATTAGCCAGGAGCGCTTTAGTTAAAGAAGGATAATCTAGATAATTATCAACGTAAAAAATATTTTCCTGCTTAATCTTTGCTAATCCCAGAGTTTTATAATAATCCCATAAAAAAGAATCTATTTCCCCACCAAAAACAGCTAGATCGCTTTTATCTAGTAAAGATAAAATTCTCTTGTCGTAAAGCTTTCTTCTGTCTTCATTCTGAGTATCTTTTTCTTCATGCCGATCATTAAGGTAAAGAATCTTTTTATTTTTCAGGCATGGAAACATAATATTAGCTAATTTTCCTATTCTGTTTTAAAAACTGCCCGACCGCCAAATTTTCTAGAACCAAATCTGACTTAACACCTAAATATCGCTGCTTTAAATATTTCTCAGGATCTCTTTTAAACCTAAGATAGCCAAGATTTGCCGTCATAACAGCATTATCAGTACAATACTTTTTCTTCTTGGGATAACGACCAACTAAATTCAATGGTTTTGTTTTTTGTATTAATTTTTTTCTAATAACGCGATTAGCTGAAACCCCTCCAACCAGATGTATTTCCTTAGTTTTATGTTTCTTAGCCAAAAAGCATAAATAGTCAACAATTATTTCAGCCAAGGAATTTTCGAAACTAGCTGCTAAATCAAAGATGAACTTTGAAGACAATTTTCCGTTTCTCTGTTTAATCACCTCTAATACTTTGTTTTTTAAATCAATAAAACCTATATCTTGTTTTCTCACTCTATTTTGAAAATGAAAGTTAAACTTTTGATTATTGCCCTTTTTAGCTAAATCAGAGATAAACTGACCATCTCCCTTTATTCTCTCTTTAGCGTTCTTTAACCCTAAATGACAAACTATCTCGCTAAAAAGAGAGCCTAAACCAATAAAGCTGGGTCCTGTTTTTGAATCCTGCTTTATACCTTTAATTTCTGAAAGAATTTTGAAATTAAAATTATCCTTAGCTATCAAGGCAGTTAAGCTGTGTCCGCCCGAGGCGCTAAAAACCAAAATAGGGAAATTAAACTGGTCTTGCTTTCTCTCAATCCAATTGGAAAAAACATGCGCTTCCTGATGATTAACACCGATTAATGGAATATCCCCTATTTGAGATAAAGTGTTAGCTGTTATTAAACCAATCATAACATTAGAAAGTAAGCTACCTGAATTATTGACAGCAATTAAGGAAATATCATTAATAGAAACTCCTGCCTTTTTTAAGGCCTTTTCAAGAACTTGACCTATTTCTTTAGTATGATCAATAGTTAAAGTTAGCAATGAATCTTTAACTAAAGGGATAGATTTATGTTTTATCTCATTTGATAAAACACGATCATTTTCAAGAACTGCTATACAAACATCGTGTAAAATTGTATCAATCCCTAAAACTTTCATTGTTTTTTATCCTTTTTTTCATTAAAATCATTAACCAATTCCATCATTTCCTTTTCCAAAAATGAAGTTTTTATTTCTCCCTCCCTAATCACCTTAATTTTATTATCAATAATTTCAATGACAGTTGAGGGCCGACGCTCTGGCAACTTTCCAGCATCCAAAACTACATCCGGCTTAATCTCATAGCCAAAAATATTTCTAAAATACTCCATTAATTCTTTTACTGAATAGGTATTTTTTAATTCTGAAATATTAGCGCTAGTTCCAATGACCGGAGTTCGATGAAATTTAGACAAAGTTGAAGTAACTTTATTAAAAGGTACTCGGAAAGCAAGTGTTTTATAACCAACGTTTAAAAAATTAGGTACGGTCTTTTCATTTCTAGGCACAGCAAAAGAAAAAGGCTCTTTAGGAAATTTCTTAGCAATTTTTTTAATCAGAGGACTTGATTTTCCATATTTAGCAATATCATCTAGACAATAAAGGCCAAGGTTAAATGCCTTGCCCTTTTCTCTTTTTTTCATCTGATAGACCTTTTTTATTGATTCGGGATTAAAAGCATCGCCAACGATAGTATAAACAGCATCACCAGGCACAATGGCAATTTTACCCTTTTCTATAGCATCAGCCACTTTTTTCACTGCTCCGGGATCAGGATTATTGTAATCAATTTTTACTATTTTCATTTTATTTAATCGTTTTTAATCTAGGATAATTATATAGCTTAAGATAATTTGATTCAATTCCACTGCAGTAATCTACCAAAGAACAATTAAGACATTCTGGATGCTTTTTAAGCTGTTTAGACCAATCTAATAACTGTCTTTTATCATACTGATGGTTTACATCTATTCTTGTCATTACTGTTTCTAATCTCTCTTTTATCTGGCTATGTTTATATTTCTTTGGATTTTTCAAATAGCATAAGGGAAAATTCCATAAAACATAGTTAACCTTATTTTCATCTAAATAACTTAAAGATTGCTCTAATAACTGACTAACTTTCAGGGGGGGATTAATGAAGTTTTCCTTAAATAAATTATCCGGCGTTAAGCTGGAATAAAGCATTCTTAATTCCACTCCTTTAAGATTAAAATTATATTCTTTCTTTAAATCAATTAAAAAGTTGAATATCTGATTCAAATACTTTTTATTCTCTTGAGTCACGGTAACAGTACAGGACAAAGGTATTTTTGACTTAGCTAATTCAATTATCCCTTTAATCCTTTTTTTAGCAATTTTCTGTTCTTTCTGATTATTAACTTCGTCTGGCAAGCTATTTAGAGAAAAAACAATATTAGAATTCGGATTATTAATAAAGTACTTTTCTGTCTTTTTTAAAAAACCATGACTAGCAAATCTTATCGCATTGGTAACAATGCTAAAAGCTAATTTTTGCTTATCTAAATGCGATAAAATCTTTAAAAGGTCTGGATGTAAAGTCGGTTCTCCACCAGTAAGGATTACCTTTTTAATCTTTGTCCTTTTAGAAAAAAAATCCAGATTCTTTTTAAAATCATTTAAAGAAAAATCCTCTACCCCATCTTTCATTTGTCGATAAGCCAAACAAAAAGGACAAATGTCATTACACCGGTAAGTTATTTTAAATAAAAGAAATATTTTTCTCATCTCGAGGTTTTAAAAAGGTTTTTTAATGCCTAGTTGAAGATGAACTCGACTCTTTCCAGTTTTACTTATTCCTTGCCTTAGCTTTTGCTCAAATTTTAAAACATCTTCCATATTTATGTAACAAAAATGATTCAGCCAATCAATCCGGGCTTGCTGAAAATCAAGTATATCTTGATCGTAATAACTCTTTCGAATCTTTCTAACCAACATATCCCAGGCCAGAGATCCAGGTAAAGGAACCAAAAGGTTAACTTTTATCACTAATCTTTTCGTCTTTGTTTTCAAAAGGTCTTCAATAAAATCACCTGTTTTTTCTAAACTTGATTTAGTCTCACCTGGGGCTGCCAAGACAAAAAATATTTTAGTTGCGATATTATTCCTCAAAAGCAAATCAATAGCTCTTTTGTTAACCTGAGCTGTAACTCCTTTATGCATAGTGGTTAACGATTGTTCGTTGACGCTCTCGATACCCAAACTAACTCCACTAATATTTATTTTCCGGAAAATACTGACTACCTTTGGGGTAATTTTATCAGCCCTGGCTGATATATGAATAGGAACCAACTTCTTACTAACTGATGCTTTAAAAAAGCTGTTAAACCACTTTCTATCATTTAGAAAATCGTCGCTACATTCACGAATAAGGTTTACCCTATGCCCTTCAACTAAATCATCTATCTCTTGGCGAACCCTAACGGGACTTCTTAATCTTACTCCTTTTTCCATGTGAGGGCAAAAAATACAGCCTTTTCTAGGATATTTTCTCCAGGAACATCCTTTTGAGGAATAAATATTTAAGGGACGGCTGTACTGAAGATTTCCTCGGTAATAGCGGAAATATTCTTCTAGGTTCACCAAATTTCTATCTAGAGAAGGGAATTGATCTGGTCTCAAAAGCCTTATTGGATTCTCTCTAATACCCTGTTCTGTTTGATAAACTAAGTTAACTATCTTAGCTAAGGGATATCCCGATATATATTGATAAAATGCCTTTTCTCCATCTTGCTGAATAATTCCATCAATGCAATAATTTTTTGAATGAGGTCCCCTATTTTGCAAAATTTCCTTTTTTAACCCTGTGGCATGATGCCCGCCTAGAATAACCTTGGCGCCAAGTAATTTAGATTTTTTGGCTAAAACAAGAGTGTTGATATAGCTAGCTGCCTTGGGACTAAATCCAACAATTTCCGGTCCTAATTGCTCTATTTTTTTTAATATTTTCTTAAGTGACAAAAGCTGTCCATCTAAAATATTAACATTAAAACCAAGTTTTTTCTCATTTAAATAACTAGCCAAGGACAAAGCCCATAGAGGAGGAAGCGGATGTTTGTAAAACTGCTTTTCTGTAATATTCTCTTCTACGGGTGGTTCAATAAGTAATATTTTTGTACTCATAAACTATTAATTAAAGTGTCTCTCCCACCACAACTGAAACATAACTAATTTCCAAATCTTAACAGCATGATTATTCTCATCAGGATTTCTCGGCCCCCTGGCCGGACCAAACCTAACCTGCTTTTCTTTATTCTGATAATGTTCTTTTATCAATTGTTTAACAAAACTAGCGTTAAAGAAATTATGCTTATCCAAGTTTTTTTGAGATAAAACTTTATCTATCCATTTTTTCACCGCATCTTGAGCTAGCCATTTTTCTATAGGTGGCATAAATCCCTTTTCTACGGAAGAAAAAGCTAACCGACCAACTAAAGGCTCTACTGTCTTCCTCCAAATATATTTATCCCAACCTTGTTTAAATTTCAGAGAACCAGGCAAATTTAAGGCTAAATCTACCACGCCATGACTAAGAAAAGGATAGTGAGTTCTAACTGAATTAATCATGGACAAATGATTTATACTCATAGCATTATTATGCAAAAGCACGTTTGCATCCCATTCTAGCGCTTTATTAATAAAATCTCCGGCCGTTAAATCATTGAATTTTCTCTCCATAATTTTCCCTATATCATAACCTGCTACTTTCCTGAAAAGATCAATTTGACACAGACTCTTTTTATCTGATTCCAAAAAACCATAAGAATAGGGGATATCCCAAGAACGAGTTTGTATAATATGGGCATACCCTAACCAAAGTTCTTTCTCTTGTAATTGAGATAACTTTTCTTCATTAAGCTTCTGCAACATCCTAATGGCCATCCGATGATTCCAGTAGCCTCCAAAATATTCTTCTATGCCATTACCTTCCAAAATCGCCTTGAGCTTTCCTTTAAGTTGATGAGTTAGAAAAAAGTTCATTCCCCAGCAACAATAAGGAGTGCCTAGCTCGTAAGCCAGATTTTCAATATGTCCAAGTAAATCTTGATGAGACATAGAAAATTCGTAATGATCCGTACTTAAACCCTTGGCCATTTTTCTAGCATTAGCTAATTCTGACTGATGATCTTCATCTTCTCCTTTAAATCTAAGAGAAAATGTTTTTAGAGAAGCTTTTCCTGGTAAAAGACTATTCATTAAAACTGCCAAAACACTTGAATCTAGGCCACCTGAAAAAGCAACACCCAGAGAAGATGAATCATAATGACTAATATATGATTTTAGAGAATCCCTTACTGATTTTAAAAGACTATTAGAAATTGACTTTTCATCTAAGTCTTTTTTGCCATCCTTGTAGACTGGTTGCCAATATCTCTTTTTTTGAATCTCCCCATTGTCAAAGATTATTAATTCGCCTGGCAAAACAGCAAATATATCCTTGAACATAGTTTTAGAATTAGGAAGGCCATTGGAAAAAAAATACAAATAGAGCGATTCTGGATCCACTTCCTTTTTGCTAAAAAACTTATGATTAGCGATATTTTTAATCTCTGAAGAAAAAATTAATCCGTCTTGAATTATTGAATAATAGAGGGGTCTAATCCCCATCCTGTCTCTGGCCAATATTAACTTACCCTTCTCTTTATCCCAAAGGATAAAAGCAAATTCTCCTTCCAATTCCTGAACAAAACTATTCCCTTGCTCCTGATAAAGACGAATAATCTCCTTTTCTTGGTCTCTATGGCTCAATATTAAACTATCAGATATCAAAAAAATACTTTTATCTTTATCTGATAAACAATTCTCAACAGATAATTCTTTGCTCTTTAAATTATAGGTGCCTAATAAACTACTCATCTTATTAACCGACTAATGTATTTTGGTTGATACCAATACTTTAAAGTATGAAGGAAAAAATCTTCGTGCCCCATCTTATGATTATCCAGATGCCATAAAAATCTATCCTCTGTCTCTGTAACTATACCTTTTCTTTTTAGAAGAATAATTTCGCTCCTAAAATCTTTTTCTATCAAACTATTAAAAAGTTTCTTGTAAATATTTTTATCTATTTCTCGACGATAGCCAATTTGGGATATGATATATTTTCTTCTTAAATCCTGATCAGTTAAACGAATTCCATAAAACTTAGAAAGAGACTTCTTTTTTTTCAATTCATCCAGATATTCAGCGGTGTAATAAGTATTACGGTAGGCTAGATTAAAAAAATGCGAACTGGCCCGAGGACCTAAACCCAAACAAGAAATCGCCCGTCCTCCATGAATACCTACTAAATGGTCATTTAATAAAGAATGGTTGCTTCCTTTTTTGAAAAACATAGCAAAATTTCCTTTCCAAGACCAATCATATCCTTTTTCCTGGAAGTTTCTTTTAAATAACTCTGTAATTCTGTCCAAATCTTGACCCTTAAGATTATCTTTTAATTTCGCGCTTCCCCCTGAAGTAAACAAAAAACACTCGATAAAATCTGGATCCAAGGCTACTGCTTGTTTAATTGTTTGTCTATAACTATTTAAAGTTTCTCCAGGCAAACCAATCATCAAATCTATACCAAAATGTTTAATATTGCTTTTTTTGATTAATTCAACAGCCCGGATAACATCTTTGACTGAATGAGTCCGCCCTACTTTCTTCAAGACCTCATTATTAAAACTCTGAACCCCAAGAGAAACGAGGTTAACCTTTTTCTGAAAAAGTTTTTTTAAAAGATCTCTATTTATAGTTTCCGGCGTACCTTCTAGGGTAATCTGAACTTTTTTATCAAGATTAAAAAATTTGTTAATAATATCAAAAAAATGATCAGTTTGTTTTAGATTCAAAAGAGTTGGTGTCCCTCCACCCACAAAAATATTTCTCAGCTTAACTCTAGAAAAATCCACCAAATATGATCCAATTTCACTTTCTAAAGCATTTAAATAATCATCTATGAGCCGCGGGTTATCAATAACTTCAGAATAATATTTACAAAAAGTACAGCGTTTTTTGCAAAAAGGAAAGTGGATATATAGATTATATATCAAAGAAGAATCTTTGAATTTTTCCTGTAAATATTCTTGTATTTCAGAAAAAGAAATTCTCTGATTATTAAAAACGAAAAAAGGATAATCGCGACAATGAGCCACTGAATTAGCCTTTATCGCTGATTTTAAAACTTTTTTATAGATATTTTCTGAAAAATCAAGCATATTTAAACTATATCCTAATTCTAGTTATCTATAATTAAAATAGCATAGATGCTGAACATTAGTAAATGGAAACATGTATTTAACTAAAGCAAAAAACGGATACAACTGCCGTTGTATCCGTCTTTTTTTTGAACACCAAACAAGGAAACAGATCACACTTTCATGACCAGTTTCCCAATCTTCCAGCTTTCTTGGACCCGCACCAGGGTCCAATTGTAGGTCGCGCGCTTACCACTGGAGAGGGAGACTTTCGTACTGAGCTCTGCCCTGCCGTTTTCCATCTTCCCAAACCAAATCTTGGTGTATCTAACCTTGGTACCGGTCCAGGGTGTCTTCTCGATTATCTCTTCCCGGCCGGTCATCTCGTTATAGTAACGTTGGCCGGCTGTGACAACAATCACCGCGTCCTCGGCAAACAAGGCAAAATGACTATTCTTATCCGCGTCGTTATTGGTCTTTTTAAACGCCTCGACGACAGACAACACGGCCTCTTGTTCCGGACTCGGGGAAAATTTGGGATAATCGACATATTTTTTCCAGAGAGCCAACGCCGAAGTGCCCGAAACCGAGATTACAAAACACACCGCCAATATCAGTAAAGCTGTCCTTTTCATCTGACACCTCCTTAAGTGTTTAACTGTTAGATTGTTAGGCTGTTAAGTTGTTAAGAAAACAAATACACACCTCACCTATATATTTTATATAAATTATACACACAATAATACTAGATGTCAATAGTGGATAACTTTAGTTCTATAAAAATAGATTAGTTATTCTTTGACGAAATTCCTTACATCCACTTACCAGATTATCTATTTCTTCTAATTCTCTAATACATTGTCTCTTCATTCTTGAATTTGGGATAAAATCGCATATTTCTAGAACAAACTCCCTACCGCCAATACGAAAAGCTATAGCCATCGGAACCTTATACTGATAATACAATAACTGAGAATCATCATACCAATCAAAGACGGATATTTCGTTTTTGAAAATGGACGGATCTTTGGCATACAGTTCAAGATCTTCACAGAACCGATGGCAATTCTCCTGGTCTTTTCTAATCTTTTCTGGAGAAAGTTTTTTAATATTATCAGGAGACAAATTCCCTTCTTCTAAACAAAGTTTCAAAATTTCCTCACTTTCTTGACCATTAGAACAGATCGTCTCAAGAGAAGCTAAAGCATAAAGATCAAAAAAGGATTTTTCAGAAGAGTAGACCTCATCCAAACGCCTAACAGCCTCTTCAGCACTCTCTTTATTATCAACACTGTTCTCAATAAACCCCTTGGCCAAATTATATGATTCTTCGCTTCCAGTATAATCTGCCCTACAAATCAAGTAATTAGTCATATTTTTAATTATATAATTCACTCTTTTTTCCCAAACAGCAAGACTTATTTCCGGCAAATTTCTTAAATTACTAACCTTATTAACTAATTCCTGATCTGTCATCTTATCTAATTCCTGTAAGCGCCTTTGTTCCGGAAAGAACTTAAGAAAAGAAGTATAGTAAGGGCCATACCAGTAAATGACAGAATTCAAAACAAAACCAATTATTAAAAGGATTAAAATAGCATAAATAAATGGTATTCTTTTATTTAAAACCTTCATATCTATTTTTAATAACTACTATGAGAACCATGAGAACCGTGTGAGCCGTGGCTGCCATGTGAGCCATGAGAACCATGAGAACCGTGGGAACCGTGACTGCCATGAGAGCTATGAGAACCATGGGAACCATGTGAACCATGAGAACCATGTGAACCATGAGAACCATGTGAACCATGAGAACCATGAG
>CAZJPW010000009.1:0-39258 GCA_964548405.1 uncultured Candidatus Saccharibacteria bacterium | reverse complement strand
TGAAAATGGGTTTTCATCTTGGATTTAATGGTTTAATTACTTATGCCAGAGATTATGACAAGGTAATAAAAAACACGCCTTTAGATAAAATTTTATTAGAAACAGATGCGCCCTATTTAACTCCAGAACCGCACCGAGATAAAAGAAATGAACCTTTGTATGTTAAATATGTCGCTAAAAAAATTGCCCAGATTAAAGGAGTGGAATATAATAAAGTAGCCAAGCAAACAACCAAGAATGCTAAAAAGTTATTTAACATATAAAAAGGTTTTAGAGAGGGGGTGACCTAGATGATCAGAAAGGAAATACAGAGAAAGATTCATACTGGTATGGGCGTACATAGACATCGGGATTTTACCAAAAAAGAACTTCGAAGTCTTTTGAAAGTAGCTAGGGGTAATCTTTCGAGAGTTCCATTAAACAAAGGGAAATTTATCCCTCGCGGCGGCTCATGGCTTAAGCCGGTCTTAAGGATTTCCAGGCTAAAGGTATTATAGGAGAAAAAAGGCAGCTGGGCTATAACGTTCGGCTGCCTTAAACTTGAAAAAACAACCAATATCCTATATATTTAAATATATGTCTAAATACAATCCTAAGAAAATAGAAAAGAAGTGGCAAAGAGAATGGGAAAAGCAGGATTTATACAAAGCAGTAGATTTTGATAAAAGACCTAAAAAATATATCATGGTCGAATTTCCCTATCCTTCAGGTGATGGTTTACATATGGGTCATTTACGCAGTTACTGTTCTTTAGATGCTTTGGCCCGCAAGAAGAGGATGGAAGGATTTAATGTTCTTTTTCCTATGGGTTGGGATGCTTTTGGTCTGCCTACGGAAAACTATGCTATTAAAACAGGCATTCATCCGGCTAAAGTAACCAAAGACAACATTGCAACTTTTAAAAAACAAATGAAGTCTGTTGGTCTTTCTTTTGATTGGAATAGGGAAATCAACTCAACTGATCCTAAATACTATAAGTGGAGCCAATGGATTTTTATTCAGCTTTTCAAGAAAGGTTTAGCTTATCAATCAGAAATGCCCATAAATTGGTGTCCAAGCTGTAAAATTGGTTTGGCTAATGAAGAAGTGATTGGCGGTAAGTGCGAACGTTGCGGAGCAGAAACCAGCAAAAAAACGTTAAAACAATGGATGCTTAAAATTACCGCTTATGCAGATAGGTTAATTGATGATTTGGATAAAGTTGATTATGTAGAAAAAATTAAAAGGCAGCAGGTTAATTGGATTGGTCGAAGTTATGGAACAGAGATTGATTTCAAAGTGGCTGATTCAGAGGATTTAATTAGTGTATTTACTACTCGAGCTGATACTTCTTTTGGGATTACTGCTATGGTTATTGCCCCAGAACACTCTTTATTAAAAAAACTGACCACTAAAGAGAACGAAAGCAAGGTCAAAGCCTATGTAACTGCTTCTAAAAAGAAAAGCGAGTTTGAAAGAACTCAATTGGATAAGGAAAAAACAGGCGTTTTTATTGGTTCATACTGTATCAATCCAGTTAATAATGAAAAAATACCCATCTGGGTTTCTGATTACGTGGTAGCCACTTATGGGGGCGGCGCAGTCATGATTGTCCCGGCTCATGATAAGAGAGATTATGCTTTTGCTAAGAAATATGGTCTGGAAATTAGAGAAGTTGTTAAACCTGAAGAAATAAAAAATCCCTTTGGAGTTGAAGCGCTTATTGAAACCAAAAAAGGCACATTTCTTTTTCAAGAGAGAGATGGAAATACTAAAATTTCTCCAAATAAAATCGGGCTTTTTGGAGGGGGAGTAAAAAAAGAAGAGTCAAGCCTAGAGGCTATTAAAAGGGAATTAAAAGAGGAGTTGAATTTAGTTTTAGAAAATAGTCAAATTAAGTTTATTGGTGTTATTCCTTCTCCTCATAGTGAAGGAAAATCACATAATCTTTTTTATGTAAAAGATGTTGAAAGGGATAATCTTGTTTTAACTGAAGGCGATTTCATTCTTGAATCAAAACTGGATGATCTTTTAAAGAATAAAAAGGCTAGTCCATTTTCAAAAACATCAATCGAATATTTTTTAAATAAAAAAGAAAATGCCTACACTGAATATGGCAAGCTAGTTAACTCAGGTCAGTTTAACGGTTTAAGTTCAAAGGAGGCGATTAAAAAAATTACTCAATGGTTGGTTAAAAACAAAACAGGCAAGAAAACCATTAATTATAAGTTGCGCGATTGGGTATTTTCCCGGCAGCACTATTGGGGTGAACCTATTCCGATTGTCCATTGTCATAAATGCGGAATCGTACCAGTATCAGAAAAGGATTTACCGGTTGAATTACCTTATCTAGAAAAATATCAGCCGACTGACACGGGTCAATCACCTTTAGCCGATATTAAAGATTGGGTTAATACTAAATGTCCTAAGTGTGGCGGACCAGGAAAAAGAGAAACTGATACGATGCCTAATTGGGCTGGCTCTTCTTGGTATTTCTTAAGATATATTGATCCTAAGAATGATAAGAAATTTGCTGATTCTAAGAAGTTGAAATATTGGCTGCCAGTAGATCTATATAATGGCGGTATGGAACATACAACTCTTCATTTACTTTATTCTAGATTCTGGCATAAGTTTTTGTATGATTTAGGTTATCTACCTACCAGCGAACCCTATCAGCGTCGTTATTCCCATGGTGTAGTTTTAGCTGAAGATAATCGTAAAATGAGTAAGAGTTTTGGTAATATTATTAAACCGAATGACGTCATAGATCGGTATGGTGCTGATACTTTAAGGATTTACGAAATGTTCATGGGTCCATTCGATCAAATGATTTCTTGGAGTACTAAAGGAGTTCAAGGTTGTTTTCGTTTTTTAAATAAAGTTTGGTATTTGTTTAATAGTAAGGATAAAATAGGGAATAAAAGTGATAAAGAATTAGTTGCCAAATTACATCAAACAATTAAGAAAGTGAGCGAGGATTTTGATAATATGAAGTTTAATACGGCTGTCGCATCGATGATGGGATTTGTTAATGCTTGGTCGGAAGACAGTAAAATATTATCTAAAAAAGATACTCAGACTTTTCTGTCTATACTTTCTCCTTTTGCCCCGCACATTTGTGAAGAGATTTGGTATGGTTTAGGTAATAAACAAAGTATTCTTAAACAGAAATGGCCTGAGCATGATAATAAGTTAATTCAAGAGGAAACTTGGCAGTTAATTATTCAGATTAATGGCAAAGTCAGGGATAAAATAGAAGTTAATCAAGGTATTTCTGAAAAAGAAGTCAAAGAATTAGCTTTATCTTCTGATAAAATTGAAAAGTGGTTGGGTAATAAGAAGCCTAAAAAAGTAATATATATTCCAAATAGATTAGTTAATTTAGTAATATAGTAGTTGTTTTCTATTAAATATTCATGTGTGGAATTGTTGCCTATCTTGGTAAACAAAATGCATTACCAATCATTCTTGATGGATTAAAACGGCTTGAATACCGAGGTTATGATTCGGCTGGTTTAGTTGTTTTTAATAAGGGTAAATCTAAAAGCGTCAAGGCAGTGGGTAAGATAGATTCTTTAGAGAATAAGCTAGAGGAAAAATCCTTGCAAGGTAATTGCGCTTTAGGTCACACTCGTTGGGCGACTCATGGTCGTCCAAATTTAGTCAATGCTCATCCTCATTGTGATTGTCAAAGGAAAATTTGGCTAGTTCATAATGGGATTATTGAGAATTATAAAGAATTAAAAGAGAAATTAGAGAAACAGGGGCATAAATTCAGGTCAGAAACAGATACAGAAGTGATAGTTCATTTAATTGAGGAATATAGTTCAAAGTCTTTAGAAGAAGCGGTTAGGATGGCTTTAAAAAGAATTCAGGGGACTTATGGTTTAGTTGTAGCTTCAGAAAATGAGCCAGATAAGATAGTTGTCGCCAGAAATAGCAGCCCCTTGCTTATTGGCATAGGAGATGATGAATATCTTGTTGCTTCTGACGCATCAGCGGTTGTTACCCATACTAAAAAAGTTATTTATCTAGATGATGGAGAAATAGGGGTTATTAGTCCAAACGAGTTTAGAATTTTTAATTTAGATAAAAAGAAGATTAAGAAAGAGATTAACCATATTAATTGGGATATTGATCAGGTTCAAAAAAAAGGATTTAAACATTTTATGCTCAAAGAAATTTTCGAGCAGCCAGAAGCAATTGAAAATTCTTTGCGCGGACGTTTAATTATTGAACAGGGTTTAGCTAAATTAGGTGGTTTAGAGGAAGTCGAAAAAAAGCTACGTAAGATTAAACGTTTAATTATTGTCGCTTGCGGAACAGCCTATTATGCTAGCTTAATTGGCGAATACATGATAGAGGAATATGCTGGTTTACCGATTGAGGTAGAGTTAGCTTCAGAATTCCGTTATCGCAAACCAGTTTTGGATAAAAACACAGCCCTTTTAGTTATTTCTCAGTCTGGAGAAACAGCTGATACCCTGGCAGCTCTTGAAGAAGCTAAGCGTAAAGGTATTTTAACCATAGGAATCGTTAATACGGTTGGTAGTTCAGTAGCTCGGCAAACTAAAGCCGGCGTTTATAATCATATTGGTCCAGAAATTGGCGTGGCTTCAACTAAAGCTTTCACTTCTCAACTATCCGTTTTAGCCCTTTTAACCTTATTATTGGGCCGTCAACGGCAGATGTCTTTAATAATGGGTCAACGGATTTCTCAAGAATTAAAAAAGATTCCTAGGTATATTAATGAAATTTTTAAACAGGCTTCAGAAATCAAAAAGATAGCTAAGAAGTACTCAAGGTATAACAATTTTCTTTATTTAGGCAGGAAATATAATTATCCAATTGCTTTAGAAGGAGCTCTTAAACTTAAAGAAATTTCATATATTCATGCTGAGGGTTATGGAGCAGGTGAAATGAAACATGGGCCAATTGCTTTGATTGACGAAAATTTTCCTTCAATTTGTATCACTCCATCAGATAGTGTTTATGATAAAACATTGTCTAATATAGAAGAGATTAAAGCTAGGCAAGGAAAGATTATTGCTCTAGCCACTAAAGGTGATAGAAATATTAAAAAAATAGCTGATGATTGTATTTATATCCCTAAGACATTAGAAATGTTAACTCCATTACTTTCTGTAGTGCCTCTCCAACTTTTTGCCTATTACACAGCTGATTTGCGTAAATGCGATCCAGATAAACCTCGTAATTTAGCTAAATCAGTTACTGTTGAATAATATGGAAATTATTAAGTTTAATTTAAAGGGAGATTGGAGCGATTTAGATGGTCGGATTATTGAGCAAGCAGTCAGAGTGATTAAAAGGGGAGGTAGTATAGTTTTTCCGACTGATACAGTTTATGGATTGGGTGTTAACGCTTTAAAGTCGCATAGTATTGAGCGGCTTTTTAAAATTAAAAAAAGGCCCGAAAGTAAGCCAGTCCCGGTTATGGTTAAGGATATTGAAATGGCTAAGCAATTAGCCTATGTAGATAAAAGAACCGAAAAAGCTTTAACAGAAGTTTGGCCTGGACAAGTAACAGTGGTTTTAGAAAAAAGAGATATTGTTCCAGATATTTTAACGGCCGGTCGTAAAACAGTTGGTTTAAGAATTCCTAATCATTATTTCACTCAATATTTAATGGAAAACTTAGATAATCCAGTTACAGCCACTTCAGCCAATTTTTCGGGTAAGCCGCCCATAAGCTCTTCGGCTGAAATACTTAAGATTTTTGACAAGACCTATCCCCGGCCTGATTTGATTCTTGATGCCGGAGAATTACCACCTAGCCCGCCTTCAACTGTTTTAGACTTAACTGATTCTAAGCCTAAAATTACTAGGGTGGGACCGATAACCAAAAAAGATTTAATGGAGATGTTCAAATAACAAAACTGGCCCTAGGGCCAGTTTTATAGTGCCGCGGGTGGGAGTCGAACCCACAAGGAACAAGTCCACACGAGTTTGAGTCGTGCGCGTTTGCCAGTTTCGCCACCGCGGCTTGCTCTTATTGTCGCTTAAAAATTGGTTCTTGTCAATCAGAGACAATAGGAGTATAATAAGATATATGGCTCGTATTATAAGTTTGGTAAATCAGAAAGGAGGAGTGGGAAAGAGTACATCAGCCGTTAATTTACTTAGTTACTTGGCTGCTTTAGGTAAGTATGTTCTTTTAGTTGATTTAGATCCCCAGGCTAATGCTACTTCAGGAATGGGCGTTAATCCTCAAACTGTGCCTTTGAATTTGTATCACTCTTTGGTAGGTGGTTTGTTACCCGAGGAGATTATTCGTCAGACTGGACTTTTTGGATATGAGATAATGCCGGCGGCGCCTGATTTGGCTGGGGCAGCTATTGAATTGGTTAGTGAGGATAGTCGTGAATTTAAATTATACGAATTACTCCGCCGCATCAGAACTAACTATGACTATATCCTAATAGACTGTCCACCTAGTCTGGGTCTTTTAACGATTAATGGTTTAGTAGCAGCCGATGAAGTAATTATTCCAGTTCAATGTGAGTATTATGCCTTGGAAGGTTTAGGCCAGCTTCTAAAGACTATTGAGCTGGTTCAGGAAAACTTAGACAGTCCCATAAAGGTTAAAGGCGCTTTGATGACTATGTATGATCGGCGTAATCGTTTGTCCCGACAGGTAAGAAAAGAGATGGAGAGGAATTTTGCTGGTCATGTTTTTGAAACTATTATTCCCCGTTGTGTTAAATTAGCTGAGGCGCCTAGCTTTGGCCAGTCAATTATTCAATATAATCCTCATTCTAAAGGAGCTAAAGCATATAAGCAATTAGCTCAAGAAGTTATTAATTTAGATAAATAAATATGACAAATTCATCATTAGGTAAAGGGCTTCAGTCTCTTATTCCCAAAAAAGAATCCAAGATAACTGGTTTAATCAGAAAACAAGGCAAGACTTCTGATTTAATAAGACCGCAAAAGGAAAGTATTTTTAATGTTGAGATTGATAAGATTATACCTAATCCTAATCAGCCTCGTAAGGATTTATCAGAAGAGGGCTTAAGAGAGTTGGCTGAATCAATTAAGCAGCATGGCGTCTTACAGCCGTTGATTGTCACTAAGATTGAAAAATCCACTGAAAGAGGCCAGCAAGTGGAATACGAATTGATTGCCGGAGAAAGAAGATGGCGCGCTTCCCAATTAGCTGGTTTGCCGCATGTACCCGTAATTATCAAAGACAGTGCCGCCCAACAAAAACTTGAAATAGCTTTAGTAGAAAATATTCAAAGGGAAAACCTTAACGTTATTGAATCTGCTCTGGCCTACAAGCAGCTTCAAGATGAGTTTAATTTAAGACATAAGGATATTGCTGAAAAAGTTGGCAAGAGCCGAACAACAATAACTAATACGCTTCGTGTTTTAACTCTGCCAACAGAAATCCAAAAGGCAATAAGTGCTGATAAAATTACTGAAGGCCATGGACGAGCTATTCTGATGGCTAAGCCGGAGGCTCATATAGCCCTATTTAGGACTATTCTTAAAAATAATTTAAGTGTCCGTCAGGCAGAAGAAAGGGCTAGAAGGTTAGCTGAAGAGAATAAGGCAAAAGCTAAAGGGCCTAAGAATCCATTTTTTCAGAAAACAGAAAAAGACCTGAGAGAGGTCTTGGGTCGCCGAGTAAGTATCCTTAAAAGAGGTGATACCCACTATATTAATATTGAATTTACTAGTGATAAAGAATTAGATAAGTTGACTAAGTATTTAATGAAGATCTAGTTTTTTCTATACCAGGACCTAATTCTTTTTTTTGATTCATTGGTTTTGACGAATTTGAGCCAATCTCTATTTGGCTTTTTGTTTTTCCCGGTAACAATTTCAATTACTTGTCCGTTTTGTAATGGTTCAGATAAGGTGCTAAGTTTACCATCAATTTTAGCTCCGACGCATTGATTGCCAATATCACTGTGGATTTGATAGGCGAAATCTATCGGAGTAGCTCCATCAGGCAGGTCAATAATGTCGCCTTTAGGAGTAAAAACGAAGATTCTGTCTTTTAGGAAATTAATTTTTAGAGAGTCAAGGAAATCGCGGGGTGAAGAAAATTGCTCCTTTTGCCATTCTTGAAGCTGTTTTACCCAGGTAAGTTCTTCTATTAGCTGGCGGTTTTCTTTTTTTGTTTTTCCAAACAGAGTATCTTTAATATATTCTTTGATTCCTTTGTTTTTAGTATAGTACCAGTGAGCAGCAATACCGTGTTCAGCTTCTTCATGCATTTTTAGAGTTCTGATTTGGAATTCGGTAATTTTACCGCCTTGACAAAAGACGGTCGTATGAAGAGATTGATAGCCATTAGGTTTAGGAATGGCGATATAGTCTTTGATTCTTCCAATTAGCGGTTTCCAATTCTTATGAATTATTCCAAGAGCAGCATAGCAGTTTTCAATATCAGGTACAATAATTCTTAAGGCAACCAAGTCATATATCTTATGCCAATCCATATCGTAGCGGAGAAGCTTTTTGTAAAGGCTGTAGTAATGTTTGGTGCGGGAATGAGTTTCTATTACCTTAATCCCTTTTTTGATTAAGGTTTTTTTAATTGTAGGTGTAATTTTTTCTAGATATTTGTTATTTTCAATATATCTGTCTTTAACCTGTTCAATGATTTCTTTGTATTCTTTGGGATAGACATATGGAAAGGCTAAGTCTTCTAATTGGCCTTTAAGTTTACCAATACCCAAGCGGTGAGCCAGGGGAGCGTAGATTTCTAATGTTTCCAAAGCCTGTCTTTGTTGTTTTTCTTTTGATATGGCAGATAGCGTTTTCATATTATGGAGCCGGTCAGCTAATTTTATTAGGATTACTCGGATATCTTTAGCCATGGCCAATAGGATTTTACGAATATTTTCTACCTGATCCTCAGGTTCTTTGTCTTTTTTCTTGTATTCAATTTTATCGATATATGTAATGCCTTCAACTAAAAAAGCAATTTCGTCTCCGAATTGCTTTTTAATATCTGATAGTTTAACTAAGGTGTATTCTATGATATCGTGTAGGATGCCGGCCGCTAAAGAAGCAGCGTCCAATTTTAATTCAGCTAAAGTATTAGCTGTTTGAAGAAGATGCTCCATTCTAGGTTCGCCATTTAGTCTTTTTTGTCCATGATGGGCTTCTTTAGCAAAGTGATAGGCTTTTTCTATTAATTTAGTATCAGCCAAAGGATGGGTTTGGCGAAATTTATTAATGACTTGTTCGATAGTAGTCATATTTATTTATCATATACTAAGATTAAATACTTGACAAGAGATAATTTAAAAGGTATGTTTGGGGTAGATACAAAAAAGAGTATTCACGGGTTTTACCCGTGTTTTGTACGTAATCAGTTTCCTTAAAAAATTAAAGCTCAATAAACTATCATTGAAGGGGGGTGTTATCGTTGATTATCGGTATTGCAGGGACGATCTGTGCGGGAAAGCTGACTATTCTTAACGCCTTGAAACAAAAACTGGAAACGTGTTGTGGTTTTGAGGATGTGGAAACTGTAGTTGAAGACCTGACGATTATTTCGGAATTAATCCACCCAGATCATTTTACCAGACAGCTTTACCTGGTCCATGCTGTAACCAACAGAATGATTCAGGTAAAGGATCGAAAGGCAATCGCTATTGTCCATCGGTGTATCTACGATAGCATTACCTTTATGAAGGCTTACATCTCTGCTGGTTTGGCGCCTAAAGTTAAGGCCGAAAAACAGATTAGGGCCTGGCGGGAAAACGCTAAGCTCTATACCGATCTATTAGTTTTGGTCAAAACTCCAGCCAATCTCGCTTTTGCCCGTGCCAAGAACAAGTTCGGTACGATGTTCGAACTTGAGGATAGGGATCCAGTATTCAAGATGAGTTTTTTTAGAACGTTAGATAAGGCTTATCAAGAACTGGAAGTTGAGCTGAACAAAACCCTTAAGGACCGCTTGGTTATTGTTGATGGATCTAAATCTTTCAAAAAGAATGCCAGCGAAATCGCAGTGGTTATTAAGAAGATCATAGATGAAGACGGAGGGAATCAAGAACGAAAGGTCCAAAAGGTCCAAGAAGAAGTTCGAGTAGATTAAAGAGCCGACTCTATAATGTCATATATTCTGAGGGAGAATAGACAAGAGTCGGCTTTTTACGTTTTCTTGTAGTTACATTCTTTGTTACTACATTTGATTTTTTTACTTTTTGTTTCTACTAGGAGCGATTTACACTTTGGACATTTTTCATTAACAGGTTTGTCCCAAAGGGCATATTTACAATTAGGATATCCGGAACAAGAATAAAATGTTTTTCCTTTTCTGCTGCGCCTTTCAATAATATCGCCTTGTCCACATTGAGGGCATTTGACGCCGGTTGGGGTAACAATTGCTTCGGTGTGCTTACAATCCGGAAAGCCAGGACAAGCATAAAATTTGCCGAAGCGTCCCAATTTGATAACAAGGTTTTTGCCGCATAAAGGACACTTTTTATCAGTTGCTTCGTCCATATTTTTCTTTTTAACTTCTTTGTATTTCTTCTCAAGGTTTTCTTGAAAGGGTTTGTAAAATTCTTTAAGTACAGTTAGCCAGTTTTGTTTACCGTGAGCAATGCGGTCTAAATCTTCTTCCATGTAGGCGGTGAATTTAACATCAACGATCTGAGCAAAGTTTTCCTTAAGCAGGTCTATAACGATAAAGGCAATTTCTGTAGGAATAAATCTTTTTTGTTCGTTTTTTTCGACATAGCCTCGGTTTTGGATAGTGCTAATAATCGGCGCATAGGTTGAAGGCCGACCAATGCCATATTCTTCTAATATTTTAACCAAGGAAGCTTCGGTATAGCGGGCCGGCGGTTGGGTGAAATGTTGTTCAGAAATCAACTTTATTAATTTAAGAATTTCATCC
The DNA here is from genome assembly GCA_964548405.1 of uncultured Candidatus Saccharibacteria bacterium. Classification (GTDB taxonomy): domain Bacteria; phylum Patescibacteriota; class Minisyncoccia; order Portnoybacterales; family UBA2143; genus JAHJOV01. The sequence goes on along the minus strand of CAZJPW010000009.1, from coordinate 28,388 downwards.
TTAGATAAAGGAGGAAGAATGTTTTCTTTGGTTTTATTGGGGTAAGCCTTGAGCCAGCCGTCAAACTTGATGGTTGATCCAGTTGCTCGGAAAATATATTTTTCTGCTTTAATGTCAATTGTGGTGGCGTCTAAGATAGCTGGATTCATTTGAGAAGCAATAAATCTGCGCCAGATTAGATTGTATAATTTATATTGTTTAGTATCTAAATATTGTTTAATTTTATCTGGTTGTCGTTTAGCTGAAGTGGATCGGATAGCTTCATGAGCTTCTTGGGCTCTTTTATTTTTGTTTTTATAAAATTTAGGATTATCCGGCAAGTATTTTTGACCAAATGTATTCTTAATAAATTCTTGAGCAGATTTTAGGGCTTGACTTGAGAGATTAAAAGAATCAGTTCGGTGATAGGTAATTAAACCGATACGCCCTTTGCTGCCTAGTTTAACACCCTCATAGAGCTGTTGGGCGATTCTCATGGTTTGCTTGGCGGAAAAACCTAATTTGCGGGCTGCTTCTTGCTGAAGAGTGCTGGTTGTGAAAGGTGGATGGGCATGTCTTTTAACTTCTCTCTTTTTAATCTCATTGATTTGGTATTGGGCGCCTTTTAAATCTTCTAGTATCTTATCTGCTTCTTGTTTAGTCTTTATTTCAAGCTTATTAATCTCTTTTTTGATTAATTGGGCAGTAAATTCATCTGAATTGTTCGCTTCTTGTTTTCGTAGTTTGGCTTCAATACTCCAATATTCTTCCGGTTTAAAATTTTTAATTTCTCTTTCTCGATCGACAATCAAGCGGACGGCCACCGATTGCACCCGGCCGGCTGATAAACCTTTGACTACTTTTTTCCAGAGAAAAGGCGAGAGTTTGTATCCAACCAAGCGATCTAGGATTCTTCGAGCCTGTTGGGCATTAACTAAATCCATATTGATTTGGCCAGGGTTAGCTATGGCTTTCTCAATTGCTTTTTTAGTTATTTCATGAAAAGAAATTCGTTGGTAATTTTTAGTTTTGCTTTTAGGTAGAATCTGGAGAATATGCCAAGCAATCGCTTCGCCTTCGCGGTCCTTATCAGTAGCTAAGATAACTAAGTCCGCCTTTTTAGCTGCCTCTTTTAACTCTTTAGCTGTTTTTTTTGCTTTGGCAGGAATAACGTATTTGGGTTTAAAATCATGTTCTAAATCAACTCCAAAAGATCTCTCAGGCAGGTCTCGAATATGTCCATACGAAGAAAGCACTTTGTATTTAGGGCCTAAGTATTTATTTATTGTTTTTGATTTAGTTGGACTTTCAACAATAACTAGTTTCATAAAAATTATTATATCATATTAAGCTCTTCAAGGATATCTTCAGATTGGCTAACTAATTTGGCCCCCATTTTAATTAAGTTATTAGTTCCTAAAGAATTATTCGAAAGGATTTGACCAGGTATAGCAAAAACTTCTCTGTTTTGTTCCAAAGCATTACGAGCAGTGATTAAAGCCCCGCTTTTTTCTGGGGCTTCAATAACTAAGATACCTAAACTTAATCCTGAGATAAGACGGTTCCTTTGTGGAAAATTTTGAATACTCGGTTTGGTCTCAATTGGAAATTCACTCACTAGAGCACCCTGCTCAGTAATTTTTTCAGCCAAATATTTATTATTTGCTGGATAAATACTTTTTCTATCCACTCCAGTGCCTAAAACAGCCAAAGTCCGTCCTTTGTTTTGAAGAGCTGATTGATGGGCTAAGGTGTCAATCCCTTTAGCTAAGCCACTAACAATAGTTAACCCCGCCCGGACTAAACTAGCTGTGATTAGGGGAGTAATCTGGCGACCATAAGAAGAAATCTTTCTTGTGCCAACTAGTCCAATACTTAATTGGTCACTTGATTTAAGATTGCCCCGGAAATATATCAAGGCAGGCGGAGCATAGATTTCTTTAAGTAATTTAGGGTAATCTTTATCTTCGAGAGTAGTTATCTTAACTTTTTGACTGATTAATTTTTCCATTTCCCAATCAGGATTAATTTTAGTCCGTTTAATCCTAATTTGTTCAATTAGAGGTTTGTTTAGGCCGAGCTGTTCAAATTCTTTAATATCAATAGACCAGGCAGTTTTTAGAGATTTAAAATGAGCTAATATTTTTTTAAAAGCAATTGGGCCTAAACCTTCAATTAAATTAAAAGCATTGAAATATTTTGCTTCGGGGTTGACAAATTCTGTCATTTTGATATAATATTGATAGTTTAATCTTCACTATCCTGCCTAGTTATGGTTAATCTGAATCATCCCTCCTAAGATTTAGTGAGATCTATACTGGGCGGGCTAGTGAAGATTAACTTTAGTTATTTGACATTAACCTTAAAATAGGGTGATAAAGATGAAAAAAATTAAAGTTTTAACTATATTTTTTTCAGCTGGTTTTGTTGGCTTTGTGTTTTATCTTGTGGTTAATGCCTGGGATAAAATTGCTGAGCGGCCGGAATCAGTTGGTCTTGTACAGGGGATTCTGTTCAGCTTTGCTGGTGTCGCGGTGATAGTCGCAGCAGCAGCCATTGCCTGGTTTGTGTCTAGTCGTCTTTTAAAATTTCTTTCAGAAAAAGAAATCAAAAAGACAACAAACCGAATTTATCAATTATCCTAAATTTGTTTCGAGGGCCGTCGTTATCAACGCGACGGCCTTTATCGTTATTTCCTCAACAATTTTTTCTTCCTCTTCAGTGAATTTTTGAATAACGAATTTTTCAGTGTCTATTCTGTTTTCTGTTTCTTGTTCCCTGTTCCTTGGTTTTATACCGATTCTTATTCTAATAAAATCTTTAGTGCCTAAGGCATCAATAATTGACTGAACACCCTTATGTCCAGCTGAACTTCTGCTTTGCTGGATTTTAATTTCTCCCAATGACAAATCAATGTCATCATGAATAACTAAAATATCTTCAGGTTTAATTTTGTAATAATCAGCTATTTTTTTAACTTCTTGGCCAGAGTTATTCATCATAGTTTGCGGTTTGATAAGTTTAACTTTTTTAGAATCAAATTGTTCGCTTTCAGCTAAAATATCTAAGACCATAAACCCAATATTATGGCGTGTTTTTTCGTATTTAATCCCTGGATTACCTAAACCAACAATTAATTTCATAAGCCTATAAATTTACTAATATATTTTTTAATATTATCATAATTTCCTTGGCCAGTCTTGGGATAAACAACCGAAGCCATTTGTTGACCAAAAGGAACTTGTCCGCCTACTAAAAGATTGGTTTCTTTTTTATCAATAACTACTTGGGTAATCTGATTAGCTTTTATCTTTTTGACCGTTTTCCAAAGGTTTTTTAATTCCAGAATTCCCAGATCTGTTTCAATATGGTTTTTAAGAGAATTAAACATTTTTAAGTAAGTGGGGAAATCCCAAAGGAGGTTAAGTTCCAGAACTTTTTGTTTTAAGAGAGTGATAACTTGCTGTTGGCGGACCATGCGGTCAAAGTCACCATTAGGTGAAGTATAGCGGGTACGGATATACTTTAGGGCTGTTGGACCATTTAGATAACGCCAGCCGGCTGATAAGTTAAATCTTTGGTAAGAATAGTTGGGTCCTGGGAAAAAGGGATCATCAATATCTTGAGGTACATAAATATTAAGACCATCTACCAATTCAATAATTTCTTGAGCAACTACCAGGTCGACTAAAATATGGTAATCAATAGTTAACCCTGTAATCTCTTTTATTTTTTCTTTAAGTCCATTGATGCCTACTATGCTGTATAAGGAATTAATCTTAGTTAGGCGACTGTCGCTTCCGGGGATTTTTACCAATAGATCTCGAGGTAAAGAAATTAATATCGCTTTTTTTTGAGCTGGTTCCAAATGGATTAAGATTATTGTATCGGTTAGATCCTGTCCGGAATATCCTTGTCCTGGCCTGCCCAGGGCTAGAATGTTCATTGAGGGTTGATCTTTGTCTAAATCAAAAGATAGGATCGATTTTAAGATATTAATTTTCTCTTGTTTTGGTTTTTCTGTAAGCTGGATTTTTTGATTTTTAGGAGAAGGGTTAGGAAGTATTTGATAAATAAAGATGGAGCCAATCAAAATGATCAAAACAAAGACAAACAGGCAAGCCAACTTTAAATTTTTCTGTTTTTTCTTTTGTTTCTGTATTTTTAATTGTTCATCAAACAATCCCTTTTTGATTAAGCGATTAATTTGTTCATTTTGATTCATTAATCTTTAGTATACCAGATTTGATTTTTTTTGTGAAAAAAGTTAGAATGAATTGACTATGAAAAAAGCACTTATCTTTATTTGGGAAGTTGTTAAGATAGTAGTTATTTCCCTAGTGATTATTATCCCAGTCCGATATTATTTAGTTCAGCCGTTTTTTGTCCGAGGCGCCTCTATGGAGCCTAATTTTGATAATGGTCAGTATTTGGTTATTAACGAGATTGGCTATCGTTTTGATGATCCGGCCCGAGGAGAGGTGATTGTCTTTAAATACCCACTTGAGCCTTCACAATACTATATTAAAAGAATAGTTGGGCTGCCAGGCGAAGTAGTTGAGATTAAAAATGGTCAAGTAACTATCTATGACGAAGAATTTCCTCAGGGTAAGATATTGGATGAATCTGCTTATTTATTTGAAGAGACGGTTACCCGGGGATTAATCCATCTTAAATTAAATGAAGACGAATATTTTGTTTTAGGTGATAATCGGAAGGCAAGTTCTGATTCTCGCCAATGGGGGGCTTTGCCAAAAGATAATATTATTGGGCGGGTTTGGCTTCGGGCTTGGCCTTTTGATACAGCTAAAGTATTTTAAAACATGTCTAAAAAACCAAAATTTCAAGCTTCTAAGGGAATGCGAGATATTCTACCCGAAGAGCAAATCTATTGGGAAAGAATTAAGAAGGTGATTGATAATTTGACTAAGTCGTACGGATTTGGTCTTTTAGAAACTCCGATTCTCGAAGAAACTGAATTATTCATAAAAGGGACCGGCCAGTTCACTGATATTGTTGAGAAAGAAATGTTTAGCTTAAGGACCAAGGGAGGAGATAAGCTAACTTTGCGTCCCGAGTTCACCCCCTCAATCATTAGGGCATATTTAGAAAGAGGCCTTACTGGTCTATCTCATCCGGTAAAGCTCTATAGTATTGGGCCTATCTTTCGTTATGAAAGGCAGCAAAAAGGCCGTTATCGTCAATCTTATCAGGCCGATTTTGAGATTATTGGCGAAAATGATCCCATTCTCGATACTCAGTTAATTCAGTTGTTCTTTTCAATTAGCAGGGATTTGGGAATTAAAAATTTGATTACCCAAATTAACAGTATCGGCTGTCCTAGCTGTAGGCCTGTTTATAGGCGAATGCTGGTTAGCTATTATCGCAGCCGTAGCAAGAATGTTTGCGCTACTTGTCAAAAAAGACTAAAACAGAATCCATTAAGGTTATTGGATTGTAAGAATGAGCGGTGTATAAAAATAGCTGAGGAAACACCTCAGATTATTGATCATTTGTGTGACGATTGTCATAATCATTTTAAGAGCGTTTTGGAATATTTAGATGAGATAGAAATTCCGTATATCTTGAATTCACATCTAGTTAGGGGATTGGATTACTATACCAAGACGGTTTTTGAAATTTGGCCCGAAGACGGAGAGGGTCGTCAGATTGCTCTGGCCGGTGGGGGACGCTATGACGGTTTGGTTAAGCTCTTGGGGGGTAAAGATATTCCGGGTGTTGGTTTTGCTATTGGTTTGGACAGAATCGTTAATTTAATGGAAGAAAAGGGAATTAAAGTTCCTGTAAGAAATCGCCCCTTGGTCTTTCTGATCCAATTGGGTGAGCTGGGCAAGAAAAAATCTTTAAAACTATTTGAGCAGTTACGCCGGGCTGGTTTAGAAATGACTAATTCTTTTAGTCGTAATACTATGAAAGCCCAGCTAAAAAGGGCTGATAAGGCTGGAGCGCGCTTTGCTTTGATTTTGGGTCAGAAAGAGGCGCTTGACGATACGATTATTATTCGAGATATGGAATCAAGCAGTCAAGAGATAGTTCCTCTGAGTAAGGTGATTGAAAAGTTGAAGAAAAAAATCAGGAAGAAATAATTATGGATTGTGTCTTTTGTAAAATCATATCTGGAGATATACCGAGTTACAAAGTGTTTGAAGATGAAAATTATCTTGCTTTTTTGGCAGTGCCTTCTCTTAATCCTGGTCATACTTTAGTTATTCCTAAAAAACATGTCCGTTGGGTTTGGGATATGCCTAATATTGGTGAGTATTACGAAATTATTAACAGGGTTGCCAATGCTATTCGTAAGGCTATGAACACTGAATTTTTAGCTTCTGCGGTAGTTGGCGAAGAAGTGCCTCATGCCCATGTTTGGCTGATTCCTCGTTATCAGAATGATGGCCATGGCGGAGCGATTAACTTTGGGAATATTAAGGAAATAGATAAGGTACAAATGGAAAAAATTGCAGAGAAAATTAAAAAGAATATTAATTAAAAATCAATGAATGAAGAAAAATTAGTTTCTCCTTTAGACAAAAAAATCAGTTTAAGTTCTTGTAAGAAATGGTTTTGGATGGGAATTGTCGTTGCTTTGATTAGTCCGGTAGCCGGTTTAATTTTGGCGGTTGCCTTTTGGACCGAACCAGAATTAAAAAAACAAGGCAAGACCATTTTTATCTTTACTATAATTTGGGGAATAATCTTCATCTTTTTAACAGATTGGTTAGTTAAACAGGGCTATCTGCCTAATTATCGATAATGAATAAAAAGTTTTTTCAGGCATTGGCTCTTATGGTAGGGCATATTATTGGCGTAGGTATTTTTAGTTTGCCTTACGTCGCTGCGCGGGTGGGCATCGTAACGGTGCTTTTCTATTTTTTAATTATTACCCTAGTAGTTATTTTATTCGAATTGCTTTATGGAGAAACGATTCTAAGAACTAGAGAAAAACATCGTTTCCCTGGTTATGTAGAAAAATATTTAGGTAATTGGGTTAAATACTTGGCTTTTTTCTCTAGTGGTTTGGGTTCAATTAGCGGTATTCTTGCTTATATTATCATTGGAGGCGGTTTCCTAGGCGCTATTTTGATTCCCATTCTGGGCGGTGGCAGTCTTTTGTATATCCTAATCTTTTTTGGCCTAGGCGCCCTATTAATCTATTTTGGCGTTAAAAGCATCGCTCAAACCGAGTTTATCTTATTCATTTTTTTCTTTATTATCCTCGGTCTTATCTTTTACAAAGGATTTCCAGTTATTAACTTAGATAATCTTTTTGTTTTTGATGTTAAATATCTGTTTTTACCTTATGGCGCAATACTTTTTTCTCTGTCTGGAATGTCTATAATTCCCGAGATTAAGGAATTGTTAATTGATAAGGCTAAGAATCTTAAAAGAGTAATCATTTCAGCTACTTTAATCGCTGCCTTAGTCTCTCTTCTATTCACATTTTTAATTTTAGGTATTACTGGTTCAGATACTACGCCCGACGCTATTACTGGATTAAAAGATCGTTTAGGTAATGGAGTTGTTATTTTAGCTTTGCTTTTTGGTATTTTAGCCACTTTTACCTCTTTTTTGACTGGCGGCCTGACTCTTAAAAAAATTCTCTGGTACGATTTTAAAGTTAATAAGCATTTATCTTGGTTAATCGTCTGTTTTTTGCCTTTAGCTTTATTCCTATTTGGGTTAACTGATTTTATTAAGATAGTTAGTATTAGTGGCGGAGTGCTTTTATCTACTAATGCTGTTTTGATGATTTTGATTTATCTTAAAGCTAAGAAAATGGGAGATATGAAGCCAGGTTATACCATAAATTTACCTAAAGTTTTTATTTATTTCCTAGTCCTATTCTTTATTGTCGGCGCTGTTTACGAATTAATTACTTCCTTTATTTAGTTATATATCTAAATTACAAAAGGACGGAGATTGTTATCCCGCCCTTTTAATTTTTCCACAAACCCGTTATCATATGAGATATTAAAATGAACAGAGAAAAGAGATTACCAAAAAGCATTCGTAAATATATTCGAAAAGTCAAAGCCCAAATTAGGCGGGAGTTTGGTGATTTCAAAAAGCAGCAGGAGAAAATTAACGAGCTTTATGGCAGATTTAGGCCAAAAGAGGGACTTGTCAAAAAAGGAATGAAGGAGTATAGTAAAGGTAATGAAGAGTAAAGATACATTTCGCAGTCCAAGTAGCGGACGGATGGAATTAGCTAAAGTAGCCAAGGAGATTTCCAGATATATTGATCAAGATTCACAATCTAAATATCGTTTAATTGTTGGAACAGATTCTAATGGTAATGGAAAAGCTGACTTTGTCACCGCTATTATTGTTTATCGAGTCGGTAAAGGCGGACGCTATTTTTGGAGAAAAACAAACGGAGGTAAGGTTTACCATACTTTAAGAGATAGGATTTATCAGGAAGTTACTTTGTCATTGGAATGTGCTCGGGATGTTTTAAGTCAGTTAGCATCATTAGTAAGAGCTACCAGTGAACCTAATTACGATTTTCAAATTCATATTGATGTTGGCCAAAAGGGGCCTACTCGAGAAATGATTAAGGAAGTGATTGGTATGGTCAGAGGCAATGGTTTTGACGCCAGGATTAAACCTCAATCCTACGCCGCCTCCACCATCGCTGATAAGTATACGTAGAATAATTTAATTGGTTAGTAGAATAGCCGTTGCTTGGCGCAGCGGCTTTTCTTTTTGGGAAGATTTTGTTAGAATTATCTTATGAAATTATACTTTCATGGAGGAGCCGGTATTGTTACCGGCGTCAACTATTTATTACAAACCAATAAAACCAAAATTATAGTTGATTGTGGTCTTTTTCAGGGTAGGCGGAAAATAGCTCAGAAAAATAATGAGCCTTTTCCCTATCAGCCAAAAGAAGTTGATTTTGCTTTGATTACCCATGCTCATTTGGATCATATTGGAAGGATTCCTAAATTAGTAAAGGATGGTTTTAAGGGTAAAATATATGCTACTAAGCCGACCATCGGTTTTGCTAAGTTTATGCTGGAGGATAGCCAGAAAATTCTTCATCGCAGAAGTGACAGTCAAGAGATTGAAAAGATTATGGCTTTATTTGAATCAGTTGAATACGAAGAACCGGTTAAATTAAATGATAAGGTAACTGTGTGTTTCAAAGATGCTGGACATGTTTTAGGTTCAGCTAGCATTGAAGTAGAAGCTGAAGATAAAAAAATCGTTTTTTCTGGAGATTTAGGTTCTGGTCGGGTGCCTCTTTTAAAAAATCCAACAAAAATCAAAAATGCTGACTATGTTGTCATAGAATCAGCTTATGGTGGTCGGGTTCATGAATTAGAACAGTCATCTAAAGATATGGTTGAAGATGTGGTTGAAGAAACAGTAGCTCGGGGCGGGGTATTAATGATTCCTAGTTTTGCCTTAGAAAGAACCCAGCAATTACTTTATCATCTTAATGAGCTTACGGAGAATAGGAGAATTCCTCAAATACCAATTTTTGTCGATAGTCCTTTAGCTATTAAATTGACTGGGGTCTATAAGAAATATAGTCAGTACTATAATCAGGCAGCCAATGTCTTGATTAAGTCAGGTGATGATATCTTTAATTTTCCCGGTCTGAAATTGACTAAGAGAGCCCAGGAATCAAGAGCGATTAATCAAGTTAAGCCGCCTAAAATTATTATTGCTGGTTCTGGTATGTCGCATGGCGGAAGGATTCTTTATCATGAAGCAAAATATTTACCTGATCCTAAGAGTACCCTATTAATAGTTACCTATCAGGTTGGAGGAACTCTGGGGCGACAACTTCTGGAAGGTGCCAAAGAAATTAAAATAAAGAATCGAACTATTCCAGTTAGAGCCAGGATAGAACATATTAATGGATATTCTGGTCACGCTGACCAAGACGAATTAATTGATTGGCTTTCAAATATGATCAGCCCTACTTCTATTAAAAGACCTAAGAGAATTTTTGTTTGCCAGGGAGAGCGAGAACCAGCCACTCTTTTAGCTCAGCGTATTAAAGATCATTTGGGTTTATCAGTTAAGGTACCTAAAATGAATGAGTTAGTGGAGTTATAAAATGTTTCAGATACTAAATTTTGGGCTTGACTTTTTAATGTAATCGTAATATAATAAACTATTCTTTCATCTTGAAAGAATCCCGGGCCTCGGGATGAGAGGCAATAATCTCAATCGGGCATAGAGCCTGAAAAGGAGGAGATCATGGATCCTTTACAAGAGTTAAAAGGTTTTGACGCGGGACGTCAATTGGCCCTGATGAAAAAGCTTGGGGGCAGAGATGTAGTTAATGCCGTTTTGCGAGACGAGAAAACCGTGATAATTAAAGATGCTATTCAGTTATTTTTAGACAAGCACGGTCGACGGATCCCCGAAGGTCTGCAATCCAACGTTTGCGATGCCAATCGAGATTTTCGACTAGATCAGCCGAAGCTGGAAGCAGAAGTTGATTACGCCGACCGTATCCTGCGACTACACGGATGTCTAGATGTGGATACAGAGATCACAGCTGAACAGCTCAAAGCAGAGACCGAGCGTTTGTTAGTTATAATTCGGGATAATCCCCAAATTGCCAACATTACCAATGGTGTTTATCTGCCGGTAATTCTGCCACAGATCACCACCGATGATATTGGAACTGCTCTGGAGCAATATCTTGAGGGAGTCGGCAAGAGCTATGTCAAAACCTTTGACGATCGGAAGCTTTACAATCATCGCAAAGGAACGTTGGCGAACGAAGTCAGTATTGTTGATGGAAGTCGGCATGATCAGCTCATCAAACGGATGGAACAAGGGCCGGTTATGGGAATTCATTTCCCAAATCCCTTGCAGGGTTTTTCCATCAACGCAGACAGAGAGCAAGTGTTAACATTACCGGAAGGTTTTGTCCTTTCTGGTATGGATACTCCCATCGCTATGATGATGTATTCTGATATCTTGGCTTGTGACTACAACACGCCCGGTCTGGATATGGCCGCTTTTTCCTGGCGGTCCGCCTTTTATTCGCTCTCCTTCGAGGCTCGCGACGTCAGGCTCTTCTTCTGCAGCACGGCCATCTTGGCCCTCGCCGATGATGCCTATTCTGGCGGTTTGCTGTTCCTCGGGTAGTGCCGGGACTCGGTTCTTTGTTCTTTGTTTCTTGGGCCAGGAATTTTGATTCTTGGTTTTCGCCTGTCCGCCTTTGGCGGAGCCGGATTTTTCAAAACACGAGGTGTAACAATGTTGCACCTCGTTTTTCTTTTTAAAATATGATAAAATAAATCTGGGAGTAGGCTAATGCAACCGGTCTTATGGGATAGCGGTTCGCCGAAACCCTAAATTTCTACCAACGCATCAGAGTCTTGCGGTTCACTCTGGATTGCAAGAGAGTATGCGAGAATTTAGGCACTACTTGTCTTTTTCTGGTGTTCAACTTTTACGAGCCAAATAAAATACAGGGGAAATATTACTTTTTAAGCTATTTCCCCAGTGATTAAAGATGGAAAAAGATAAATTTCCTGGCAGTCCGCCGATTATTCGCTCAACTTCAAGGCTAACGACGACAAGCTCGACTTCAACAACACGGACAACTTGGCCAACGCCAATGATAACTATTCTGGCGGTTTGCTGTTCCTCGGGTTGTGTCTAAATACAATAAGGACCTCATTATGGAGGTCTTTATTCGTTATTATTTTATGTAATTTAACTAAGTGAGCGTTGCCAGCCGCCTAACATCCTGCCAATTTCCTGGATTTGCCTTTGCAGTTCAAAATATTTTTTACTGTCAATAATATTCAAATCTTTTAAAAGCCGGATAAAGAGTTTTAAGGTATCAAATTTAGCATTAGCTTTTTTAATTAAAGCTAGTTTTTCATCTCTGTAGGTACAGCTAGCCTCTAGTAATAGTTCAAGCGTAGCAATAATATACATTTCGCATTTGGCTCCCAAGGTATATTTGTCCTTTTTAGGAAACGAAGCGGAATATTTATAAAAAAGTTTATACAGTTCGTATAACTTTTTAATTATTGGTATGTTTATATTTTTATGATCCATAGTATTTATGATAATTTAGTTAGTTTAGAAAATATTTTAATTTGCTGGGATGAATTTAAAAAAGGCAAATCAAAGAAATATGATGTAATGGAGTTTGAGCGTTATTTGGAAGATAATATTTTTGAGCTTTATAATGAATTGATGAACCAAGTTTATCGGCATGGCTCTTATGAAAAATTTCATATTTACGATCCTAAGCATAGAATAATTCATAAGGCCAAAGTAAAAGATAGATTGGTTCATCATATTGTTTTTAAAGGATTATATGGAATTTTTAATCCCATTTTTATTTATCATTCGTATTCATCCAGAGATAATAAGGGCACTCATTTGGCGGTTAAGAATTTATCACATGTTTTGAGGAAGGTCAGTAACAATTACACTAAACCAGTCTATGTGTTAAAATGCGATATCAAAAAATTCTTTCACAGCGTATCTCACCAAAAACTTTTTGCCATAATAAAAAATAGGGTCAATGACCCCAAGCTCCTGTGGTTGGTCTGGGAAATTATATCAAGTTTTTCAATAACTGTGGATAACTTTCTGCAGAGAGAGAGAGTTAAAGGAAAATTTTTCAGAAAAAAGGGGCTTACCGATTGGCAATTTGACTTCGCAAATTTTCGCTAATGTGTTTTTGGATAAATTTGATTGGTTCATTAAAAAGCAATTAAGAATAAAATATTATTTTAGATACGCGGACGATTTTGCAATTGTTGATTCAAACCCAGAATATCTTAAACATCTCATTAAGCCGATTGAAGATTTTTTAAACGTAAAACTGGATTTAAAGTTACATTCACGAAAAGTGGGGATCAGGAAATTCAGTCAGGGAATAGATTTTCTTGGATATGTTATTCTACCTCATTATATAACACTTCGGACAAAAACCAAAAAGAGAATGTTTGGAAAAATTAAACTCAATAAAGAAAAATTAGATCAAGAATTAATGACTAAAGAATCTTTTAATCAATCGCTTCAGTCGTATTACGGAATACTTAAACATTGTAGCGGTCATAAGTTAAAAAGAGAACTTGATAAATTCATTTTTGTTTTTGACAAAAAGTTTAAAAAATAGTAAGCTAGTATAAATGGAAAAGAAAACATATTTAAAATATAAGATATCTGTTTCTGGTGCAGCTGAAACCGGGCATTGCGCTGTTAATGCTTTAGAATTAACTAAAGAAGTTGGCCGGGAAATTATTAGGCAGAATGGTGTTCTGGTAACTGGAGCAACCACGGGCGCTCCTTATTGGGCTGCTATTGGTGCCAAAGAAGAAAATGGCGTTGTTATTGGTCTTTCTCCGGCTGCTTCGGAAAAATCACATCTTAGAAAGTATCGCTTACCAACAGATTTTCATGATTTAATTGTTTATACCGGTTTTAATTATTCCGGTCGTAATTTGATGATGACTCGTGCTTCAGATGCTGTTATTATTGTTTGTGGACGTATGGGGACTTTGAATGAATTTACTATTGCTTATGAAGATGATAAGCCAATTGGTGTCTTAACAGAGAGCGGTGGCACAGCCGATATGATTAAAGAGATTGTAGATAATTCTCATCGAGGGCCAGGTAAGATTGTCTATGAATCCGATCCTAAGAAACTGGTTCAAGAATTAATTAAATTAGTCGATCAAGAAAAAGAAATAAAAATTAAGAAGTAGATATTTCACCAAGAAAAGGAGGTGAATCATGTGGCTATTGAAGTCAAGAAAAAAACAGGAGAGACAACTAGAAGTTTACTAAGACGCTTTTCTAGAAGGATTCAACAAAGCGGCGTTTTGATTCGTGCTCGTAAATCAAGATTCAGGGAAAAAGAAAGAAGTAAAAGAGAAAGAAGAAATAGCGCTTTAAGAAGAGTTAAAATCGTCGGAGAAAAAGAAAAATTAAGAAAAATGGGTCTTCTTGAAGAAGAACCAAAATGGGGAAGGCGAAAATAGATGTCTCTTAAAGAAACAATTCAATCAAAGATTAAAACAGCCATGCAGGAAAAGAAAGCAGAGGAGCTTTCTGTTTTGCGTATGGTCATGGCAGCTGTTTTTAACAAAGAAAAGGAGAAAAGAGCTAAGCTAAGTAAGGATCAAGAAGATCAAGGTAAACTAGAAGAATTAAGCAAGCTAACTGATCAAGAAGTTTTAGAGGTAATTACTAGTGAGTCCAAAAAAAGAAAGGATTCAATTGAGCAATATCAGAAGGGTAATCGTCAAGATTTAGTTGATCAGGAAAAATCAGAATTAAAAATTTTAGAAGAATATTTGCCAGAACAAATGGGCCAAGAGGAAGTTAGAAAAATCATTTCAGGAAAAATTCAAGAGTTGGGTGCCAGTGGACCACAAGACACAGGCAAGGTTATGGGCGCCATTATGGGTCAGTTAAAAGGTAAAGCTGATGGAGGAATGGTTAATAAGATTGTTCAAGAGGAGTTAAAAAAATAATGTTAGAAATTCATAATTTTACTCAGAATGAATTGGAAGAAAAGTTTTTTCAGAAAATAGCGAAGAAAGTTTTGAAAGTTTTAAAGATTAAAGATGTTGAGATAAGTTTAGCTATTGTCGGTGACGGAAGAATAAGAAGATTAAACAAGATGTACCGGGGTAAAAACCGAGTAACTGATGTTTTATCGTTTGGAAATAGATCAGTACTTCCTTATTTATCTAAGGCTTTTCCCAGGATGAAAAAAGGCGATGAATTCATAGAAGCGCCGGACGGAATCAAGCGTTTAGGCGAGGTTATTATCTGTTATCCTCGGGCCAAAAAACAAGCTAAGCGTTTGGGTTCTTCTTTAGAAAAAGAACTGACTGTTTTGTTAATCCATGGTATACTTCATTTGTTAGAATATGATCATGAAAAAGGTGAAGTTGAAGCACAGAAGATGAAAGACATGGAAAAGAGAATTTTGGCTGAGTTGTAATAAATTTAAATATTATGCCAAAAGAAATCATTATTGCCGGATTAGATGTGGGCAGCTGTTTTATTCGGACAGTTGTGGCTAAGGTGCGGGCTGATCAAAGCAAACCGCAAGTTCTTGGTATTGGCCAAGTGCCGTCTTTTGGTTTACGTCGGGGTGTAGTAGTTGATGTTGAAGAAGCAACCAAGAATATTTCTCAGGCAATTCAGGAAGCAGAGAGAAGCAGCGGAGTGTCAATTGAGCGGGTAATCGTCAGTATTAGCGGTAATCATATTGTACCTAGAGTAAGCAAAGGGGTGATTGCAGTTTCTCGAGCTGACAGTGAAGTTTCCCAAGAAGATGTTGAGCGAGCTATAGACGCAGCTTCTAATATTCCTATTTCAGCAAACAGAGATATTCTTCATGTTATACCTCGAAATTACCTAGTTGACGATCAGAATGGTATTAAGGATCCGGTGGGCATGAATGGAGTAAGATTAGAGTTAGATGCGCTAGTCATAGAAGGATCATCACCTTTTATTAAAAATTTAACTAAGTGTATTTCAGAGGCTGGTTTAGAGGTAGAAGAGTTGGTTTTAGCACCCTTAGCAGCTAGTTATGCAGCTCTAAGTAAAAGACAAAAGGAGTTAGGCGTTTTGGTTTTAGATTTAGGTGGAGGCACAGCCGGCTTAACTGTCTTTGAGGAAGGATATATTATTCATAGTTGTGTTTTACCGGTTGGCTCTTCTCATATTACTAACGATATTGCTATTGGATTAAGAAGTGATATTGATTTGGCAGAAAAGGTTAAATTAGAATATGGTTCAGCCTTGTTATCTGATATTAACAAGAAAGATATGATTGATTTGGCTAAATTAGGATCAAGGGAAGGCGGGGTAGTTCCTCGAGTTCAAGTGGTTGAAATAGTGGAAGCTCGTTTGAGTGAAATTCTGGAGTTGGCTAATAAGGAGTTGAAGAAGATTGATCGTCAAGGATTACTGCCAGCCGGAGTAGTTCTTTTAGGCGGAGGGGCCAAAGTGCCTGGTTTAGTTGATTTAGCCAAAGAAACTTTAAGACTACCAGTCCAAGTAGGATTTCCTTTGGAATTAGAAGGAATTATTGATGAAGTGGAAGATCCGTCTTTTGCCACAGCTATTGGTTTGATTCTTTGGAATATAGATAATCAGGTTAAATCGGGGGGACAAGGTATTCCTTTGCCTAAGAAAGTTCGACCGACAATTAATAAGGTTAAACACTGGTTCCGGGGATTTTTACCGTAAACCTTTACCCCGTTTTCTCTACGGGGCTTGCATTATTTAGATAATTGTGATAATTTTAAAAAGATTTCAATAATATATTAAATACAATGAGGAGGGGTTAGGAGCTCCTCATTGTTTATTATAACCATGGCTCAAATAAAACCTGATGTAGAAACTTTTGCTAAAATTAGAGTGGTCGGTGTTGGAGGGAGTGGTGGAAACAGTATTTCTAGAATGTTAGCTTGTAAAATTCAAGGTGTAGATTTTGTGGCTATTAATACTGATGCTCAAGACTTACACCATGTTAAAGCTCCTGAGAAGTTACATATTGGCAAGAATCTGACCAAAGGTTTAGGCGCTGGCAT
This sequence comes from uncultured Candidatus Saccharibacteria bacterium, assembly GCA_964548405.1. Lineage (GTDB taxonomy): Bacteria > Patescibacteriota > Minisyncoccia > Portnoybacterales > UBA2143 > JAHJOV01. The sequence goes on along the minus strand of CAZJPW010000009.1, from coordinate 11,838 downwards.
GAATCCAGAAATTGGACGTCAGGCAGCTGAAGAGAATCGGGATGAAATACATGAAGCAGTTAAAGGTTCAGACATGGTTTTTGTCACTTATGGTTTAGGTGGCGGAACTGGAACTGGTGCTGGGCCAATCATAGCTGAGGCAGCTAAAGATTCTGGTGCCTTGACCGTAGCTGTAGTAACTAAGCCTTTCTCTTTTGAAGGTCAACAAAGGGCTCGTATCGCTGATGATGGTTTGAGTCAGTTAAAAGACAGGGTTGATACTTTAATTACTATTCCTAACGATAAGTTACTTTCATTTATTGATCGCAAAACACCTTTACTTAATGCTTTTTCAGTGGTTGATGACGTTTTACGTCAGGCAGTTCAAGGTATTTCAGATTTGATTGTTACTCCAGGTATTGTTAATGTTGATTTTGCCGATATTAAAGCGATTATGGAAAATACTGGTTCAGCTTTGATGGGTATCGGACGGGCCACTGGCGAAGATCGAGCAATTGAGGCTGCCAAAGCAGCTGTCAACTCTCCATTATTGGAGCTTTCAATTGACGGAGCCAAGGGTGTTCTCTTTAATGTAAGTGGCGGTGCTGATCTAGCTATGACTGAAATTAACGATGCAGCCAAGGTCATTACCGAGTCAATCGATCCAGATGCCAAAGTCATTTTTGGTGCTGTGATGGATGATAAATTAAAGAAAGGTGAAATTAAAGTTACAGTGGTTGCAACAGGATTCGATGAAGGTATTTTAAAAAGATCAAGTGAAACCAGAATTCAGGATATTTCACCGATTGGTCATCAATCTAACCAAGTTGAAGAAAAGACTATTGCTAGAAAAACAAGCATCAAGACAGATTTAAAGCCAAAGTCTCCTTCTGTTGAAGAGCAGGAAAGTGAATGGGATATTCCAGCTTTCATTAGGAGAAAGATGAAATAGTTTAGGAGGGGCAAAAGCGCCCCGCAAGACTGCGGGGTGTTTTTGTTTGTTTTTTTGACGTCTTTTTTTAATTGGAGTAAAATAAAGGAATGTCTAATATGAAGTTAAAATTTAATCAGATTAGGAAAAGAGATGGCCGAATAGTTGATTTTAATCAATCCAAGATCACTAAAGCTATTTTTAAAGTCTTTCAGGCTCAAGGCAAAGAAAATCAAAAGATGGCTGAGCAGATTTCAGATAAGGTGGTTGGAAGTTTGAATAAGAAGTTTGGAGGGAAAACTCCTAGTGTGGAGCAAATTCAGGATACGGTAGTTAGTGTTTTAGATAAGGCAAAATACAAGGAGATGGCTGAGGCATATACTTTTTATCGTGAGAAAAGGAAAGAAATCCGTGATGCAAAATGGTGGCTTTTGAGTCAGAATGTTAGGACTAAGTTGAATTCTAATGCTTTACGTGTTCTAGAATCAAGGTATTTAAAAAAAGATGAGCATGGTAAAATCATCGAAACTCCTCAACAGTTATTTCAGCGGGTAGCGGCTAATATCGCATCAGCTGAATCATTTTTTAAGCCGTCAATTTCAGATGATGAGCTTTTTAATATTGGTAAAGAATTTTATCGGATGATGGCCTCGTTCGAATTCTTGCCTAATTCGCCTACCTTAATGAATGCTGGTGGCATTTTACAGCAGCTAAGTGGTTGTTTTGTTATTCCAGTGCCTGATTCTATGGATGAGATTTTTGAAGCAATAAAGCATACTGCTTTGGTTCATCAATCTGGGGGAGGTACTGGCTTTAGTTTTTCCCGTCTAAGGCCAAAAGGCGATATTGTTAAATCAACTCAAGGTTGCGCCTCAGGCCCTCTCTCATTTATGACTGTTTTTAATGCGGCCACCGAAGTTGTTAAACAAGGGGGCAAGAGACGTGGTGCTAATATGGGAATTCTGCGAGTTGATCACCCGGATATTTTAGAATTTATCACTTCTAAGCTAGAAGAAGGTGTTTTAAATAATTTTAATATTTCTGTGGCTATCACAGATAAGTTTATGGAGGCAGTTAAGAAAAGGCAGAAATATGATTTGATTAATCCTAAGAATGGCAAAGTAGTTAAAAAATTAGATGCTAATAATGTTTTTGATTTAATTGTCCATTATGCTTGGGAAAATGGTGAGCCGGGTATAATATTCATTGATAGGATTAATGATGATAATCCAACCCCTAAATTAGGTGAAATAGAATCAACTAACCCATGCGTAGTCGGTGATACTTTAGTAGGAGTAGCTGATGGAAGAGATTATGTTTCAATTAAACAATTAGCTAAAGAAGGAAAAGATGTTCCAGTTTATTCTTATGGTAATGGTAAAATTCAAATTAGGATGGGTAGAAATCCAAGAAAAACTAGAAAAAAAGTTGAAGTTTGGAAAGTAGTTTTGGATGATGGAAGTCATATTATTACCACAAAAGATCATAAGTTTAGGGATAGGAATGATAAAGAGATAAAATTAAAGGATTTAAAACCTAATACAAGCTTAATGCCTTTTAATAAGTTTCAGTATACAGCAACTAAGAAGAATTGTGTTTATTGGGGTGTGACGCAAAATAATGGTCAGAGAGCTAAAGCAGAACATAGAATGATTGCTAGTTTTTTATTGAGCAGGAAGATTAAAAAATATCCAAAAGAAGTAGTACATCATAAAGATTTTAATGGATTAAATAATCAGATTAAGAATTTGGAAATTATGAGTCAAAGCGCTCATGATAGTTTTCATCAGACTGGAGAGCAAAATGTAATGAAAGGGAAATGGTGGCAAAAGTTATCCGAGCAGGAAAAAAGTATTTATAGAGAGAAAATGAGCGAAAAAGTATCCGGCAAAGGAAATGGGATGTTTGGGAAGAAACATACAAAAAAAACGAAAGAATTGATTGGGAAGTTAGCGCAAGAATATTTTCAGGATCCTAAAAACAGATTAGCTATGAGTAAAAGAATAGTTCAATTATATAAAGATAACCCCGAAATAAAAGAAAAAATAAGTAAAGCTAAAACAATATATTCATTTATTGATTCTAATTGTGAAATTTGTGGTAAGAAAATAACTTATAAAGAAAATGATAAAAGAACTTTTTGCTCTCAATCTTGTGCAGCTACCTATATTAATCAATATAGAGATACAAGCAATGTTATTAAGACTAAAGCCAAAAGAAGAAAAGAATTAAGAAAGAATCTTTATGATTTGGGTATTAAATTTTTTAAGAAAAATAATCGGGTTCCAAATTACAAAGAATTTAAGGATTTTGTAAAGCAATATGGTTATTCGGGAGATCTTAGAAGTACATTCGGGGGATATAGTAGTTTTAGAGAAGAATTAACTCTATATAATCATAAAGTTAAATCAATAGAGTTTTATGGTCGCGAGGATGTTTATAATATTACAGTTGATGAATTTCACACAGTTGTTTATATTACTAAGCCAAAAGCAAAAACTAGAATTAGTAAAAAGCCATTAATTTCAGGAATTATAACGTCGCAATGTGGAGAGCAACCCCTCCTTGGACATGAAAGCTGCAATCTAGGAAGTATTAATTTAAGCAAAATGGTGATGAAGAAATCGGCTAAGGCCAAGAATTGGATAGTTGATTGGGATAAATTAAAAGAGACGACTCGTAATGCAGTTCGTTTTCTAGATAACGTTATAGAAGTTAACCGTTATCCTTTTTCAAAAATCGAAAAATTGACTAGAGGTAATCGTAAAATTGGATTGGGAGTTATGGGTTGGGCAGATATGCTTATCTATCTAGGTATTTCATATAATTCACAAAGGGCTTTTAATCTGGCTGAAAAGATAATGAAATTTATTCAGAGTGAAGGCAGGAAAGCCTCGGTCCAACTAGCTGAACAAAGAGGCGTTTTTCCTAATTTTATTGATAGTATCTATAATGCTAGTAATATGCCCAGAGTTAGAAATGCTACTGTTACAACAATTGCTCCAACTGGAACGATTGGTATTATTGCCGGTGCTTCTTCGGGTATTGAGCCACTTTTTGCCATTGCTTTCACTAGAAAGTACGTTTTGGGTGGACAGGAATTAGTTGAAGTTAATCCGATGTTTGAACAAATTGCTAAAGAGCGTGGTTTTTGGTCCAAGGAATTAATTAAGGAAATATCAACTAAAGGCAATCTACGAGATGTTAAGGGTATTCCAGCTGATGTTAAAAAGGTTTTTGTTACTTCTTTGGAGATAGATCCTAAAGATCATATTAAAATACAGGCTGCCTTTCAAAGGTATGTTGACAATGCTACTAGTAAAACAATTAACTTTCCTTACGAGGCTTCGGAGGCTGAGATTAAAAAAGCTTACCTTATGTCATACAATCTTGGTTGTAAGGGTATAACGCTTTATAGGAATGAGAGTCGCAAACAGCAGGTTTTAAATATCAAAGGCGAAGAAAAAAAAGAGTTGTCGGATAAAAAAGATGGTCAAATAGCAGAAAAAGATGTTTCTCCGGAACTGCGCGATCCTTCCCTAGACGTGCCTGATTTGCCGGCTGGCAGCTGTCCAACATGTAATATATAGTCTATGCTACATATTTATACAGGTAATGGTAAAGGCAAGACAACAGCGGCTTTGGGGCTGGGTTTAAGAGCGAACGGGGCTAATAAAAAAGTTTTATTGATTCAGTTTTTAAAAGATGGTCTTAGTTCAGAAATCAAAGCGATTAAGAAATTAAAAAACTTTGATTTTAAAGTTTTTGGCAAAAAAGGATTTGTAACTAAGGACGATTTAACTAAGAAAGATTTTAACCTTGCAGAGCAGGGTTTTAATTTTGCCCAAAAAGCGATTCAAAGCAAAAAATATGATTTAATTATTTTGGATGAAATAAACATCGCAGTTTATTTTGGTTTATTAAAAGAAGAAAATATTATAGATTTAATCAAAAAAACTCCGTCTAAAACAGAGTTAATTCTGACTGGAAGAAAAGCCAACAAAAAAATTATCCAATTAGCCGATCTAGTCACAGAAATGAAAGAAATTAAGCATTATTACAAAAAAATCAAAGCCAGAAAGGGAATTGAGTATTAAATTAACCAAGTCTAAAATCCTTGTTTATCTCTGTTTGATTTTTATTGTTAGTGTTTTTGTATATTCTTTTATTAAAGCCCCTCAGGATGAGGGGCTTTATCAGTATTATGATCAAGAAACTGGTTTTACTGGCATTATTATCAATGAACCAGAACAAAGAATTAATCAGCAGAAGTTTGAGTTTGAAACAAAAGATATTCCTGGAAAAATTTTAATCACTACAGAATTGTATCCTCAATACCAATACGGAGATGAATTAGAAATTTTCGGTAAATTAATAGAACCAGCTGTTTTTGATGATTTTGATTATCAAGCATATTTAGCTAAAGATAAAATATATTTAACAGTATATTATCCAAGTATTAAATTAATCAATCAAAATCAATCAAATCGGTTTTTTCAAAAGATTTTTAACTTTAAAGATAAGTTAAGAAATATTATTGAACAAACTTTATTACCTCCCCAATCCAGTGTTTTAAAAGCAGTATTCTTAGGTGATAAGTATGGATTATCTGATGAATTAAAAGACGATTTAAATGTTAGTGGCACTCGCCATATCGTGGCGATTAGCGGAATGCATATGATTATCATGACCCAGATATTGTTGTTTCTGGCCTTAGGAATCGGTTTATGGCGTTCTCAGGCCTTTTATTTTGTCCTTATTCTTTTAATATTATATATCTTAATGATTGGGGCTCCAAGTTCGGCTGTACGGGCAGGCATCATGGCTGGTTTGTTGTTGTTTGCTCAGAAAATGGGTCGTTTGCGCAGCGCTGATCGAGCTGTAGTTTTTGCTGCGACGATTATGTTAATGTTTAATCCTTTGTTAATAAAATCTGACGTTGGTTTTCAATTATCCTTTATGGCTACTTTAAGTATTATTTATTTAAAACCGATCTTAGATCAAAAAACAGAAAAATTACCTAATCCTTTAAGAATAAAGGATATTATAACAATGACTTTAGCAGCTCAATTAGGTACTCTGCCTTTGTTAATATTTCACTTTGGTAGATTATCTTTAATTTCTCCTTTAGCTAATCTCTTAATTGTTCCTTTATTGCCTGGTATAATGATTATGGGGATGGTATTGGTTTTTGTTGGTCTGATTTGGTTACCTTTGGCTAAAATTATTGCTTGGCCCATTTGGTTTTTATTAACCTATCTAGTTAAAGTAGTAGATTATTCATCATCTATTCCTTTAGCGACCATAGAATTCAAAAGTTTTTCTATAATATTTTTAATAGGGTATTATTTAGTTTTAGGGTGGTATATTTTAAAACGAAATAAAAAAGAGGGACAGATTTGACTCTGTCCTTCTATGCTGGATGTATTGGGTTATTTTTGGCTTCTGGCCAAATGTTTTTGGGCGGCTGTTAGTGTCTCGAAGCCAAGATGGGTGATTTCCGGAAAGTTGTCGGGCGGAGTTTCGTTTCGTCCATATTTTCGGACAGCTATTCTTTCTCCATCCGCTCGCGTTTCGAAAAATCCATTTATCCAGTCATTATCGGTGATCTGGACGGGCCAAATGGGGCGGCCGGTTCGGGTTCTCTTATCAGCTTTTTTGACCACAAAGACTCCTTTTGGCATATCAACTCCTTTCATGTTTAGGGGTTAGTAAAAAAAAGAACTTCACTACAAAGAGTATTACTCTATTTAATCACATATATCCCGCATTGTCAATTTAATAGTATGTTTTTTACAAGAAAAATTAGATATTTTGTTTTAATTGTTTTTCTAGGAACGAGTATTTGGATTTGGTCTGTTGTTTTTGAGCAAGTTGATGATAATATTTTAGAAGTTACTTTTTTTGATGTTGGTCAGGGAGATAGTATTTTTATTGAAGCAGGTAACAAACAGGTTTTAATCGATGGAGGGCCAGATAAATCAGTTTTAGAAAAATTAGGCCAAACAATGCCTTTTTACGATAGAACCATAGATCTAATTATTTTAACCCATCCTGATGCAGATCATTTAACTGGATTAATTAAAGTATTAGAGTATTATCGGATAGGCGGTATTTTAACTAGTGGCTTGGAAAAAGACACAGCAGTTTATCAAGAGTGGCGAGAGATGATTGAACAAAAGAATATTTCTTTAACTTTGGCTCAAGCTGGCCAAAAGATTATTCTCCAAGAAAATATTATTTTAGAAGTCATTTGGCCTGACCAGAATTTGATTAATTCATATTCTAAGCCAAGTAATAATGTTTCTGTGGTGGCTAGGTTGATTTATGGAGATGTGGAGATTCTTTTAACTGGTGATGCTGAAAGAAAAGTGGAAAATATTTTAACTAGATATGATATCCAATCAGATATTTTGAAATTAGGACACCATGGAAGCAAGACTTCTACAAGTTTTAATTTTCTTAAAGCAGTTAATCCGGAAATAGGAATAATATCAGTGGGTGAGAATAATCGATATAAGCATCCCAGTAACGAGGTTTTAGATAGAATTAAAGACTTAGTAACTTACCGGACTGATAAACATGGAGACGTTAAAATTTTGACTGATGGAGTTCTATTTGATATACTAACTGAAAATAATTAACAAGGATTATGATCAAAAATAAAGAAAAAACATTAGTTCTAGTTAAGCCAGACGGAGTTCAGCGTTCGTTAATTGGTGAAATAATTAAACGTTATGAAAGGACTGGTTTAAAGTTGATCGCTCTAAAATTTATTATCCCTACTGAAAAAATAGTTGAAAAACACTATTTGATTGACAAAAATTGGCCAGAATCAGCTGGTAATAAAACAATTGCTTCTTACAAGAAAAAAGGAGCAAAACCACCGTTTAGTGATCCTAAAAAATGTGGTTTATGGATATTGGGTAAACTAAAAAAGTTCCTTACTGCCGGACCAGTAATAGTTATGGTTTGGCAAGGACATGAAGCAGTTGGAATTGTCAGAAAAATTACTGGGGGAACTGAACCTCTGAGTTCTGATGTAGGAACTATTAGGGGTGATTTAACTATTGATTCTTATCCTTTAGCTGATACTGGTATAAGAGCTATTAGAAACTTAGTTCATGCGTCAGGTAGTCCTCAAGAAGCGAATAAGGAAATTAAAGTTTGGTTTAAGCCAAATGAGCTCGTCAAGTATCGTTTAGTCCAAGAAGCAATATTGTATGATGTGAATTTAGATGGAATCAAGGAATAGCTTGACAAAGGTTTTAAGTTTAGTAAAATAAAAATAGCTTTGCTGGTCAAGAAACTTTCTTTAAATTTCGGATCAAGTAGTTATTCCCGGGAGTTCTAGATTGGTTAGCGCCGTGGCGTTGGCTTGCGGACACCCACTTGGAATCTAGTCGAAATTCAGAGATTACTTGACAGCAAGGCTTTTATTGTTAATTGTTTTTTTTAAACTTGAATAGTGGAATGGCTTTAATCTTTTAACGAATTTTACAGGAGAAATTGACTATGGGAAGGGAATGTTGGCCATGCAAGAAATGCGGGACTGTTAATAAAAAGTCTCGTATAACTTGCAGGAAATGCGGCGCTTCTAAGCATGCAAAGCGAAGAGGCGTTGCTAAGAAAAAATAGGTGCCTAACCGGGTAAATCAAAAAATGCCGGTCGGGCATTTTTTGTTTCTAGTCGGGGTGCCGGGAATCGAACCCGAGTCACAGGACCCCCAGCCCTGCATACTAACCACTATACTACACCCCGGGAACTATTTAATTTTCCCTAGGGTTTTAATACATTTAGTACAAGCTTTGACTCTTTTCCCATCGGAAAGGTTAGCCCATTGTAGATTAGGGTATTTCTTTTTTTTTCCGGTTGGGTTATACTTACCACGGAGTTTCTTTCTGGTAACCGCAACCATTGGTTTTTTACCGCAGATTGAACATCTTCTAGACATATTAAGAAACATTCTATCATTAAATATGTAAATTATCAAGTTTTATGGATAGCTTTGTAACCTTAATTTTTCAGCTGGCTATTCTATTAATGTCAGTCGTAGTCCATGAGTTTGCTCATGGTTGGATGGCTTTTAGATTAGGGGATCCAACAGCCAAATATTACGGGCGATTAACTTTAAATCCAATAAAACATTTGGATTTCTGGGGTTCTTTTATGGTACCTTTGATGCTTTTTATTTTTTCTCAAGGAACGATGATGTTTGGTTGGGCTAAGCCAGTACCTTATAATCCATACAATCTTAAAGATCAAAGATATGGGTCAGCCAAGGTGGCTTTTGCCGGTCCAGCAGCCAATCTATTAGTTGCTTTAGTTTTTGGTTTGGGTTTACGTTTTATGCCTATGGAGCTAATGATTTCTACAGGATTAGGTCAGGTTTTTGGTTTAATTGTGTTTTTAAATATACTCTTGGCAATTTTTAACTTGATGCCTATACCTCCTTTGGACGGTTCTAAAGTTTTATTTACCTTTTTACCTGCTTCTATGGAAAATTTAAGGATTTTTCTGGAACAGTATGGCATGTTTGTTCTTTTATTCTTCATATTCTTCGCTTTTGATTGGATTATGCCCTTGGTTCTTTTGATTTTTAGATTAATTGTTGGATAGATAGAGATATAAGATAGCAAAAGCCCTTTGCTTTTTCTGCAAAGGGCCTTTTTTGCTCTCAGGCAGGGATTGCCTCTTAATCAAATTATATATTTATTTCCTCTCTTCAAGTTTAACTTCAGCAGTGCCAACTTTATCACCTCTGAGCACCTTTATCTTTACAATATCACCAGGTTTATGCTTATGAATTAATTCTTGGAGAGGATGCTTAGCATTAATTTTTATTTTGTTGAATTCTAAAACAATGTCATTTTCCATTAATCCGGCTTTGGCAGCAGGACTGTTGGGCACTACGGCTGAATCACCTGCGCCAGGTTCTCGGATAATTAGGGCACCGTGATCAACCGGCAAACGGAGATTGAGCCGAGTGGCAAATTCTTCTTGGATAGCCTTATTAAGTATAATATATCTGACACCTAAAAATGGCTGAATAATCCTTCCATGTTTTTTAAGATCTTCCAAATCTTTTTTAGCATTGTTAATAGGAATAGCAAAACCAATATTCTGAGCACCCATGACAATAGCTACATTAATGGCTATTACTTTTCCATCAATAGTGAAAAGAGGACCGCCCGAATTACCAGGATTAATGGCTGCATCAGTCTGGATTAATCCTCTTAATTCAGCGGTGTGTCCAGAAACGCCGTCACGGGCTGAAATGAACCGGCTTAAGCCTGAAATGACGCCTCGGGATACGGTATTAGGAAAAGCGCCCAGGGGATTACCAATAGCCATAACATCTTCTCCTAAATCAACTTTACCGGAATCACCTAATTCCAAAGCAGGAAATTTCTTTTTTTTAGGATTCTTAATTTTAAGGATAGCTACGTCTTGGACTGGATCACGAGCCAGAATTTCTGCTTGGTATTCTTTTTCATCAGAAGTAATTATGGTGTAATCTACATCAGGCGAAACAACTACATGGCGATTGGTTAAGATTATGCCGTCTGAAGAAACAAAAAAACCACTCCCGCCGCCAATCTTAACTTTTTGTTTTCCTTCTTGGCGGTATTGAGTGATTGGTGGTCCATAGGGACCAAGTAACTCATCAAAAGGTTGATAAATGTATTTTTTTATCTTGGGTAAATCCTTGCTGATCACAATACTGACTACAGCAGGGCTGATTTTTTTAATAACATTTACAACAGGTGATTTAGTCATATTAAAGTCTCCTTTTAAATCAGTATATTCCATTGACTTAGAATAGTCAATACGATAAGATATGGATATAGGATTTGCCCTCGTAGCTCAGTAGGATAGAGCAGCGCACTCCTAACGCGCAGGTCGCAGGTTCGAATCCTGCCGAGGGTACTCGGTAATTGAACCTTTATTGTACGTTGATGAGTTCTATGGTACAATTATAATAATGGATAGAATAAAACTTAAAGAAAAAGCCATAGAATTAAGAAAAAAGGGTAGAACTTATTTAGAGATTCAAAAAACTTTAGGGGTTAAAATTCCCAAAAGCACTCTTTCTGATTGGTGTAGTAAAGTTAAACTACCTAAAGAGTATAGAGATAGAATTCGTAAGTTAATTTTAAAAAATGCACATAAAGGTCGAGCGGTCGCATTGGCTGTTAATCGAGTTAAAAGAAAAAAATATTTAAAATCGGTTGAAAATAGGAATAAGCATCTCGTAAAGTCATTAAAAAATAAAGATATTGCAAAAATTGCACTCGCAATGTTGTATTTGGGTGAAGGGGGCAAGAATCAAAGAGGCTCGTTAATGTTTGGTAATTCCGATCCATTTGTTATAAAGTTATTCTTGTCTTCATTGAAATATTGTTATAATATTGATAGAAGTAAATTTCGTTGTACTGTTATGTGTAGAGCTGATCAAGATACAAAGAAATTAGAGAGATTTTGGTCTAGGGTTACGAATGTTCCTCTTTTTCAGTTTTATAAAACTCAGCAAGATGCTAGAACTATAGGAAAGCCAACTAAAAAGAAAGATTATAAAGGAGTTTGTAAAATAGATTATTTTTCAGCTGATATATATACAGAATTAATGATGATTCCTAATATAATTTATAAAGATAAACAGAAGGGCCGTTAGCTCAGCTGGTTAGAGTGTCTGCGTGGCACGCAGAAGGTCGCCGGTTCGACTCCGGCACGGTCCACAAAATCAAATATATATGCCGGGGTAACTCAGCGGTAGAGTGCGAATCTGAAAAATTCGAGGTGGTGGGTTCAACTCCCACCCCCGGCACCATGCGGGTATCGTATAGTGGTTATTACGTCTGGTTGCCAATCAGACGACGAGGGTTCGATTCCCTCTACCCGCTCCAAATATTAAAAACATTCAAAA
>CAZJPW010000008.1:0-42908 GCA_964548405.1 uncultured Candidatus Saccharibacteria bacterium | reverse complement strand
CAATCATCAGAAATAGTCAAAACAATCTTAAGTAATTCCTTGGCATCCAATCCAAGAATAGGCCGGCCATCAGATTTAATGTTGCCTATCCAGCTCAAACGAGTATTAATCTTTTCAACTACTTTAAGATTAGGAGCTAAAACAATAAGATGAATTTTTCTAACCCGGTCATTCTTCTTGTAAATACAGCTAATCTCGCTGCTTAACAGAAAACGAGTTCCTTTGTCTTCTTTTTTATCACCATTCTGCTTCTGGGGAAGCCAATCATCCCTCTTTGATTTAAAATTAAATCTTTTTTTAAGTTTGAAGAGTCCCGGCTCAGCTGGCTCAAGTTTTGACTTAATTTCCTTAACCCAAAGATGATGGGTAAAATCACCTGTGCCTAAAACTTTAATTCCTTTGATCTGGGCCCATTTATCCAAATGGTCCACGTCCATATCGCGCGAAGTGGCTCGAGAATATTTAGAATGAATATGCAAATCAGCAACAAACTTCATAAGCTGCCTTTATTATACTCCCCTCTGGCCAGCGGTCAAACCCAAGACTAACCAAAGAATCAACTGACCTTGCTGTAAGGTCCAGAAAAAATGATCAAACAAAGCGATAAAAAGAAAAGATAGAATAATAATTAACAAAAGCTTATCTTTGTTTTGAACTAATAGCTGATAAATAAACATTAAAAATATAATTAAACCTATCAACCCAACTTCACTAGCTATCAGTAAATATACATTATGGACCGGTTGATGAAGCCAATTAGAAAACAAATTAAAAATATCTTTAATCTCCCAGACAAAATTACCCAAGCCAATACCTAACCAAGGGTATTGCTGAATAGTATCATAAGCGACCTGATTGTAAAAAAGACGCAAACCAACTGCCTGTTCTCCTGAAAAAATCTGAAAACGAGCCGATATCTCTGGTTGGGCTATTAAGAAAAAAATGAAAGAAGAAACAATCAATAACAGAAATAAGTTAAGTGCTTTTTTCTTATGCTTTTTAAAAATAAGAATAAAAAAGATTAAACTAGCTAAGAAAAAAACAAAAATAATCATCCGGGAAAAAGTCAAAAACAAGGCCAATAATAACAAAATATAGATGAATGATAAAAAACAATTACCTCTGAAATTCCTCTTTTTCTCAAACCAAAGATAATATACAAAAAAAAGACAAGTTAAAAGATAAACAGCTAAAAGATTAGGATGAGGCAAACTGCCATAAGCTCGGATAAAAGTTAAACCATTAGCTGTAAATTTAGCTACGCCATCAATAGCCGGACCCAAGGGACTTTCAGTTAAAAGACGCAACCCCAAGCTTTTCTGGCTAACAAACTGACTAATAGCAATTAAAGATTGAAATACCCCGCTAGCCACAAACACTTGAGCCACTCTTTTAAAATTAAAAATCTCCTTGTAATTTTGCTTGCAATAGAAAAATAAAATAACAAATTCCAATAACTTAAACCAAGCATAGAAACCAAGAGGTAGATTTCTAGCCTGAATTAAAGTAACGGAGCTAAAAAATAAAAAAGCCACTAGCCAAAAACCAGAGTCTTTTAGTTTAAATATTTTAAACTCTTTTAAAAATCTCTTTCTTCTTTTTCTTAAAGCCCAAAAACAAAAGAGTAAAATAACTAAAATATCAGTCAAATAAAGATAAGCGCTAGTCCATTCGTTAAATCCTCCTCCCCAAAGATACAATACCTTCCGAGTCTGCCAAGGCAAACAAAAAACCAAAAGATAAAAAACAATTTTCTCCAATAAAATCATCTATAATTTTCCAAACTCCTCCCTAACTATTTTCCTATCGTCCCAAGGAATCTTTTTATTCCGGGTCAGACACATCCAAGGTTCACATCCTTTACCAGTAATAATTACTATATCCCCTTCCTGAGCTAGTTCCAAAGATCGAGCAATAGCCTGTCTCCGATCAATGATTTCTTCGGCTGAATTCCTTTCCAAACCAGCAGAAATATCATTAATAATTTTCTGAGGGTCTTCATTATAAGGATCTTCATTAGTAATAATAATCTTATCCAGATATTTTTCAGCTATCTTACCGAATTCAGGACGCTTCCACTTATCCCGTCCTCCACCGGCCGCCCCTAAGACACCAATAATTCTTCCAGAAAAAGAATCCTTGATTGTTTGATAAACTTTTTCTAAGGCATCTGGAGTATGAGCATAATCAACTACAACCGTAAAAGGGTCTTTAATCACCATTTCCAGCCTTCCAGGAACACCTTTAGCCTTTTTTAAAGATGACCTAATCTTATCTAAAGGAATATTTTCAGACAAGCCAATAGAAATAACTGCTAAGAGATTATACAAATTAAATTTACCCAAAAAGCCCACTTTAAAACCTTGGCCATCAACTGTAAAATTAATTCCTTTTCTATCTAATTGGTAATCACTGGCCTTAACAGTCTGATTTACATCTTCTGATGATTCAAAATCTATACCGTAACCCCATTTTTCTTTAGCTGGGAACTGTAAAAAATATTTAGCATTAGGATCATCTAAATTAATGATCGATTTGCCTTTAGTCCGAAGCTGATGAAATAATTTAGCTTTAGCTCTTTTGTAATTATCAAACCCGCCATGGCTTTCCAAGTGTTCTTCGGTTAAATTAGTCAGCAAAGCAGTATGAAAACGGATAAAGCGCTGGCGGTGCTGCTTTATTCCTTCTGAAGTAACTTCCAAAACAACATATTCGCAACCAGCCTTACCTGCCCGATGCAAAAACCTCTGCAACTTAAACCGACCAGGCATAGTCATCTTTAAATCATTCTGCCAAACTTTGTCTTTAATCTTAAATTCAATCGAAGAAAGAGAGGCCACTGAATGACCTGTTTCTTTTAAGACCTGACTAACCAGATGAACTACGGTTGACTTACCGTTTGTTCCAGTTACGCCAATGACTTTAACTTTTCTGTATGGGAACCCATAAATCAAAGCAGCCACCAAGCTTAACCAAAAATGGTAAAACGGCTGAAAAAAATTAAATATCGGTTTGGGAATAATCTTCCTACTTAAATCTAATATTTTCTCTAGCATACATATATAAGATACCAGGTTAATTAAAAAAATGGAATAGCATTATTTAAAAACATTGATTTACAAAACGACATATTATATACTTAAATATTAAACATGGGAGGTAAAAATAATAATAGAAAGGTCCTATCATGGAAAGATTCTATAAAAGAATAAACAAGGATTTTGAGTTCTGTTTTTATCTAGAAACAAAAAAGCCGCTAACCAAAAGTGAGCGAACAACCCTTCAGTATATTTTAGCTGAAGGTTTTTTATTAAACAGCATTACTAAAAAGACATCTTTTAGTCCTCGACAAAAAGTAACTGAACTGGGGCCTCGAATGAACTTTGCCACAGCCTACTCTACAAACCTAATGTCTGTCTGCCATACTTGTGGCTTAGATAAAATTACCCGGATTGAACGTTCTCGGCGACACTTAGTTCCATCTAATATTAATCAAGAAGAATTCATCGCCAAAAAGTATGACCGCATGACCGAATGTATCTATGTCAAACCGCTCAATTCATTTGATACGAAAACTAAGCCAGAACCAGTTTACGAAATTCCCATGATAGAAAAAGGAGCTGAGGTCCTTCTAGATGTCCCTGGATTAGCTATGGATCAATGGGATAGAAACTTCTACTACCAATACTTCGTCAAACAGGAAAAGAGAAATCCGACTATTGTTGAAATAAAGGATCTTGATAATGCCAATAGCGAACATTCCCGACATGGATATTTCAAAGGACAGCAAATCATTAATGGGAAAATCATGCCGGAGAACCTTTTAGAAATCGTCCAGTCTACCTTAAAAGCAAATCCTTCAAACAGTCTTATTGCTTTTAATGACAATTCTAGTGCCATTAAAGGATATGATTGCTGGACCATAATTCCCAAGCAACCCGGCCAGCCATCACCTTTTACCAAAAAGAAATTTAAATACCATATTATTCTAACAGCCGAAACTCATAATTTTCCTAGTGGCGTAGCTCCTTTTCCCGGAGCAGAAACAGGAACAGGCGGAAGAATCCGCGATGTCCAAGCAACCGGCAAAGGCGGCTTAGTAATTGCCGGCACAGCTGGCTATTGTACTTCTAATCTTTTAATTCCTGGATATAATCTGCCTTGGGAGAATAAGAAATTTACTCACCCTTCCAGTCTGGCTTCACCACTGAATTTTGAAATAAGGGCCAGTGATGGAGCCAGTGATTATGGCAATAAATTCGGCGAACCGGTCATCCTTGGCTTTACCAGATCATTTGACCAGAAATTACCCAGTGGCGAACGCTGGGGATGGGTTAAAAAACTCATGTTTACGGGCGGTATCGGCCAAATTGATAATCAACACATAAAAAAGGGTAAACCTAAAAAAGGACTCTTGATCGTCCAAGTGGGCGGACCAGGCTATCGAATCGGAGTTAGTGGCGGGGCTGCTTCTAGTATGCTGCAAGGTGAAAACGAAGAAGAACTTGATTTTAATGCTGTTCAAAGAGGTGATGCTGAAATGGAACAAAAAATGAACAGAGTTATTAGAGCTTGTGTAGAAATGGGAAACAATACTCCTATTATCAGTGCTCATGATCAGGGTGCAGGCGGACCGGGCAATATTCTCAAAGAATTAGTTGAAGGAGCTGGAGGCGAGATTGAATTAAAAAAGATTAAACTAGGTGATCCAACTATGTCAGTCTTAGAAATATGGATAGCTGAATACCAAGAACGATGCGGTTTTCTAATCCATCCTAGTAGAATTAAAGAATTTGAATCAATCTGCCAACGAGAAAAAGTCAATTGTGAAGTTCTTGGTAAAGTTACTGGAAATGGACGCTTTATCGTCTACGATCAACAAAATGATTCCAGACCGGTTAATCTTAATCTTGATAAAGTTCTAGGTAATATCCCGCAAAAAACCTTTAAAGATAAACGAATCAAACCAACTTTAAAACCCCTAAAACTGCCGAAAAACTTAACAGTTAAAAAAGCGCTTCATCGGGTTCTACGTAATCTTTCAGTTGGCTCAAAAAGATTTCTTACTAACAAGGTTGACCGAAGCGTTACTGGTTTGATTGCCCAGCAACAGTGCTCTGGTCCGCTCCAATTAACTGTCTCTAATGTAGCAGTTATAGCCCAGAGTCACTTTGGAACAACCGGGGCTGCTACCTCAATCGGTGAACAACCCATTAAAATGATTCTTAATCCTAAAGCAGGCGCTCGAATGGCCATTGGCGAAGCCTTAACTAATCTTGTTTGGGCTAGAATAAGCAAATTAAAGGATGTTAAATGCTCTGCTAACTGGATGTGGGCGCCCAAGCTACCGGGCGAAGGAGCTGCCCTTTATGACGCAACTACAGCTATGCGCGATTTAATGATTAAGCTTGGCATTGCGGTTGATGGCGGTAAAGACAGCCTTTCTATGGCAACAAGAATCGGCCAGCAAGTAGTAAAGTCACCCAGAGAGCTAGTTGCCTCTCTTTATGCAGCTATGCCAGATATTAGAAAAGTAATTACGCCGGATATTAAAGAACCGGGCCAAAGCCAATTAATCTTCATTGATATATCAAAAAAGACCCGACCCCGGTTAGGCGGATCAGCCCTAGCCCAGACCTTTAAGCAAATTGGCAACCAATCTCCAGATCTAGACAACCCTAAAAAGCTTAAAAAGGCATTCCAAGCAGTCCAAAAACTAATAACTAAGAATTTAATCTTGGCGGGCCATGACATCAGCGACGGCGGAATCATCACCACCCTCCTTGAAATGGCCTTTGCTGGAAACTGCGGCCTAGAAGTCAAAATGAAAGGATCTTCGAATGTATTTGAAAGACTATTCTCTGAAGAATTAGGCTTAGTCTTAGAATGCAATTCAAAAGATATAGGGGAAGTACATTCAATCCTTAATTCCTTTGATGTTTATTCTAAAATTATTGGCCAAACAACAACCAAAAAAGATATTTCTGTTGCCTATAACTCTAAATCAGTCCTAAAAATGAAAATGCCCGTTCTTCGCCAATGGTGGGAAGAAACCTCTCATCAGATTAAGCGCCTTCAAGCTAATCCTGACTGCGCTGACCAAGAAAAAAAGAATATCTATCAACAAAAAAACACTAAGTATGACTTTAAATTCAACCCCAAGCCAACCTTGGCTAAAGTTATTAACTCTAAAAACAAGCCTCAGATTGCTATTATCCGAGAAGAAGGAAGTAATGGCGACCGTGAAATGACCTCTGCCTTTTATGCGGCAGGATTTAAGCCATGGGATATTACTACCACCGACCTTACTAAAAACAGAATAAACCTTGACCGATTCAGAGGTGTTGTGGCGGTCGGAGGATTCTCTTACGCTGATGTTCCTGAAAGCGCTAAGGGCTGGGCTACAACTATTCGTTTTAATAAAAAGGTTAAAAAAATGTTCAAGGATTTCTACAACCGTCCCGATACATTCTCATTAGGCGTTTGTAACGGATGCCAGCTATTTACTCTCTTAGGTTGGGTGCCCTGGTCAGGAATATCTAATCAGAAACAGCCTCGTTTTGTTAGAAACAAATCAGGTAAATTTGAATCAAGGTGGACAACCGTAAAAATCCTTCCCAGTCCCTCTATTATGCTCCAAGGAATGGAAGAATCTAATCTTGGTATTTGGATAGCCCATGGAGAAGGGCAAGCATATTTTCCTGACTCTGATTTAATGAATAAGGTTATCTCAAAAAACCTAGTACCTCTGGCCTATACTGATGATCAAGGAAAGATTACAGAAAGATATCCGTTTAATCCCAATGGTTCGCCCAATGGTATTGCCGCCCTCTGCAGCCCTGATGGAAGACACCTAGCTATGATGCCCCATCCAGAAAGAGCTTTCCTTAAATGGCAATGGGGCTGGATGCCAAAAGAAGCCGACCAAAAACTCAAGGCATCCCCTTGGCTCCAAATGTTCCAAAATGCCAGGAAATGGTCTGATAAAAAAATTAAAGGATAACAAAAACATGACTGATCTATATAAAAAGGAAATAATTGATCCGAATGATCGCGCCTCGGAACTAGCCAAAGAAATCTGCTTTAAGAGCCATAAATATTGTTCGGCTATTCATGTAATACCTCATCAACCAGGCAATTTCAGAGGACCAGTAGGCTTTATCTGGAAAAAACACATTCTCAAACAAATGATGGATTATAGGACAAACTCTTGGACTATGGCTGAAGAAATTGAAAATGACGGAGCAGGAGGCAAACCACAATTTTTCACCCTGATTGGCACTCCGAGTGTCTTTCGCGGCTTAGGCTGGGAAGTGATTACTATGACAGCTGATGATTTTGCTAGATCTGGCAGATTTCCAGCTGTAATTGACAATGAAATGAATACCAAAGAAATCACTAAAGAGAATTTCAAACTTTTTAAAGCCACTATGGAAGGATATGATAAAGCCCTTAAACAAAGTAACCTAATGAATATTACCGGCGAAGTAGCTATTTTAAAACATAGTCTTACTGCTTTCTGCGATACTGGTTCTAAAAAACAATTCATTTTAACATGGGGCGCTTCTTGTCTTGGCTTAGCCCATAAAGATTTACTTATTGACAATTCAAAGATTAAACCCGGCATGCCGATTGTCGGCTTTTGGGAACCTGGCTATCGCTGTAATGGGGGAACTTTTTTTACTAACCTGGTTCTCCGAAAATTCGGCCCAGAGATTGAAAAAATCTTTAATAACCAAAAAGCAATAAAATTTGTCAAAGATTTAACCATTCCTTCTAAAAGCTACGCTAAAACTATTTCTAGAATCGTTGGCTGGGGGTCTGATGGAAGTATTAATTCTCCTTTAGCTAAAATTACCGGTATTGGCCATATTACCGGCGGTGGCATCTGGGAAAAATTTAGAGAAATCCTTCCTCGAGGCGTAGGGGCAAAACTTGATAAGATGCCCAAACCAGCTAAAATCCTATTAAAAGCCCAAGAAATGTCTTGGGATACAGATATTAAGCTTACTGATCATCAAGCTTATGGAACACTCCATGGCGGCTGCGGCATGCTTATCATCGCAGAAAAACCAGCAGACGCTGAAGCTATTATTAAAGAAGCTAAAAAAGATGGGATTAAATCTCAAATAGTTGGCCAAACAACTTCCTCATCAAAAAAAGAAATTATTATCCATTCTCAATTTAAAGAAAAGAAAATCCTTTCCTCACTCTCCTAGCTATCTTGTATAATAAATACCAAAATCCTTTATAAACTAAATCATAAGTACCAGGATAGTTAACTTCCTCTCCGCTGAATCCTCTTTTAAACCTAGTTACTCCTGGCCACTTATCTTGATCTATACCCCAAAAATCATAATATTTAAAACCCATTTCTTTAGCCTTTTGAATTATCTGCCACTGAAGAAGATAAGGAGCCATTAATTGACGATGTTCGTAATCTGAAGCGCCATGTAAATATATGGCCGCCTTGTTGAAAAAACAAATTAGATTAGCTGCCACAACTTTGTTCTTATACTTAGCCAAAAATAATCTAACCATATCCTCTCCTAGAACATCCATCATTTTCTGATAATATTCCTGAGAATGCAAAAAGAACTTATCTCTTCGAGCTGTTTCTTTTAATAGTTTTAAAAATGAACTTAATGATTTCTTATCATTTGATTGTTCAGTAGTTATTCCTTTTTTCTGAGCCAACCTAATGTTATACCTTGTCTTCTTATGCATCTGGTTTAATAATTCATCTTCTGATCTGCTAATATCCAAAATCACTGTTTTTGAAGGCTGAACTTGCTTGGGAGATTTAATGAATTCAGAGCTCAAAGACAAACTCTTTTCCGGCTCTATTTTAAAAAAAATACTGTTTTCCTGTTCTGCTATTTCTTTGACTTTATCTAGAAGAATATTAAAATCACCTTGACCAACCGGGCCACGGGGACAATACAAATATGATTTGCCTAAAGAAAGGTTAAACTTGACTATTAAACAGCTAAAACCGCCTGCTTGGAGGCGCCAAACTTTTTGACCCAAAGATTCCTTGAATTGACTCCATTGCCAGGATTGTAAAAAAGAACCCTTATTCTGCTTAACAAACTGATTCCATTGTTCTCTGTTACTCATATTTACTTCCCCAAAATCTTTAAAGCCTCTTTAATTCTATTCTCTATCTCTTTAACCTTAGTGGACACCTGTTTCAAAGCATCAGCGGCCTGATACTTGGTATATCCCAAACTAACCAGGGCATCAACCGCTTCATCATCAGTAACTAACTTTTTAACATCTGAACCGGAAACTAATATTTTACTCCTTAATTCCAGAATAACTCTTTCGGCTGTTTTTTTGCCAATGCCGGAAACCTTGGTTAATAAATCAACCCGGCCGCTAGCAATTGATGCTTTTAAATCTTTAATTGAAGCAACTGACAATACAGCTGAAGCTGCCTTGGGTCCAATCCCACTAATAGAGATGAGTAATTCAAAAAAATTCAACTGTTCAGCGCTTAAAAATCCGTACAAATCTAAAAGATTCTCCCGATGATAAAGATGAATAAACAATTTAGCTTCTTCTTTAAGAACTAATTTTTCTAAAATAGGCAAAGGACAATATACCTTATACCCCACTCCATTAACATCAACAATAACAAACTTTTCATCTTTTAATTCAATTGTACCTTTAAGTAAAGCAATCATAGTTTAATCATAACCCAAGCTAAATCATTTGACAACTCGTTAAATTTAGATAATACTAGATGTATGCCTATAACCAAATCAGCTAAAAAAGCTCTTCGTCAGAACCGCACTAAGCGGCTGTTTAATTTGCGTCGGATTAAAAACATGAAAGACCTAGTCAAACAGAGCAAGAAATTGATTAAGGATAACAAGAAGGATCAAGTTCTTAAAATCCTACCTCAAACATACAAGGCAATTGACAAAGCAGCCAAGCGCGGAATTATCAAAAAAAACACCGCTAATCGGCGCAAATCTCGCTTAACTAAGGCGATTGGCAGGATTTAACTGGGGAAAAATACAACTTGACAGCTGACTATTTCCTTGATACCCTATATCTGTACCTATGGGTATTGAAAAACATTTAAAATCTCTAATTAATCACCTAAAATCCAGTACTGGACGTTCAAACAAGAGACTGCTGCTAGCGGCAGTTATTTTATTTACCTCGCTTTTTGCATTAATTAGCCCGGTCAAAGGAGCTGAACAACTTCTTTTTGTTTTTTTTAATCAGGAAAACCCAGGCTTTGTCGAACAAATAGAAGATACTATCCCATACCTAACAGAGACCTTTGCTAATAATGAAACATATCTGACAGCTAATACCTTAGCCAGCCTGACTACCCAAACACAAGAAACATACATTGATGAAACTAACCTAATTACCTGGCAAGGAAACGCTCTTTTGAATCAAAGCATACCAATTACCACTATCAGCCAGGAATTAAGAAACGAGGCCATTAGCTATGTCGTCCAAGAAGGAGATACGCCCTCAAGTATTGCCGCTAAGTTCGGCATAACTTTAAATACCCTACTTTGGGCTAATAACCTCAAAGAAACTAGTCTTATCCGGCCAGGCGATGAATTAACCATTCTTCCAATCAATGGATTGATTCACCGGGTAAAGAACGGAGACACTATCGGGGCGATTGCCACGAAGTATAAGGCAAACACGGAAAAAATTGTTGCTTTTAACGATTTACCGGCTGATGGAGCTATTCAGATTAATGAAAAATTGATAATTCCAGACGGCCAAATGCCAGTTGTTCAAACAACCAGCCGAATCGTTAAACGAACATATACTACCGGTCCAGGCACCGGCAAAAGCCGAAGCTTTCCTTATGGTCAGTGTACCTGGTATATAGCTCAAAAAAGAATAGTCACCTGGTCTGGCCATGCCAAATCATGGCTGGCCAATGCCCGAGCGGCTGGCTATAAAACTGGGAACACCCCTCAAGTTGGAGCCATCATATCTCTAAGTGAGGGTGGCTGGCTAGGAACAAGATACGGCCACGTTGCCTATGTTGAGTCAATTAACGGTAATTGGATAACCATTTCTGAAATGAACTACACTGGCTGGGCCCGCAAAAGCGTTCGGACCCTTAAAACCAATGACTGGCGTATCAGAGGATATATATACTAGAATTTTTAATTCTAAATTTTAAATTTCTAAACAAAAAAAGCTGCCTTTGGGGCAGTTTTTTGATACTTATATAATACTTATCTATTTCTTGCTATTTCCCCGGCCACACTTCAAACAAAGCCTAGCTTCAGGCACTATCTCAAGTCTTTTCACTTTAATATCTCCACCGCATTTCTCACACTTGCCGTAATCTTTATTATCAATCTTTTCTAAAGCCCTGTTAACTTTTTTAAGACGTGTTTCTAAAGTATGCTCAATAGGTAAAAGAGTTTCATAGGCCTCTATTCTTTCTGCGCTCTCATCCTTATGAGAACGGTCATTACCTAAAAAGGGCAGCTTAGTCAGCCAATTACCTTTCCGCTTGGGATCTTTCTTAGCAAAAGAGCTTAACTCTTTGGTTAATTTCTTCTTTTCTACTTCTAGTTTCTTTTTTAACTGTTTTTTTACTTTTGCATCCATGTTTAAATATTATCATAAAAATTGATTGTCAACAAGATTTTTTACAAAACAGAAAAAGCAATAGAAAAACGCTCTGGTATATTACTTATACCAGAGCGTTCTCGTTATTTTATACTGTGGTTAGGGTTTAAGGGTTTAATCGAAGAGATCACTGAAAGGCCCACGATCGCGACGACTGGAGCTGGACGCTGACAATAAGGCGCGCATCAAGGACGACTCCATAGTATCGGAACCAACGCCAATACCAATTCTAATGGTACGGACGTTACGGACGCCGCTACCGCGTTTATCACCCAAGGATACGATTTGAAAACCTTTCCGTATCCCGAAGCTAACGTTAATAGAACTGAAACGCGACTTGATCGAAGTCCACATCATTTTCATAAACAAATCGTCCTCTTCTTCGATTCTGTGGGACTCAAAACACTGATCCCCTCCCAGAACTTTAGCATCATCCGATCTACAGTCCTCACAGATGCTCTTGGCCTCAGCCGCCCGCTGACAAGAGATAGTGTAACACCACTTTTCCAGGTCATTCATAACACCAATCATGGATTCGCCCTCACCTTCATTGATGACTTCGCCGGGATCCAGATAAGCCTTAGAGTCGACCGTTAACAGTCCTTCAAGAAAAGTCCCTGCCAAAATTCCGTTAACCTGCTGCTGCTTTTGCGCCATAATCTGTCCCTCCCTAATCTGCTAATGGAACGTTTTGATAAAAAAACAGCCCTAACCATTGTTATGTACTAATTTAATATATAACATATGGGAAGTTTTTTGTCAATATTTTTAGGCTAGTTAAAATCTAAAACCGCCTGGCGTTCTTTTTAAGAATCACCAGACGGTTCCTTTTATATATTCAAGCACGTTGTTTCCTCCAGGGAACAATTTACGATGTTGGTTTCAGACCTTCAATGATCTTACATAATTCCAGAAGATCATCTGCGCCCTGACGCATCTTTTTTAACATACTTTCTATTTCTTTGGGTTTTCGATTTGCAATCAAACTTTTAAATACAGAGTTTTTCATATCCATTACCGTCTGTGCACCGCCATATAGACGAGTCACGAACCGAGTAAATATTCTTATATCGTCACTCGGTTTCCTCTGACGGACAGGAGGTTCCCCTTCAGGGCTTTCGACACCATATTTCGCTGCCAGAATCCGAGCTTCCATCACGCGGCTTTTGGCTCCGCTTTCCTTTAATTCTTGATAAGCCTTTAATTGCTGTTTATGAGCCAACTTCGACAAATGATATCCCACAGCAAGACCTATCTTTGAACCTTCTGGAGCCGACGAATTTGTTAATTTCTGCAAACTGGGATGCAACCTCTGAAGACCCAGATGTTGATACACCCAAGGTTCCGACTTCCCGAGAACAACTGCTAAATCCTTTACCTTTTCCCCCGCATCCACCTGTTTTTTAAGAGCATTGGACACCTCCATACAATTATGAGCCTTAGCATTAAAGTTAGAGACCAATGCTGAAAGATGCTGATAATTAGGATTACTTAGTCTTTTGTCGTCATCGACAACTACCCAGATATACCTAATACCTCCGATTCTACAGGCTCTTAACCGGCGTTCACCATTGATAATTTCGAAATCAAATTCATGGGCCCCTATCTTCCTGACAGTAATAGGCTCTTTTTGACCTACCAATTTAATGCTTTGAGCGAGTTTGTGTAAATCTCTTTCATCAAACTCATCTCTCGGTTGATTTTTAAGGGGACGAATCTTGTGAATTTCAACCAACAACTTATCAGTGTCGTCCGGCTGTCTATCAGTCGCGGTCATCTTAATCACACTACTTTGCGCCATAACTCAGTCCTCCTTTCTCGTCTTTTATCTTTCGGTTTAAGAAAAAACATCTAAATTTTAAAAGGACAAAAACCAACCCTATTTCATATTTAAATACTATCATAAAAAACAGAAAAGGGGCAACCTTTGGCCGCCCCTTAATAGCGATCCCGTCTCAGACCTGATCAAATGATCAAATCTAGGATGGGACCACTATATGATATTAGAAGGGTTACGATAACCCCTAATGTGTTATTTTATGGGTTCTTAACCCTCCATGTCTTTTTGTAAAATAGATGCCACCGCACTTTTTATATTTTTATACAAACACCTCCCGTGCGATAAGCGAACATATCTTCTCAAAAAAACATACTTTGTTCTTTGCCAGCTACACGCTCTCCCCCTAAGAGCTTTTGTTTTAAAGAACTAACTAAGGATTACAGAAATAGACTAGCCAGCAAGTGCCCCCAAGTTAGAACAGACTTCCTCTGGAGACATTACTATTTTACCAATTTCTGGAAAACAGTGTCAACCCCGGGTTTTCCACAACTTATCCTCAATCGGAATCAATAATGAAATTAATGACTCCTTCTAATGATTCTCTTGAATTGCTGATAATAAGGTATTCTTCTATTTGGGTATAAAGAAATTGGGTATAAGAAACAGACAAAGAATCAAGAATAGTCACCTTAATCTGGCGATAATTATAAGTAGATATGCTGAAATCCTTATTTATTTCAGACTCAACTATATTTAGTGTTTGGCTTACTTTAGCCAAATTCTCCTTTCTTTCCAAAATGGTTAAAAAAGGCAAAGAAACATCAGAATTAGCTGATAAAAGCATTAAAGCAAGCTTATCCTTAAAAAGCGGCTGAATATCATCAACAAAGCTTAATCCAGCCCGATCAAAATACTGATTAAGCCTATTAACCATCCCTTGGCCAAAGAAATTACTGTCTTGTAAAACCTGATTGAACGAAGCTATCTGTGGATAAAACTGAACCTGGTTAACAACAGCGTAAGCTACCGCATTTTCAAAAAGCTGATCTAAGGAACCATTAAAAGGACCTTTATGAAAAGTCAAAAAATAGTAATTAATTCCTAAATAAATAATCAATATAGATAAAATAACGCTTAAAAACAGCCATTTCTTTGAAGGCTGCTTTGGTTTTTCACTTGACTTATCATTTCTCAAATTTACCTTTAAATCATCTGCTATTTTTCTAAATGAAAGCCTGCTTTTTTTATTAATAGGAATTTGAGACATACAAAGAATCTATTATGGCAAACATACTTTCCCGAGAAGTGGTAATAACTAAATTGCCTTTAATTAGAGCATAATCCAGACTTAAATAAGGTGTGGCAAAATTCATATAGCGAATATATATATCATTGTAGATATTATCCTGAAATCCTTGAGTGGCTGCGTCTGGCAATTCTTCTGTTAAGAATAGTTGTTTCAAATCATCTTTGATCGTAATTTCCCAGTTACTCAAATCCTGAACTAAAGTATCACTCTGACCCATCTTAATGACTATACCTAGGCGATTACCTTCTGGTTGATTATATAAAAATAAAGTATAGTTCTCAGTTGTAGATGTAGCAATGGCTTCTGGAATACTAATATTCAAAGCTGAAACCAAATCACTTAAACTAAGATATTTCTGTTCCTGATCAATCACCTTAACCAAAATGCGACTAACAGTACTACTGGCTTGCTCTTGACCAGCTAATACTTTTAATTGGCCGAGTAATAAATTTTCTTGATCAGTTATTAATTCAATAGTCTTTGTTTGATTAACTGGAATAAGTGAATCTGGAACAGGAATAACATCTGACTGGCAATCCACATCAAGCTGACATTGATTATCCCCCTCTCCTTCAACACTAAGACACTGATTATTTTGGCACTGATAATGGCTGATGTTTAAAGGAACTGCTCTAAGATAATTCCACCAATAAAAAAACCCTCCCACTCCTGCTATTATTAAAATAACGACTAGACCAACAATACCAAAGACTGATTTTAACTGTCTTTGAGTGTTCCCTATTTTCGAAACTATACTGCGTTCTAATGGCTTTTTAGGAATATCTAAAGCCTTACTCTGTTCAATTTTAGGCTCTATTGCCTTTGGCCTTGGTATCTCCAATTTGGGAGGGATCGCTTGTTCAACTTTAGGCTTTACTGCCTTTGGCTTTGACTTAAAGAATGATTTAATTCGAGATAACAAAGAAACTTTACTGCTTGGCTTCTTTTCTTTCTTGGGGACTTCATCTTTGTCTTTTTCTTTTTTTTCAGAGTCCTTTTTAAGAACTTTCTCTATAACTGGCCTTAAATCTTTAACTTCCTGTTTTCTAGCTGATTCAACCACGGGCAAACCAGATGGCGGACTCATAGCAACTTTTGGCGAACTTGTAACAACTTTCTGCTCAATCTTGGTTTCTTTAAGCTGATCACTCTTGCCCTTTAAGGCAGCCATATCCTTATTCATAGTCCGAATAAACGAACTATTAATAGACTCTTCACTATTTAACAGCTGTTGTTTGTTATCTATAATACCCACTATTCTTTTACTCCTTTTAAAGTCAAATTAATCCGACCCAATTCATCAATTTTTTTAACTTTAACTACGACAACTTGGCCCATTTTGACCACATCTTCCACTTTTTCAACATGATAGTCAGCTAATTCTGAAATATGAACCAATCCGTCCTGGTTGGGTAAAATCTGAACAAATGCGCCAAAATCAGCAATCTTAACCACTTTTCCCTGAAAGACTTCGCCAGGTTTGACTTCCCTAGTTAAATTTTTAACCCATTCCAAAGCCTTGTTACCTGCCTCTTCTTCAATAGCCGTAATATTAACCATGCCATCATCATCAATATCAATCTTCACCCCAGTACTGTCAATAATTTCATTAATTACTTTACCGCCCGGACCAATCACATCTCTAATTTTATCTTTATCAATTTGAATGGTCAATATTCGAGGCGCTAATGGAGAGAGTTCTTTACGAGATTCACCAATAGTCTTTTCCATTTCTTTGATAATTCCCAAGCGGGCTTTATTAGCCTGTTCAAAGGCTTTTTTCAGAATTTCCAGGGTAACTCCTTCTATTTTAACATCCATCTGACAAGCTGTCACCCCATGCTTGGTTCCAGCCACTTTACAATCCATGTCGCCATGATGATCTTCAGGTCCTTGAATATCGGTCAGGATCTTATAACTATCGCTAGCAGGCGACGGGCCCATTATCAGTCCCATAGCTACACCACTAATATGCGTCTTAATAGGGACTCCAGCATCCATTAAGGCTAAACTAGAACCGCTGATTGAAGCCATTGAAGAAGACCCATTAGAAGAAAGTATTTCCGAAACCAAACGAATAGTATATGGAAAATCTTCCTTAGTAGGAATAAGTGGGAAAAGCGCTTTTTCTGCCAGAGCGCCATGACCAATTTCCCTTCTATTAGTAAATCCAATCCGGCCCGTTTCCCCTACTGAATAGGGAGGAAAATTATAATGATGCATGAACTGCTTAACTCTTTCTTCTTCCATGCCATCAATTGTCTGGCCTTCGCTTGGACCACCTAAAGTCACTACTGAAAGAGCTTGAGTGGTTCCTCTATTGAATAAGCCTGAACCATGGGTACGATCTAAAAGCCCAATCTGAGCCTTAATCGGCCTAACCTCGTCCAATTTCCTACCATCAGGCCTCTTGTCTTCCTCAGTAACCTTTTGATGAACCAACTGATCAACCAACTCATTAAATGTTTCTCTAATTTGACTTTCGTTTTCCCCATTCTCATCCAGAGTCTTAATTAATTCTCTTTCCAAGATCAATATATCCTTACTCCGCTCTATCTTATCAGGCTGGTAAACAACTGTTTCTAATCTATCGGATAAATATTCTTTAATTTGCTTAACTAATTCTTTATCTAATTCTTTAAATTCCAAAACAACTTTTTCCTTGCCAATTTCCTTAACAATACTCTCCTGAAATTCAATTATCTTATTAATATGAGGCTGAGTAAACTCAATAGCTGATAAAAGAATCTCTTCAGGCACTTGAACAGCCCCGCCTTCCAACATATTAATCCTGTCTTTCTTACCAGCCACCACTAAATCAAAATCACTGGCTTCCCTAGCTTGATAAGTTGGATTTAAAACCCATTCCTGCTCAGGACCAGCCTGACCATTTGAAGAACGGCCTACTCTCATTCCTCCAATTAATCCATTCCAAGGAATATCCGAAATACCCAGAGCCAAGGAAGCAGCAATAAGGGCGGGGATATCAGGATCATTTTCTTTGTCAAAAGACAAAACAATCAGAGCAATTTGAATAGAATTCCTGATTTTTTGGTTAAAGCCCGGTCTTAACGTTCGATCTATCATTCTTCCTGTTAGGATTGATTCGTCAGAAGGCCGGCCTTCACGTTTGATAAAACGGCCTGATTTAATCTTGCCGGCGGCATAAAACTTTTCTTCGTAATTAACAGAAAGCGGCATATAGTCTACGTCAGCTGGATCCTTATCCATAACTGCCGTGGCCAAAACAGTTGTTTGACCATAACTTAAAAGGACCGAACCATTAGCTTGACCAGCCAATTGTCCGATTTCCACTTTTAGTTCTCGACCTGCCCAGTCCGTCTTAAATTGTTTGAGTTTCATAATTTGGATCTATTCTTGATCCACAGACTTTAGACTAGATCAGTAGTCTACCTGTCTGAGGACCAAAAAAATTAATTAATTATCTTTTTGTTTTAATTAAATATCTTTTTTTATCCTTGCTTAAATCAGTAAAATCATCTATCGCTTCAACTAATTTAGCTGAAGCGCTTTCAGCAAAAGCAATTACTTCTGTCTGAATTCCCTTGTTTATCTTTAAATATTCTACTAAGGGAACAAAATCTCCATCACCCGTAACCAGAACAACAGCATCCATCCTGTCAGCTAATTTAATGGCATCAACCGCAATGCCTACATCCCAATCGCCTTTTTTCATACCTCCAGCAAAAACCTGTAAATCCTTTGATTTAAGCTCTAGGCCAGTCTTAACCAAAGCATCAAAAAAAGTCTTTTCTTCTGGAGTTTCAGTCTGAATTACATAGGCAATGGCTCTAACTAACTTACGGTCAGATACGGCTGCTTTTAAGACCTCTTTGAAACTAACTCTAGCTCCATAGAGGTTTTTGGCTGAATGGTACATATTTTGCACATCGATCAGCACGGCTACACGTTGTTCTTTATGTTTAATAACTGACATTAACGTTTTAATCCTAATTTCTTAATCACTTTTTTATAACGTTTCTCGTCTTCGCCCTTAAGATAATCCAAAAGACGCTTTCTTTTAGCGACCATCTTTAAAAGGCCCCGACGGGAATGATTATCCTTAGGATGCTTTTTTAAATGTTTAGTTAGTTCTTCAATCTGCTTAGTAAAAATAGCAATCTGAACTTCTGAAGAGCCAGTATCCTTATCATGAACCTTATGTTCTTTGATTATTTTCGTCTTTTTAGTTGTTTTTAGCATATTTGTATTCTAACAGAATAAATCAAAAAAGACAAGTCTGTCTTTTTCTAGTACGCCCGGTAGGACTCGAACCTACAAAATCTTCTCCTTAAGAGGGAGCTGCTCTACCAATTGAGCTACGGGCGCATATTAATAATTACTTTAATCCAAGATAGTATTCTATGTTTTAAATTTTCGTCAAAAACGTTTATTTTGATTGTTCCTTTATACTTCTTATCTTTTTTACTAGCTGTTCCTTCTTCTTTAAAAATAGTTTTCCCGAATCGATTTAAAGAAATACCGGTTAAAAAAGACCAATATTTTTTTGTTTCACCTTCATCTAATCCTGTATGAAGATAAAGCGTAGCTTTAATCTTTTCCTCTGTTACACCGCATATTTCTCTAAACCACTTCATTATAAATTCTATCAATCTAGGGTCAGAATTACTTATTCCTAAACCATGAGTTTTATCTCCTTCTGCCCAATAAAGCATTGCTCCAGCTATTTTGAAATCATACTCGCTCAATGGATAAATTTCAAGTCTTGCTTGAGTTGAAATATCTCCAATCTCTTTTTCCCTCTTGATTTGGTTAGCTTTTGCTCCTTTTAGTCCATTAGCATATCTTCCGCCATGAAAAATAATCTGTTCAGATGTTAACTCTATATCCTTACACCATACACTTAACGTTGTCTTATGTACTGGTACTTTTTTAGTAATTTCCTTATAAGTCCAACCTAATTTTCTTAATTCCCTAGCTTTTTCTTTTAGTTGCCACTTTAGTTCCATGATCTATAATTTAAATTTAAGTATAATTCTTCTATCCAACCAGTAATTTTATGTCTTAAATTCTCATTATGCAAACCTATCCTAATAACTCCGTTATGAAGAATATTTTTCCTATGTCCTGTACCTTCTGGTTTAATATAACTTTTCCCAAAATTCTCTAACGGAATACCTGTAATTTTAGACCAATATCTCTTTATTTTAGCATCGTTTTGGTCTGCATGAATATTTAAACGAGCCTTAAGTTTTTCGGGTGGCGTCTCATGAATCCTTTTAAACCAATCGACCATGAATTTAATCAATGCTGGATCTGAATTAGAAATAATTGTTCCATTATTCTTACTCCCCTCTGCCCAATATATTAAAACTCCAGCTATCTTAAACTGATATGGGGTTAACCCCGATATCTCTGTCTTTGCTAACCTCTTTATTCTTCGAATCTCTCTTTTTCTTTTAGCCATAATAGCTTGGGAACCTTTCTTTAAAATATCCGCCTTCTTGGCTATCAATCGGGCTTTTTGTTTAATTGTTAATTCGACATCCCTACACCAAAGACTTAATGTGCTCTTAGAAACATTTACCCTTTTCCTTATCTCGCCATAACTCCACCCTTTTTTACGAAGTTTAATAGCTTGTCTTTTAAGTTTTGGATAATTTTTATTTACCCCCATATCATTGTACCCTCGGTAGGATTCGAACCCACAATAACGGTTCCGAAGACCGTTGTGATATCCATTTCACCACGAGGGCATAAAAAAATAATAGCATAAAAACACAAAAGAAACAAGGGCTTCCTTGGGAAGCCCGAGTCGATTTCACATATTAATCTAATCACAGTCAATCGCTAATTCGAAATTATTAATACGCTTATTACAACGCGTAATAACTTCTCCGGTCATGTATACCTCATTATTCCTTAACCAAGATCTTGCCTTTTCGATCCGATCCAGCAATTTCAGACCCACATCTGAAAGAATATTTGCAATAGCAACTTCTTCGACAGTTTTCTGCATTATACACCCCCTTTTATAAAAAAGTTGGAAAGGTACCAATTGCCTATACCTATTTTCTATGCTATAATCCTACCATAAAAATGTAGAATTATGCAAATGAAATTACCTAAAGAGATCCAAGATATCTTGAATAAACTGGATAAAAGCGGATTTAAAGCTTATGCCGTAGGCGGCTGTGTCCGTGATCTTTTAATTGACCAAGAACCAAAAGATTGGGATATTACCACTAAAGCTAAACCCGAAGAAATACAAAAGATATTCCCAGACAACTTCTATCAGAATAAATTTGGCACTGTCACAGTTAAAACCAAAAGCAAAAAAGATAATCTTAAAGAAATTGAAATAACCACTTACCGAACGGAACAAACCTACACAGACAAGCGCCACCCCGATAAAATCTGTTTCACCGACGACGTAGAAGATGATTTAGCCAGGCGTGACTTTACTATTAATGCTTTAGCCTTAAACAAAAAAGGGGAGTTGCTTGATCTATTCAATGGCCAAAAAGACCTAGCAGACAAAATTATTAAAGCAGTAGGTGATGCTAAAGAACGCTTTAATGAAGACGCCTTGCGCATGCTCCGAGCTATCCGATTAACAGTAGAACTCGGTTTCAAAATAGAATCCAAGACTTTAAAAGCTATTCAAGAAAACGCTGGCTGGCTCCAAGCCATTGCCAAAGAAAGAATCAGAGATGAATTTATTAAGATGATTATGTCAAATAAACCAGACCAAGCTATTGAACTTTTAAAAGAGTCTGGCTTGCTTAAATATGTTATTCCTGAATTAGAAAAGGGGATTGGCGTTGATCAAAACCTCCATCATATTTATACGGTTTATCAGCATGGAATCTTATCTTTAAAATTCGCTGCTAAAAGAAAATACAAGCTAGAAGTACGCCTAGCTGCCCTATTACACGATATTGCCAAACCTCAAACCAAAAGAGGCCAAGGCCAGGATGCCACTTTCTACAACCATGACCATTTGGGTTCTAAGTTTACTGTTAATATATTGGATCGGCTTAAATTCCCTAAAAGGATCATAGAAAAAACTGCCCTCTTAGTCCGCAATCATATGTTTGTCTACGGAGTTGACGAAGTGACCGAGGCAGGCGTCAGACGATTATTACGAAGAGTCGGCCCGGAAAATATAAATGACCTAATTGATTTAAGAGTAACTGATAGGTTGGGTAGCGGCTGCCCCAAAGCCATACCCTACAAGCTAAGACATCTAAAATATCTGATTGAAAAAGTTTCTAAAGACCCGATTTCCGCTAAAATGCTTAAGATTGATGGCCATGACTTAATCAAATTATTAAAGATTGAACCGAGTCAAAAACTAGGATTACTAATCGAAACTCTTTTAGCCGAAGTTTTAGACGATCCTAAACTTAATACAAAACAAATACTCTCCAAAAAAGCCAAACAATTAAACAAGCTTTCTGATAAAGAATTAAAAGAAAAAACTAAAACAGTTGAAGAAAAAAAACAAGAAGTTGATTTAGAAATGAAAGGAAAGTACTGGGTAAAATAAAATATGGAATTAATAAAAAACACAACATGGGAAAAAGTCTTT
Organism: uncultured Candidatus Saccharibacteria bacterium; assembly: GCA_964548405.1. Taxonomy (GTDB): domain Bacteria; phylum Patescibacteriota; class Minisyncoccia; order Portnoybacterales; family UBA2143; genus JAHJOV01. The sequence goes on along the minus strand of CAZJPW010000008.1, from coordinate 20,615 downwards.
AAAGATTGGGAACAAAGAGAAGCTAATGATCCTGGCTGGATTAATTGTGCTACCAAAATTAAAGGTTGGCCTGATTGGAAATCATGGAGAAAATTCACTGTTTCACAACTCGGCTTAGATAATTTGTCTTGGCAAGTCTTTGAATTTACTAATCCAATAAATCAAATCCCAGTAATGTTAATAGGCCCATATACTGGCTGGCAATCAAGAGTTAAGAATAAAAATCAGAGTACCTTTGAAGATCTAATGGACATACCAGAACAATTTGATTTCTTTAAAAAACATGATAAAGTAACTTCTATGCTGAATAACTTCCCCTGCCCAACTAAGTTTATTGGCTTGATTAGAGAAGATTCAAACAAAATAGTCTGTATTGAAGGACATCACCGAGCTATAGCCATAACTCTAGCCAAAAAACAAAATATCTCAATAAACCTTGAGAAAAACCCAACTATTGCCCTAGCAAAATTAGAAAAAGACAAAATTAATCTTCTTGATAAAACATTAAAAAGAGGAACAACAAAGGAGACAAAAATATGAATCAAACAATCCAAAACTTAACCAAGGCCTTTATTGGCGAATCACAAGCCAGGAATAGATATACATATTATGCCAAAGTAGCCCAAAAAGAAGGTTATGAGCAAATAGCAAGTATTTTCCTTAAAACAGCTGGTCAGGAAAAAACCCACGCCAAACGCTTATTTGAACATATTCAAGAATTAAATAAAAACAAACTAGATGAGATTAAAGTCGAAGCAGTTGCTCCAACCTCTTATGGTAAAACCGTAAATAATCTTAAAGCAGCCATTACAGGCGAACATTACGAAAACACAAAAATGTATCCTCAATTTGCCAAAGTTGCCGAAAAAGAAGGTTTACTTAAAATCGCTGCCCGTTTAAGATCAATCGCTGTAGCTGAAAAACACCACGAGGAAAGATATAAGGAACTGCTTAAAGCAGTTAAAACCAAAACAGTCTTCAAAAAAAGCAAAAAGGTTTATTGGACCTGCCGAGAATGCGGTTATGTTCATTTTGACAAAGAAGCACCCAAAATCTGCCCAGCTTGCGACCATTCCCAAGCCTATTATCAATTAAATTTAAATCTATAAATATGACATCATTACTATTTTCACTCTATATTATCATTGTTTTAGGATTAGCTTGGTTTTTCAGAATCAAAAATCAAAAAAGCAAAGAAGAATTCCTTATTAACAATAAAAAGCTGGGATCTTGGGCTATGGCTTTCTCGTCTGTGGCTACTCAGGTTGATATATCAACTATCCTTTTTGCCGTTGGAATCGCATACATCTTTGGTGCCCAAGCCTTTTCTATTTACTTGATAGTTTTCATCCAATACATAGGATTAGCCATCTTTGCTCCTAAGCTTTGGCGTATCGCTAAAAAACACAATTTAATCACAACATCAGACATCTTTTTGAACAGGGCTGGTAAGATAACTAATATCTTAGCTGCTCTAATTACTATTTTCTTATCATTCGCAATATTATCAGCTGCCTTTTCTGCAAATGCTACTCTTCTAAATAATATATTCGGATGGAATCCAATCACAGCTGTCATTTTTTCTGCTGTAATTGTCCTCTTGTATCTCTGGCTTGGAGGATTTTCAGCTTTAATCAAGACAGACACATTCCAAATGATTATTTTGCTATTATTAATGATTACTCCCTTCTTAGTAGTTAAAAAACTTTCCCTTTCTGGATTAATCGGATCAGGCCCGCTTCTTACAATGGATGGCTTAAAACTACAAATCGGATTTTTGTTTGTTAACCTGACAAATCTGCAAATATGGCAAAAAATCATAGCAGCCAAAAGCGAAAAAGTCGCCAAAAGAGGGGCTTGGTTATCTATTGTCGGTCTACCTCTATTTATCATCCCACTCGTCTTTTTAAGCTTTGTTATAAAGTCGGCTTTGCCAAATATTATTGACCCTCAAGCTGCTCTTTATCAAGGCATGGGCTTGGTTTTACCTGAATGGTTTTCTCCTATAATCCTCGTTGCCCTTTATGCTGCTATGATGTCTTCTGTAGACACTAACTTATTTGGCGCGGCTATTAATCTTGTTCATAATATTCTAGGAAAAATCAGCAAGAGAATAAGAGAGAATATAGTACTGTCTACAAGGATCGCAATCCTGTTAATCTTAACCCTATCAGCAGTAATGTCATTGAGATTAGAAAGTGCTGTCTGGTTTCTTTTTAACATGATTACTATTGTAGGAATTCTTTGTTTCCCCTTATACGTCTCCCTATACCGAAAACTATCAGACGTTGTCTCAGCCTTAGCTATAATCTGCGGCTTGACTGCTTTCTTTATAATCCAGTATGCAAGCTATTTTCAAAGCAATTTTGCCTGGAAAGCGTTGCCAGCCGTAATAACGGGTATAGTAATATTCTTAGGTATGACATTAAGAAGGAATAGGGTTGAATAAATGATTTTATGGGCCTATAGTACAGTGGTAGTACGCCGCATTCGCATTGCGGAGATGTGGGTCCGATTCCCGCTAGGTCCACACTTGATAATTATAAAGGGCCTATTATATCAATAGACCCATTATTTTCTGGACAGGCTAAGTTTGGATGACCCCCGCTGCCGACAATAGCGAACAAATTCATTTTACTACACTACATCAAGTAATCTCGTATTAGCCCGTCCAATGCCTGTCTTATTTAAGATCTAGGCACTCATTTTTTCAGAGATTACCTAATAAATACATTTTACATAAAAACAATATAAAAGCAATTCAAAGACAATAGATGCCTTGTTTTTTTTTATTATTTAAACTATCATATAATTCATATGAACTATTATAAAAAGTCTTTAGAACTACATCAAAAACAAAACGGCAAGTTAGAAATCAAATCTAAGGTACCGTTAAAAAACAAAACAGATTTAAGCATTGCCTATACCCCAGGCGTGGCCGAACCTTGCCTTAAGATTGCCAAAAACCCGGCTAAGGCATATAAATACACCATTAAAAAGAATAGCGTCGCTGTGGTTACCAATGGAACAGCTGTTCTTGGATTAGGTAATATTGGCCCTAAGGCTGCTTTGCCAGTTATGGAAGGTAAATGTGTCTTGTTCAAAAAATTTGCAGACATTGATGCCTATCCCATCTGTTTAGATACTCAGGATAGTGAAGAAATAATCAGGACAGTTAAATTGTTAGCCCCGGGCTTTGGGGGAATCAATTTAGAAGATATTAAAGCGCCAGATTGCTTTGAAATTGAAGAGCGATTGACCAAAGATCTGGACATCCCTGTTTTCCATGACGACCAGCATGGCACAGCCATTGTTACTTTAGCCGCTTTAATCAATTCTTTAAAGATTGTTAATAAGAAAATCGATAAGATTAAAGTTATCGTTAACGGAGCTGGAGCAGCTGGTATTGCCACCACTAAACTATTTTTAGCTTACGGAGTAAAAGATATAATCCTAATAGACACCGTTGGAACAATTTACAAAGGCAGAGAAAAAATGAACCCAGTCAAGAAAGAAATTGCCAGAATAACCAACCTTAAAAAAGAAAAAGGAAGAATTGAACATGTAATTAAGGGAACTGATGTATTCGTTGGTATTTCCGTAGCCAATATTCTAAAGCCAGAATGGGTAAGAATGATGGCTCCAAAAAGCATTGTTTTTGCCATGGCCAATCCTATCCCAGAAATCATGCCCGAGGAAGCAAAACGAGCCGGGGCCGCTATTGTAGCTACGGGCCGAAGCGACTTTCCCAACCAAATCAATAATCTCCTGGCTTTTCCAGGAATATTCAGAGGCCTTCTTGATTACCAAGTCCCAAAAGCAACTAGAGAAATAAAGTTGGCGGCCGCCATAGCCTTGGCTTCGATGGTTAAAAAACCAAAACCTGAAAAAATTATCCCCAATGTTTTTGAAAAAGGCGTTGCTCAGAAAATAGCTAAAAGTATAAAAAAATGCATCAAATAATAATTGTTGGGGCGGGGCCAGCCGGACAAACAGCCGGTATCTATGCCCAGCGCTACGGAATCGACTTCTTAATCATCGGCCAAATCACAGGTGGAACAGTCAACGAAGCCCATATAGTAGATAACTATCCTGGATTTGATTCCATTTCTGGACCTGATTTAGCTAAAGAATTCCAAAATCATTTAAATGTTGAAACAAAACAAGAACAAGTAGAAAGAATCTGTCAAAAAGAAGATACCTTTGAGGTGATTACAAATAAAGATAAATATCAGGCCCAATCAATAATCCTTAGCATGGGCATGAAAATTAGAAAACTCAACTTCAAAAACGAAGAAACATTTCTAAATAAAGGCGTTTTTTATTACAGTCCAACTAATATAGGACAGTTTAAAAATCAAACCTTGGCCGTAGTAGGCGGGGGAGACAGTGCTTTAACCAATGCTTTAAAACTGGCTGACCAAGCTAAAAAAGTTTATCTAATCCACCGAAGAGATCAGTTCCGAGGAGCCCCAGCCCTAGTCAAAAAAGCAGAAAAAAACAAAAATATTGAAATCGTTTACAGCGCCCAAGTAGCCAAAGCTCAAGGTAAAAACAAGTTAGAAAAACTTATTCTTAACACAGGCCAAGAATTAATTATTGATCAAGCTTTCGTTGACGTAGGCGGTGTGCCCAATGTCCACTTATGCGGAGAATTAAAGATTGAAATGGAAAATAATTTTGTTAAAGTAGATAAACACCAAGCAACAAATGTGCCTGGTATTTTCGCAGCCGGAGACGTAACTAACAACCCTTTAAAACAGATAGTCACAGCGGCCGCTGAAGGAGCTATTGCCACAACCAGCGCATATAGGCACCTAAAGAATCTGAACAGTTGACAAGCTAGTCAACTTTGTGATAATCTTAATGTATACAGATATGATAGATAAGCTCGTTCTCGGAACGGGCTTTTATTAAAATCATGGATACAAAATCATTTGCTTCAGCCATAGAACAAATCTGCGAAGAAAAAGGGATTTCTAAAGACAAAGTCTTAGAAACCATAGAAATGGCTCTGGCTGCAGCCTATAAAAAAGAATACAACCGTAAAGGTCAGAATATTAAGATAAAGTTTGACTTGGAAACCGGAGTTATGAAATCCTTCCAGGTTAAATTGGTTGTGAATGAATCAATGCTTAAACCCGAAACTGACGAAGAAACAGAAATTGAAGAAACGGAAGTCAAAGACTTTACCAAAGATACAGATGAAGGCGAAAAGAAAATTAGATTTAACACTGAAAAGCATATTATGATCGAAGACGTAAAACAGCCTAAGATAAAAAAGAAACAATATAAACCCGGCGATGAAATAGAATTTCCTTTAAAAATAGATAGAGAATTCGGAAGAATCGCCGCTCAAACAGCTAAACAAGTAATCATTCAAAGAATCAGAGAAGCTGAACGAGAAGCTGTTTTTGAAGAATACAAAGAAAAAGTAGGACAGATAGTCAGCGGAATCATCCAAAGAATAGAAGGCAATAATATTTTCTTTGATATTGGCAAGGCTACGGGCGTGCTTTTCCCTGAAGAGCAAATTCCCCAAGAACACTACAGAATCAGCCAGCGCCTAAGATTATACATCACCGACGTCCAAAAGGATTCCCGAGGCTCAATCATTAACCTATCCCGGGCTCATCCCAAAATGGTCAGCCAACTGTTTACCTTAGAAGTTCCTGAAATAGCAGCTGGCACCGTTGAAATTAAATCGATTGCTAGAGAGCCCGGCTCCCGCTCTAAAATTGCTGTCTTTTCAACAGAAGAAAGAGTTGATCCGATTGGATCAATGATTGGCCAAAAAGGAACAAGAGTTCAAGCAGTCATCAACGAGCTAGCTGGAGAAAAAATTGATATTGTTGAATGGTCTGAAGATTCAAAAAAATTCATTAGTGCTTCTCTTTCACCAGCCAAGGTTTTAGACGTTAAAATAGAAGAAAAGAAAAACCAAGCTGAAGTAACTGTGCCTGAAGATCAGCTTTCCTTAGCTATTGGCATTAAAGGACAAAACGTAAGATTAGCCGCCAAGTTAACTAATTGGAAAATTGACATTATTGCTCAAAAAGCCGATGGGCGGAAGAAAAAAGCAAAGTCGAAGACCAAGGAGAGCGAAGCTCCCAAGAAAAAAAAGACGGCCAAGAAAAAGATAGTTAAGAAAAAAATAGTTAAAAAGACGATTAAAAAGAAGGAAGTCAAAAAAGAATCAAAAGCCAAGAAGAAAACTGAAACTAAAAAGAAAAAGGACTAATTGACAAGTCCTTTTTTCTTTGCTACAATAAAATTGTTATTAACTTATTATCATATATAAATTCGTTAGTTATTCTCTAGATAAATGCTATTGTTAAATAAAATTGAATTATTCAGACGATTATTAGCGAGTTTTGCTGTGAAATTGACTTATGGACAGTTTAATTGTTTTTATTGGAACTATTGTCGGAACTTTAATAGTCGGTTCAATCTTGGGCTACTATACTCGACAAACAATTGCTAGAAAGCAAGCTGGCACTATTGAATCAAAATTAAATAAGATGATTGGCCAGGCCAAAGACGAAGCCAAAGACACCCTTATTAAAGCTAAAGAAAAAGCAAATAAGGTTCTTGATGATATTAAACACCAGGAAAGAGAACGACAAACCCAGTTAACCCGGATGGAAGAAAGATTACTCCAAAAAGAGCAGAACTTAGAACAAAAGGACAGTCAGCTGGAAAAAGATTATTCTAATCTTAAAACCAAAGCTCAAAAAGTTAAACAAATTAAAGAAGACTTAATTCTTCTCCAGCAAGAACAAGTTAAAAAACTAGAAAAGATAGCTAATCTTACCCAAGAACAAGCTAAAGAAGAACTATTAACAACTGCCGAAAAAGAACATCAACAAGTCCTCTTAGAACGCATAAAAAGATTAGAGCAAGATGGACAAGAAGAATTAAATAAAAAAGCCCAAAGAATCCTTGCTCTGGCGATGCAGCGCTATTCAGGTTCTCAGGCCAGCGAAATAACTTCCACAGCCGTAACTCTGCCCAACGATGACCTTAAAGGAAGAATTATTGGCAAAGAAGGCAGAAATATCAAAACCCTAGAAAAACTAACCGGCGTGGAAATCCTAGTTGACGACACACCAGGCGCCATCGTTGTTTCCGGCTTTGATCCAATCCGTCGTCAAACAGCTAAAATTGCCTTGGAAAAATTAATGCTTGATGGACGCATCCAGCCAGCTCGAATCGAAGAAGCTGTAGAAAAAGCCAATCAGGAAATTACCGAAAAGGTTCAAGAAGCAGGAGAAGCAACTGTCTACGACGTAGGTGTAGCCGGGCTCAATCCTCAACTAATTAAACTCTTGGGCAGACTTCGTTTCCGAACTAGTTACGGTCAAAACGTCTTACTCCACTCTGTTGAAGTAGCCCATTTAGCCGGGGTAATCGCCTCAGAATTAGACGCTGACGTAGACATAGCCAAAAAAGCAGGTTTACTTCATGATATCGGCAAGGCAGTTGACCATGAAATTCAAGGTTCTCACGTAGAAATAGGGAGAAAGATACTTAAGAAATTCGATGTCGGAGAAAAAATCATTGAAGCGATGCAATCTCACCACGAAGAACATCCTTTTACAACCACAGAATCAATTATTGTCCAAGTGGCTGACGCTCTTTCCGGGGCCAGACCAGGCGCCCGTAAAGATACTCTTGAAGCTTATCTTAAAAGATTAGAAGAACTAGAAAACGTAGCCAATGCTTTCAAAGGCGTAGAAAAGTCCTACGCTATCCAGGCCGGACGGGAAATACGCGTCTTTGTAAAACCTGATCAAATAGATGATATGGCGGCCCATAAGCTGGCTAAAGATATCTCTGAACAAATCCATCAGGAATTAAGATATCCTGGAGAAATTAAAGTAAGCGTCATTAGAGAAACCCGGGCCGTGGAATACGCTCGCTAAACATATGAAAATCCTCTTCTTTGGCGATCTGGTCGGGCAATCAGGCCGCCAAGCAATTAAAAAAATCCTACCTCAATGGCAGAAAAAATACAGCCCTGACTTTGTTATTGCTAATGTAGACAACTTAGCCCACGGCAAAGGTGTTACTGAAAAAAGCCTCAACGAAATTCTGGAGGTAGGAATTGATTTAGCCACTTCCGGCGACCATATCTGGAGTAAAAAAGAACAAGCCGTTAAACTTTTGGAGAATAAGAAAATTCCTTTAATTAGGCCTGCTAATATGTTAAGTAATTTACCTGGCCGGGGCTATCACATTCTCAAATTAAGAACTAAAAAGATTTTAGTTATTAACCTAATTGGGAAAGTCTTTGCAAAAGAAGAATATGATAATCCCTTTAAAAAGGTTGACCAAATCTTAGAATTGGAAGATGATAACTTTGACGCTATTATTATAGATCTCCACGCTGAAGCTACGGCTGAAAAAATCAACATGGGCTGGTATTTAGATGGGCGAGTATCTGCAATTATCGGAACCCATACTCATATCCCCACAGCTGACGCTAAGATTCTACCCCAAGGTACAGCCTATATCACTGATGTTGGTATGGTTGGAGCTAAAGATTCCAGCCTGGGAGCTGATAAACAAAGAGCATTAGAAATGCTCATTAATGAAACACCTTTTAGGTATAAGGTGGCTACAGGACCAGCCGAAGTTAATGCTGTTTTGATAGAGATCAAGAATAAAAAGGCTAAAAAGATTGAATTATTGCAGGAAACTGTTGCTTTTTAGAAAATACCTTGTTAGAATTAAAAAAAATAAAGGTCGAGGTATATATTAATAAATAACTTATTACAATATTATGGCTAAGACTTTATCAAAAGCAGATTTAATTGAAGCAGTAACTAAGTGCTGTGACTCTAAAAGACAAGCTGATGATTGTGTTAATGGAATGTTAGACGCTATCACCAGTGCTTTGTCCAAAGGCGACAAAGTAACCGTTACTGGTTTTGGTACTTTCAGCACTTCTAAAAGAGCTGCCCGCATGGGTGTTAACCCACGAACCGGTGAAAAGATTAAGATCAAAGCAACCACCGTTCCTAAGTTTAAAGCAGGCAAGTCTCTTAAAGACGCTGTTAGACCGTAGAAAAGTTATTCTGCTTTCGAAAGCACAACAAAAAGGCGAATATATTTCGCCTTTTTGTTATTCCTGAGCGGGAGACCGGATTCGAACCGGTGACCTTCTCCTTGGAAGGGAGACATTCTAGCCACTGAACTACTCCCGCTTATTAAACCTGCTCTTTAACAACTTTTATCCAACCCATAATGCGCCTATGGAAACTTCTACCTAATTTTTTATCACCACAGCTATTAATTTGTAAATGAATTGTTCCATATGGTAATTTTCGGTTCTTTTTATTAGACTTACCAGTTCTTCGATCAACTTGTGTTTTAATAAATTGTTCTTTAGGAACATTAATCAAATTAGACCAATAAGTTACTGTTTTTCGCGTGTCTATATCCGGATATGAATGTACACAAGGTCCAAAATTCTTGGTTTTAAAACCACAAACTTCCCTAAACCATTTCATCGCCACTTTTATTATCTCTGGATCAGAATTAACAAACCTTGTATTTTCATGACCTTTATCACCATCGCCAAGATATAAACCTATACCTAATAAAAATAAATCTCTTTTAGTTAACTTTCCCAGATCTTTTCTCGCTAATTTCTCCATCTCCCGAATATTATCAAACATCTTCTTTCGTTTAGTTGCTGCCATTTTCATCCGCGCTTCTCCAATACGCCTTAATACTTCCTTGTTGGGAGTATGGGGGATTCTATGCAACCAATTGCTAAGAGTACTCTTAGCAAGTCCTAATTCCTTACCAATCATACCATAAGAATAACCTTGTTTCCTTAGTTTTATAGCTCGTTCACGTAAAGTTAATGATTTCATATAGTTTTGAACCTCCAAACCATATTATATCATACTATACATAAAGGTACAATAACTATACCAAACTTTAACTAGTCGGGCTGCCGGGACTCGAACCCGAAACAAATCGTCCCAAACGACTCATGTTACCAATTACACTACAGCCCGTATAATAAACCTATCTTAACCCGTTATCAACAACAAGTCAATTCCAATTAGCTCAACGATATGATATACTTAAAGCGTCTATGGATTGGAAACAAGCCTGCCAAAAATTAAACTTCGTTAAACAATGCCGGGAATACAACCTAAGTATTTGGCAATGTCCCAGCTTCCTATTTCCTCTAACCGGCTTTATTACTATCCTAGCTATGCTGAGTACATACTTCGTAGCTATAAAATACGCTCAGCCGGAAATAGTAGCTCTAATAGTAGCTCTAATTGTTATTGGCGTAAGCGCTATTTTAATAATAATCGGCTATCTAATAATCAAAGGATTTGAAGATCTAGCCCAAGCTAACCGATTAAAGACAGAGTTCGTCAGTATTGCCTCCCACCAATTGCGCACCCCTTTGACTGGCATCGGCTGGACAATTGACCTAATACGTAAAACTAAGGATATAGGTCAGGAGGAAATGATGGAAAGACTGAATGAAATTGACGAAAGTAATCAACGCATGGTCAGATTAGTCAATGAACTGCTCGATGTAGCTCGAGTTGAACAAGGCAGGATGAACTTAAAACCTCAAAAGGTATTTTTAGACGAAGTGGCCTATGAATTAATAGAAGAATACAAACCCTTAGCCAAAGCTAGTAATGTAAAGCTTGTTTTACAAAAAGAATCCAAGATTCCCCTGATTGAGATTGACCCCCAGGGTATTGGCTTGGTACTCCGCAATTTAATAGACAATGCTATTAAATATACTAAAGGCGGTGGAGTAGTCAGAGTCAAATTAACCAGCCAAGGAAAAAAGATCAGATGCGAAATCCAAGATCAAGGAGTAGGCATACCTAAAAAGGACCAAAAAAGCATCTTTTATAAATTTTTCCGCAGCCAGAACATTATGAAATATCAGACCATAGGCAGCGGCCTTGGCCTATTCATCGCCAAAGCAGTCATTAAGGAATCTGACGGAGAAATAGACTTTTGGAGTCAAGAAGGAAAAGGCACCACCTTTTGGTTTGAATTACCAATTAATAATAAATAAAGAATAATACTCTTTATTTAACAAAACATATGAAAACAATTCTCTTTATTGAGGACGAACCAACTTTGCAAAAGGCAATTGGTCGCTATCTAGAACAAGAAGGCTACCAGGTTAAAAATGCCCTTGATGGCGACCTTGGCCTAGAAATAGCTATAAAAGATAAACCCGATCTAATTCTTCTAGATATTATCCTGCCTAAAAGAGACGGCTTTGAAGTGCTTAAGGAATTAAAGACAGACCAGACGACCAAGAACATCCCAGTAATCGTCCTAACCAATCTAGAAGGCGACGCTGACGTGGAAAAAGCTCTTTCTCTGGGGGCAACCACTTACCTGGTCAAGGCCAATTACAAACTTGAGGAAATAACAGAAAAGATAAAAGAAACACTTGGCCAATAATTCAAATACATGAGAGTGGAGGACTCACAATTAAAAGCTTTTATCCTTGACGCTAGTTTAACTACCAAGGAAAAACTAGCTAAAGCTGAAAAAAGAGCCAAAAAACTTAAAAAGAAATTGGCTGATGTTTTAGTTAAACAAAAAATCATAACTAAGGAACAGCTTATTAAGCTCGAAGCCTACATTCTGGGTATTCCTTTTGTTAGTCTAGAAAAAGAAACCATTCCTAAAGATATCCTCCAAATAATTCCTGAACCGATTGCCCGCCGTCATAATATTATTGCCTTCCGCCAAAAAAATAAGGATTTAGAAGTAGCTATGCTTGATCCGGAAGACCTCCAGACAATCGAATTCATCAAGAAAAAATCAGACCTTAAAATCCTACCCCGTCTGACCAATCCAGCTAGCATTAAAAATGCCTTAAAACAATACCAAAAAAGCTTAGAAGCTGAATTTGGCGACTTAATTAAAAAACAGGGTGATAAGTTAAAAATTGTTACAGACCAGACCAAAGAACAAAGTAAAGAAGATTTAGAAAAAACAGCCGAACAAGTACCGATTATTAAAATTGTTGACACCCTCTTAAAACACGCTATTCTACAGCAAGTTTCAGACATTCACATTGAACCCATGGAAAAAGAAGTTATTGTTCGCTACCGTCTGGACGGCATTCTTCATGATGCCATGACCCTGCCTAAAAAAATCAATTCCGGAGTTGTGGCCAGAATTAAAGTATTAGCCAATCTAAAACTAGATGAACACCGCTTACCCCAAGATGGACGCTTTAAGATTGAAACTGAAGATTACAAAATCTCTTTCAGAGTATCTATTCTTCCTGTTTATGATGGAGAAAAGATTGTTATGCGTCTTCTTCCAGAAGATACCAAAGGATTAACCCTGGAAAAACTAGGCTTAAGAAGTGAAGCCCTAGAAAGAGTTCATCAAGCGATCAAAAGACCTAATGGCATGATTTTAGTTACTGGACCGACCGGGTCGGGTAAAACCACCACCCTTTATACAGCTATGGATATCCTCAACGAACCAGGCGTTAACATTGCCACAGTTGAAGACCCGATTGAATACCGCATGCCCCGAATTAATCAAACTCAGGTTAAAGCTCAAATTGGCCTAACCTTTGCCAGTGGGTTGCGTTCTCTAGTACGCCAAGACCCTGATATTATCATGGTCGGAGAAATCAGAGACAATGAAACAGCCAGTTTAGCCATTAATGCGGCTTTAACCGGACACTTAGTCCTCTCAACCCTCCACACCAACAGCGCCGCTGGCACTTTTCCTCGCCTGATTGACATGGATACCGAGCCTTTTCTAATTTCTTCAACTGTTAACGTTATCCTTGCCCAAAGATTGGTCCGTAAAATCTATCCCGATACCAAGAAAAAATACAAATTGACGGCCCCTGAGATAAAAAGCTTAAAACAAGAATTGGATCTAGATAGGATTTTGGAAGTTCTTAAAAAAGAAAAGATTATTAAACCAAAAGACACTTGGCATACGATTGAATTCTATCGGCCAGGCAAATCAGAAGAGTGCCCTGACGGATATAAAGGAAGAATTGGCATCTATGAAGTACTTAAAATCAATGAAGCAATCAAGCAATTAATTATTAAAGAAGCTACATCTGACCAGATCCAAGAACAAGCCAGAAAGGACGGAATGATGACCATGCTTGAAGACGGTTTTATCAAAGCAGCCCAAGGAATTACCAGTATTGAAGAAATATTAAGAGTCACCAAAGAGTGACTCTAAGGAATAACCCCAAAGAACAATTCTATGCCTAATTTTATTTACACAGCCAAAGACAAACAAGGCCAAACCAAAACCGGACACATAGAAGCAGCCAACCAACATGAGTTGGCTATTATCCTGCGATCTCAGGAATTAGTCTTAATTTCCGCTGAAACAGCCGGCGATCAACAAGACGGTAAAAAATGGATTAATTTCTTCAAAAACCTATCAAAAAAATGGGGTTGGATTTCCTTAGTTGATAAAATGGTTTTTAGTAGACACTTGGCTGTCATGGTTGAGGCCGGTCTTTCTCTTAACCAAGCTTTAAAAATCCTGTCTGAACAAAACAAGAATCCCAAATTCAAAAAGATAATTGACCAAATCGAAATCAGCGTCCGAGGAGGCAAATCATTCAGCGACTCTTTGGCTGAATATCCCAAAACTTTCAACGGCATCTACATTAATATGGTTAAAGTAGGGGAGGCAAGTGGAAACCTTAGCGAAGTCCTTAAACTTTTGGCTCAGCAAATGAAAAAGGATCACGAGCTTATTAGCCGAGTCAAAGGAGCAATGATCTATCCAGCCGTAATCATCACTGCTATGATCGGTATCGGCATCCTAATGATGATTATGGTTGTACCCAAGCTAACTGAGGTCTTCACAGAAATGAACATAGAGCTGCCCCTAAGTACTAGGATAATTATTGGTATAAGTAATTTCCTTGAGCATAACTGGATTTGGGGCATTATTATTTTAATAACATCTATTGTTCTTATTAAATTCCTGATTAAAATTAAACAAGTCAAAAAAATACTTCACAAAATATATCTTTACTTGCCCATCTTGGGATCCTTAATCCAAAAGGTTAACTCCGCTCGCTTTTCCCGAACAATCAGCTCTCTAATCGAAAGCGGAGTTTCCATAGTTGAATCTTTAAAAATAGTGGCTGAGATACTGAATAATATTCATTTTAAAGAAGCTCTACTAAACTCAGCCCAAGAAGTCCAAAAAGGAAAAGAATTAAGCAAAGCCTTAGACAGTTACAGAAACCTCTATACTCCTATGGTTATCCAAATGATCGGCGTAGGAGAAGAAACAGGCAATCTATCCGAAGTATTGAAAACCTTGGCTGACTTTTACGAAGAAGAAATTGACAATACCACCAAGAATTTATCATCTGTCATAGAACCGATTATCATGATCATTATTGGCGGAGCAGTTGGTTTTTTCGCCATTTCCATGATGCAACCGATGTATTCAATGATGGGCAGTATCTAGTTTAACCTATGAAAAAACAAGGAGGTTTTACATTTATTGAAACACTCATCGGAGTGAGTGTTTTGTTAGTCATCATCATCGGTCTTTACGGTGCTTTTCAGCTTGGTTTGAAAATAGTGGCTCAGAGTAAAGCCAGAATTACAGCCACCGCCCTGGCCAACCAGAAAATAGAGATTGCCAAAAACTTACCATACAACCAAGTAGGCACTATCAACGGAATCCCGCCTGGCAATATTATTGAAACAGAAGATCTCACTAAAAATGGCATTGAATATACGGTAAAAACTACGGTTGGTTATGTTGATGATGAATTTGACGGAACAGCGCCAACTGACACCTTGCCCAATGATTATAAGATAGTAAAAGTTAAAGTTACCTGGCCCGGTTTCCTAGGGGGAGAATTGAATCTAGTCACCAATATATCGCCCCAAGGACTGGAAACCACCGAAGGGGGAGGTAATCTTTTAATTTCTGTTTTTGATGCTTTGGGCGTAGCCATACCCCAAGCTAATATTAACATTATTAACAATCAAACCGATCCGACCATTAATGTTAATTACCAAACCAACGACAGCGGCCAATACCTGGTAGCTGGAGCGTCCAGTTCAACAGCTGCCTATCAAATTACCATAACCAAATCAAACTACAGCACAGACCGAACCTATGGAACCGAAGAAGTAATCAATCCAGAAAAACCAGATGCCACCGTAATTGAAGGAAAATTAACAGAAATAAGTTTTTCCATTGACCAAATGAGTAGCTTTATCATCAGAACTCTCTCGCCTTGGGGAAGTGACAACTTTACTGATTCTTTTGCTAATCAAAATAATATCTCAGAATCAGCTGACATATTAATCAACCAAGGACAAATAACTTTAGCCACTACTACAGCCACTACTACTGAATACCTCGCATCTGGTTATCTTGTTTCTGATATAATCTTGCCTAATAACATTGATACCTGGAACGAATTCTCCTGGACTGATACTGAACCCGAACAAACAGACATCAATTACCAAATATATTACCTTAATGGCCAAGATTGGCTATTGATCCCTGATGGCGATTTAATCGGTAACTCAACCGGATTAGACTCTTCCCCAACTGACCTAAGCTCGTTGGCTACCACTACTTACAGCCAATTAAAAATTAAAGGTAATCTTTCCACCAGCAATACTAGCACTAGCCCAACTTTGTTTGATTGGAATGTTTCCTGGATTACAGGAGAAACCACTCCTATTGGCAATGTTTCCTTTAATCTGCAAGGCAACAAAACAATAGGCACAGATGCCGAAGAAAATCCGGTCTACAAATATTCAAATAATCATAGCAGTGATGCTAATGGCCAAATTACCATTAATGAATTAGAATGGGATACCTATGACTTTACTATTGACCCGGCTGAAAACCTAGACTTGCTTAACACTGACTCCGTAGACCTATCACCCGATACCAACCAAACAGTCGATCTTTTTTTAGAAGCAGAAAATAGCCTCTTAGTCACTTTACTTAACGAAGATACCCTAGAGCCAATCTTTAGCGGACAAATCAGACTCTACAACGCTGGATTAAGCTACGATCAAACCCAGTTCACTGATAGCCAGGGAAAAACCTTTTTCATTCCTTTAGAAACAGCTAATTACAATATTGAAATTAACATTGAGGGGTATCAGAACTACTCAAACACCATTAATGTTTCCGGAGACGAAACTAATGTTATTAATTTAACTCCTACCGGACCATCTTAAAATGAATAATAAAGCTGGGTTTACTTTAATTGAAATGCTGGTAACTATGGGTATTTTTGTTGTGGCTATGGGAGCGGTAGCCGGCTTTGTACTTACTAGTTATCGCAGCCAAGCATACACTTTTCAACAATCATCTGCCATTAACGAGGCTAGAAAAGGCATTGAAACAATGATTAAAGAAATAAGGGAGGCCAGAATGGGAGACAATGGCGCCTACATCATTGAAAAAGCGGAAGATTACGAAATAATCTTTTATAGCGATATTGACAAAGATGGAGATACTGAAAGAATCAGATACTTTATTTATCAAAGCAGCTCTTTAAGTAATGAAAATGATTGTGTCAGTTATAGCCAAGGCGGATCATGCAGCGTTGACTTTCTTAACTTTACTAGTAATCCAGTTGAATCAGCCCAAGTAGAAATTTGTGCTGAAGGCGATTTAAATGGCGGCAATGAATACATTGATGCCTACGCTGACGGAAGCTACTTGGACCAGATCTGTAAAAGTGGATGCAACCAATGTCCCAACCAATGGGAAGGCTGTACTACTTTTGACGTCACCACCCAGGCAGCTGACGGATCGATTTCTTTTATGGCTGATGGATCATCGGCGGTCGGTTCTCGGGGAGGCGGCTTCTGCGATTGGCAACAAGATAATCATTCTATGAAAGCTAAATTCACCTTTTCTTGGACAGAAACAGACCTAAGTGAAAATATAATTTTAAGAAAAGGTGTTACCCAGCCAACCGAACACCCCATTGAATACCCGGAAGAAAACGAAGATATTACTATTCTAAGTCAATACATTAGAAACCAACTGCCCATTTTCAGATATTTTGATGGGGACGGTAACGAATTAGCCGCCCCCGCCCGCCTAGAAGACACTAAACTTATGCGTCTCCATCTGATTATTAATATTAACCCATTAAGGGCCCCAGGAGACTTTGAGTTAGAATCAAATATTCAAATTAGAAACCTAAAGACTAACTTATGAGATTAGAAAAAGGAAGTATAACAACTTTGGTCCTTGTTTTTGGATCAGTATTCCTACTGATGTTTTCAGGTTTATCCGGTTTCATTATGCTTCAATTAAAGCACTCACGGCAAAAAGCCGCCTGGAACCAAGCTTTAACCATTGCTGAAGCGGGCCTTAATTATTACCGTTGGCATTTGGCTCATGCACCCAATGATTTTCAGGACGGAGAGGGTACCTGTTGTGATTCTCCACCCTGCGCTGCTTGCGGACCTTACGAACACGACTATGATGACCCAGAAGGTGGAAATATCGGCACCTTTAGTTTAGAAATTCAGGGTAGTCAGCAATGCGGGCAAACATCATCCGTAATCATTACTTCAACCGGCTGGGCCGAGGACTATCCCAATACAAAAAGAACTGTCAGGGTTAAATATATCCAACCCACAGTGGCTGATTTTGCCTATCTTTTAAATGACAATGTCTGGGCTGGAGCAGACAGAGAAATTAAAGGACCCTATCATTCCAATGGCGGCATTCGTATGGATGGAGAGAACAAATCCCTAGTCACCTCGGCATCTGAAACCTGGTATTGCACTTCTTCTTTTGGCTGTTCTCCTTCCCAAACTATGCCTGGAGTATTTACTACAGCCAATGGCAATGAAGATTTATTTGATTTTCCAATCCCGCCTTTTGACTTTGACGGTATTACTATGGACTTAGCCCAAATTAAAAGTATTACCCAAGGCGGCCAAGGAATCTACTTGGCGCCCTCAGGAGACGAAGGCTATCATGTTATTTTCAAAAACGATCAATCTATAGATGTTTACCGGATTACCCAATTAGACAGCGTCTATGCCTATGACAGCGAAACCGGCTGGCATTGGGAAGATTCAGTCATTGATAATGAAACTTTTGTCGGAAACTATCCTATCCCGGAAACTTGTGGCCTGGCCTTTATCGAAGACGACCTCTGGATTGAAGGCGAACTTAGTGGTAAACTAACAATTGTTTCAGCAGACTTAATTAATCCCAATACAGAAACAAATATCTGGCTGGAAGATAATATTGAATATACTACTAAAGATGGCTCTGTCGGATTAGTCTTAATGGCTCAGAATAATAATCTTATAGGATTAAATGTGCCTGAAAGCATGGAATTGCACGGTATATTCATTGCTCAGAACGGACACTTTGGCCGTAATCACTATTCTTGTTCTTGGTACCCATCTGACTGCAAAAAAGATTACTTAGAAATATTCGGATCAGTTGTATCAAATGGGCGAGTAGGCACCAAATGGAGTTCAGGTGGCAGCTGGTCCTCCGGATTTGGACAAAGAGAAAATATCTATGATCCTAAACAAAGCTTTAGTCCGCCAACTTTTCTGCCAGCCACTTCAGAAGAACATCAATTTAAAGAATGGGAGGAAGTCAATTAAAAATGGATATATTATCTACGCTTAACTCAAAACAAAAACAAGCGGTCACCATTATGAGGGGGCCTGTTTTAGTTATTGCCGGACCAGGCTCAGGCAAAACACGCTGTTTAACTCATAGAATTGCCTATTTAATCAGCCAAAATATTTCTCCTAATGATATCTTGGCAGTTACTTTTACTAACAAAGCAGCCCAGGAAATGAAAGAAAGAATAGGACAGCTAATTAAGGAAAAACCATACAGATCCTTGCCAACCATCGGTACTTTTCACGCCATCTGTCTTCAGATTCTCCGACAACAGATAGACAAATTGGGTTATAGGAAGAATTTTGTCATTTACGATGAGGCTGACCAGCTCTCCTTAATTAAACAAACACTTAAAAATCTCCAAATTAATCCTGATCAATTTAAACCAACCACGGTTCGAGAAGCTATTTCCCGGGCTAAAGATGAATTAATTGATTGGCAAGCCTACCAAAACCAAGCTCAAGAATATTTTCCTAAAACTGTTTCTAGAATATATCAGGCTTACCAAAAATCACTCCAAAAGGCCAATGCTTTGGATTTTGATGACTTAATTATGCTAACTGTTCAGCTTTTTGAAAGCCCTTCGGGGCCCGAAATTTTAAAAAAATACCAAAACCACTGGCAATACATTCTGGTTGACGAAGCCCATGATACTAATTTAAGCCAATACACTCTATTAAATTTACTGGCAAAAAAACACCAAAACCTCTGGCTTATATCTGACACTGACCAAAATATTTACAGCTGGAGGGGGGCTGATTTCAGAAATATCCTTAATTTCGAGAAAGACTATCCCGAAACTAAAACAATTATCCTAGAACAAAATTACCGCTCTACTAAAAACATTTTAGAGGCTAGTCATCATATCATTACTAAAAATACTCAACGCAAAGAAAAGAGGCTCTGGACTAAAAACCCAAATGGTAATCTGATAAACATTGTTGAAACAGATAACCAAGAAGGTGAAGGTAACTTCTTGATAGAAGAAATGGAAAATTTAATCAGACAGGGATATAGTTTAAATGATATGACTGTACTTTACAGGACTAATGCCCAATCCCGAGCTGTAGAAGAAGCTTTTCTTAAAGCCAACTTTCCTTATAAAATCATTGGCACGGTTAGATTCTATGATCGCATGGAAATAAAGGATATTTTAGCCTACTTAAAGTTCATTGCTAATGATAAAGATATGGTTAGCTTGCAAAGGATTGTTAATACCCCCCGTCGAAGATTGGCTAAGTTTGCTAAAAATATCCAAGAATTAAAATATTTACAAGACTGTCCCCCACCCCTTAAAGACTTTTACGACCTAATTGATAATTTCCGCAAAGTTAACAAAGAAAAAAAGCTGACTGACCTGATCAACTTTATCATTAAAAAAACAGCTTACGAGAAATATATTAGGGATGGCAGCGAACAAGGGGAATACCGCTGGGAAAACATCAAGGAACTCTTTACGGTAGCTGATAAATATAACCAATTTGAGCCAGGCATCGGCTTAGAAAAATTCTTAGAAGAAATCACCCTATTAAGCAGCCCTGATGAGATAGAAACTGGCAAAAACCTGGTCAATTTAATGACTATGCATTGCGCCAAGGGATTAGAATTCCCAGTTGTTTTCATGGTTGGTCTTGAAGAAGGAATCTTTCCCCATTCCAGAAGCTCTTTTAACCCAGAACAAATGGAAGAAGAAAGACGGCTTTGCTACGTAGGCATCACCCGGGCTAAAGAAAAAGCCTACTTAACTTTTACCCGTCAAAGAAAACTCTGGGGCCAAACCATGGTCAATCCGCCCTCCCGTTTTTTGGGCGATATCCCAGATCATTTAATAGAATACCGAGAGTATTTCTAATTAATAGCGAATTATTTTGCTTTTTTCGAAGACGCGTCGGAGCCCTTTAGGGTAAAGCGCAAGAAAAAAGTGAAATAATGAGCTA
>CAZJPW010000007.1:0-43463 GCA_964548405.1 uncultured Candidatus Saccharibacteria bacterium | reverse complement strand
CAAAAATCCTTGACAAATTTATCAGGGTATGCTATGCTTTAGGAAATGATGGTGAAGTGATTACGGTTGGAGGCTGGATTGAGACAAGTCGTTTACCGAATGTCCGTCCCTCTCATTAAACCCTAAAATCACTTCATCATCGTTCTTTCAAATTAAATATATTAGCTGGCAGCAGTGTGGAAATCTTGACCCCTTTAGGGGGTTCCGGAATCCCTCCTTACCGGAACAGACCTTGTGTCTAAAGGATTTCCACACTACTGCTTACTAGTTGTATTAGTAGCAGGAATATCTATTTTTATGTCTTTAATTAGGTCTGACTTAATTACTAGCTAAAAAGGATATTAATTGCTTATTTGTTTTTAACAGAAAAGCAATGTTCTTCTGAACAAAATATATACATAAAAGCCCCCATTGGGGGCTTTTATGTTTTCAAATATGAAAGAAAGAACTATCTTACCCCGCTTAGCGGGGCTTACCAGGCAACTAAGACGCTGTACTGTTCTAAGTTGCTTAATTGCTCTGGAGTCAATTCAAGTGAAGCATCTATTGCTTCTTTGATTAAATCTTCAGAAAAGGTGATTTCCTCACCAACTTCTAATGGTTCTGAGCTAGTTTTGTCTTTGAGGTAGTCTTCAATATATATTTTGTGTTCCTCGGTTAATTCTCGATTGTTGTCTTTGAGGTAGTCTTTTAGGGCTCGGCGGGCTAAATGAGTTACTCCTTCTCCAGGGGCTGCTTTTTCAATAATATTATTTCCTTCTTTTCTGCCTTGGGGAATAATCTTTTCAATGGCTTGGCTTGTTTCTTGATCTGGGTCAGCGACGAACCCTTGATCAGAACCACCAGGTAATTGTTCCTGGATTCCAGCCAAGTTATCTTCTGGAAAAAGGTTTGCTTGCTCATTTTTTTGGTTAGTGTAAAGATAAATGCCACCAGCCAGAATGGCTAAAGCAATAATGGGTAGAATGACTGAACTTCCATACTTATTAATCCAGCCTCTGAATCTTTCTTTTTTGCCATTTGAGTTTTCTAGACCGAATTGGGGACCGCCTTCGCTGCTTATCGGAGTTCCGAATAATTGAGGATTTCCTGAACTAGCTCTTAAAGGATCTGATTGGACTTTCTTGTCTTGATTGACCATGACTTAATTTCTGTTTAATATAAATCGACCTTTCCCTCCGTCAAATATTTAGTTTTTAAGGGGGTTATACTTTAATTACTACCGGCAAGACCATGGGGCGTCTCTGTGTTTTAGTATATAGGAATTGGCCAACTTTGTCACGAATATTATCTTTGATATAGGTCCAGTTAGAAGTATTATTGGCTGAAGAGGCCTGTTTAACGATTGCTTTAACCTTGTCTCTTGTTTTGTCTAGTAATTCTTTGTTTTCTCTTAGATAGACGAATCCTCTGGAAATGATATCTGGTTCGCCTCTGACTTGTCCTGTTTTTCTGTCTATTAGGGTTATTATAACAAACATACCATCTTTAGCCATAGCTTGTCTATCTCTTAAGACAACTTGTCCAACATCGCCGACACCGAGGCCGTCAACCATAACATATCCAGCTGGCACTTTTTCTTTGCTTTGACTGATAGTTCGTTTGTTTAATAAGACAACATCTCCATTACTGGCTGTTATGATGTTTTTAGCTGGGATGCCGACGCCTTCTGCTATTTCTCCGTGTAATTTAAGCATGTAGTATTGGCCATGGATAGGAAAGAAGAATTTTGGCTTAATTAGGTTAATCATCATTTTAAGGTCTTCTACTTGGGCATGTCCGCTAACATGAATATCCATCATTTGATAGTGGTAAACTCTGGCTCCTTGTTGCCAAAGAATGTCTTTTAGGTTTTGAACTGATCTTTCATTGCCTGGGACGGATGAGGAGGAGAAGATGACTGCATCTCCTTTTTGGGCCTGGACATAGCGGTGTTCTCGATTAACTATTCTCATTAAGACAGCATTGCTTTCGCCTTGGCTTCCAGTACAAAGAATAACCACCTTATTATCAGGATAATCCTTAATAGCGTTAATCTTATTAAGGGTGCCTGGATTAGCTTTAAGATGTTTTAATTTCTTAGCTAATTCAACATTAGATTTCATACTATATCCGTCAACTAATATTTTTCTGTCATATTTTTCAGCTAGATTAATTACTTGTTGGATTCGGCTGATTAAAGAGGCAAAGGTAGATACAATAATCCGTCCTTTTGATTCTTTAAAGATAATTTCTAAGTTATCTTGAATGTCTTTTTCAGAAATAGAATGGCCTGGCTTTTCTGCGCCTGTGCTGTCTGACATTAAGACCTGGACTCCGCCATTAGCTATTTCGGTGATTCTTGAAATGTCTGCTGGTTCGTCTCCAATCGGACTGTGGTCAAATTTAAAGTCGCCCGTGTGGACAATTCGTCCTACAGGCGTGTCAATAACCAATCCTAAACCATCAGGAATGTTGTGGTTAACATGGAAGAATTCAATCTTAAAACAGCCTAATTTAAGCTTATCAGTCTTCTTTATTTCATGGAGGTCTAGGATAGGCGCTCCTGGGAAATCAATTTGTCTTTTAAGGATGATTCCTTTGGTTAAAGGGGCTGCATAGATTGGGGGGTTGCCTAATCTTCCCATGGAATGAGGAATAGCTCCAATATGGTCTAAATGGCCATGGGTAATGATTACTCCTTTGATTTTGTCTCTTTTATCCTTAAGATAAGCTGTATTAGGGATAATGTAATCTATACCGGGCATATCCTCTTCAGGGAATTGCAAACCAACATCGATAATAATGATATCGTTATTGTATTCAAGAATCATCATATTTCGTCCGATTCCTTCTAATCCGCCTAATGGAATAATCCTTAGACTTTTTGTTGTTGTTTTTGTCATATTTTTTTATTTTGTTTTAACTAGGGCAAATCCCTTAGTTTTATTGGTGCCGAAGGTGGGATTTGAACCCACAAGCCCTAAAGAGCACACGGTTCTGAACCGTGCATGTTTACCAATTTCATCACTTCGGCTCACCACTTATAATCCTGTGGTTTTTTGAGAAAGTCCAGTTTTTTAATGTTTTTAATTAAAGAATATATTTCTTCTTTTTTATCTATTTTTAATTTTTTTATCCATTGATTTGGTTCTTCGAATCTTAATTCTGGGATATCTTGGTAATTTGGATTTTTGGTCCATTTGATTTCGTTATTCTCGCCTTTAAGGGCGAAATAGCTAAAGCCGTGTTTTTGTCTGAATGGCTTGTAAAGGTTAGAGCCGAAATCACGACATATCCAGTTGGCTGTTTTAGCTTCCTTGGCTGTAGTATTAATCATTAAATGCTCGTAATTAGGCGGGATAACTATTTTATCATCCTTTATTGCTTTAATAGCGTAAACATCCCTGACATTGTCATTTAAGGAATCTTGGATTAGGAAGATAACTTGGCCTGATAGAACTTGGTAAAGTTCCGGATAAGTGATATTAGTATCAGGCACTAAAGGATGGTCATGTCCGGCTGTCTTGTTATATTCCTGTCCTAGCATGGTAGGGACCATAACAGTAATATCATATCTTAATTCAGCCTTTTTTATCTTTTGTTTGTCCTTGCTGTTCATGGCCAGGTCGCGATACATGAAGTAGAGCTTTGAATCCGGGACATTTTGGGCCCATTGTTTATCAAAAAGAACATCTGTCATTTCAGCCAGATAGCGGATATTTGGGGTTAATTTTGTAATATCCATTTTACCTCCAAATTCTTTTAGTCTTTATATACCAACCCTCTATTTGAGAGAATCTAAAAGAAGGCTGGGCAAGTTTTTCAATTTCAATTCCTTTTACTTTTTTGTTAACTGGGTAAAGATAAGTCGGGCTGTAAAGGAATACGGCTGGGGCATCATCAATTAAAAGTTTTTGGAATTGAGCGTACTTGGCTGTCCTTTTTTCCTGATCTATGGTTTGTCTGGCATCCTGTAAAAGCTTATCAACATCCTTATTATCATAAAAGGCTACGTTTAATCCTGGGTCTTTTTTCTGAGTTGAATGCCAGAAAGCGAATGGATCAGGGTCAGCGCTCAAGACTTCGCCGAAAAGCAGGGCTTGGTAATTTCTGGGTCTGAGATATTCTTGTTGGATATCAATGGCGTTGATTATCTTTAAATTGACTTTAATGCCTAGTTTTTCCCATTGTTCCTTTAGTATTTCTGCAGTTTGTTCGAATTCAGACCAATTACTGGCTACTAGGTCAAATTCCAGGTTGGTGTCTTCTTTGTTTATTGTTTTTTGTCTGATGCCGTCCTCGTCTGTATCCTTCCATCCATTGGCCTCTAAAAGGTTCTGAGCGTGCTCTAAAGCGAATTCATATAACTTAGTATTTGAACTGTAATTAGGCCAGTTTTTTAGAAGAGGGGAATCAACTTGTTGGCCTTTGCCTTTTAAGACTTTATCAATGATTTCTTGTTTGTTAGTTGCGTAAGAAAGAGCTAATCTAACATTCTTATCGGCTAAAGGCTTGCTTTTAGTTTGGTTAAAAAAGACAGAATAATATATGGGTAAGTCTATTTGATGAATATTTAAATTATTCTTTAGATTTTCTTGTTTGGTGGGAGATAAGAAGCTTAATCCTTCTATTTGCCTTTTTTGATAGGCTTGGATTAATTCATCTTGGCTGTTGTAAAAGCGAATTGTAATTTTTTTAATGTATGGTCCGTCTGTTAAATAATATTTTTCATTACGGATAAATTCCATTGATTCAACTTGTCCTTTTTCATTTTTGTGGAATTCATCAAATTTGTATGGTCCTGATCCGATTGGCTTAAGATTATACTGGGCTAAAGGAAAGTTGGCTGCTGAAATGCCGGCCCAAAGGTGTCTAGGCATAATGCCTATGGTCAAGTTATGTAAGAAAGAAACGTAAACATTGTTTAATTTGAATCTAAGGGTAAATTCATCAATCTTTTCTATTTGAACGCTTTGCCAGATATTTCTTAGAGGACTCTTGTATTCCGGGTCTTGGATGGTTTTAATGGTGAACATTACGTCATTGGCTGTTAAGGGTTCGCCATCATGCCAAAAGACGTCTTTTCTAAGAAATATATTGTAAGTAACATTATCTTCTTCAAGATTGTATTCTTCAACTAAGTCTGGAATGAGGTTTCCTTGTCCGTCATATTTAAATAGGCTGGAATAGACTATCTGGAGAAGATCACGATCAGTGTCATTGGTTTGAGCTAAAGCAGGATTAATGAATCTGGGTTGGCCCAGGATGCCTTCTTGGTATTGGCCGCCTAGTTTTGGTATCAACTGGGTCCTATTAGTATATACCCCTATAACTAAAGTAGTGATTGAGATTAAGACAATAACAAAAAGTCCGCGCATTAGCCAGCGTTCGCGGGAAGGTAGTATTTTGGGCAGTTTGCGCCATTGTTTCCAGTTTGGCCACTTACCTCCAGGAACTGAAAAAAGGCCCTTCAGGTCAATTTTCTTTAAGAATGATATTAATTTGTCTAGATAAGTACGAATGTTGGGTAAAGCTTAGATAAGCAAGTTTAGGAAGCTGCTGATTAGAAACAGGGCAGCTAGGATAATAGTGCTGGTAAAAAGTATCTTGTCAAAACCTCTTTTGGTGTAATAACTGGTGTCGCTTCCGCCCCCGCCTAAAAAAGAGGCCCCTCCAGCGCTTCTTTGCTGGAGCAGGATAGTTACAATCAAAGCCAAAGAGATAACAATTTGAGATATTGATAAAATTTGTTGCATAAAATTAGATTAATCTTTCTTTTTTCGTCCGGTTCCAAAAAACATGTTAACCAGGCTGATAATCATGACGCCCCAGAAATATGACCAGAAGCCATTAATAGTTAATTCTGGAACAAAGTATTCTAAAAGCCACAAAAGGGCAATGTTAATGATAATGATGAAAAGGCCTAGGGTTAAAGCGATCAGGGGAGCGGAAATCAGCCTGATAATCGGTTTAATGATATAGTTGATTAACCCTAAGATTAAGCCAGCGATTAAAAGAGTAATAATATCGCCGCTAAAAATGAAGTCTGGGATTAAATAGTCGGCCAAAAATATGGCTAAAGTGTTGACTAATATTTGAACGATAAACCTCATATATTTAGTTAAATTTATCATAAAAGGAGACCTAAGTCAAGGTTTCCTTTTCTTAATTATTTTCTGCAATTGAAAAACGCTTTTGCCTGAAACTTTCATTTTAGGGTTTTTCTTTTTAGCTCTTTGTTTGGCCTTTTTTTCAACTTTTTCTTCAATTTGTTCCAGGTTTTCTTTCATCTTTAGATTATACACTAATTAATCAAAAATGTCACCAGCATTGACTAAAATATGTTTTTGTGTTATTTTCAATGAAGTGATCCTTTAACATAAATTCTTTATCTTAACAAAAACCAGAGGAGGTAAAGATGACCCGAGCAGTGAATAGGAAAGATATGGCGGCCGTAGAAAAGGTTTGCGAATTTTGCAAAGAAGAAGTTCAGGCCTGGAGTCCTTATTTCGCAATTAATTCCCTTTTTGTCGTCATGTGCCAGGTAGGCGCAGTCAAGATGTATCCTCTTTATCTCAGATCGATTAACGTAGCTTGCAGCCTTGAATGCGCTGTAGAATGTTTTAAAGAGGAATTGACTAAAGCCATAGAAGCAGAGGAGGTTGAAATAGAGGAACCCTATTTCATGATTAGTCCTCCTCTTATCATACTGCATCAGGTGGGCGCAGCTAAGGGTATTCACATTCGTATCAGCCAGATTGATACAGAGTGCGGCCTTGAATCTGCTGTAGATTGTTTTAGAAAAGAGTTGAACCAGGCTATTAAGGCGGCTAGGAATAAAAATGTCGTTTTAGAGGCCGCTAGAGCTGGAGGAGCTGCAATTTAATTGTTTATTGCCCCGGTTATCAATTTGGTAACTGGGGCAGTTCTTATTCTTGACAAAGATATTTGGGTTATATAGAATATAGTTAATACCCCCTGCCGATCAGGCCAAAAAAAAGCTTCCTCCTTTTTTTATGCCAAATATTGCGTGTATTATTCCACAGAATACCACAGCATACGGGAATTATCTCCCTCTTTGATCGGCAGGGACTTTTCTTTTTCTATTTATCCACATTGACAAAAGGGGTAGGAATAAATAAACTAAGATGTATTAGTGAGAGATGAATGGCCTGGGAATTTGTCCCACCTCCGGTTTGGGCTTAGGATTCAGGATACAGAGGGAGGCCTTATTCATTCCTTACTATGTAACAAGCCCCGCTTGAGCAGATATAGCCTCCGGCGGGGTTCCTCTTTTTTAATTACTTATTGATATATTTATGATATGATTAATATATGAATAATTTTAAAATATATCCCAGTATTACAGGTTACGAGAATTTTGAATGGCAGGATAAGTTAAAAGAAGTTAATGATTTAGGGTTGGAAGAGGTGGCTGTTTTTGTTGAATGCTTTGATAAAAAAGAACGTGACCAACTTTATAAATTCCTATTAAAATCGTGTATTAAAAAAGTACCTTTTGTTCATTTAAGGCATGATACGGATAAGGGAGATATAGAGTTTTTTGTTAAGAATTATGGCACTCAATATTTTAATATTCATGAAAACAGTTTTGATATTTTGGATCAATGGGAACCTTATTGGGATAAGCTCTATTTAGAAATGAATTATGATAGTCAGATTCCTAAGAATACTAAAGTTAGGAAAATTGGCGGTTTTTGCGTTGATTTGTCTCATTTTAAATCAGCTATAGCCCGAGGCGCTCAAGAAGTTGAATATGTTTTTGAGAGGAAAGGTAAAATTAATTTTGCCTGTAATCATTTGAATGGGTTTGATCCAATCAAAAAAGAAGATAAGCATACAATCACAGATTTAAAAGATTTTGATTATTTAACTACTCTGCCTAAGTTTGTTTTTGGTTCAGTTATTGCTATAGAGGTATTTAATCCAATCAAAGAACAATTAGAATTCAAAAAGCATTTAGATAAAATCTTAAGAAAGTACTTGACAGAATAGTATTTATATAGTATTGTTTCTTTAGTGCTTCTACGAGTGTGCGTGCATCTTTTTACACCCCTCTACACATGTCATATGTCATAGGTAGAAATGCGGGAGTAATAATAACGGCATTTTTGGAAGCATCAATTTAAAAAAAAGCGTCAGTGGGCTAAGCTCGCCGGCGCTTTAAAATTGACAGAATAGTGTTTTTATATTATTCTGTTTTTAGTTGTTTAACTATATTTTGAGAAAGGGGGTAGAAAATGCGAAATGAACAGGCAGCTATTCGATTATCTCGAATAAGGCTTAGGGCAGTGGAAGAATTTTTGGATAAAATATACAAATCCATGAATAATGGAAAAATTCGCGAGGCTCTTGATGACCTTTCTGAAGGAAAAGGAAACATTAGCGATACCATGGCGGCTTTTCTTGACGAGGTAGTGGTGATTAAGAGTCATATGGGAGGGGAAGTAGAAACATCTGAAGAAGACGAAGGGTGGGTGCCGGCCCATAAAAATGTGGCTTTGTTGATCGAAGAAAACTCTGTTCGTTTCCTTGATGCTTTTGGGGTCTTGTATTCGCGTAAGCCATATACAAAGGTCCCGGCCGATGGATTACCTATGCTTATCGCTGCATTTGAAGAGGGAGCAGACAAATTTCCGTCTTCAGATCCGTCAAGTATTTCGGGGCGGCGAGCCGTAACTGCCCTACGTAAACGGGCAAAATGATTCTTACGGTAATAATAAGACCGCTTGGAGTTCTATAAGAACAAAGAGCGGTCTTTTAAATTGACCAAAGTCATTTAAAACTGTACTATTAGAGTAGAAATCCATGAAATTATCAAAAATACTTTTATTAATATTAGTAATTATTTTTGTAGTTTTTGCTATCAGGTTTATTATTGGCGGTTCGGAAGATGATTGGATTTGTTCGGATGGAGAATGGGTCAAACACGGCGTTCCATCAGCCCCCAAACCAGAAACAGGTTGTGGAGATTAAAACACAATTAAAGATTTATTAATATGAAGAAATCAGTTTTATACATAATGGTTGGCCTTCCGTATTCAGGGAAAACTACGTTTACTAAAGAACTTGTGAGTAGATTTGGATTTGAAGTTATATCTATGGATGATTTAATGGATCGAGAGGGTCTTGATCCCGTGACAATGACTCAGGAAGATTGGAATATGGTTTATTCGCGCGGTTATCGGAAACTTGAAAAGCTTTTATTAGAGGAAAAGACAGTAATACTTGATTTAGGGAATTTAACAAGAAAAGAAAGAGATACTGCGCGAGCGATAGCTAATAGGGTTAATGTGCCTTTTAAATTAATTTACATAAATATTCCTGTTGAAGAAATTATGGCTCGCAGGCAAAAGAATGAAGAAACTAAAGAAAGAGGACAGCTTGTAGAGGAAAGTATGCAAAAAGCTCTTGATCTATGGGAAGAGCCATCTTCAGATGAAAAGTTTGTTGTTTATAATCAACAAATGGATTTAGAAAATTGGATTAAAGTAAATATTGAGGTATAAGTTTAATGTTATTAAAGTAAGAGTGGAGGGAAAATGAGTAAAAAGTTTAAAATTAAAGATTTGCCGTCAGTTGACCGCCCCAGAGAGAATTTAAAGTATTGTTTTATTGAGATTAGTGTAGTATTGTAGGTGAGAATATTAAAATTAATGTATCTAGAAAAGTTTAATAAGTTTTTAAAAAAAGTTGATTTGCAAGACTATAGAAAAAAATATAGCCATATTAGAATTACAGAAATGGATTTAGATAAAGACATTCAAGCAATTAGTCTTTTATATGAAATTTACTGGAATAAAAAAAGATTTATTTCTTTTGACGATTTTTACAAAATTTATATTAGTGATAAAAAAGAATTAATAGAATTATTTAGAATAAAATCAACGATGTGCAAGGATTGTTTTTATCGTGGTTTAAAAGCAAGGATTTATAGAACTTGGGCTGGCTTGATAACTCAAATTCATGCGGGTTATGTAGCGGAGTCAGTTTTTGGTAAGGGAAATGTTTTGATGTCTGAGGAACTTGATCATAAAGATGCAGATATACGAGTTGAATACAAAGATCATAAATTAAACTATCAGATCAAAAAAGCAACCTATAAAGGAGTTAGAAGTGCAAAGGTTAAGCCTACTAAGAAATTAGATGGAGAACCTATTGCTCTTTTTTATGAAGTTCCAGATAAAAAAAATTTTGAAAATCCTAGAAAACTTAATGGTGAATTCAGGATTCCTTATCTAAGGTTTATACAGGACAAAAGAACGATAAGATTTAATAATGGATTTATTATTTTTACTAAGGAGACGTTCTTACCTAAAAAGAAAGAAATTGATTCAAAAAAAAGCTAAATTAATTTTCTTTGATGAATTGTTTTAGATAAGATTTTTTTTGCAATTTTAATATAATCTAGGTTTATTTCAAAGCCGATATATTTTTGTCCTAATTCTTTGGCGGCTACACATTCTGATCCTGTGCCGACAAAAGGGACTAAGACAACGCCCTTTTTTTTAGGCTTTGCTGACTTGATAAGCCTTCGTGATAGTTCTAATGGTTTTTGCGTTGGATGTTTTAAGATATCATGATTTTTATGATTTTTTAGCTCTTTGGGTTCAAACACATCATTACAAGTTTTACACAAAAACCATCTTTCAATTCTTCCTGCTCCTCCAGCTAGAGCAGGCATTTTTATTACATCACGAGGCAATGCACCACGTTCATGTGCTCTATAAATTGTTTCTTTTGTGCCATTGCTGAATCTTCCAGCAGTGGCTGCTCTTACTCTTCCAGCTGCTCCATTCAAGAACCCTTCTGTATAGGGTTCTCTTATCTCGTCTCTATTAAAAAGTGGCTTATCTTTCCAACAGCAAAGTATGGCTTCATGACTTCTTTGCCAAAAGTTTAGAGAGGCTACGTTTTTGTTTGTATAGTGCCAAATTAACCATCTTTTATTTATTGGTATTTCGGTTGATAGATGAGCTAAAATTTCACTGAAACCATATATGAGCATAGTTGCTGTAGGCTTCATTACTCTAATAGATTCATTAATCCATTCTTTGGACCAATTAATGTAGTCAGTTAATTCTCTTTTATCAGAATCGTTACCAAAATCCTTACCTATATTATAAGGTGGGTCAGCGATTATAATATCACAACTTTTATCGGGTATTTTTTTTAGACCAACAGTAGTATCTTTATGGATAATTTTATTCAATGGTAATTTCTTGTATTTTTTGACTTTTTCTTTTGATTTAAAATTGTCTAAGATTCTTTTTGGTAAACTTGTACTTTTAATAACATCAATTACTATACCTTGAATTTCAATTGTTGCTTCACCGTTTCTAATTAAGGTTGGTTCATAATTTGTATTAGCTGGCTGAAGTCGGATTTGTTCTTTTTCTTTGTATAATGTTTTGAGTGTCGCTTCATCGTTATTTATTAAAGCAACGACTTTTTGACCATTTTCAGCAACAATTTGATGCTTGATTAAAACTATATCACCATCACTAATGTTTTCTTCAATCATACTATTGCCTCTAACTCGTAATGCATAAACGTTTTTGTCAATTGGCAATCTTGTTTTAGGGACAGCAATAAATTCTTTTTCTTGGATTACTCCAATTGGTTGGCCGGCAGAGATCATGCCGAGCAGAGGAACTTGAGTTAAATCTGACAATTTCTCTTCATTATTTAACTCAATTGATCTTGCTTGATTTTCTATTTTCTTTAAATATCCTTTCTCTTTAATTGCTTCTATATGTTGGTGAATAGTTGAAACAGAAGATAATTTAAAATATTTCTTTATTTCTTCTAAAGAGGGAGCGTAATCATTTTCATTAATACATTTAGTAATGTAATCTAATATTTCTTTTTGTCTTTTTGTTAACATTTATTTATTTTTAGAGATATATTGACGTAATCTTTAGGTTTGATATAATTATACCATGACCGAAAGAAAACCGAAAATGATGTCAACTGTGGATAACTTTAAAGGTCGATAATTTAATAAAAAATAAAGAGAAATAAGAAAAAATATGGCAAAGACAAAATGTAGACCAACAAGAACAACAAAGAAACCAGGCCCTAAAAGAGTTAGGGTAAAAACTCATACACGAAGCACCCCAAAGAAGCTCAGAGGATGCAATTAATCATTTAAATATGATATAATGTATTTAATATGAAAGAATACCTCAAAAACCAAATGGAGGTTTTAAGGGGTAGGACACTTAATAAGTGGCGTAGTTTAGTTACGCTTTTTTTATTTCATAGAGATGAACAAAAATGTGAATTCTAAGTTTAGTTATGATATGAGTAAAATAATAGCTTTTATATTTTTAGTAATAGGAGGTTCTTTATTATTAATTAATTTTGTAGATAGCTATGGAGGATGTTCGGAATATGGAATAATGGCTTACGAGGATTATGATGGTTATTGTAAGTGTATGAGTGGTTATGTATTTAGTAAGAATTTTCTTGGAGAGCCTTATTGTGTTTCGGCTGATTCTGTTTGTAAAGATGATTATGGTTACGGAGCTAGATATGATTCTCTAACAAAAAAATGCAAATGTAGTTACGGATATATATTCGCTAAAGATATGTTTGGTCAGACAAAATGCATAAATGATGATCAATACTGTAGAGATAAATATGGTTATAACTCAAGTTATAATTCTTCATCAGATGGATGTGAATGTAACAGTGATTATTTTTTAAGAAAGAATTCAGTAGGTGATTATAAATGCGTTTCTGGTAGTAGCGTGTGTAGAGATCAATATGGATATAATTCTACATATAATCGTCTAACGGATAAATGTGAATGTATGAGCGGTTACGAAATGACTCAGAAGAAAATTGGGAGCGGATTAGAATGTGTTTCTTGTTCATCTAAATATGGCACTTATTCTTCTTATAGTTATTCTAGTAAGAAATGTGAATGCGATGATGGATATACATTAAATGATGAAAATGAATGTGTAGAAAAACAAAATAATGTTTATTTTGATTTAAAAGAAGTTGATACTGATGAAAAACTCGCAATTATCAAAAGTGAATATGATAATAGGTATTATTTTATTGAGTATGGTTATGGATGCTATTCGTTTTCTATTAGACGATACTTAAATCATAGGATAGTAATTAATTTGGGAACTGATTTCGATGTTGATAGGTGGGATAAAATTGTGCTTTTTGATGATGACGAGGTTTGTGATATTAAAAAAGTTGAGCGGGTATATTCTGATTTTACTCTAGAACCAGAAGAGGAGGAGAATGAAGATTCTTATGTTGGTTTTTCATTCGTGCCTACTCCTGTCTCTACGAATAATAATAGTGTTCAAAATAAAGTAGAAGATAAACCAGAAAAGATATCTTTTGTGTCAGAAGAAATAACAAAAAAGATTGAAGAAGAAAAAAAGTGCGATAGTGGTTATTCACTTTCCATAGACAAAAAAAAGTGTATTAAAATTCCTGAACATGCTTATGCTGTAGATAGCCTTATAGATGTTTGGCTTTGTGAAGATGGATACAAAGAATCTGGTAATTCTTGTGTATTAAATATAGAAGAACAAGATAATAATATAGTAATAGAAGAATCTGATCGTGTTGATGAAGTGTCTTCTAATTCTGACAGTAAAATTAGATCCATGGCAGGTTCCGTCGTTTCTGTTTTCTCCGGAATTTTTAAAAAAATTACTAGCTGGTTTAAATAAAAGATTTGAGGAAAATTTGAAAATAAAAATATGCCGACTGAGAAGAAAAATAAATTAACAATTTTTTTGATAAAGCAGGGGATTACTAATCATGCTAGCATTTTAGATAATTATAATACTTTAAACTCAAAAAATATGAGAGGAGATAATGATGATATTGTTGGAGTTTTGTATTTCCCAAAATCAATTTTTTATCCACCTGATTGGTTAGAGAATTTCTTTGAAACAGCTGATTTAGGAGTCATTTTTCAAAATTCAAATACAAGAGCTGTGTATATAATAGAAGTATCGGGTAGGCTTTTTGTCTTGACGTTTGGATATGGCAAAAGTATTCTCAAAAAAGATGTATACGAGGATGATTTTGGTCTTTACACAACATTGAACTTAGTTATCCCCGATACATTAAGAAGCATAGATAAGACAGATTTGGCGCTTAGTGGAAAAAAATCAAAAGAAAACTTGACAAGAAGTGGCACAATGATGGATTTTGGCATAGATGCAGAACAAGATTTGATAAACGAAGTGACCGGTAAATCAAAAGACCTTAGATTGGGTAATATAATTACTGGTAGAGAATCTTTCCATACTAAAATTGCTGTGAATTATCGAAATGTGCATGAATTCTTAAAAGATTTTCTAGACTATTATAAGAAAGATGATTACAAGGTTAATTTTGGCTGGGTTGATAATGTCAAGAGTGTAATGAATAGAATATTAATCAATGAATTAAATGAAGATCTTATTGAAAGGATAATATCTGGCAATTATGAGGATATATGGCTGTCTGTTCCGCAAGTAATTAATTGGTCTAATATTGAAGGATTTAAGTATGGTAAAAGTATACCTAAAGGCAACAGAGTATATGATGATCTAGGTTTAGTTGATTTTAAAAATATATTTTCTAAGGAATTCAAAAAAATAGACACAGATTCTTTAAAGAAGAAATTTCATGTTTTTTGTGGGTATGATTTTAAAGGTAGTAAATGGGATAAGTGGAGTATTTTTGAATGTCTATATTGTGAGCTGGACTATAATAATGAGAGTTATGTTTTAAGTAATGGTCGCTGGTATAAGGTTAAAACAGATTTTGTAGTAGATATCAATGCTCGTTTTGAGTCCATGCCTAATATTGAATCAGGATTACCAGTTTTTGATGAGGCTAAATATAAAGGAAAAGGTTCTAATAAAGGCGAGGCTGGCTATAACTCGGATGTAGCTAATTCTGACGACGATTTGATATTATTTGACTCAAAGAACATAAATATTGGTGGCGGTAGAAATAAAATTGAGTTTTGTGACCTATTTAGGAAAAGCGACAAAAGTCTCATCCACGTTAAGAGGTATGGGGCCTCTAATGTTTTTAGTCATTTATTTAATCAAGGTTTAGTTTCGGGAGAATTACTAGTATCTGAAAGAAAATTTAGAGAAGAAGTTAATAATCGCTTGAGTGATGATTGTAAATTTGTTAATTTGGACGCAAAACCTAATGCGGGTGATTATAAGATAATTTTTGCTGTGGTAAGTCATTTAGAAGGTCAATTGCATTTGCCATTTTTTAGTAGAATTTCTTTGATAAATGTTTGTAGAAGATTGCAGAGCATGGGGTTTAATGTTTATAAAGCAAAAATACAAAAATTATAGGCAAGAGATACCAGGCGCCTTTTTAAACAAATAAAAGATTTGAAGAAAATTTGGAAATAAAATATGAAATTAGAGGAAATAAAGAGTAAGATTAAAAAATCACTAGATAGATTATATAAGATCGATTATTTTTTGCTTAGAGAAAATTTATGTGAAAGATGTATAAATCATAGGTTTGTTAAATATTTAGATGAGCAAGATTTTGGAAATAATTATTTTATTGATTGTGAGTATAATAAATCTCACTTAGGTGAGAATACAGAAGTAAAGAAAGTTTCTAACATAAATGGAAATTATATTGATATAATCATTACTAAAAGAGATGGGAACTATCAAAATGATTTAGTTTGTTTTGAGATTAAGAAATGGAACAATTATCGTAATAGAAAAAAAGACAGAGATAATTTAAGGATTTTAACAGAAGGAATAAGATTTGGTTATGATTATGGTTTCTATATAATTTTTGGAAAAACAAGAGAAAAAACAGAAATTGAAATTTATCAAGAAGGCAATTTAATTGAAAGGTCATTAAATAACTAATTATAATATTATGAAATTAAACTGTCCTTATTGTAATCAACCTATTAAGTTATCTGCTATTAAAGCAAGTGAGATTCAGGTAGATAAAAATATAGAAGAGCCATCAATGATTAAAAAGGAATTATCGGAGAATATTATCACTAAATTAGTAAATAAAATGGAGGTGAGTGATACACCGACAGTAAGTAACATTAAAGACAATACATATATTAATTATTTGCCAGATAGTAGTTATTGGAAAGCTGAACATAAAAAAGAAATAATAGTTTTACACTTTACGGCGGGATATAATTGGAAAAGTGCGTATAATGTATTTAAAAAACCAAATAGAGTAGCAACGTCATTTATTGTTGATATAAAAGGTCCTAAATATATTGTGAAAATATATGATGAGAAGTATTGGTCTTATCATTTAGGAATAAGAGGGGTTGAATCTAAGAATTGGATTAATGATAAAAGGTCTATTGGTATCGAAATTGTAAATATTGGCCCAGTATGGAATAAGAATGGAAAGTGGGTTGATTATGTAAAAAAAGAATGGCCAGAGGATAAAATTATTAAGGGAAAAAATAGAGATGCTGCTGGTGGTGTTAAATTTCCCGGTAGTCAAGTTGATGCAGTTTGTGATTTAGTAAATTATTTATGTGATAAATGGAGTATTCCTCGTAAAGTTCCAAAGAATAAGATGTCATGTCAATTACCAGCTATCAGTATGTTTAAGGGTATTGTTACTCATCAGATGTTTAGACAAGATAAGTATGATATGGGAGCAGCATGGCCATGGGATAAAATGATAAAGATGTGTCGCTTAAAAGAGATTAACTTATAACGAAATATAATATATGTCTAAGAAAATAAAAAAGATAAAAGAGAGTAAGCCTGTTAAGCCAAGTTGGGAACAATCTAAATTCGCAAAATCAATAGAAGGGCAGGGTATGTTACTTATTAAAAAATCCGTAGACAATAATCATTTTATTGAGTCTCAAGTTCTTTCATGGTCTCTTATAGAACAAATTCTTTTACCTGGGTTAATCAGTTTCGTTGCAAAAAATTTAAAGATAAAAATACCAAAAAATATTTATAAGGTAAACATACAAAATATTATCTATTTTTATTATTGTCTTAGCCATGATAAAGATTTATATGAAAATTTAGAAAAAGGTAGAAAATTAAGAAATAAGGTTGTGCATAAATTATATAAAGAGGAAAATAAAAAAGCGATAATGAATATAGCTAAAGAGTCGACTTTGTATAATATGTTAGTTCTTGAAGCAATAGAGAAGAGATCTATGGGAGAAGTCCTTATTCCCTCAGTTAATTTATATAGAAATGGATGGAATAATGCTTTAAAAAAAGCAGTAGAAATAATAAAAGAGGAATAAATTTTATGTGGTAAAAGGGGTCAGGAGTTTTTAAGAAACAAATAAAATCTTTGGAGAGGATTTGGGGTTAAGAAATAAGAAGTTTAGAATATGAAAAAGATATATTTTCTACCATTCGTAATTCTAATAGTTTTAGCAGTTCCATTTTTATTACAAAACAACGAGCAAAAAGAAAATCTTGAGGACCAAAGTATTGATTTTCAACCACCTTTGTCTGAAATAAGTAAAAGAGAAATTAAAAAAACATTTGGAACCTATATCACTCCAGAGAATTCTCCTATCCAGCCTGAAAGATTTAAAGGGTATCATACGGGTGTTGATTTTGAGATATTACCTCAAGAATTAGATAAAGATGTTCCAGTTTATGCAATATGTTCAGGAGAATTAAAATTAAAACAATTTAGTAGTGGTTATGGAGGTGTAGTCGTTCAGATCTGTCAATTAAATGAGAGACCAATAACTGTAGTCTATGGACATTTGAGATTATCTAGTCTTATTAATAATATTGGAGATAATCTAGATATTGGAGATAATATTGGATTACTAGGTGATGATAAGAGTTCAGAAACAGATTATGAAAGAAAACATCTTCATATTAGTATTTATAATGATTCTGAAATTAATATTCGAGGTTATGTTGATTCAGAAGAAGAGCTTTTAAATTGGATAGATCCTTGTTTGTATATTTGTTATAATTAAAAAAAAGTTAAAGTTTTTAGGATAAATAAAAGATTTGGAGGGGGTTTGGGAGAAGATAAGAGAAAAGAAAAATGAAAAAAGGAAAAATTAAACTTGTAGTATTTGATATGGACGGAGTGATTTTTGACGTAGCTGGATATAATGAAAAGAGTCAAAAAGTAACAATAAGTAACTGGCATGCAGTTTTTGATCATATAGGCATTTTTCATGAACATACAAGACTAAAAAATATGTTTATTAAAGGCGAATTATCTTCATATATGGAATGGACAGATAAAGCTTGTAGAGTATTGCAAAAACACGGTTTAACAAAAGATAAGTTTTATAAAATTGTTGATAGTAGGCCTTTTATGAAGGGTGCAAAGGAGACTTTTAGAAAGCTCAAAGAAAGAAAATGCCAAACAGCTGTTATAACAGGAGGATTTAAAGCATTGGCGGATAAAGCTCAAAAAGTGCTCGGTTTGGATCATGTAATTGCTCATTGTAATTTTTCTTTCAGTGAGAATGGTGAGATTGAAGGGTGGGAATTAACTCCTTGTGATTTTGAAGGAAAGGTTAAATATTTTAATAAATTAATAAGTGAATTAGAATTAAATCCCTCAGAATGTGTATATGTAGGAGATGGGATTAATGATATTCCTCTTTTAGAAAAGGTAGGTTTGGGTATTGCTTTTAATTGTAGCAAAGAAGATGTTCGAAAAGCTGCCCATGTTGTAATAGGTGAAAAAGATTTAAGAGAGATATTAGTAGTAAAAAGGCTCAGAAACCTTTTTGAAGAATAAATAAAAGATTTGGAGGGGGTTTGGGAGATAAAAATATGGAACAAGAAATTTTATTAGAAAAATTAAAAGAAAAATCAAGGGAAATTATGGAAGAAGATAAATATTTCCATGATTTTGCTCATATAATGGGTGTTTATAGAAATGTTGAAAAACTACTTGAGTATGAACAAGGAAATAGACTGGTTTTGTTAACATCTTCCTTATTTCATGATATAAGAAGAGGTTTCCAAAATCATGGGACTGAAGGAGCAGAGCATGTTAAAGAACTTCTTAAATCGATTCCAGAATTTCCTCAAGATTTAATAGATTCAGTTGCACAAGTTATTGACTCTCATGATAAAGAGCAAAAAACACAAGATGAAAAATTATTTTATGATGCTGATAAGATGGATGCTTTTAATGAACTAGGAATAGCAAGATCATTTATGATGTATTCTAAGGAAGGATTATCATTAAAGAAAACTTGTTTTGATTATTTGGATTTAGTTGATTATTTTTTCAATAAATTATATACAGACACCGCTAAAAAATTAATTAAAAAAGAATACGAGAAAACTAAACAATTTGCCCTAGAATTAGTTAAAAGATATAAATAAAAGATTTAGAGGATAAGAGATAATAATATGAAAATAGCAATTTGTGGAAGTATGTGTTTTGCAAAAGAAATGATGGAGGCGAAGATAAAACTTCAGGGTTTTGGTCATGTTGCAATAATTCCTTCTGGAACGGAAAAATATGCTAATAACGAACGATTATCAGAGAATAAATGGGATAAAGAGATTGGAGATGTTATAAGAAATTGGTTTGAGGAAATAAAATTAAATGACGCTGTTTTAATTTTGAATA
The DNA here is from genome assembly GCA_964548405.1 of uncultured Candidatus Saccharibacteria bacterium. GTDB lineage: Bacteria > Patescibacteriota > Minisyncoccia > Portnoybacterales > UBA2143 > JAHJOV01. The sequence continues at coordinate 23,864 of CAZJPW010000007.1, read as the reverse complement.
AAACTAAAAATAATATAGAAAACTATATCGGAGGTAATGGCCTTATTGAAATAGCTTTTGCTTATGTTTTAAAAAAGAAAATATATCTTTTAAATGATATTCCCAAAATGGCTTATACTGATGAAATTATATCAATGAAGCCAATAATTCTTAATGGAGATTTGTCTAAGATATAAAGGTGAATAAATAAAGGATTCAGAGGTTTAAGAGTAAAATATGTTACCAGAAAAATGGGAAAATTTAATAGATGATATTAAGGATAAGTTTAAGGTTGAGGAACAGGGCAAAGAACATTTTGATGAGCAAGGTGGGACAGATATTGAATTTGTTACCTTTAAAAGTCCTTTAGGCCGGATAAAATTAGAGTATATTACCAAGCCGGTAGTTTTGGATAAAAAAACTACTTATTCACAGCGGATTGGCTCTCAAACAAATATTGAGTATGTTTATAGTCCGGATGAAAAAACTCACCAGTTAGTGGCCTATAAATGGGACGAAATTCAAAATGATTGGGTGGAAATTAATGCAGATAGTTTTAATTAGGAAAAAAATAGGATTAGAGAGGATAAAGTGGAGTTGACAAATTGAGTTATTGATGTAGAATAGGAGTATCTGGTTTTTTAAAAATATGGTAGAAAGGAGGCTTTACTATGATGCTAAATGGTAGTATTGATTTTCGTAGCGTTACCGGGTTATTCACTCTTTGTCGTTGCGGAAGACCTGATGAACAAGTCTTTATCAGCGGCGAACATTTGGGCATGAGCGAGGATATCGCCTGGCCAATGAAAAGAGTAAAAGGCGGTTATTCTCCTATGATAGGGAAAGTCAGGCCTGAGATTTTAACTCCAGGTACTCAGGTTTTCCCTTTGTAGATTGAGATATAATATTAAGAGGCTTCATTGAGACCGATTAGCCTCGGAGAAATCCAAACGGTCTTTTTTTATTTTAGAAATCGCCAAGATGGTGGTTTTTATGTTAAGATAGGATATATGAAAAATATTGAAATAGAAATCCAAGTTAATATTGAAAATAGTAAGCCTCTGATGGCATTTTTAAAAAAGAATGCTAATTTTAAATCAGAAAAACATCAAATAGATGAGTATTTTTCTCCGGTCCATCGTAATTTTACTGAGGTTCGTCCAGTAGTAGAATGGTTAAGATTAAGAGATTCAAGTGGCAAACACTCCATAAATTACAAGAACTGGCATCATGACCAAAGCGGTAAAAGTAATCATTGTGATGAATACGAGACTAAAATAGAAGATTTGAATCAACTTAGAAAGATGTTAGATGTTCTTAATTTTAAATCTATTGCCAAAGTTGATAAATTAAGAAAAACTTGGATTTATAAAGATTATGAAGTTGCCCTAGATTCAGTAAAAGGATTGGGAGATTTTGTAGAGATTGAATACATTGGTAAAGATGAAAAAGTAAATCCTAAAAAAATTACAGAAGAAATGATAAATTTTCTTAAAGATATTGGATGTGGAAAGATTGAAAGAAATTATGTAGGATATCCATTTCAATTACTATTTCCAGAAGAAGTAAAATTTGAAGAACAATAGAGATATAAAAATATTTTAAAAATATGAAGAAAAATACTATCAAAAAAATTGTTAAAGATAAATATAAGGAGATAGCAGATGGTTCTTCTTGTGGGTGTGGATGTAATAGCGCAGAGGGTATTTCAAAAAGCATTGGCTATTCTGAAGAAGAGTTGAAGATTGTGGGCGAAGCAAATCTAGGTCTTGGCTGTGGGAATCCGTTAGCATTCGGGAAAATAAAAAAAGGAGATGTAGTTTTAGATTTAGGTTCCGGAGCCGGGATAGATGCTATTTTGGCTGCTAAGAAGGTTGGAAGTAAAGGAAGAGTTATTGGCGTAGATATGACAGAAGAAATGATAGAAAAGGCAAGAGATAATGCTAAGAAGCAGAATGTAACAAATGTGGAATTTCTTTTAGGAGATATAGAAAATCTGCCAATAGAAGATAATTTAGTTGATACAATAATTACTAATTGCGTTATTAATTTAACTCCTGATAAAGCTAAAACTTTTAGTGAAGCATATAGGGTTCTTAAGCCAGGAGGAAAGATTTACCTTTCAGACATAGTTTTATTAGAAGAGCTTTCAGATGAGCAAAGAAACGATAAAGATTTATTATCTAGTTGTGTTGCAGGAGCTTTATTAAAAGACGATTATTTGGATAAAATTAAAAAAGCGGGATTTCAGGTTCGTATTTTGCATGAGAATAAAGAAATTAGTAAAGAGCAGTATAATGGAATTGCTTTGGAGAGTTTAATGGTTGAATTAACAAAGTAGGGAAAGGAGTCAGGAGTATTTTAAGAATAGGTTTAGAAATAAGAAAAATTAAAGGTCGGGGGATTTAATTAGATATAAGATATAAATATGAAAACACTTCCATTTATTTTACTCATTATTGGAACTTTAGGTCTTTTGATTATTGAGTTTACTGAAGCATCTCGTTATCTTACTTTGACTTTTGCTGCTTCAAATGTATTAGGATTGATTATGTTGGTTTTAGGGAATAAAAAATCTTAAATTTGAAAAAGAGTATCAAAAAATCGCCATCTGGGCGGTTTTTTGATATAATAAAAAGAAGATAAGGAAAAAATAAAATTAAAATTATGAAAAAAGAAATATTAAATCTTTTAGCTGATTATTCTAAAACATTATCTCTTTTAGAAAAGTATGATAAAGGTAAATTAAAAATTGAAAAAGGCAAAAAAGCCAAATTCATTTTAGAGTATAAAGATTGTTTAAATGTTATTTTTGAGCTTAAAAATAACTTGGTTGTTAAAAAAGAAGCTGGTGATATTTTTGGTAACGAATTTGATCATAAATTTGAAAGTGTAGCTAAAAATATTTATCAAACATTTGGCGGCAAGGAACTATACCAGTCAATTGAAAACAAGGCAGCTCATTTTTTATATTTTGCCATAAAGGATCATCCTTTTGTTGATGGGAATAAGCGTATTGGCTCCTTTCTATTTATTTATTTTTTAGATAAAAACAATTACTTATTTCATGAGAGCGGTGAAAGAAAAATAAACGATAATGCTTTGGTTGCTTTAGCTCTTTTAGTTGCAGCAAGTGATCCTAAAGAAAAGGATCAAATGATAGCTTTAATTGCTCAATTAGTGAAATGAAGAAGCTAATTGTTATAGACGGGCATAATTTTCTTTGGCGGGCATATTCAGTGCCTTTTAAATTTTATTCAAAAAAAGATACTCCCTTGCACGTCATCTCAACATATTTAAGATTAGTCAGAAGAGCTATTTTAAGTGTTAATAATATAGATGCTGCCGTTGTTGTTTTTGATACTGATACGAAAAATGATAATTCTGAATTATTAAAAGATTACAAAGCAAACAGAAGAAGTTTTTCTAAAGATGAAGATTCTCCATATGTTCATTTACCATACATTAAAAAAGCATTAAAGCTTTTAAACATTGAATTTTTGGAAATACCTAATATTGAAGCAGATGATATTATTGCTAGTATTGCAAGGAATTTTTGCAAAAAGAATCCTAAGAATCAGGCATATATTGTTTCTTCAGATACAGATTTTTATCAGTTATTAAACACTCAGATTAGGATTGTGAAATTAAAAAAGGGAGATAATTGTGAAATTATTCGCTTTAAGGATGTTAAGGATAAATTAGGTATTAATCCAAGGCAATATGTTAAGTTTAAATCATTAACCGGAGATAGTGCGGATAATATAAAGGGGATATATGGGGTAGGGCCGATTACAGCTAAAAAGATCATTTGTAAAGATATTAACTTTAATGCTAAAGAATATCAGGAAATGCTTGATTTAAATCAGAAATTAATTAAGTTAAATTGTAATTGTAAAAAACAATGGAAATTCAGGGATTTTTCTTATAAGGAATACATTATGGATGTTTCCAATAAGGAGATTTTTAGTTGTTGTAATTTCTAAAATCGCTTGGGGGAGGAGTAGCTATTGACAAATAGTTCTAATAAGTTAAACTTAAGATAATCATAAGATTAACTAAAAATATGGATAATATTATAAATCTCAAAAACTTAAGAGAACATATGCAAGAATATGCTAAAAAAGTCCAAAGGGGCGATTCTTTTATTGTTTTTAAAAAATCTAAGCCCTTATTTAAAATCACTCCTATTAATGATGGATCCTGGGAAGAAGTGATAGATTTTACTAAAATTAAAAAACAAGGAGTTGATATTAAAGATTTATTAAAGCGTTTGTAGTATGGATAAGATTAAAAAGGCGCTTAATAAGCTGAATCTTGAAGAAAGACAAAAAGTAAAAGAAATTTTACTTCAAGTAGATAAGGGTAGTTTTCAGAATTTGGATACAAAAAAATTAAAGGGAAGGGATAATATTTTTCGTATTCGTAAGGGTGATATCCGTATTATTCTTTCTAAGAAAAATAATTCTATAAAGATTTTAACTATAGAGCGAAGAGGAAGCAAAACTTATAAGAAGAGATAAAAATCGCCACACCGGCGGTTTTTTGGTAGAGGTAGAAATTGATTGACATAAGCACGTTTCTATTTTATACTTATTTTATTAAGGAATGTTCTCGAATAATAAAATAGTGGTGGAAAGGAGGCTTTACTATGATGCCGAATGGTAGTACTGATTTTCGTAGCGTTACCGGGTTATTCACTCTTTGTCGTTGCGGAAGGCCCGATGAACAAGTCTTTATCAGCGGCGAACATTTGGACATGAGCGAGGATATCGCTTGGCCAATGAAAAGAGTAAAAGGCGGTTATTCTCCTATGATAGGGAAAGTCAGGCCTGAGATTTTAACTCCAGGTACTCAGGTTTTCCCTTTGTAGATTGAGATATAATATTAAGAGGCTTCATTGAGACCGATTAGCCTCGGAGAAATCCAAACGGTCTTTTTTTATTTTTAAAATCGCCAAGAAGGCGGTTTTTTGGTATAATAGGTGTATGAAAAACTATAAACTACTCTTATCCGTAAATATTATTCTTTTAATAATATTTACTGCTATTTTTATCTATCGCAGAAACCTTGAGTTTTTGATTTATGTTGGGGTGATTATCTTCTTTTTGATTGTTATTTGGATGACTAGGAATAAGGTTAATTATCCGTCAATAGTTTTATGGGGATTGAGTTTTTGGGCTTTTTTACATATGGTGGGCGGAGGCATCTATTTAAACGGCAAAAAGGTTTATCAATTAATGCTTTGGCCAATAATAGGGAAACCGTATAATATTTTGAAATATGATCAATTTGTTCATTTTTTTGGCTTTGGTGTAGCTACTTTAGTTATGTTTTATTTAATCAAACCCTATTTAGTAAAGGATAAAGTAGGTAAAGTAGCTTTATCCATTGTTATTATCATGGCTGGATTAGGTGTTGGAGCCTTAAATGAAATTATTGAGTTTGTTACTGTGGTAATTATGCCAGAAACCGGCGTTGGAGGCTACGAGAATACAGCTTTAGATTTGGTTTCTAATTTATTAGGCGCTATGGTAGCTATGGGGTATATCTTGAAATATGAGAAGAAGATCTAGAATTAATTATCTAAAGCATAAGGAAATGGCTCGGTCTTTTATTTCTCAAAGACTAGAATATTATAGTAAAATCTATGGGTTTAGGTTTAACCGAGTTAGTATTAGGAATCAAAGAACTAGATGGGGTAGTTGTTCTAAAAAAGGAAATCTTAATTTTAATTATAGGATATTGATGCTGCCTCAGTATTTAGCAGATTATATTATTATCCATGAATTGTGCCATTTAAAAGAATTAAATCATTCTTTTAGGTTCTGGAATTTAGTAGCTCAAGTTGTGCCTAATTATTTGGAAATTAAAAAGGAATTAAAGAGAATAAGGATTGTCTAATAAGAATAGGATATATGAATAAAATAGCTTTTATTATTATCGGATTGGTTATTTTATATAGCTCTACTATTGTTATACCTGTTTATTGTTTTGATTCTCTTTTTTCTAAATGGAGTCTTTGTCATTGGTTCTATAATCAACCTGTTATATTCTATGGTCTTTTAATTGTTTTATTAATTATTTTAAATGAATTAGTTGGGTTAATAAGAAGAAAAAAATAGAAATATGAAAAAAATAAGAACAATTTTTTGGTTATTAATTTTAATTTTTATTATAATAGTAAGTTATTTTGTAACTCCCTTTGATAATGAATTAAAAAGAACTCTTTTTCCTTATTTATCAGTTTTAGGACTTGTATTCTTCCTGTTAGGAGGTATCTTAGTTTATTACACAATTAAACTAAAAATACAGGGAAAATTAAAAGGTTTTTTGATTTTAACAGGAATGGCTCCTATTGCAGCTTTAATAAGCGTTCTTTTGCATAATCTTGTTTATGCTTTAATGGTTTATTTATCTAAACAAGGTTTTTTGGGAGAAGTAGGGGATGAAGCCTTTTTCTTTATAATAGCTATTTTTGTTTGTCCAATTGTCTTTATAATCAGTGCAATTGGAAGTATTATTATCTTGAAAAAGAATAAAGAATTATGAAGAAAATAGTTATTTTGATTATAGTTTTTATAATAGTTTTTACTGTCTTTATAATCAATGATACATATTTCCAAAAACCAAAAGGAATTAATAATTTTTTTGAATGTTTGGAAGCAGGTTATCTTGTAATGGAAAGTTATCCCAGACAATGCCGAGTTCCTAATGGAGAAACCTTTACTGAAGATATCGGAAATGAATTGGATAAGATGGATTTAATAAGATTAGATAATCCCAGGCCTAATCAAGTAATAACTAGTCCTATTGTAATTGAAGGAGAGGCCCGGGGAAATTGGTTTTTTGAAGGAGATTTTCCAGTTATTTTAACTAATTGGGATGGCTTAATTATAGCTCAGGGTTACGCTACGGCTCAAAGTGATTCAATGACTGAAGAATTTGTTAGATTCAAAGCAGAAATTGAATTCGAAAAACCAGAGTTGTATAATAGGGGATCATTGATTTTACAAAAGGATAATCCATCAGGATTACCAGAAAATGATGATGCTTTGGAAATTCCAGTGCTTTTTGAATAATTTTTTAATAATATGAGTGATATAATAAAAAAGCAAAGTAACTTATCTGATAAGGAAATGGAGAAAGTTTCTTCAATATATGAAGAAAGTCTTTTAATTCCAGAAAAGAAAATAGAAAAACCCATTATGATTTGTATAATTGGGTTAATTGGTTCTGGTAAAACAACAGTAGTTAATCTTTTGGTTAAAAAATTACCTTTATTAGCTATTTCAGCAAATGAAATCAGGAAAATATTAAAAGAAAAAGGTTTTGATTATAACCGGGCAGCGGAAATTTCTTTTAAATTATCTGAAAAGTATATTAAGAAAGGATATAGTATAGCTGTGGATAAAGATTGTAATTCAGACGAATCCAAATCATATATCGATTCCTTGAACAAGAAATATGACATAGAGATTATTTGGATACATATTAATCCTCCGGAAGAATTCATTATTAATAAGTTTAAGGAGTATCGACCTAGTTGGTTGTTTAAGAGTACGGAACAAGCTATAGGAAATTACAAAGCTAGGAAACCCTTACATGTACATGAAAATCTTGATTTTAATTTTTTGTATGTTTTTGATCCGTCTAGAGATGATTTAGAAAAACAGATCAACGAAGCAGTTGATCTTATTAAAAAGAAGTATGGTTTTTAAAAATGGAAAAGGGATGCACTGGGCATCCCCGTAAAGGTTATTGTTTGTTTGATGATTTTTTGTTAAGTTTTAATCCTGCTGTTTCGACAAGCTCGTTGTATCCGTTGAAAATCGAGTCTTTGTTGTCTTTTTTGATTAGCTCGGCATTAAGTTTAGTGTATTCTAGTTTTTAAACCAGGATTACCTCCTGAATAAAAAAACACGACGAAACTGATTAATTGAAGGTTAGATTGAAAACCTTGTTTTTTTAGACTCTTTTAAGGTTTAATAGATTTTAGATTATAATCATTGAAAAGTCAAGTTTTTAAGTAAGCGAAAAGGCCCGGGTATTGCTCGGACCTTTTAAATTGATTAAAAGTATGGTATCTTAGTAAAAAAATTAGAATTGAAAAGGAGGGAGAGATGAAAATCAAAGAAATTTTGCTAAAAGCAAAAAAAGAGGGACGCAGTGTTTCGGTGTTACTCAAAGTCCATTGGCGCTTCGCTCGAAAGCGTTTTCACAAGCGTTTTGAGTTCAAAAGGCTTAGAATTAAGTCTTTCCAGGGGCCTTTAGTGGTTTTTTCAACAGGTGAATCTTATCATTACTATATCCCTTTTTCCAAAATAAAGGGAATAAATTATAAGGGGGTTGCCTATGAATTTTAGGGACGCGAAGCGTCCCTTTAGTATTTTTTAATAGACTAGACTATTTTTTTAAAGTATAATTTAAAATATGAAAATATCATCAGCTGAATTTATTAAAGGAATTATTGGGACTAATGAGATATTAGAGGACGACAGGCCTCAAATAGCTTTTATGGGCCGGTCTAATGTAGGTAAGTCAAGCGTAATTAATTCCTTAGTCAACAGAAAAGATTTGGTTAAGTCAGGATCAACTCCAGGCAAAACAAGACAAATCAATTTCTTTTTAATTAATAAGAAAGTATATTTTGTTGATTTGCCTGGTTATGGCTTTATGAAAGCATCTTTAAAAGAGAGAGCCAAATCCAAGAAAATGCTTCTTTGGTATTTATTCCGTTCTCAGATTAATTTTAAAAAAGTAATTTTAATTATTGATGCTAAAATAGGGATAACTAAATTTGATCAAGAAATGCTTGATTTATTAGATCAGAATGAATCTTCAGTTATCTTAGTGGCTAATAAGGTTGATAAGTTGAAAAAAAATCAAATAGACAAGTTATCAAATATTATTCTTTATTCAGCTAAGACTCATCATGGCCGGGAAGAGTTATTAGATAAGATATTTGAGAAATAAAAAAAGCCGAGATGTGTTTCTTTATACTTCGGCTTTATTAATTTAGTTTGGGGTGGGTGAAAGGAATTGAACCTCCGACATAAGGGGCTGGAGCCCTTTGCTCTACCAACTGAGCTACACCCACCGCCATTTCATTATCTTAATCTTATTATAAAATTATTATTAGTCAATGTTTTATCGCCCTTGAGGCGATTTTTTGTTATGATGAATATATGATTCAAAGAGGTATCGCCACATTTGGTTTGGATTACGGGACTTGTCCGAGATGGTTGTTTGATCGAATGACTAAGTTAGGCCAAGAAATGATTGAAATCATTGTGACGGAATACGGCTCGGATGAGTTTGTAAAAAGAATGGGGGATCCAGTCTGGTTTCAATCACTGGGTACGGTTTTGGCTTTTGACTGGAATGCTAGCGGTTTAACTACTGTTTTGACTGGAGCTTTAAAACAAGCTATCAGGAGTAAAGAAAAAGATTTAGGTTTGTTTATTTGTGGTGGCAAAGGCAAGACATCTTTAAAAGCGCCTGATCAGATAAAAGAAAATAGTTCTTTGGTTGGTTTTAGCCAAGAGGAGTCAGATAACTTAGTATACAATTCTAAAATGACTGCCAAGGTGGATAGTTCCTTAGTTCAAGATAATTTTACTCTTTATCATCATTGCTTTCTTTTTTCTGAAAATGGGGCTTGGACTGTAGTTCAGCAGGGAATGAATGCTCAAAAGGCAACGGCCCGGCGTTATCACTGGCATTCAGCTAAAGTTGATGATTTGGTTTGTGAGCCTCATTCAGGTATTAGTAGTCAGATAACGGTGCCAACTTTAGATTTGACTTCTAAGGATAGTGGGGATAATAGGGAAATAAGTACGGAAATGGTTCAAGGGAATTATTACAGCTTAATGAAAGATATTAAGATTTTAAGGAAGCATTCTTCAAGATTATCTCAAATGGTTAAAGTTAAGCATCAAGGAGAACAATTAACTTTATTAAATTTAGAAAGTAGAGAATTTAAATATCATCCAGTAATTAATGAGGATTTCTCTAAAAGTAAATATTTAGACAGAATGCTTTATAATGTCTGCGAGTATAAGCCCCAAAGCTATGAAAATCTTTTATCATTAAAAGGAGTAGGGCCTAAGACAATCAGGGCTTTAAGCTTAGTTTCAGAAATGATTTACGGGGCGGAACCCTCCTATACTGATCCAGCCCGTTATTCTTTTGCTCATGGAGGCAAGGATGACACGCCTTATCCTGTCGATAGACCTACCTATGATCAAACCATTGAATTCTTTGGTAAAGTAATTAGGTCTATGAAAAAAGCTAATCTGACTGAGAAGGGTAAGATGATCGATAATTTGACTAAAACAAATAATCTGGTAAAATGAATTAGAAAGGGAAAAAATATGGAAACAAAAAGACTTTATCGCAGTGATAGGGATAGGGTGATTGCCGGGGTATTCGGCGGCTTAGGTAAATATTTTAAAGTTGATCCAGTCGTTTTAAGATTAGTCTGGATATTTGTTTGGATCTTTACTGCTTTTGTGCCTGGTATTATCGCTTATCTTTTAGCTATTGTTATTATCCCTAAAAAATCAGAATAATTTTAATGTCTGAATACTATAACCCACAAAGAACCTATGGGCTTTTTGATCCCAATTCAGGGGGTTCTTTTAAATTAAGCCGTTCCAAGATTGATTTGTTTATAAACTGTCCCCGCTGTTTCTATTTAGATCGTCGTTTAGGCGTAGGTCGCGTGCCTGGTTTTCCTTTTGCTTTGAATTCAGCAGTTGATACTTTGCTTAAGAAAGAATTTGATATTCATCGGGCTAAGGGCCAAGCTCATCCAATGATGGAACATTACAAGATAGATGCTATTCCTTTTCAACATCAGAAAATGGATGATTGGCGCAATAACTTTGTCGGCATCCAATATTTACACGAAGCAACTAATTTCTTAATCTTTGGGGCGATTGATGATGTTTGGATTAATCCTAAAAAAGAATTGATAATTGTTGATTATAAATCAACAGCTAAAGATGGAGAGATTAATTTAGATGCTGATTGGCAAATAGGGTATAAGAGGCAAATGGAAATTTACCAGTGGCTTTTCAGAAAGAATGATTTCAAAGTTTCTAAAACGGGATATTTCGTTTATGCCAATGGGAAAAAAGATAAAAAAGCTTTTGATAAGAAACTGGAATTTGATGTCTATGTTATTCCATATCAAGGAGATGATTCTTGGATAGATGATACGATTGATCAAGCTCACCAATGCTTAATGTTTAATAAAATTCCTAAAGCAGATAAGGATTGCGATTACTGTCGTTATCGGGAGGCAGTTAAAAAAGTAGAGTAATATTGATTATTAATCAAGAAAGGGTTAGAATAATTAAATGATTCTCACTATTGATTTGAGTAAAAGAGAAGTTAAATTAATTTTAAGGGAGGGGAATAAAGACGTGGCCAGTCATACTTGGACTGGTCTTTATCAATTGAGCGAAACTTTAATTTTAGAAATAGATAAGTTTTTAAAAAAGAATAAAATTAAGCTGGAGGATCTTAAGGAGGTAAAGGTTATACCAAGTAAAGAATCGATGGTCAGTACCCGAATTGCCGAAGCCATAGCTTTGGGATTAAAGGTGCAGGCCTAAAGTTATGAAAAAAACAGCTTTGATTTCCGTTTTTAACAAGGAGGGCATAGTTGAATTTGCCAAAGAATTGAAAGAAATGGATTGGGATATATTGGCTTCTGGAGGAACGGCTAAAATATTAGCTGAAGCAGATATTCCAGTTAAAGACGTGGCTAGATTGGTAGGCGGTCAAGCTATTCTAGGTCACCGGGTAGTAACTCTTTCAAGGGAAATCCATGCTGGTTTAATGGCTAGGGATATCAAGGAAGATAAAGAAGAATTAGTAAGGTTGAATATTCCTTGGATTGATATGCTTTGTAATGATTTATACCCATTACAACAAGAGATTAATAATCCGGATAGCACTAAAGAATCTGTTATTGAAAAAACTGATATTGGTGGACCAACTCTACTTCGTTCGGCGGCTAAAGGTCGTCGAATTGTCATTTCTGATCCAGCTGATCGAAAATTAGTCATTAATTGGTTAAAAAAAGGAAAGCCCAATAAGGAAAAGTTTATTGATTACTTGGTATCTAAAGCAGAAGCAACCGTGGCTAAATATTGTCTATCCTCAGCTAATTATCATAGCAAAGGGGATAAAGATGGATTAGTCGGTGAAAAGGTATTAGTTGGCAATTATGGAGAAAATCCCTGGCAAATACCAGCGGCTTTGTTTACCGTTAATACGGGAGATCCTTTAGCTTTAGATAGATTTAAGGTGATTACAGGAATTGATCCTAGTTTTAATAACTTATGCGATATTGATAGACTATTACAAACTTTTACCCATATTGCTGCTGGATTTGATATTAGCCGAGGTAAAATTCCATATATGGCGGTGGGAGTTAAACATGGCAATGCTTGTGGAGCCGCGGTAGGGAAGAATAAAGAAGCGATTTTGAAAGATATGATAGATGGTGACAGGAGAGCAATTTTTGGTGGCTGGGTCATGATTAATTTTGAATTAGATAAAAAGGCAGCTGATGTTTTAATAACTTATGCTATGAATGATGATCAAAAAAGGCTATTTGATGGAATTATTGCTCCGAGTTTTGATAAAAAGATAGTTGATTTTATTGAAAGAAAAACCGGCAAATGCAGATTAATGATTAATCCGGCTATTAAAGATTTAGATAGAAATTCGTTAGATTCTGTTTATCGGTTTAGATACGTCCGGGGCGGATTCTTGCGCCAGCCTAACTATACTTTCATTTTAAATATCAATGATTCTGATTTAGAAAAGCATACCAAAGCCAGTAAAGAACAGGAAGATAATCTTTTGTTAGCCTGGGCTATTGGTTGTACCAGTAATAGCAATACGATCACTTTGGTTAAAGATAGTCATTTAATTGGTAATGGCACCGGACAACAGGATAGGGTGGGGGCTTGTAAATTAGCTATTGATATTAAGGCTAAGGATGCCGGACATGATCCTCAAGGAGCTGTCGCTTACAGTGATAGTTTTTTTCCATTTATTGATGGACCGGAAACTTTAGCTAAAGCAGGCATCAAGGCAATTCTTAGTAAAAGCGGTTCCATTAAAGATAAGGATGTTATTGACTTTTGTAAGGAAAAAGATATTGTTTTATACATGATCCCTAATTTGAAAGCTAGGGGATTCTTCGGACATTAATCTACTTTAACAACAAAATAGGGAGGTGAAGTCATGCATATTAGATACATCAAGGAAGAAATGGGGAGAATTTGGGATGATAACAATAGATTTAGAACGTGGACTGAGGTCGAGGTCGCTGTTTTAATAGCTAAGCAGAGTTGCGGTCTCTGTTTGGTCGGAGTAAAAATACCGGAAGATTTAGCTGAATCAATAGTAGTGGATCCAGCCGAAGTCTACAAAATTGAATTTGCTGGACTTGGTCATGAGTTGATGGCTTATTTACAAATAACTCAAGAACAGCTTCCGGAACATCTCAAGTCTCATTGGCATAGAGAAATAACTTCATTTGATATTCAAGACACGGCTATGGCCTTGCAGCTTGTAGAAAGTGTTGAGCTGTTTCAAGGGGCCACAGAAAGATTAATGGGAGTAGTCAAAACGAAAGCTCTTAAATACAAAAATACTCCCATGATAGGTCGGTCTCACGGAGTTCATGGTGAGCCAATTGACTTTGGCGTTAAGTTAGCCAATTGGTATGATGAATTGAAACGGCATCGGGAAGATCTCGAAAGATTAAAAAAGGTTGTAGCGGTCGGCAAGATTTCTGGGGCAATGGGCATGTTTAATCTTGATCCAAGAGTTGAAAAAAAAGTATGTGAGTTGTTGGGGTTAAAACCCATTATCAGTACTCAAATCATCTCGCGCGACATCGTGGCTAGGTATCTTTCGACTATTGCCATTATTGGTGGAACTATACAGAAGATAGCTGTAACTGTTAGAAGGTTACAGCAAACAGAAATCATGGAGGCCCAGGAATATTTCGATCCAAAAAAACGAAAGGGGTCTTCGGCTATGCCTCATAAAAGAAATCCAATCGGGTCAGAAAATCTTTATGGGATGGCGCGGCTGTTACGCGCCTACGACCATGTAGGTAAGGACAATCAAGAAACTTGGGATGAGAGAACCTTGGAGAATTCAGGGGTAGAAAGAATAATCCTACCTGATGCATCAAATCTGCTTTACTATATGCTGACTCGTTTGGCCGGCATAATTGATAAGTGGATTATTTATCCTGATAAGATGCTGAAAAATATCGATTTAACCAGAGGGTTGGTTTTTTCTCAGGATGTCCAAGTATTATTGGCCGAAAAAAGTAAATTACCAAGAGAAACGGCTTATGAAATTGTGAAGGATATTGCTCAGGATTGTTTTGATCGCCAGGCAGATTTTCTGCAAATGTTGCTTGAGGATGAAAAGATAACAAAATGGGTGACAGAAGATGAATTAAGAGTATGTTTCGATCTTGAGCCAAAACTTAAACATGTGAACCACATTTTTAAACAAGTCTTTGGAAAGGAGGAATGATTATGAGTGCAAATATTCCGAAAAAGTTCATCATGACAGATTTGGTTAAAACCCTATTAAAAGCCGGATTGGCCTTATTACACCAAGGCAAGGTTCGCGATACCTTTGTCTTGTCTGATTTTCCCGGCCTCTTACTGGTAGTGGCCAGCGATCGAATTTCCATCTTTGACTTTGTTTTACCGGCTTATGTTAAAAACAAAGGCAAGGTTCTCACGGCCATGACCGTATTCTGGTTGACCAAGGTATTCTATAATGTCGAAAATCATTTGGTTGCCCATGGTCCGGCCATCGATGAATATTTACCAGCTGAGCTTAGGGGGAATCCTGAACTGCAGTCAAGAGCTCTAATCATCAAAGAGCTCGATATGCTTGACAAAGAGTGCATAGTTCGAGGATATCTGACTGGTACCGGCTGGAAAGCCTATCAGAAAGACGGAAAGGTTTGCGGGATTAAATTGCCCGAGGGATTACATGATGGCAGTGAGTTGCCCGATCCAATCTTTACGCCGACTGATAAAGCAAAGATTGGTCATGATCAGCATTTGGATGCGGCCGATGTAGTTAAAGAGCACGGTGATGATATAAAGTTGTTGCCTTTGCTCATTTACAACGCCGGTTCGGATTTCGCTAAGAAAAAAGGCGTGATTATCGCCGATACCAAGCTTGAGCTTGGCGTCGGGTTTGTCTTGGCGGATGAGATACTTACCCCGGACTCCTCGCGTTTCTGGCTGCGAAAAGATTGGGAAGAAGCAGTAAAACAAGAAAAATCGCCGTCCGGATACGACAAAGAGCCGGTTAGAGAATGGGGTAAGACAATAAAGACCCCATTTGGAGTGACTAAAACAGTGATTACTCCTCTCGGAATGACCGGAATTAACAATCTTAAGCCTGAAATTCCCGAACACGTGGAATTCGTTCACAGTCTAATTGTTCCGGAAAAAGTGTTAACTGACTGTACTTCCCGCTATCAAGAAATTTTGTTCATTTTAACTGGCCAGAACCTGGAATTTAACCAGGTATAGCCAAAATTTAATGTTATTGAGGAGGCGTTGTTCAAACAAAACGGCAACGCCTCTTTTCATTTTATTTGAAATAATATAATATTAGTGTATGGCTAAAAAAGTTTTCCCAGGCTTTATTGATATTCATACTCATCTTAGAGAGCCTGGAGCTATTCACAAAGAAAATTTTGAAACAGGAAGCCGAGCTGCTCTAAAAGGCGGATTTACTTTTATAGCTGATATGCCTAATAATTCGATTCCAACCATATCTTATCAGCGTCTTAAACAAAAGGTTTCATTAGCTGACAAAAAGGCAATCTGTGATATTGGTTTTCATTACGGGACAACTGGAAGGAATATTAAAAGTTTTAAAAAAGCCTGGCAAAATCCAAGAGTGTTCGGTTTAAAGATTTTTTGCAATCACACCACTGGTGATCTATTGGTTAATGATATAGTTTTGCTTGAAAAGATATTTAAAGGCTGGCAATCACAAAAGCCAATCTTAGTCCATGCAGAAAATGTAGAAATGGCCGCTCTAATTGCTTTGGCTAATTTGTACAAAAGAAGACTTCATATTTGTCATTTAGCTCAAGCAGCTGAAGTAGAATTAGTTAGGCGGGCCAAGTTAAGAAAACAGCAGGTGACAGCTGGAGTTTGTCCCCATCATCTGTATTTGACTGATAAAGATAGAAAGAAAATGGGAGGCTATGCGGAAATGAAACCATCTTTAGGAACTAAAAGAGATCAAGATGAATTATGGAATGGTTTAAGTAGCGGGGTTATAGATATTATTGAATCAGATCATGCACCTCATACCAAAGAAGAAAAAGAACAAGAGAATCCAGCTTTTGGAATACCCGGTTTAGAAACGGCAGTTGGTCTAATGTTTAAAGCAGTTAAGGATAAAAAGATTAAACAGAGTCAAATAATTAATCTTTTTCATAATAAGGCCAAGAAAATCTTTAAGATCCCTAATCAGCTAAAAACATATATTGAAATTGATCCTGGTAAAGAATATATTGTAGGCAAGGAAGGATATGAGACCAAGTGTGGATGGTCATCCTTTGCAGGATGGAAATTAAATGGTAAAGTAGAAAAAGTTGTTTTAAGGGGGAAAACTTTAATGGAGAATGGTAGGGTAATCTAGATATGCTTGATCAACCTTTTTACGATCCAAATAAAACTTATCAAGAGAATTTCAAGAGAGGGCCTTTTGGCGCTTTTTCTGATGGGGAAGTTTTTGAAGATTTTAGATCTTCTGATAATAGATTTTTTGGTTTTGAGGTTAATTCTCTTTTCGGTATTGCAGCTGGACCCTTATTAAACAGTAATTATGTAAAAGCAGCCCTTGATAAGGGTTTTGATATTTGTGTTTATAAAACAGTTAGAAGCAGACAATACCCTTGCCAGGCCTGGCCTAATGTTTTGGCCGTAAAAGTGGATGGTGATCTTACTTTAGAAAAAGCTCAAGGCAAATTAATAGCTGATGAGGATTACAAAGAACCTCTTTCAATAACTAATTCTTTTGGAGTACCTTCGATTGATCCTGAATTCTGGCAAGAGGATATTATCCGGACAATTGCCTATGCCAAACCGGGACAAATGGTTATTGGAAGTTTTCAGGGAACTAAGACAGGTGACGGCGATATTAAAGCATATATCGAAGATTTTGTCTTAACAGCCAGATTACTTAAACAAACTGGTCTCAAAGTCTTAGAAGTCAATCTAAGCTGTCCTAATGAAGGGACATCTGATTTATTATGTTTTGATATTGAAAGAGCTAGAGCAGTAGTGGAAGCCATAAAGAATGAAATAGGCAATACTCCTTTAATTATTAAGATTGCCTATTTCCAGGATAATAATCTGCTTAAGAATTTTGTTTGGCAGATAGGCAGAATAGCTGATGGAATTTCAGCTATTAATACAATTCCAGCGGCTGTAGTTGATCAGAATGGTAATCAAGCTTTACCTGGCCAGGGAAGATTAAGAAGCGGGGTTTGCGGACAGGCCATCAAATGGGCCGGTTTGGAGATGGTTAAAAGGTTAAAGGCTTTGCGCGATGAATTGAACTTATCTTATACAATTATTGGCGTTGGCGGGGTTAGTTCTGTTGAAGATTACAAGAAATACAGGGAAGTTGGTTCTGATCTGGTTATGTCAGCAACTGGTTCTATGTGGAATCCATATTTAGCTCAATCAATTAAAAGGGAGGTTAATCAAGAGAAAGGAATCGAAACAATGAACAACGAAGTTGAAACTATTAATATTTTAAAAAGAGTCGAGGCTATTATCACCGACAGCCATATTGTTTATACTTCAGGTAAACATGGTAGCTTTTATATAAATAAGGATACTCTTTATCTTCATCCAGAAGAAACTTCACAAATAGGGATGTTTTTTGCTCAGAAATTTAAGGATTTGGATATAGATGTAGTAGTTGCTCCAGCCTTGGGTGGAATTATTCTTTCTCAATGGACTGCTTATCATTTATCAAAACTTAAAGGAAAAGAAATATCAGGCGTTTTTACAGAAAAAGATGCTGAAAGTAATCAGATTTTAAAAAGAGGTTATGATAAGATAGTTAACGGTAAAAATGTTTTAGTCTTAGAGGATATTATTAATACTGGTGGGTCGGTAAAAAAGACCGTAGACAGTGTTAAAATGGCTGGGGGCAATGTAATAGCTGTTTCAGTTATAGTTAATCGAAGTCCAGAAACCGTTAATTCAGAATTTATGGGTGCTCCTTTTTCTCCTTTGGCGGTTCTTAAAGCAGAAGCTTTTGAAGAAGAGGATTGTCAGCTTTGCAGAGATAATGTGCCTATTAATACTGATGTTGGACATGGAAGGCAGTGGTTGGCCAGTCAGCCAGGTATCATTGAAAAATACAATCAAAGGGTTGATAAGGTTAATTCTTTGCTTTGTGTAGGGTTAGATTCTGATTTTGAAAAACTACCTGAAAGGTTTAAGCATATGGAATATCCTCAGTTTGAGTTTAATAAAGCCATTATTGAAGCAACCCATGAATACGCAGCTGCTTTTAAGGCTAATATTGCTTTTTATGAAGGTCAAGGCGACAGGGGAATTTCAGAGTTGAAGATGACCATGGATTATTTAAAAGAAAATTATCCTGATATTTTTAGAGTTTGTGATTCTAAAAGAGGTGATATTGGCAATACTAATAAAGGTTATATTGATTTCATTATGGACTGGCTTGATTTTGACGCCATGACTCTTCATCCATATTTTGGCGAAGAATCATTAAAGCCGTTTTTAGCTAGAAGAGATAAATGTTGTGTTATTCTTTGTCGATCTTCTAATCCTGGAGCAGGGGAAATACAGGATTTAGAGGATAATGGTAAGCCCATTTGGCAGATTATAGCAGAAAAAGTTGTTAAAGACTGGAATAAGAATAATAATTGTTTATTAATGGTTGGAGCTACTTATCCAGAGGAGACAGCTAGAGTCAGACAAATTGCAGGCGATATGACCTTCTTAATGCCTGGGATTGGCGCTCAGGGTGGTGATGTTGAAGCGGCCGTTAAAGCTGGCTTGAATTCTCAAGGTAAAGGATTAATCATTAATTCATCCAGAGGGATTATCTTTTCAGAAAATCCAAGAGAAGAAGCAATCAAATTAAGAGATGAGATTAATAAGTATCGGTAAGTTTTAGAGTATGGAAATGCTAAAGCCGCTTCCAGTTGATCCGGAAGCGGCTTTGCGTTATTAAATTCAATAGAGCCAAATTTCGACTCTAGGTGAACAGGCGTCAATCCTAGCAGCGTGGTCCTTAAGAATTTTTGTAAAATCCTCAAGAGCCGTGGATCCTTCTGAAGCTGGAGGAGGAAAGAAAAGTCGAAACTTTACACCTTTCCTGACAGTACTTATTTGTGCAAAGTTTTGGCTCCGTATTAATTCAACGATATGATCAGCACCGACGTGCCCATCCCAGATCATAATAAGGCGGTTTTGGGTTTCGTCCTTAGCTTGGACATAGACTCGTCCCTGATCGTGCCTGACGCTTTCTACCTTTAAGGTTTCTGCTGGGGTTTTTGCATCAACAATTTCTATTAATATGAATATTATTCCCAGCCCGATAACAACAAAGAACAATTTCTTCATCCTCATCTTTATACCTCCTTTATAATAGTTTTGGTAATTCTGAAATATGATCGATAATGTGGTCTGGATTTGAGGTTTTTAATTTTTTCTTTGATTGGTAACCCCAAGTAACAGCAATTGTTTTTAGTCCAGTCGTCTTTCCGGCAATAATATCATCAGCCATATCTGCTACTAACATAGTTTGTTCTTTTTTAAATTTATTCCTAATTAAGATGCGGGTGATTTCTTTTGTCTTATTATGAATACTTCCATTAGTTTCTTGGAATAGCTTGAATATACCATAGTGTTTAGCTTCTTTTTGAAGTTCCAAAATGGGGTGTGAGCTAAGAGTTGTCATTTTGATCTTAAGTTTTTTCAATTTTTCCAAGGTTTTTTTAACTCCTTTGTAAATTTGAGGATCTCCAGTTTTTAGAAATGTTTCTGGCCAAAGTTTGTCTTGTTCTTTTTTAGTAAGGTTAGGAAAATACTTATTCCAAAAGACCATATAAGGCATTGCAACTTCCTCCTTATACTCCTCCAAAGAGATGGGTTCTCGCCCTAATTGTTTAAAGATGATATTGACTGTTTCATACACAGGGGTCAAATCATCACTCAGGGTACCACTCCAATCAAAGATAATATTTTTAATTCTCATATCTTCCATCTTAACCAGATTAATAGCATATTTTTATGCTTTTGTCAAAATCAAAGGCTTTTTTGTTTTAAAAAGATAAGGTATGATTAAAACATGAATCTTTCAGATTTAGAGAAATCTATCTTATCTACTTTAGTCTATTATGATGTTTTAAATCAGCCTTTAGTTAATTGGGAGGTTTTTAAGTATTTAAATAAAAAAGGCGATTTTGAGGTTGATTTGAATAAAGTCTTAGATGTTTTAGAAAACAGTTCTGAATTGAGTAAATATATTAATCAGAAAAACGGCTTGTATTTTTTAAAGAATAGGGAAAAGATTGTTAAACAAAGAATACAAAGACAGATTATTGCTGATAAGAAGTGGAAAAAAGCAAAAAGAGTTATTAGATTTTTACAAACCATTCCATATATTAGAATGGTAGCGGTCAGCGGTTCTTTGGCTATGAATAATACTAAAGAAGAATCAGACATCGACTTATTAATCATTGTTAAATCAGGCAGGATTTGGACCTGCCGGATATTTACTACTTTATTTTTTCAATCAATTGGCCAGCGCCGTCATGGACAGTTAACTAAAAACAGATTTTGTTTAAATCACTATATCACCGATAAATCTCTAAAGATTCCGCATAAGAGTTTGTATAATGCTCAAACTTATGCTCATTTGGTTCCTGTTTGGCAAAAAAGGGGCTTATATCGTAAATTTCAAAAGGCTAATGCTTGGATTAAAGAATATTTAGTCAATTATCCAAGAGAACAAAAAGGATATTTAAATGTTTTAAAAACAAGTTGGTTTTTTAATTCAGAAGCGCAATTTAAGGAATGGATTCTTGACACTTGGTTGGGGGATAAGTTAGAATCTTTTTTAAGAAACTTTCAAGTAAAAAGAATTAAAAAAGATTCTTTGACCTATAAGTTAGGGGGGCGGGTTGTTTTTAATGATGATCAGCTGGAATTTCATCCTGATTCACCTGAAAAGAATATTTTAGAAAAGTATAATCAAAAAATGAAAGAATTGGGTTTTGAAGAAATGGCCCATCAAAGAGATTCCGGCTTGACAATTTAAGTTCTTTTAGTTAAGATGGAGTAAATGAAATAGAGGTAGCAGATAATGAGTAAGCTGAGCTTATTCTTTGTTTATTATCATCTATTAATTAGATTTATGAATATTAAACCTTTAGCAGACAGGGTTCTGATTGAACCTATGGCTGTGGAAGAAAAAACAAAGTCAGGCATTATTCTGCCTGATACAGCAGATAAAGAAAAGCCTGAACAAGGCAAGGTGGTTGAAGTTGGTTCAGGGACACCCAAGAAGCCAATGACCGTCAAAAAAGGCGATATTGTCCTATTTACCAAATACGGACCTAATGAGATTAAGATTAATAATAAGGAATATTTAATTGCTAGAGAGGAGGATATCTTAGCGATTTTAGAATAAAAATATGGCAAAACAAATTAAATTTGACGAACAAGCTCGGCGCCAGCTTAAAAAAGGCGTAGATAAGTTAGCTAATGCAGTTAAAGTCACGCTAGGCCCCAAAGGCCGTAATGTAGTTTTAGATAAAGGTTTTGGTTCTCCGGAAATTACTAATGATGGAGTAACTATTGCTAAAGAAATTGAATTAGAAAACAAGTTTGAAAATATTGGTGCTTCTTTAGTTAAAGAAGCAGCTGAAAAAACCAATGATTTAGCTGGTGATGGAACTACCACTGCTACCTTGTTAACCCAAGCTATTGTTACTCAAGGGTTAAAAAATGTTACGGCTGGAGCTAATCCATTAGCTCTTAAACAAGGTATTGAAAAAGGAGTTAAAGCTGTTATCGTTGCCTTAAAGAAAATGTCCAAAAGTGTTACTGGCAAGGCAGAAATTACCCAAGTAGCGACTATTTCAGCTGAAGATGCTGAAGTGGGCGACTTGATTGCTGAAGCCATTCAGGCCGTTGGCAAGGATGGCGTTATTACCGTAGAAGAGTCTCAAACTTTTGGTTTATCTAAAGAAACTGTCAAAGGGATGCGTTTTGACAAAGGATATGTTTCTCCATATATGGTTACTAACACAGAAAAGATGCAGGCTGAATATGAAGATCCATATATCTTAATTACTGATAAAAAGATTTCCAGTATTCAGGAGATTCTACCTCTATTGGAAAAGATTACTCAAAGTGGTAAAAAAGATATTATTTTAATTGCTGAAGATGTTGATGGCGATGCTTTAGCTACTTTAGTGGTTAATAAGCTGAGAGGAACTTTTAATGCTTTAGCTATTAAAGCACCTGGTTTTGGAGATAGGCGAAAAGAAATGTTGGAAGATATTGCTGTTTTAACTGGCGGTCAAGTTATTTCTGAAGAAGTCGGTCTTAAATTAGAAAATGCCGAAGTTAAAATGTTAGGTCGAGCTCGTAAAGTGATTGCTGACAAAGAAGATACCACAATTGTTGAAGGTAAGGGTAATAAGGCAGATATTGAAGCTCGAGTTAATCAGATCAAAACAGAATTAGACAAATCTGATTCTGATTTTGATAAAGAAAAGATTCAAGAGCGATTAGCTAAATTAGCCGGTGGCGTAGCGGTGATTAGAGTTGGAGCGGCTACTGAAGCAGAACAAAAATACAAGCAAGCTAAGATTGAAGATGCTTTAAATGCTACTCGAGCTGCTATAGCTGAAGGAATTATTCCTGGTGGTGGTGTTGCTTTAATTAGAGCTTTAAATGCATTTGATGATCTTAAAGCTCGAGGCGAGCAAAAAATCGGTATTTCTATTCTTAAAAGAGCTTTAGAAGAGCCTTTAAGGCAGATTGCTATTAATGCTGGCCAAGATGGGGCAGTGGTAGTTGATGAAGTTAAGAAAAAGAAAGGCGGTTATGGGTATAATGCGGCTAAGAATAAATATCAAGACTTATTTGAAGCTGGTATTATTGATCCTACTAAAGTAGCTCGTTCAGCTTTGGAAAATGCTGCTTCGGCCGCTGCCATGTTCTTAACTACTGAATGTGTCGTAACTGATTTGCCTGAAAAGAATACATGCAGTCATGGGGCTGCTCCAATGGGTGGCGGAATGCCTGGCGGTATGCCTGGAATGGGTATGTAAAGATATATTTGTGGAAATTAAAACAACCGTCCTGTTACCCGGGACGGTGTTTTATTTTGTGGGTTTCCCCATTCTTTTATTAAGGTGCTTGGATTCTGGGAACATGGTTGACGAATTCGGCCATGAAAGTGTATCGCCATCCATTATTGTCGTCCATTTTTACCTCATCCGTTTCTGGAAAAAAATCGGCAACGGTGAAGGTTTTATGGGCAATGTTTCCGATGGTGAAACGACTTGCGACAATACTGTTATTGACTCTATCTCTAAATCCCGAGAGATGCGAAATCTCAATCAGTCTTTTTTGATCAAGTTGAACTGGTTGCCCGGGTGTAAAAAAACCATTGCCGTTTTGAAAAATGAAACCTGTCATGCTCCACCTCGCTTTGTTATATGATTTTAAGAAACTTGCCGAAAAGCCTACTTTAATTTTAATGAATAATTGAATATATGTCAATAGCAA
>CAZJPW010000006.1:0-44006 GCA_964548405.1 uncultured Candidatus Saccharibacteria bacterium | reverse complement strand
TTTCCTTTTATCTCTATTAAGAAATTTCTTAGAAAGTTTTTCTAGTTCTTTGGCTAATTTCCCCTTAAAAGCCATAATTAGATTCTACCATATTTATTATCCACAAACAACAATAACTTGCTTTTTTTTAATAAATATGTTAATGTATATTTAAGTTTACAAGATTATTTATTTTAAAAAAAGCCGAAAGGCTTTTTCGGTATAAGTTTAGTTCTTTAACCACAACTACCAAAAGAAAGGAATTGAAATGAAGTTATTAGGAATAGAACTGAGTCCGAGAAAAAAAGTTCTTTTGGAAGAAATAAAAGAACTAAAAAATGAACTCGCCAAATTAAAAGATGAACTCGCTGGAATTAAAAAGCTTAGCAGACTTATCTCGGTCTGTTCCGGCTGTAAAAAAATCCGGAACGGTAATGGAGATTGGAAAGAAATAGTTTCCTATATCGATGATCATTCTGAAGCTGAGTTCAGCCACGGCATTTGTCCGGAATGCACCATTAAACTTTATCCAGAACTACTGGATGAAGATGGTGAAATTAAATAACGTCAAAGGGCGTCCTTATCAATCAAGGACGCCCTTAAGCTTTTTAAATAAAAGCTGAAGTGATTACTAAAAACCCGAAAATTAGAACAAAATAGCCGAAGTTAATTCTTTTGGCTATTTTTAATAATAAATCAATAGTTAACAAACCAAAAATAAAAGAAAAAATTAAGCCCAAAAACATTTCTATAGAAAAACTGAAATGAGAAAAATTAAGAATAATATTACCGCCCAAAACCACAGGTAAACTCATTAAAAAACTTAATCTTAAAGCATCTCTGCTATTAAACTTTTTTAAAAGCAAACTGGAAACAGTTAATCCAGAACGTGATAAACCAGGCAAGACAGTCAAACCTTGTATTAAACCTAATAAAACACTATCTTTATTACTTAAATCTCTAATCTCTCTATTGCCTTGTTTTTTAGCTCTTATCTGGAGATAAGCAGTGATTAATAATAATAGGCCGATTGCCAAAGTAATGATTTTACCACTGGAGGCCACTTGTCCTTCTAAATTAATTAATAATCCAAGTAAAAAATATCCTAAAACTCCTGTAATAATAGTAGTAATTAATAAGAAATTAAGTAACTTCTTGTTTTCCCAAATTTTAAAAACGTCTTTCCTGAAATATACTAAAGCTGCTAAAAATGTGCCTAAATGCAAAAACAAGGCCTGTTTAATCAACTGTTCTAAGCCTTGTTCTTTAAATAAATGAGTTTGAGCTAAAATCAAAACTCCTTCTGAACTAACTGGCAGCCATTCGGCTACTCCTTGAATAATTCCTAAAACAACTTGTTCTAACATAAATTATTGTTCAGTTGCATATTGGCTAAAAATCCAACCCTCTTGACCATCTTTCAACTCTATCTTATACCATTCTTCATTCTTTTCTGACAAAGAATCATCTAATAATAGATAACTTTCACCCGGATAAACTTTTGTAATAATTTCGTAGCTAATACCCGCCCCTTGCCTAACATTTAGCCAACCCGTCTCTGTTTCTTGAATTAAAACCATTTCTTCTTCTATAATCTCTTCTATAATTTCTTCTGGAATTTCTTCTTGCTCAATATTTATCTCTTTATCTAATTCTTCTTGCTGAGTTTTTTGACTACTTATATACCAATAAGCTATTCCAATTAAAATAACTGCCACGATTAAAATACTAGGTAATAAAAATTTCTTTAGATTTAGCTTATTTCCCATCCTCGGCTTCATCTTTTTTAGTTCAGTTGGTTTTTTAATATCACTAAATACTTCATTACCCGGATTTTTCACTATTTCTTTTATTGATTTGTGTTTTGATATTGGTATTTTAACCATACTATATATCTATACTATTAAAATAATTAAAATAATTATGCCAAGGCCTAATAAATAAAGCAAAGTAAAACTAAGAACAGATAAGGCCTCTTTAATTTTCTGATTTAAAGCCAGATAAACTGGATAACCAAAAATTAAAGAACCGACCATAGCCACAGAAAAAGTTATTAATAACAGCATAAGGGCAGCCATCGCAAAAATTGGCGGCTGGACATTAAGTTTTTCCATCATTTGAAAAAACCCACTGATTAAAAAACAATAACCAGCCACCCCTAAAGCCTGCAATAAACCAATCGTAGATAATTTTGATTTCTTCATACTTCTATTTTAACATTAAAAGACCGCCTCAACAAGACGGTCTTTTAATTTTCTGATGCTACAAATTTACTTCCTGGAAACTAACCCTTGAAAAGCTATTCGGTAAAGCGTTCCTAAACTAATTAACATAAAGACAAATCCAACCAGCCATCCAACAAGAGGAATTAAAGCAACAATTTTCAAACCAATTATACCAACCACAACTGCCTGCCAATTAATCCTATACTCTGTTCGCTTTTTAACTATCTTAATCAACCAGCTACCAAAAGCAATACCAGCCAAAGATGCGGATAAAACAAGCATAAATGCATATGTTGGTACGATTAATCCGACTAATCCAATACCAATCACCGTAATCAAAAGAACAACGCAAGCTACTGGAGTTAGAATTAAAGCGGCAAAACCGCGTCCTAAATTAGACCAGAAATTGGATAAGCTCTCTCTAATAATCTGCTGGGTAATATTCCTGAATAAATAGATTAAAACTAAACCTACTACTATCATCATTAAAAGCTTAACTAAAAATCCTAGAGTTACAAAGCCAATTAATAATTTAGGATCCATTGTCCAAGGTTTACTACTTAATCTTTTCTCAAAATCAACTTCGCCAATAACTGTGGCACCCTCTTTGATATCTACTTCTTTGCCTGCTGCGTACTTCAAATCGCCCATAATTTGAGCTTGGCTGCCTAAAGTTAATTCATCAACCTTTGCTTCTACGTTACCGCCAACTTTGCTATTAATTGTAACATTACCGCCGCCTACTAAAATATCGCCAGTCACTGGAGCTTCGATATTAACGTTACCTCCGCCAATAATTAAATCACCACCAATAGAAGCTGATTTAGTAATGGTAATATTGCCGCCACCGACAAATAAGTCTTCTTCAATTTGGCCTTCAATAACAATACTGCCTCCGCCCACATGAACACTATCTCCAACTTTGCCTCGGATAATCACAGTTGATCCGCCTGCGCAAATATTATTTTCAACATCACCGTTAATGGTAATAATATTACCGCCGACGTATAAGCTCTTTTCTACATCGGCATCAATTGAAACCATATTGCCGCCCACGTAAAGATTTTTAACTTTTTCACCTTGACTGACCGTAACACTGCCCGTACTTTTATCCGGCCTTAGAAATTCAGCCGCTAGCACAGTAGAAAAGCTAAAAGACAGCACCAAAGCTGCCCCTAAAAAAGAGTAAATTAATTTTTTCGATCTCATATTCTCACCCCCTCTCTATATTAAATCTCAATTTTATTATAGCAAAAAATCGCCAAGTTGGCGATTTTTTACACAGATAAATACTTTAGAACATTATAACTTAACTCTTTTCAGACGTAAAGAGTTCAGAACTACTGAAACAGAACTAAAAGCCATTGCTCCGCCCGCTAACATTGGATTCAAAAGAATACCCCAAAAAGGCCAAAGCAGTCCAGCTGCTATCGGAATTAAGATAATATTATAAATATAGGCCCAAAAAAGATTAAGTTTAATATTAAAGAGAGTTTGGCGGCTCAATTTTATAGCTTGATATATTCCTATCGGATCACCGGCCACCAAAGTGATATCACTTGATTCAATAGCAATGTCAGTTCCGGTACCAATAGCGATACCAATATCTGCTTGAGTTAAAGCTGGCGCATCATTAATTCCGTCACCAACCATAGCTACTGTTTTACCCTTGGCCTGAATCTCTTTTATTTTCTCTGACTTCTGATGAGGTAAAACTTTAGCCATAATATTATTTATACCCAATTCTTTTCCAATCGCTTCAGCTGTCTGCTGATTATCTCCAGTAATCATCCAAACCTCTAACCCTAACTCCTTTAATGATTCAACTGATTTAAAAGCATTTTCTTTTAATGTATCAGCCACGGCAATAACTCCTAATAACCTATCAGAAGCTAAAAGCATTGCTGTTTTGCCCTGACTTTCTAAATTCTGAAACTGATTTTCATAAGGTCCAATATTAAAACCTTTTTCTTCCATGAGGGCGCGATTGCCAAAATAAAATTTCTGAACTTGATTCTCCATAATTATATCTCCTTCTAACCCCTTACCTAAGACAGCTTGGAAATTTTTAACTGGAAACAATTCTATTTCTTTGTCTTCTGCTTCTTCTTTAATAGCCCTATCTAAAGGATGAGAAGATGATTTACCCAAACTGGCCGCGAAAGCAACAATCGCCTGAGCAATAGGATGTTCAGAAGATTTTTCTAAAGAGGCGGCGTATTGTAAAACTTGACTCTTTTTTTCTTTATCAAAAGCGACTATATCAGTTACAGCTGGCTGGCCTTTGGTTAAAGTGCCTGTTTTATCAAGAACAACTGCTTCAATTTTACCAGCTAATTCTAAAGCTTGAGCGTCGCGGATAATAATTCCATGTTCAGCTCCTTTGCCGGTACCAACCATAATGGCTGTAGGAGTGGCTAAGCCTAAAGCACAAGGACAAGCCACCACCAAAACAGCAACTGTATTAACCAAAGCAAAACTCAAAGATGGAGCCGGGCCCCAAATTAACCAAACAATAAACGAAGTTAAAGCAATAACTAGAACAATCGGCACAAAATAACTAGTTACTTTATCGGCCAATCTTTGAATCGGAGCTTTGGAAGATTGAGCCTCTTCAACTAATTTTACTATCTGAGATAAAAACGTTTCCTTACCTACTTTAGTTGCTTTAAACTGAAAAGCTCCCGTCTTATTAATCGTCGCTCCAATAACTTGATCACCAACCTTTTTATCAATTGGTAAAGATTCGCCCGTAACCATTGATTCATCAATAGTTGAATGACCTTCAATAATCTCTCCATCAACTGGTACTTTTTCTCCAGGCCGGACTAAAACAATATCGCCAACTGTCACTTGTTCAATAGGAATATCTTTTTCCTGACCATCTTTAATTACCCGAGCTGTCTTAGCTTGAAGTTTTAAAAGCTTTTTAATTGCTTCTGAGGCCGAGCCCTTAGCTTTAGCTTCTAATAATTTACCTAAGATAATAAGGGTAATCACCACAGCGGCCGCGTCAAAATATATATCAAAGGGCGCTTGACGACCACTGACAATTAAAAAAGTTGCTATGGTACTAGAAAAATAGGCTGCTCCTGTTCCCAAGGCAACTAAAGTATCCATATTAGCTGAAAACTTTTTCAAGCTAAACCAGGCGCCCCGCCAAAACTGCCAGCCAACCCAAAATTCAACAAGAGTAGTTAAAAGGAACAAAATAATTAATCGCTGGGATAAAGATAATAAACTATTCAAATCTACAAAACTTAAAAACAGAACTACACCGGAAAAAATTGCCCCCATAATAAATTTTTTGCGCAGTAAATTTATTTCCACATCTTTAAGTAACTTATGATGGTCATGCTCATCATGATTATTATGTTTATTCTTAAGAATTAACTTGTAACCGGTTTCATCAACTGCCTCTTTTAAAGCCTTTGAAGTTCCCATGTATTCAACAACTGCTTTTTCAGAAGCAAAATTAACCGAAGCGTCTTTAACACCCGGTACTTTTTTTAACGCTTTTTCAACATTTAAAGCGCAAGAGGCGCAAGTCATCCCCTGAATTATAAATGATTCCTTTTTCATAAACTTTCAACTTGAATTTCCTTAAATGCTTTTGAAATTAAACTCTTTAATTTAAGATTCTTGGATAGCTTTTGTATTACTTTCAGATTACCAGCTGCTGTTTGTCCTTTAGGCACAAATAAAGTACAGCAATCTTCTTGGGGTTTAATAGAGATATCAAAAGTTTCAATTTCTTTAGCCCAATCAATAATCTCCTCTTTATCCATTCCAATCAATGGCCTTAAAAGCGGTATTCTTATATTCTCTTGGGTTATCTGAAGATTAGCTAAGGTCTGGGAGCTAACTTGACCTAAACTCTCACCGGTGACTAAGGCTTGATAATCCTGCTCCTGAGCGATTGTCTGAGCCATTTCTAACATCAAACGACGATAAAATAAAACTCGGTATTTAGCTGGAATACTGATTTTTATCTTCTTCTGAATTTCTGAAAAAGGAATAAAATATATTTTTAATTTGGGCTGATAATTTAAAAATACTTGAGCTGTTTCTTTAACTTTCTCAATACTAGCCTGGGAAACAAAAGGAAAACTATGAAAATGAAGCCAAGTATTTTCGGCTCCTCTTTTATTCATTAAATAAGAGGCGACGGGTGAATCTATTCCTCCAGAAACTAAACTTAGAACCCGTCCCTGACTGCCCACTGGCAAACCACCAGCTCCTCTTTGCTTTTTGAAATAAATAAACCAACCTTGCTTCCTGTTTTCAATAAAAACCTCTTTTTGCGGTTTATCTAAATTAACTTTTCTTTTAATATTCTTAGCAATTTCATCTATTATTTCTATAGTTTTTTCTTTGATTAAAGAACCTTTTTTAACCCGCAAAGCGAAACTCTGATTCTCTTTTATCCAATTCTGATAATTATCTCTAATAAAATTATTTAGTTCTTTAAAGCTAACTCCCTCCAAAAACAAACTTTCAGCCAACCAAACAAAACCAAAAACTCTTTTTAAAACAGCTATAGTTTTTTTTAAATCTTTTGTCTCAACAAAAACTCTTTCTCGCCAATCATAAACATTGAAATCAATCTCTTCTTTTTTTAAAAAATGAGTCAAATTATTAACCAATCTTTGCTTTAAAATCTTTTGAACTCCCTCTGACTTTAAAAAAAGCTCTCCAAAAGACAAAATCACCCCTTTTTTTACTTCTTTATTTAACAACATTAATTAATAGTCTGACAGTCACTTGTTCATTATTTAAATCATTAGTAGAAAGATAAATCTCTCTGACCATAAATCCTGTTCCTTCAGGACCATGAAAGGCCGGATCAAAAACAACATCCAAATATCCAATTTCTCCTGGAGGTATTTTTTCTGACCACAATGAAGACTTGGTATGCATGCCAAACTCCGAACTAACTTTATCTCCAACTCTCAAATGAGCGGTCGTGCACATACAAGAAGTCCAAATACTGTCAATTTTTAAATCACCCTGACCATCATTTTTTACTTGGTAGGTCTTTTTCACTAAACCATCAATCATTGAAACAGTTCCAGCGTCATATTCTTCTGGACTAAGAACTATCTTAGACGATCCCTGATTATCCATTTGATCTCTATTCAAAAAATATTTGACCGAAACAGAAGCTAAGCTAACTATAATTATCACAACTAAAAAAATGAAAAACATCTTCTTATTCTTCTGCTGCCGGATTTTTTTAATCCGGGTCTCTTCTTTTTCTTGTTTTCTTAAAAGATATCTTTCTTTTTTTGTCAAATGTTGACTATCCATATTATATAACTTTACTTAACCAACTGACTAGTTTATAAAAATCGTCAGTTAGAAATAAGATTCCTAAAATAATTAAGGCTAAACCAGAGAATAAATTCAACCATTTAAATATCTTGGTTAAATCTTTGACTCTTTCTATTATAACTCCAAAAAACAAAGCAGACAAAAGAAAAGGAATAGCTAATCCTAAAGAATAAAAACCAAGAAGGATAATTCCTTGATTAAGCGTTTCTTGAAAAGAAGCTAAAACTAAAATTGATCCTAGGATTGGTGAAAAACAGGCCACCCAAGCAAAAGCAAAAATTGAACCGATTACAAAAGATCCAATCTTTTTATTAAACCTAGAAAATAATTTCTCGATTAAGTTAGCTTGATAATTTTTAAATATTCTTAGAAATCCAGCGAACTCCAGACCAAAAAGAATAATAATTATACCACCTATTCTTTGAATTATTAAACGATAACCAGCCAAAAATTTTCCCAGACTACTAGCTATTGATCCTAAAGCTATAAAAACAATAGAAAAGCCCAGAACTAGAAAAAAGCTATGCAGAAAAATTCTCAATCTTAAATCATCTTTTTTTAAATCTTTCTTTGAAACTCCAAAAAGCCACGAGAAATAAGGAGGCAGCAAAGGCAAAACACAAGGAGCGAAAAAAGACAAAAATCCTGCTATTAAGGCACCTATAATAGAAATTTCTGTAAGCATGTAATTACTCTAATAAATTGAACATTTCTTCTAAATTAGCCATTGAAGCTAGACCGGGCCAAGCTGTTACTGCTTGACTTTGCTTATTAATAAGAAAATGGGCCGGAGTACCTCTAACAAAATATTTATTCCAAATCTCTCTTTGCTCATCTAAAAGAACCGTAAAATCAATACTATTTTCTTCAATATAATCTTTGATTGTTTCTTTTGTCTCACCACTATCAATAACTACAACTTCAATTCTATCTTTGTATTTCTGGTTAAATTCTTTTAGATCCGGTAACTCTTCCTTGCAATAACCGCACCAAGTTGCCCAAAAAACCAAAAGAACCGGCTTTTTACCTTGAAAATCACTCAAACTAACCTGATTGCCAAAAACATCTTGAGAAGTAAAATCAGGCGCTAAAGAATTATTTTTATCTTCAGAATTTTCAGAATTTTCAGGTTCTTGAGAAGCTTGAGAAGTAGGCCCAGCCGACTGATCTTGTAATTGATAAGTGGCTAGAGCGCCGATAATTAAACCCAAAACCAACAGTCCAAGCCATAATTTCCAGGGCCACTTATTTTTTTTAATCTTACTCTTTTTAAAATCCTGACCAGATTTTAATTTCTTTACTGCCTCTTCTGAAATCTCACAAAAGGGACAATCTTTTTCTTGCTCGCTATTATTTTCTTTATTCATAAGCTAAACAAAAAACATTAATATTAATATTCCTAAAATTACAAAAGAGAAGCCGAAAAACAATTTTTTACTCTTTCTATTTTTCTTTTCCCACTCTTCCATCTTAATTAAAGTATAAGGGTTACCAGCCAAAATTAAAAGGATAATCAAAGGCATAACAAACATAAAATTATAAAGTAAAAGATACAAAAAGCCAGTCAGGAATGTCGTTTGCGAAGCCAATAAAGCAGTAATGGCGGCGTAAATCCCCCCAGAACAAGGTACTGAACAAAGTCCGACAAAAAAAGCAGCTACAGCCACAGTTGGTAAAGTTGATTTCTCTAAGAGTTCTTTAATTCTCTGATTAGAGATTCTGGGTATCTTTATTCCTAAACGAAATTGAGGAAAGAAATAATCTCTAAAATTTATTAAACCTAAAAAGATTAATAACCAAGAGCCCAATTTAGCGAAAAAATGATGCTGGCCAAAAAGCATAATTCCAGAAAAAAGACCAACGCCAATACCTAAATAAGTCAAAAAAATAATGAAGATATAAAGAAGACCCAAACCAATAATACTTTTAAGATTTCTTTTTAAGGTAAGTAAAAAGGCAATAAAGAAAATTAAAATAGCAATAGCGCAAGGATGAATCCCATCCAAAAAACCGGTCACAGCTACAACTGGAATTATAGCCAATGGTCCGGCTGTATTAATACTGGCTGATAAATTATTTAACATAAGCAGAAATTGTTACTTCAATTTGAGGATTTATTGGATCATTGCTTTTTACGTAAATAATTCTCTCTTGATCACCCTTAGCATGAGCTCCGGTCATTACTCCTGTATTATAAACTACTTTTAATTCTGCTTCTTCTTGAGGATTGATTTTTTCTTGGCTAACTTGAGCTGTGGTACAGCCACAAGAAGTAGCTACTTTATTTATTTCCAAAACCTGGCTACCAAGATTTTTAACCTTAAAAACATATTCAGCCACTTGACCATATTCAATTTGGCCGAAATCAAACAATTGAGGCGTAATCTCAATTTGAGATTTATCTATATTATCCTCTACTCCTGGCACAGCGCTAAAATACCCATAAATGGCAAAAACTAAAATAACTAAAATTAAACCAATAGTAAATTTTATCTTCATATGGCTTAGTTTAAATCTTTCTTTTTTTCTTCAAATTCTTGTTTGTCAATTTCTCCTTTAGCATAACGTTCTTTAAGAATATCTAAAGCCGAACTCCTATCTTCTCTAGGTCTTCCTTGATCAGTCAATCGTTGAATTAAAGCGATAACTAGCCAAATAATTAGTCCCCAGAACAGAATCATAAAAACAAAGCCAAACCAGCCACCGCCTATACCCATTCCTAAACTATTCCAACCCATCATATTACCCATCATAGAATTCTCACCCCCTCCCATCATATGATCATCACCATTAGCTAAAACAAACATAGGTAGAAAAGAAAAAACGATTATTAAATTTAGTAAAATAAATATCTTTTTCATAATTGTTAATCAACTTGATTTAATTCGACTTTTACTTTTACTTGAAAATCAATTGGATCATTAGAATAAATATAGATTTCTCTAATAGCCGTTCCTCGAAAATCTAAATGAACATTTGGATCATAATAAATCTTTAATTGGGCTGATTGGCCAGCCGGAATAGTCACTTGCCAATCTCCCACTTCTTCATTAATTCCATGGCCTGGCATACTAAAAACAGGTCCTTCTTCCTCTTGGTAAACAATTGAAGCAGAGGTACAGCCGCAGGAAGTCTCTAAACGATTAATAATTAAATCCCCTTGGCCTTTATTGTTAATCTCAAAAAAAGTAGTTGCCTTCCCTTGTTTTTGGCTAACATCTCCAAAATCATAAAAATCAGAGCTCAAAGAAATCCGGGGTCGCTCAGCTGGCGCCTCCATAACCAATTTTTCCCTAAAAGCCTCTTTTTTTGTTTCGTTTTCAAAAGAATCCAAACCATATTTTTTTGCATAAGCAGCTATAACTGCTTTTTGAGAAACCCCTGATTGGGTTATCCCGTCAACAAAAGCCCTTCTTTCTGCAGCCATAGCACAAGTACACTGGTCAATTGTTTTTCCACAGCAAGGACAGATAAACATCTTATAAATCTCTTGGGCCGAAACAGAACCGCTGGTCGGTTCTTGCCAACTTTCTAAACTTAAAACAACCACAATTCCTATTAAAATAACTATTACTAACAATAATCTAGAAGTGCCTAAAAACTCCTCTTTTTTATTTTCCATTTATTTATTGCACAGTTTACTGACTCTTAAAATTTCATCTATCATTTCTTGTTTCTTTTTTTCGTTCTTTGAACTCATAGCATTCTTAAAGCAACTATTCAAATGGCCTTCCATTAACATTTGATGGGCTGACTTAAGCAAGCCAGTCACAGCCATATTCTGCTGCATAATATCAATACAATATTCCTTATCTTCAACCATTTTGATAATCTTAGTGATATGGCTCTGGGCTTTTTTAAAATTAATAAGCGTTTGTTGTTTTTGATTAGTCATAATTCTATTTTAATTTAAAATACCTATACCATAGGTATAGGTCTATTATATTCTTCTTAAAACACTTGTCAACCCCGTCCGGCGAGATCAAGAATAATTAGTTTTCCATGCCTTCCAGCTTTTTTTCGGCAAACCAGAACAAGAAAAACTAATCCAAAAACTATTAAACTATGCGTTATATTATATAATTGATAAATAAATATCTGATATTTATTTCTTTTGTTCAAAGATAAATAATTCATCATAGGAAAATTCTTATACCCCTTCGCCTCCTATTATCTCTCCTTGTATAGAAATTACATATTCTTTGATTTTAATATCTTTCTCTGCTTTTTTAAGAGCTTCAGATACAAGATATTCAATACCACAACAAGGAACTTCCATACGAACAAGAGTAATAGATTTAATATTTTGAGTTTTAAAAATCTCAGTTAATTTTTCTAGATATTCATCCTGACCTTGATCAAGCTTAGGACACATAATAGCTAAAGCTTTGCCTTTTAGAAACTTTTGATGAAAATTAGGATAGCTAAAAGGCGCGCAATCAGCTGCAATGACTAAATCCGCATTTTCGAAATATGGAGCAAAGGGACTAATTAAATGCATCTGAATCGGCCACTGTTTTAGTTCTGACTTTATATCTACACCCTTACCTTGACTATCAGATGAATCTTCGCGAAAATCTTGCATCATACTTCCAGGACAACCACAAGCTAATTTTTCTTCTTTGTTTTCAGCTTTTTCAATACCGTGAACTTTTTTAGCTGCTTCTTCACCTCTTGAATTCTTAACATGTTCATATGTTTTTTTGGGATCATATTCTACAACATCTTCTTTAACTATTTTCAAAGCCTTAACTGGACAAACATCAAGGCAAGCGCCCATACCATCACAATAAAAATCATTAGTTAATTTAGCCTTGCCGTCAACCATTTCTAAAGCAGCTTCAGCGCAAATATCTACGCACAAGCCACAGCCATTACACTTATCTTCATCAATTTTAATAATTTTTCTTTTCATAAGATATATTTTAAATAGAATTACCTAGTCGCAAAAAAATCTTTGATCAATGGCATAGCTTTTGTGTCATATACTTTACCTGACCCTAAAAGACTATGAATTGTAAATCCAACCGCATTTTTACCATAAATCCTAAAAGCATTTAATCCCGCTTGATAGTAATCTTCTATAGGCATTACTTGGGCAACTTTACGATTATCAACTGGGCTTTCTTCATCGGTTATCACAAACTCTGCATTAATCCAAGGAATACCATATTTCTGTGATAATTTATTAGCCTGGGCGGCCGCTGTCTTTATATCAGAGGCTACAAAACTAACATCATCTCTATTCTGATTATAGCAACCAGTAAAGCCGAATATATCAGCACCAGCTAGTGAAATCCCGTTATAATTACTCCAATTACTGAATCCACCCATCTTATACATTATCTTGCCTGAATAGATTTGCTTAATCTTAGGAACTATCCCCTCGTAGAAAGCATTAGTTCGTTGTTGAGATTCTTCGACACTATAACCGTTTGTATCAAGAATCATTTCTATCTGGTTGGACGGAACCAAATACTCAACATTGTAATCTTCTGCAATCTGAGCTAATTCAAGGGCAATAGTTTCAAGACGACCTTCAAGATCATCTGAAACGCCAAGTTCTGTCATACCTCCGTCTTCTAGTTGAAAATAGTCAGGAAAAAGAACTACTGCCAGGCCTTGCTGTTTAGCTAATAAGATATTATGGATTAAAGCCCTTTTAGATTCATCTTGACTTAGGTCTTTTGGTCTATCATAGCCTAAGTACCAAAATTCGAAATCTCCCTTTTTCCACCAATAGTTAGCATGGACAAATTGAGTATTAACTCCTAAATCCTTAAGCACATCTCCAAAATACAAGACTTCAACCAGATTAGGTAATGTCCCGTAGGTTTGAAGAGCTTTGATAAACTCTGGATATTTTCTTTCATTTGAAAGTGATTGATTAATTTTATCCAGTTCTTTCCAAGAAGGCACTTCGTAATCAATACTAACAAATTCCTTGCCCATATTATCTATATTTTCTGAAAGCCAGGCCTTGCGAGCTTCTGGATCTTGGGGTGGTTTTTCATAACCAGGACCCAAAGGTCCAGGTCCGCCAAAATACCAATTTAAGCCAGCTAAAGTTATCAAGATAACTACGATTGATAATATTTTTGTTTTTTTAGTCATATATTTATTTTTAATTTATTTATTTAATTATACCAAAAAATCGCCCTAAAGGCGATTTTTATCGTAAAAAAAACCAGAGAAATTACACAAAGATCCCTAAAATCTAAAATTATATCAGTACGCTTATTTCTACGCCTATAAAATAAGGCCAGAGAATTAGAGCCAATAGGCCTTTCCAGAATGTCAGATGCAAAAAGCCGACAGTAAACAACCACCCGGCAAACCAGGAAAACGCCGTAAAACTTTCTTGTTTGATTATTGTTTTTTTCATATTTCTATTCTACTACATAAAACAAAAATTGCCTAGGAAAAGAGATTTTTATTACAGCTTCCCAGATAGGACGATTTTTGAACTTTTAGTCGGAAGTTTTTTTGCTCTTTATCAAACCTACAATACCGAAAACAATCACTAATAGTCCTATCATTTGTCCCCCGGGACTATCATCAACTCCAGCGTATACAAACATAAGCACACCGATTAATATTGCGAGAACGAAATATAGTATTCTACTTTTATTCATACTCAAATTCTACCATACAAACAAAAAACCACCTATAGATAGACGGTTTAACGGCTCTCCCAATGGGACGATTTTCGAACTTATTTTGCATAAAATTATATATCTGTTCGTCCAGTGGCTATTCTAATTAATTGATCGATTTTTCCCATTTCATCTTCGCATCCTGGAAACCTTATTTTTTTAACCCTATCATCTAAATCAATCGTATAAGTTATCCAAAGATCCAGAACTAGTGGCGCATCACAATCTTTATCCATAATACCTGAATCTCTGATTTCTTTAATTATATTATTAACCACATCTTTAGACAGTTGTTTTTCTTCTGTGGTTTTACTCTCTAAAACAACTTTGCCTGAAGCATAAACATATGTATTTAAAAAACATCCACCTTCAGGATTAGGGCAAGGACCCCAAGAGGATTCCTTTTTATAGAACACAGCATCATGGATATAAATATCATTATTGTTTGTTTGTGTCAAATAAAAATACACACTACCACCAACAATAATTACCGCAGTTATAATTAAAATAATTTTTTTATTCATATAAGATTATTATAACAGACATCTACCCTGGGCCCAAACAGACAGTTAAGAACAAAAACAAAACCGTATAGCAATGTGGTTTATAGCTTGGTTCCGTTGGGTAGACGACGTTAAAACCTATTTTAAACCTTACTACCGACAAGGCAGAAGTGATTTAGTCGGAATTTTTTTTCTTGCTCTTTATCAAACCTACAATGCCGAAAATAATCACTAGTAGTCCTAACATTTGTCCCCCGGGACTATCATCAATTCCACCGTATACAAACATAAGTACACCGATCAATATTGCAAGAACGAAATATGGTATTCTACTTTTATTCATACAAAAATCCTACCACAATTGTGTAGGATTGATCAACAGAAATTTGCTCTGCGGGCAGGATTCGAACCTGCAACCAATTGATTACACTTACCCTTAAGTTTCCTTAAAGTGTGGACTATATCATCACCCCAATTTATTAGGGTGCTCTGGTATCTAGTCTCTACGGAGTCTTCCGATATTATATCGGAGTTCCCACGGCATTAGCTTACTTAATAAATAAGATTAGCCTTCACCGTTATCCCAGAATTATTCGACCTAGTTTTCACTAGGAAGCTGCGTTTCGCCTACGTGCACTTCTCTATGACAATTAGAACAAAGCAATACACATTTACCCAATTCTCTTTTTGTTGATTCCCATGATCTTGTTAATCCTTGCATTGATAATCCAAATTCTTTTTTGCAAGGATCTTTATGATGAAAGACCATGGCAGCCATACATTTATCATAACCACATATTTCACATTTACCACCTTTTAACTCAACTGCCATTACTTTGACTTTTTTCCTTCTTTTATCTACTGCTTTTTTAATGTAGTCTGCACGATCGGCATAGGTTCTTTTATTTGACATAATACGTTAATTATACCATAAAAGAACGAATGTTCACAGTCAACTGCTCTACCATTGAGCTACCGCAGAATGTATTAAATTGTAAATATATTTTAATCTTTATTAGTTAAAACGTCAAGGCATTTCTTAGCACTTTTCTCCCAAGAAAACTTATCAACCTGCTCTAATCCCTTACTAATCAAATCTTGTCTTAATTCTTGATCAGTTAAACCCTTATAAATCGCTTCTTCTATTTGATCAACATTTTTAGGATCATTTACATAAATAGCTGACTGCCCTATTACTTCTGGGATTGAAGTTACTGGACTGGTTACGGCTGGTGTACCACAGGCCACTGATTCTAATACGGGCAAGCCAAATCCTTCATATTCTGATAAATAGATTGATAGATCTGATCCATTATATATTAAAGGAAGATCTTCTCCTTTTACAAAATCCTGCCTTAAAATTGCTTGTCTGTTTAATCTCTGATTAACTTTACTTACTAAATTATCTATATTAATAAATGGCGAAGTATGATTTCGGCCAATAAGCAAAAATTGATATTGAGGTAGTTTTTTGCCAATTCTTTCAAAAGCTTTAATTACTTTGTCTAAATGACGCCTGTTTACGATAGAAGCGGCGTAACATATGTACCTATCCTTGATATGATATTTGTCTTTAATCTTTTGTATTTCTTCTTGATTTTTAATCACTTTAAAAGAATTACTAACTGCATTAGGAATAACAAAGATTTTATTTTGATTAACCTTATAATGCTTAACTACTTCTTTTTTTGTATATTCTGAAACTACAAAAATATATTTAGCCCTTTTAGCTGAAATCTTTGAGAATTTCTTTAACAGAATTCTATCCCAAATATTGGGCCAACTATATATCTCCGGCCTAACTTCGTAACTAATATCATGAAGAATCAAAGCCGTTTTTTTAAAATAGAAAATTGGCGAAACATAGTCCGGACAGAATAGGATGTCTAATTTATCTTTAGTGGCCCGCCAACAAACAGACCAATGACGGAACAAAGCATTACTTTGAATGCCTAAAGGCGCTCTTAATCGTTTATATTTAAAATTAGGTTTGGTTAATCCTAAATCATTAGGAATATTCTTTTTGAAATATAGGATGAACTCTAAATGATCAGGTAGGTCAAAACCATCCCACTGCCTAAGAATATTAATCAAGACCCGGCCCACGCCGGTTCTGCCTCCTTCTAAAGTATGTGCTTCAATGCCAATCTTCATATTTTCCTTTTCTGCCTAAATAAAAATCCTTAATGCCTAATAAGATGGGTTTGATCCAAGCTCTTTTCTTAGGAATTAATAATTTAACTGGTTGCTTAATAAGCCGCCAAACAACATCCAAATGAACTAATGGTTTAATATACCAAGGGGCATACTTATTAGCAAAGATTAAACCATTTCTAACATGGTAATAGATATATGAAGATGAAGTTTCGACAAAGCTTTTAGATCCCTTGTGCCAAATTTTGGACTGAGGTACAAAAACAGTCTTATAACCCACTCTTTTAGCAGCCAAAGACCAATCTACATCTTCATAGTATCCAAAATATTCATCTGAAAACAAACCTATCTTTTTAACAACTTCCCTTTTAACCAAAAGACAGCAACCAGTCAGATAATCAACTTCTTGAACATTAGGTGAATCATACTGGCCTTTGTCCATTTGATTATACCCTCTCATGGTCCCCTTATTATATAACCAATTAATGTTGCCTCCAGTAAACCAAAGCTTATTCTTATCATTAAAAAAATATATTTTAGGACCAACCATACCTATTTTCTTATCACTCTCAGCCACTTGAACCATCTTACTTAAAAAATCA
The DNA here is from genome assembly GCA_964548405.1 of uncultured Candidatus Saccharibacteria bacterium. GTDB lineage: Bacteria > Patescibacteriota > Minisyncoccia > Portnoybacterales > UBA2143 > JAHJOV01. Next base: position 26,553 of record CAZJPW010000006.1, on the reverse strand, counting down.
GAGGCCAAGATAACATCATCATTTAAAGGCATAAGATAATCAGCATCCTGTTCCAAGGCATATTTAATACCAACATTATTACCTCCAACAAAACCCAGATTCTCCTTATTATATATCATCTTAACATCTGAACTGGGTGCTTCTGGTTTTACTTTAGAATCATTATCAACAATGACTACCTGATAATTAGGGTAGTCATTGTTTTTCAACGATTCCAGACATTCAGTTAAATCTGGCCAGTTATTCCAGCTTAAAATGATAATATATACTTTTGGCTGCATGTTTAATTTGGAATTAATTCACCTAAATCATTATCTTTCTTACCTTTACCTTCTTTGTTATCTTCATCTTCGTCTTCCTCGTCTTCGTCCTCTTGGTCGTCTTCGTCGTCTTCAACGTCTAAATCAAAAAGTTTTTTATTCTCCTGTTTCATTTCCCGAACTCTTTCTCTTACTTCTAAAACATCTTGTTGGCCTAATTCCTCTATAACTTCCATTAATTGAACTTTTCTAACTGCATTCTTGCCGCTTTCTAAAACACTTTTCAAACGCTCTTTGAATTCTTCTTTGTCTTGTAGTCGTGTCATGACTTCGCTGAATTTTTCCAGATGAGCCTGACGGTTTTCCTGAATTTTAGCCATTACTTCTTGAGGTACTTGTTCTTCTAATTTCTGTAGAATTTCCTGATGCTTTAACTGATGATTTGTATATTTGTCTAAAAAACTATTTAATCTATCGTTTGCTTCAGGATTAGCTTCTTTGTATTGTTCAACTCGGTTATTAATCTGACCGATTAATTCCTCGTACTTGCCATTAATCATTTCTAGCTTGGCTTTAAGCCCTGCGTCATCAGCGCCCTCTCGAACCATTTTTCTGGTCCTGATGATTTGTCGGCTAGCTTTTCTTAATTCTAATTCTGCTTTTTTAACTGGATCACGGGCAGCCCAAATACGGACTGTGTCAGCCGCATTTTTAAACCAAGAAATGATACCCGGTTCCTCTACGTCTAATTCTTCGACACTAACATCTGCTTCCTGACCAAAAACCGAAAAAGAAAACATAAACAGAAAAAGCGAAAGTATCAGTAAAAAAATTGTTCTTTTATACATATTCACCTCCTTTCAAATTACCTATTTATCCCAATAAAGGGGCTGGCATTACCCCAATAGGCCGGAGTTTTGCCATCCCATTTTTCAATCCAACGAAGCTCTACTACCTGTGGATTAGCCCTTAAAGCCTGAGCCTCGATTTGAATAGCCTGGGCTTTACCTCTAGCTTCAGCAATCTTTTGATCAGCTTCAATCTTAATCCTTTCTAAATCTCTTTCAGCTTTGAGCTTTAATTGTTCAGCCGTCACTTTAGCTTCAATGGCATCATTAAACGCAACGGAAAAAGAAAAATCAATAATATTGAATTCATCAACTAATATATCACGCTCTGATAACCTTTCAGCCAGGTTAGCTTTAATTTGTTCTTTGACAACTTCTCTCTTAGTAATTAATTCTTCGGCTGTAAACTTAGCGGTCACTGCCTTAACCGCTTCTTGGATAGAAGGAGCAATGATGCGGGTATTATAATTCTTACCGACCTCCTGCCAAATCTTGTTAACCGCCTCAGGATCTAAGTGATAGTTTAAAGCAATGATTGAGGTGACTATCTGTAAATCCTTGGAAGAAGCGCTGGCTGGCACTTCGTCTTTCTTAATCTTTACATCCATCTTAACTACGTTTTGAATAAAAGGGATTTTAATGTATAGGCCTTCATCAAAAACCTTATCCTTAACAGCGCCAAATTGAAGCAAGACTCCCCGTTCTCCAGCCCCAATAGTACCAAAGGCGCCGAATACAATAATTAAAGCAACTATTGTATAAGCTATGCGAGAAACTATCTTTTTAGGATTAAAGTTTCTCATTTTCTCATTTATTTCTACGATTCTATCCATATTTTTAAATTCCTTTGATAATTTATCCCCCTAACAAATCAACAAAGAAACAATTTATTAGTTACATATATTCTACCATATTTATTAAAAAACAACAGGCCGTCCATTATGAACGACCCGGGAAAAAGTTTTCTGTTTGCCAAGACTTAAACGAAAAGCATCTCCGGTAAGATTTCATCAACCGAACACGCTTTGACGACCCGCTCCATCATTTGGTCGACATCGATATTAAGTCTGGCTGCTTTAGTTGCCAAAGCTCTAATGCAGCAATTTTCTAGAGAATCACCGATAGCTCCAGCCACCATCTCGCCCCATTCCTGAAGGCGATCAAGATGATCCGGCGGCAAAACTTCCCTGAATTCAGCCAGCACACCAGCCGCCTTTGACTTGTTCTGGGAAACAACCCAATCAATACAGGCCAGACAGGCTGTTTCGTTACTGCCTTCAAATCCGATATGCGGACGCTCATGATCTTTGCAGTAATGATCTGATTTTTCAGCGCATTTCAGGCAGGCCATAGTGATCAGCGATCCATCATCTTTCTTAATCGGCAAAACGACTGTCAAATCAATATCCTCAGCCAAACAAATCTCGCAACTCATAACATCCCCCTTTCTGGTAAATTATTAGGTAAATTTTAAAAGGGCTGAAACAACCCCCTTTATTGCAAACTCCTTTGTTGTAAATTACAGAATAGCATAAAATATTATCCTGTCAAAATATTTTTATCTCCGATAAGAACAATCTGAATATTTAATCTTGGGAATGGTTTTCAAAACAAGCTTTTTAACATTGTCTGCATTTTCCTTCATAACAGATAAAATCATATCCCAGGTAACCGGCTCCTCGCTCTTATGCCAAGAATCATAATCCGTCGCCATGGCCACTGAAGCATAACAAATATCTAGTTCTTTGGCTAAGATTACTTCCGGCACTGTCGACATATTAATTAGATCAGCACCCAGCTTTCTAAACATATGGCTTTCTGCTCTAGTTGAAAACCTGGGTCCTTCAATCGTTACCATGGTCCCTTTAGGATGATAACTAATTTTTAATTCCTTAGCTGTTTCAATTAAAAGCTTTCTCAAATCATTACAAAAAGGATCAGCCATAGAAGTATGAACTACTTTATCCTCATGAAAAGTCAAATTCCTATGTTTGGTAAAATCAATGAATTGATCTAAAAAAACAAGCTGCTTTGGCTTGATTTTCTGCCTTAATGAACCACAGGCTGTGGTCGCAATAATATGAGTTACCCCAACCTTATTCAAAGCCCACAAATTGGCTCTAAAAGGAACCTTGGTTGGCATAATGTTGTGCTTTTTGCCGTGACGGGCTAAAACAACCACTTCAACTCCATGAATTTGACCTTCAGTTAATTTAGATGAAGTCTGGCCATAAGGCGTCTTGATTGTTTTTTGCTTGGCCTTTTTTAATATTTTAGGATCATCTATGCCGCTGCCACCAATAATCCCTATCTTATTTTTTTTCTTATTCATTATCATAACTAACTAAACTCCTTACCTCATATCCTTTCTTTTTCAGCTTATCTGAACCTCCCAGAAAAGGCAAGTCAACTATAAAGCAGATTTCAATGATTTGGCCTCCTAATTTTTCAATTAAATCGCAAGTAGCTAAAGCAGTTCCACCGGTGGCAGCTAAATCATCCATTAAAACAACTTTTTCTCCTTTTTTAACTGCATCTTTATGCATCTGGACGATTTCTTTAGCATATTCCAACTCATATTCCTGCTCTATAGTATCAAAAGGCAATTTGCCTTTTTTTCTAACAATAGACAAACCAGTATCTAACTTATATGCAGCTGGAGCAGCAATTAGGAATCCCCTGGCATCAATACCAATAATTTTATCTATCTTTTCATTTTTAAAAGGCTCGCAAATCCGATCTATTACTTCTTTAAAGAATTCAGGATCCTGTAAAAGAGTTGTAATATCTTTAAAATTTACGCCTTTTTTAGGCCAATTCGGCACCTCTCTGATTTTTTCTTTTAAATTAATCATATATTTAATTTATTTCTGCATAATTAAAAAGCACTTTAAATGGAACACACCAATACATAACATACTTATACTGACCAATATCAACGTCATCGGGAATAGAATAGTTAATATTTCCTTTAGTTCCCTTGATTTCACCTAAATCAACATATTGACTGGCTTGTAAATCAGTAGCTAAGTACACATGAAGATTCGGTCCATTAATGGTTTCAAATTCTTCATAGCGGATAACCTTGCCTGATTCAGTGTTTAGAACTCTAACGTAACCACTAGCTGGATGAGCGGCAGTATCCATAATTGGAAAACGAATAATTTGTCCTTCTTCCTGTTGGGGCATAGTTTCATTCATTTCAGAAACTTCAGCATTCTTTTTTTCTTCCATTTGTTTATCAAATTCTTTCTTTTGTTCTTCAGAAAGATTTTCAATCCCACTAGGCATTTTAGATTCAATAATATTCTCTGGCAAAGCGTCATCCTTTTCAATTTCATTGAATAAAGGAGAAATAGCGTAATAGCCTACACCCAGAACAACAAGAACAATGATGATAATAAGTATCTTTTTCATATTTATTTAAACCTATTAGTTAGTATTTGAATAAAGGAACCTAGACCAGCTATAGCAAGAATTAAATATCCATACCAGACCGCTGGAGTTAAAAAGTAGAAGAAAACCACAAAAAAAGAAAACCAAACACCGGTACACCAGGGACAAGAAAGTAATTTGGAAATTGTTCGGCCTGGACCTGTTTCAAATCTTTTAAAAAAAGATCTAACAAAATCCATAACCATATCATATACGAATAGCTGAATTAATCTGAAAACAACTAAAGCGATTAAAAAGAAATCAAACAAAGGAATACTTAAAGGCAACTTATCAATAGAATGAAGATATATGGTGGAAATTATGATTAAAGATACGTAAACACAGCTAAACAAGAAATTCCAAATATATTGTTCGCTTGGCTTATTTTTCATACTTATATATTATATCAAAAAAATGCTTTGAATGGTATATAAACGGAAAGGACGCCTCAATTAATAAAGACGCCCTTTGCTATTCATTTCTCCTTTCAATGGAATTATCCATTTTTGTTATGACACCGATGTCTGCCCGATGCCCAGAACATACTGATACCACCCTTCCAGAAATGAGCCCATCTCCGCAAGCCAAGCTCAATGAACCGAGGATATCAGCAACCCTGTGGTTAATGAACTCAAAGATGGATTTTTTCCTCCCTTCCCGATTAATCCAAATAATACTATCATGATGGGGCCAGCCAAAAAAAGAAGCTGACTTAGAGAGAAGATATAGGGACATTGGCCAACCCTGGGTGCGAGCTTTGGATATCTTTTCCAAAAGGCCATTATCTGGAAAAGAAAATTGCATAAAGTGTCCGCCTAAAATTGGGTAATTGATAGTTACCTCTATTTTCAGGCTCTTCTGCCGACCAGGATAAATCTTTGTAAAGGCGTCTCGATTGGCTCTTTGTTCGGGTAAAACATATTCAACCGGTCTTATTAAATCATACCAGTCAACTTCTCTTGACTGATCAATTTGACAATAGGGCCTGATAGTCTCCCAATATTCGAAAGCCCTTCCGAAATACGGCGGCCAAGGGGTCGATTCTATAACAAGATCGCAAAGACCGAACCATCGTAAAATCCCTATATGCTCAAATATTTCCAGCTTACTTTTTTTGTATTTAAGCCGGACTCGCTCTGATTTAGAATTTACAATCTTGGGCCCTATCTTAACAAAATTATCCTTATTCCTATTGTACTTCCACCACCATCCTTTTAACTTTGATGGATGAAAGATAATTCTTGCCTTTCTGCCCCAAAAATCAGGGGCTTCTAGAGTCACTTTTTCTGTTAATCTAACCAGATTCATGATAGCCCCCTTTCACTTTTTATAATTTTAAAGTTCTGAAATTAAAACCTTACATTAAAATAACCCATTCTTTTGAAAAAGTAAAGAAAATATATATTAAAAAAAGGCTAAAAACAAATTAACCTCGTTTCAATTTACTTCTCTTCTTTTTCCCAAGGAAATACAATCCATTCTTTTTCTTCTATAATCGCAGAAAAATCAGGCCAAAATTTACATCTACTTTTATTAACCACTATAGTTGCTGTTTTAAGTTCCTTGGCTTTATATTTTTTAATAATAATATCTGAAATCTCTTTTAAAGTTGTTCCAGTATCAGCTATTTCATCAATAAGCAATACTTTTTTATTACTTAAATCTATTTGGGGTAGGTATATAACATCCAACTCTTTCCGCTTCTTATTATCATATGATTTCGCAGAAATAGTAAGAATCTTTTCTATTTTCAATTGTTTGACTAATAAGCCAAGGGGTACTAACCCGCCAGCAGTTATACCGATAATATATTCGGGCCTAAAACCACTAATCCTAATTTTATCAGCTAATTCCTTTGTAGCTTTTTCTATATCTTCCCAATAAAGATTTCTCATGTTTTTTAATTCATCTCATCTCTAAGTTTCATCCATATTTTCCCTAGTTCATTCCTGCCGTTTCGTTTTAATCCCCATCCCCAAAAATTATCCTTAGGTGAATCTTCAAGAATATATCTATTCCTGGTTTGCATTAATTTATGTATCAGATATGGATTCTGTTTCAATTTATGTCTGACAATATCTTCCATAACTTTAACTTTTGTTTGATGCCAGTTTTTTGGAGCTCTATCAGCATTTGTTTTAGCTATCTTAAATGCCTCATGAGCAGATTTTGCTTTGTATATTTTCTTAGCCAAAGCTGGAGCAGTTTTAAAAAAATGAGCTGCTTGATAAGCATGCTCAGAAGTTGACCAATTCTTCCCTTTCCATCTGACAGCAAAACTTGAAAAATTTGAAAAACAATAGAATTCTCTTTCATAAAAACCAATTACTTTCCCTGAAGTTTCTAATCTAGGATCCCTATTTTGATATCTTGTCTTTTTCATATATTCATTGTATCAAAAAAGAATTAAAAAAAGAAGGCTGAACACGAGCGGAAAATTAACTTAGTCCCGTTTCAGCCTCCTTAAATATTAATACACAAAATTATAGGTTTTTCTTTCGCTTTAAAAAGGAATGCCGCCAGATCTTCTGACCTGACGGCAATCATTAATTACTGATGCTGTACCTGTTACTCCGGCGGATAAGTATTCATTAACCACCGGATACCTTCATCGGTGGCCAAGGCATGATAGCCGCCTTCCACCAGCTGGATTCGGGCGCTTATTTGGCCGGTACCACTATAATAGAACGTAGCCACATATTCGGCAATGTTCTTACAGCGATTATCCGGATTCTTTTCGGCCTGGGCCCGCAGGCAAGCGTCAAGGTGTTCAGCTTGAGCAACGAAATTTCCCTCAGTCGGCTCACCCGGAAACTTGGTACCTTTTTCTTCCGATACCTGATAGGGCTTGTCGTCGGGGCCGCCGATCTCGGGCAACTCCCACTCACCGGTAAATTGACTGAAGACATAAACATCAGAGCCGGGCGTACCAAAGTTTCTGATATGCGGCTGGGCCGACAACCAGAGCCAGACGGCATCGTTCTTTCTGGAGGCGTTGAAAAGCGCTTTCCAGAAATAGATGATCTCGTTATTCCATTCCGGCTTGCCGATCTTACCGAGTTGTTCAACCAGAACCTTAGCCATGCCATCTTCGCCGAAGCCGGCCTGAACCATCTGAGCCACCAATCCTTCATAATCCACTTGCTGCACTGCGAAAACTTTCTGCATCGATTTTCCCTCCTAGTTTTAGGTTTAAGTTACTGAAGACTTTATAACCATAGACCATACTATGATATTATTACTATAACACATATTACCATATTAAGTCAAGTAATAAATGAAAAATCCTAATATACTTTAGGATTTTATACTGGCTGGGGCTAGTGGACGACGTTCGAACCTTTTTACATGATCATCCACAGGCTGTAGAAGAATTTAAAATTATTTATCAACAGGAATGTGGGGAAGATTTATCGGAACAGGAATATCTTGAACGGGCCGTGGAGGTTATGAGGGTTTTAGTGATTCTTTATTAAGTATATTTACTCTTTTTTAAAATTGAATGTAGCTTATCTAGACTATCCCTATAAACTCTCAACATTCCCCCATGCAATTCAGACCACTCTTCATTAGTATAAAAATCTGCTAATTTTAATTCTTTTAGTATTGTGATTAATTCTTTTTTTACGTTTACATCAGACAGATGGGCCACTTTATTAAGTGCTCCATTTAAAAGTTGAATTTCTTCCAATACACTGTCGATATCAAACTTTTTTGATTTCAAGAATAAATGAAGTTGATTTAAAGGTTTTGTCAAATTATCTTCTTCGATATTTTTAATTAGTTTCTTGGCTAAATCAAAATTTATCCCCTTATTAGCCCGCCCTACATCCTTACAAACCTTCTTGATAAAAGATCTTAAATCATTACAGGAAGATTTTAACATATCTTCATCATTTACAATCTTCATCTGTTTAATTAAGATCCCTGATTCCGGGAACAAAGAAAATCCAATAGTTTCATCCCCTAAAGTAACTATATTAATACTATCTCTTAGATTATAAATTTCTTCAACTATCTCTGCATTAGAGTATTTAATACTTACTTTTTCCTTCTTTTGATTATTTTTTTTGATTTCAGATTTAAGCTTTTTCTCTAAAATCTCTCTAGCACGAGAACCGCCCTCATTCCTGATTTTTTCTTTAAACTTAGGAATTATACCATTTGACCAATCGACAATTTCTTGAGCAAAAATTACCTCTGCTTTCTTATCTTTTATTTTATTATGATAATTATCAAAATAATATCCAAAATACTTTTTAGGATCAATTCTTAGTAAATTACCTAAGAGATCTTTTCTGGTATGAGTTAAAAAATCATCGCTCTCAAATACCTTCTGAAGAAATTCACAATGATTCCCCAAAACTCCAGCACCTTTTAAATAAGATACAAGATCATCTAATAAAGTAATTTCATCACCTTTATTAATTGAAAGTAGTAATTTTTCTGCCCGCTTGACAACTCCTTTATCATAAAAACTCAACTTGAGCAAACTAGGAATAACCCACTCAAAGTCTTTATCTGATGTTTTAGGATTTAATGCGATTTCAACTAAAATTTTGTTTGCATCGTCAGATTTATACTCCCTCAGGCTAGAAATTAAATAATGAGAGATTACATCATCTTTTTTCTGTTTATATTTATCATAAATGGGATAAATAAAATAAGGATCATTAATATCATCCATTTCTTCTAAAATCTCTAAAATTTTATCTTCGTCTTCTGTATTATATAACTCCGAGGTTAATTTCGAATTGTATTCCTTTGACATATAAAGATTAAAATTTATTATAATTGATAGGCCTAACTATAATAAATTGTATAATTGAGACAGGAAAATTTGCCATAAAAGACAAATTTACCCGCTATTTGCTGGGGAGGAGGGATTCGAACCCCCGAAATACAGGAACCAAAATCCTGGGCCTTACCACTTGGCGACTCCCCAATATATTACTTTGTATTACAACATTCCACTATGGCTAATTCTAAAGGAAGTTGTTGGAAATCAGCTGATTTAATCTCATTTTCAGCTTGAATGAAAAGATGAATCATTTTAATTAAATCAGTTGAACTAAACTTTTCTCCTTGCTCTATTATACCTTGTATTTGCTCTTTAGTCAATTCCGCTGTGACTAATTTAGATAAATTAGAATCAACCTTTAAAATCATCATCTTTCTGAAATAGCTAATAAGGGACTTGCTGAATTGAATCAAATCATAACCTTGATTAGCCACTTGGTTAATATGGGATATAGCTTGCCCGCTTTCCTTATTAACCAAATACCCTACCAAATCAGCCACTGCTTTAATATCTGTTACTCCTAAAATGGTTTGGACTTCTTCTAAAGTAATATTCTTATCTTCCATGGACATAACTTGGCCTAAAAGGCTTTCCCCATCCCTGATTGAACCATCAGCATTAACAGCAATTAATTCTAAAGCTGATTTCTCTATCTTTACTTTTTCCTGCTGGGCTATCCAACCTAATCTTTCTACAATCTTATTTAAGGTTAATTTATGAAAATCAAACTTTTGGCATCTTGAGATTATAGTCTGAGGCACCTTGTGTATTTCTGTAGTCGCTAAAATAAATATAGCATGAGCAGGTGGCTCTTCTAAAGTCTTTAACAAAGCATTAAAAGCTTCTTTAGTTAATTGATGAACTTCATCAATGATAAAAACCTTATATCTAAGACTACTGGGACTGAATTTAATTCCATCCCTTAATTCCCTAATTTCATCAATACCCCTGTTAGAAGCTGCATCAATTTCAATTAAATCTAAAGATTTACCCTGATTAATCTCTTCACAAGCTAAACACTTATTACACGGTTCAGATTCTTTCCGATCAGTACAGTTAATAGCCTTGGCTAATAATCTAGCAACTGTAGTATTATGAACTATGAAATCATTTGCGACAAAATTATGTGTTTCTGGAATCGTTAAATCATAAACCTGATATCTTCCAGTATATTTAATATCAACTATCTTATCCCAGTAAATATCGGAATTTGCGATATTGCTAATTTCTTGAGAATCCAAAACTTCACCAAAAACGCTTAATTTGTCTCGAGAAGGAGAATAAATACGAGGTCTAGCCCCTTTTGGTATTTTATAATCTAAAGCTAATCCCACATCAACCCATCTCTTACCGCTCATTTCTTTTTCCGTTTGAACCAGATTATAAATCTCTACTGGAATTGTATCCAAATTTGGATTAACCGGACGATCAGCTAAAAAAACAATCATTTTATCTAACTTTGTTTCCTTTTCACCTATAAAACCTATCTCATTAGCAAAAATTGATATACTCTCGCGATGGCTCACTTCTAAAGTCCAATTAGGATAAATATTCCCATTACTATAAGTTACCGGCTTATATCTAATTCTAGAAATAACCCCAAACCTAAGTAATAGATGCTGAATTTGACTGATAAGTTTTTTAGAGGAAGAATAATACGAAATTGTCGGTGTGCTTATAAAATCAACACCTCCGTCTCCACTATATAAAGTTTTTAAGAATAAACTAATTGAAGATTTATCTAATTGAAAGATTCTCTCAGGAATAACCTTATCCTTGGATTTCTGACCTAACATACCTAACTCTTTGATAAATCCTGCAACTGAATTTTTAGACTGACCAGGCTGATTCAACCAATTCCGACGTACGATTTGAACTGCATAATATGTAGGCGTACGCGTTCCATTAGAATCATATTTAGCAATCCTTGTATTCTCAAACTTTTTTGCCGCTTCTTTAAAATCATTAACTAAGACTGAGTCAGAATTAGTAAAACCTATAGAATGATTAGGATCTGCTGTTGATCCTTCACTAATCAAATGTGCTACCAATTTAATTTGGTGCTCGGGCATTTTCCCTTTTCCATTTATAGGTAAAATCCTAGGCACTCCGATTCGGCTACCAATTTCTAACTCAGAAAGTCTTTTCCATCCGTTTATTGTCAAAAAAGGATGAGATAATGTAACCTCTATCTCTCTTCCCAGAGTGGTCGTTACTTTATAACATGGCTTTATACCATCATCCACGTAATCAATTGGTTTAGTACTACTTAATTTATAATCTTTATTTAAAGTTAAGAGATTAATTTTCTTATGCTTATAAGCATCCTCAACAGTTAAGACTTTCCCAGTAGAAGAATCAACAATATTAGTATCATGCTTTACACATTTGCCCGTTCCGCGCGTCCCAGTAAAAAGATAAGCATGAGCCACTTTATCCAATTTCAAAGCATTAATCAGAGTTTTTTTAATGTGATCCTGATTAACAACTTCCTCAAAGGTTTTAGGACGATATTTACGGTATAAGACTAAATTTGCCATTGGTTTCAGTATATCATAAAAAATGAAAATTTAAAGTTTCAATTGACAAATACATTTTATTATACTATTGTATAGCTAAGATCAGAACCTCAACAAAGGAGGTGTCGTATGCCACAAGCAAATTGCCAAGAATGCAGGGGAAGCATTGATTTCGAGATACGCTTTTCCGTACGACGAGGCATGATATTTGGTGTAGATGCCCACCCCTGCAGTAAATGTGGGCTTATGCACTATAAGAGCGACAATAAACCTGTGACCAGGAAATGCGATCAGGCACAAAGGTTCTTTGTCGACGGCCAGCTCTGTTATATCGATTAACGGGGCGCCACCCAAGAAAAAGGACGGTTCTCGCAAGCATGAGAACCGCCTTTTCTATTTCCAATAAAACAATTACTTTTTAAAGACGAACATCTTGTAACCAATAAAATTCCAGATTAATGAGAAGCCAGTGGCAGCTGCCTTGGCCAAATTAGCCCAGAGCTCTGGGTTAATTCCGAAGACAGGCGAAATTAAAGTAGTTATCCCATAAATTACCCCGCTGTTAATAGCCATACCAATCAAAGTAACTAAGATGAATTGAGAAAATTCCTTAGCCTCAATCTTATTCTTATCCTTAAACGTCCAGTACTTATTCCAAAAATAGCTGTTGGTTACCGCTACAGAAAAAGAAATACCATTCAGAAGAATAATCCAAGGCCCGGAATAGATCCCCATCCACCACATTAAAAGATTGAGTATCGCAAAATCTATAGCTGTATTAACAAATCCAATAACAACAAATCTTGAAAACTGCTTGATTAAATTTGATTTCATATCTTTAAAATTCTGGAGCTTTTTTAATTTCAAGCCCAAGTCCTTTCTTAAGTATTAAAGTATCCCTTCTTTTTAATTTATCTTCTAATAATAGACTAGCTGTTTGATTTTCCACACTATCTTGAATAGTCCTTTTTAAAGGCCTGGCCCCGTACAAAGGATCATATCCTTTTTGGGCTAATTCTTCGATGGCCTCTTCTTCAATTTCAAAACCAATTCCTTTTTCTTCCAGTTTTTTCTCAAAGCTTTTTAGAAATAATCTGGTAATTTTATTCATATTTTCCATAGTCAAAGCCTTAAATAAAACAATCTTATCAAACCTGTTTAAGAACTCTGGCTTAAAATATTCCAATAGGACTTCTTGCTTTAATTCTTTATCGATTTCTTCGTAGTTTACCCCAGCGCTGATCTTCTTCTGGACAAAATGGGTTCCAGCATTAGATGTAGCAATGATAATCGCATTGGTAAAATTAATTGTTTCCCCAGAAATATCCGTTAACCGGCCATCATCCATTACTTGTAAAAACAGATTTAAAATATCTGGATGGGCCTTTTCAATTTCATCCAAAAGAATCATGGAATAAGGCTGTCTTTTAACAGCTTCAGTCAAATATCCCTTGTTAGTCGCCTCTTCAGTGCGTGAACCAATTAATCTTCGCAAACCCCTCTTTTCCTGGTATTCTGACATATCTAAACGAATCATTCTCTGTTCGCTGCGCTCACTGCCAAAGTATACTCGAGCTAAAGTTTTAGCTGTTTCAGTTTTACCTACTCCAGTTGGCCCGACAAAAAGAAAATTAGCAATAGGTTTCTTCCTGCCCTGTAATTCTAATCGACTGCGCCTCATAGCATCAGCTACGCCTTTAACTGCTTCTTCCTGATTAATTACCCGTTGATGAATCAAGTTTTCCAGATTAAGCAGCTTATCCTTTTCAGTTTCTTCAATATTACCCAAAGGAACTTTAGTTTTCTGAGCAACTAATTCCGTAATGTCATTGCCTTCAATAAAGCTGCCTGTACCCCTTTGCTCTCTAACCCGATAACCCGCTTCGGTTAGTAGATCCATAGTTTTAGCTGGCAAAGCTTTACCATAAACATACCGATCAGCCAGGCTAATAGCCTGTTCTAAAGCATCAGCTGAAAAGAATATTTTTAACTCCTTCTCTATAATATATATTTTAGTAACCAGAATCTGCCAGAGCAAGTCTTGAGACGGTAAAGGCACCTCAACCTTATTAAGCACCCTGCCTAAAATCTTACCCTCAATCTTGGAAGCATAGCTATCAACCGTAGTTGTACCGATAAAATAGAAAGCCTTTTGATCCAAAGCTGAAGATAAGATTTCAGACATATCCAGTCCGCCCGCCCGACTCTTAAGCCCTGACAAGCTATCAATATTCTCAACCACCAAAACAATATTACCAGCCCGGTTAACTTCAAAAATAATCTGTCTTAAGTATTCCTCGCCTTTTTCCCTGGCTCCGCTCAAACTGACCAAACTGCCCAAATCCAATTCAACTAACCTCTTGTCTTTTAAAAACTTAGGTACATTTTCTGTAACCATCATCTGAGCTATTTTCTTTAAAATAGCTTTCTTGCCTATAGAACTGGGACCAACTAAAACCAGGCCAATCTGCCCAGCATTAAAAAAGTTAAAGATCTCCCCGATTTCCTTTTGGCGACCAATAACCACCTCAAACTGTCCCTGTCTGGCTAAGAAAGTCAAATCCCGACTAACCCTATCCAACATGGGTGTTAAGACGGCTGTCATAGTTCGGTTAAGCTTGCCTTTGGGTTTAAAAAACCTTCTCCAAGAAAAAGCTTTTTCACTTTTCTCGATTTCTTCTTCTAATTGGGCCCATTCAACCACTCGCTCAATCTCTTTAGGACTGACTCCAAATTCATCAAAAATCATACCGACTAGATTTCTCTGCCGACTAATTGCCCAAAGCAGATCTAAGGCCCCTATCTGCTCTTCTTTTTTTTTCAGACAGAAAACGTAGGCATCTACAAATATTTCTTTAAAATCGGCTGCCATTTTAGGTCCTAAAACAGCTAGGCCTTTTTCTGAATCAGGAAAAAAGGAAGAACTCTCCAAGATAACCTTAGTTTTTTGAATAATTTTTTTAGGATCACAGTCCAAACGCTTAAGTATTTTCTTAAAATTCTTTTCTTTTAAAAAGGATGCGAAGAGATGAATTGGACGCAAAGAACGATAACTTTTACGAAAAGCAAACAACCATGACTTTTCCAGAGTTCTATGAGCGGCTTCGTCTAAAAACATAGAAACATCGATTTCTTCTTCAGATAATTTAATCTTATTAACTCTTTCATCTTTCCTTTGCCAAGAATAGATAAGAAACATATCAGTTAGCAAAGATATGTAAAAGACATTAATGTATCCAAGCCCAAGCCAAGCCCAGATCCCATAAATTCCGAATACGATTAAGAAAACAAGGATGAGCCAGCCCAAAACCCTTCTCAGTTTCCTCTGAGTTATCCTTAGTAGATTAAGGTGAGGTTTAAAATACAAGTTCATAAATCACAAAAACTGGTAAAGTAATCCAGATAAATAATACAAGGATCCAAAATAGGGCCCAAAGAGTCATTAAAAACAAACGATACGAAAGCTGGATAAAATGAATAACTATGCTCAAAACGTACGCATCCCAGCCTTTTTGCCCATACATAGGCTTAAAGAAATTCTTAATAAAAATAGACAAAGCCAAAACACGCCAACCGTCATTAGCCCTCTGCCAACAAAAAAGAGCCGTCTTTTTAAGACCGCGACTGTACCACCAAACCGGAAAAAACAAAACTTCTCCAATAGTGTCTAAAAACAAATCTTTGAGAAATATTTTGTATGTATTCATATTAATCAACCTCAATATCTTGATCAGCTGAGCCAGAAGAAGCAGCTGCTTGGTAACGGGTGGAAATCTCCTGCTCCACCATTGTCTTATCCCGCCCGTATTTCAGCCGAGACAATTCTTTAATTGCTTGGGCTACTTCCGGATTATCCTGTTCAGGCGGATAAGTCATTAAATCAAAGGGCTTGGAAGTTTGGTTGCTAATCATTAATTTAACATGAGCGTTAAAGTTATCGATATTAATCAAATCATTAGCATCAAAAACAGGTTCAAACTGTTTAACTAAGAATTCAGCATCTTCAGCTCCCACCCGGAAACAAACCATCGAACCAACATTACCAAAGACCGCTTCTCTAATATCATCAGACAATTGGCCGATAAATTGATGTCCGGCAATTAAACTCAAGCGATACTTTCTTGCTTCTGAAAGAATGGTGGAAATACTATCTGTAGAAAAATTCTGAAACTCATCCATATATAAGTAAAAATCCTTGCGTTGCTCTTCAAGCAGATCAACTCGAGAAAAAGCAGACATTAACAATTTACCTGTAACAATCATGCCTAAAAGATTACTATTAACATCACCCAAGCGCCCTTTGCTTAGATTAACTAATAAAATCTTTTGCTCGTCCATAATCTGTCTGAAATCAAGAGAACTTTTAGCCTGGCCAATAATAGGACGCATATAATCATTGGAAATGAAAATACTGAATTTGGAAGTAATATAGGGAACCATATTTTGCAAAGAAGCATCGCCGCCTGCTTTGTCTGCTTCTTTTTCCCAGAAATCCCTAACAATCATATTCTGACACTTAGACAACAAACGGCTTCTGTACTCTTTATCAGCCAAAACTCTAGGCACTTCTAAAAGGGTAACTTCCTCATTAGGATCATCCATCAAAAGCAATAAAGCATTACGGGTGTACTGCTCAAACATCGGTCCGCCTGTAGTTTTTAAATCATAGAGTTTATCAAAAATACTCATCAATTCATTAACAGCAAAGGTTTTTTGTTCTGGATATTTTGGATCATACTCTAACATATTAAGAGCTAAAGGACGCTCTAAATCGGATGGGTCAACCAAAACCACGTCTTCAGCCCGTTCTTTAGGAATTAACCCTAGAATCTTTTCTATGTCACCATGAGGATCTAAGACTCCAACACCCTTGCCTTGCTTAATATCCTGGACAATTAAATTACGCATAAACACAGACTTACCTGTTCCAGTCTGACCAATAACATAAAGATGGCGCCGTCGGTCGTTTTCCTGCATACGAACTACTGATTCAACACCCCGATAGAGATTCTTACCGATAATCATCCCTTGTTTAGGCATATTAGCGGGCGGAGCAGCTGGTTGAGCTTTCATAAATTTAACATTAGGCGTATCAATAGTTACAGTCGGAAAATGGAACATACTGGTTAACTCTTCAGTATTTAAAATGGTTGATTGTTTCTTGTTAAAAATCCTAAAAGAAAAATTATAGATTAATTTCTTTAATTTAAATCCTTGAAGGCGGATTGATTTTAATTGATTCAAGTTGGGCTCATTAAATTGGACAAAAGCGCTTTCTAAATGTTCTAGTATTTGTTCTGCTCTTTCCTGATTTCCAGCTGAGACCAAAAGTCTAATATTTACCTGAAAGCCAGACTTACTAGCTTTGCCTTCAAGTGATTTAACAATTTCTTCCTGAAGAGGAGTAATTACTTTTCTTTCCTGTATATCAGCCATATCTTGATTAGATTTTTTCGAAGAACCGCTTAAAGTTTCAGCTGTAAATTCAATATTCTTCCTTATCCAACCCTGGTTAGCCTTAGCTTTAGCCAGCTTGTATTCTTTACCTGACTGCATTTCTTTGGCTATTTTCAAACCAAACTGAGCCCAATTTCTGGACAAGGTCGGCTTAATAATTATTTGAATAGAAGCCCCTTCTTCTTGTTCCTGTAGTTTACTCAAAGCATTAGTAATTTCATTAAGTGGGTCAATTTCAAGATTCTGGTAAGTCTTAAAAGGCAAAGCATAGGTTTTAGCTAATTTTAAATAGGCGCCAGCCACTACTCCATCAGGATTAAAAATATTATAATCCTCAACTTTTTCCACTGAAGCTTCAGGATAAAAACCGTGTACCTGCTTTTCAATAACTGCCTCGTACTTACGAGGTACGGACATATAAAAGGCTATTTCTTCGCTAGTATGAGGTATGGCAATTTCAAAAACTATGTGGGGCTGACCATAAATGAATATATCTTTAGTTTCCTTAATATTACTCAAACTGCTATAAAACTGTTCCATTACGGCAATAATTTCCTTTTCGCTCTTAGGCGCTTCGTTTTCCTCTTTTTTAACTTTTCTGGGCAAAGTAATTAAAAACAGACTCATATTCAAAGACCGGGTCAATCGCCCTCTTCTTTTACGAGCCGTAATAAACATTAAGATGCTTACCCCGATGATTCCGAGAACAAGCAAAACAGTAATACTTATTAGTATTTGATTTAGATTCATATTATTGGTAAATAATTATCTCTGTTCTAATTTACCTTTTTGAACTAACTCCTTATATAACTGATCAGTCAAAGCATCATGAAATTCATCCAAAAGATATGGATTATTCAGTTTCTTGGCTTCTTCAATAGCTACAGTCAAACCTTTGTCAAAAGCTATTTGAGACAGCTTTTTAACTTCCTCTCCATCAACCTGGGCGGGCTGCTGATCATCATCAGAAGAAACAGCTGACCCTGAAGATGTTGGCACAGCTTCTTTGGCCGGCTCTACTGGTTGAGAAACCTCTTTTTGAGGTTCTGGCTCAACTTTGGCTTCAACCTCAACTTTTGGTTGCGGGGCCTCCGGAACAGGAACTTCCTGTTTTGGCTGCGGAGCTTCTTGGGTTGGAGCGGCTGGCTGTTCAGCTGCAGCCGCGGCTGCAGCTGCTGGATCAGCTCGCCCGTCAACCGGCTCCTGATATTTATCTTGTATTGTCATATTTACCTCCTGAATTATTTTTTAAAAACATTACCGTAGAATGATTTCATCACTCTTAAATCATTATTAAGGCTCTTTTGGATTGTCTTCGCTAATTCTGTTTTCCCTTCAGATTGAGCTTTTTCCAATGCCTGATACTTAATATATCTGGCTATTCCTCCATTTTTAACAGATTTCCTGGCTAGAATCATTCTATTTGGAGTACTTGGCCCGTGTTTAATTTCTATGTTATAGCTGCCGTCAGGTTTTTTTGCTATTATCTCATCTTCTACTTTTCTAATTAATTCTGGATTTGATTTAATCCCTCCTACAAAAACTTCAGAATTTCCTGCAGGATCTTTATATATTTCAACTCTGCCATTATCTAAATTTATCGTTTCTGAATCTGTTTCCATTTTCGTTTCTGGAATTTCTGGCGCCTCTGGTATCTTTGGTTCTACTGCCGCCTTCTCTACTTTTTCTATAAGCTCCTTTACGGCTTTCTGATTAATTTTACTCTCTCCTGATAAACTATACTTTACACCATCTTTTTTAAAATATATTTCTTCAGCATTATTTCTAAATTCAAGAGTAATTTCTTCTCCATCAATTTTGACAATAGCGTCGAAATCTCCATTATTAGAATTATCGCCTATAACCGACAAAACATTACTAAACCCTTTCTCTTTTAAAAAATCCCTATAAACATCTACTCGTTCTCCAACATCAGCTTTTTCTGAAATCCTCTCTATTAATTTTTTCCCCGGCCCTGCTGGAGGTACTTCTCCTACTTTTAATGAATCATCTAATATTGAATCTCCGGTTTTGATATGTCCTGTTCTCACTTCATTTTCAGGACTATAGGCTACGATATCGCCATTCTCAGTAATAGTTACTCGATCACCTTGATGAACTAAATTAGGAACTTTGTTATTTAAAATATCGTTGAATGTGTCTTTGGGAACTCCACTTATCCATTGATCCAATTCTTTTGGATCTAGGGGCGGCTCTCCAATTTTATCAATTAAATCACTATAATCTTCCTGATGTTCCCTTAAATACTGTCCAATTAAGTGCCGAGTACTAAATCTTTCAGCCCATTTACTAACGCTATCGCCATGTATGTTTGAATCATATCCTAGCTGTTCTGCCCTTTGAACATACATCTTTTTAGCTAATCTAAGAGGCGAATCACCTCTTCCTACTTCCATTTTAACAGATTCAACAGGAACCGGTTCGTCCAATTCAGGAGCTATTCGAGAAGCTATTTTAGGAGATGGTTTTGCAACTGCCCGAGGCAATTCTGCTTCTTCCGCCGGGATAACTATCTTCTTCCTAATTACTCTTGGCTTTAATGGTGCTTCTGATAATTCTGTTTCTATTGATGATTCTGTAAAACTGGCGAATATTTGAGGTAGCCGGGCAAGAGTATCAGCCATCATGCCTATAGAAACTGCTTTGCCTGTTTTTTCAGTTGCTCGGCTTAGATAGGCCAACAGATTAATACTGCCTGTTTGAGAAACCATTCTATCAAGATCTTCAAGTTTTTTCTTTTGTCTTGCTAATAGTTTTTCCTTTTTTAATTCTTTCTTTTCAGGAGAAAGCTTCTTATTTTTCTCAATCTTAGCTATTTTGTTATTAATCCTACTAACTGACCAATTAACATGTTCTTCAGCAAATACCCGAACAATATTAAAGCTCATATCTGTATTTTCTCTAAGCCGTTTTTTCAAATCTCTAGGTAGAATCCTCTGATATTCCTTTTCTAAATCTTCCTTAGAAATTTCTTGTCCCGTCTCTGCTTTTTCTTGGGCCTCTTGATAAATCTGCCAAGCTTCTTCAGCTGCTTCATCTTTCCCTTTAACCCTAGTCTTTTCAATTGATTTAGCGCTCTTAAGGCGTGCTTCCTTAGCTACTTCAGCGCTCCGGCCAACAAACATACTGGCAGCCATAACATGGCGTAAAGGATTTGCATAATTCAAATCCCAAAGAATCCTTCCATATTTCAAAACATTCCCACCCAGCTTCAGAAGGCCGCCACCTTTCTGTATTTTGGTTAAATATGATTTTTCCCTTAATTTCTTAGCTTGTTTAGATTCTTCCTTGTACTTTTCAGCATAAGAAGTCAGAAAACGCCTCATAGTTCCGCTTTCTTGAATAGTGCCTTTATCCTTAGTCAGTGAACTCGCTTTTTTAAAAGCTTTGTTAAAAAGATTACCTTTCCATTCTTGGGTTAAATATCCTAAATTAGCTACTCCTCTTATCAAGTTCCATCTATCCTTACGGGGCATTTTCTCTATTTCTCCCTTAACATCTTGGAATTCCTTTTTTTCTTCCGGGTTAAGATTAGCTTCTCCTTCTATTTTTCCCCATTCTTCCTTTGGTGGTTTTAATTTTTCAATTTCTAATTCTAAGTCATTTTCCTTTGCTATTTCTCCAGACTCTAACTTTTTCCCTTTTATCTTACCGAATACATCATCTATTTTTCTTCGAGCTTTTTCTAATTCATCCTCGTCTCCTTTTTTTACCGGCTCTACATCTTCTTTTTTTTTATCTTCAACTTCAAATTCTCTTGGCTTGCCTTTTTTTTCTCGCCAATCTTCTACTCTATCCTTAACAGTATCAGATTGTTCTTGTGAAGGTGTTACTATTTTCGATAAAAAATCTCTGTAAGAAGGTTCATTTGTATTTGTATTTGAATTTTTAGACTCCTTATTATCCATATTACATATATTTTACCATAAAATATGGTTAATCGTAATAATATTCATCAACTTTTAATCCGTTTTGGTCGTAAAGAATGATGGTATCACTATCGTCAGACAAAATATCATGTGAAGTCCGACCCATAAAAATATGCCATTCATCTTCGTAAAAATCAGGATCTAAGCGATAATTAGAATAACAAGCGCTATAATTCAAGTTTTGATTTAAATAAGAGGTACACTGACTATCGCCTCCTACATCTGTATTACTAGAATAATCAGGAAGCTCACACTTACTTAAACCACTAATAAAATTCTGACAATACTGGTTAAAACCGCTATATTCAGAACTATCAACACGAGGACAATTATTATCCAAAGATGGGCTAAAATCACCCTGATCCAAATAACCAGTACATTTATTTGTCTGAAAATCAACTCCAATTGGACTGGCCCCAGCCGTAATAACCAGTTTATCATCATCTCTTAATTCAATATTAACCTGGCTATTATCAGTATATGGATAGGATAACTTTTTAACCGCCTGACCAATATCCAAACTGGCCAATTTTGTTTGAATTGTCCAGCCGGTCACATCTATTGTTTGACCGCCATTATTTTTAAGAATAATATATTCGTCCTGGAAATTATCCTCATCATAATCCACTGAGTAAAATTCTATTTTATGATAATAGGAAGAAACTCCTATTGAAAAACTACGGGTCGCTGGCGTTGAGTCATAATATCCCTGCTCGTTTTTAGCCCTAACATAAAAAGTAAAACTACCACCACCCAAATCTTCGACATCATAATCCTGGGTATAATCGGAACGTTGGTTATCCCAATCATCATCATAACCGGATAAATAAGTTTCAAAATCAAGCTGATCATTATTACCCAAAGGATTGGTTCCTGCATAGCGAAATTCGATTGTATCTGATTTAACCACTTCTCCTTCACTCGGCCCGCTGGAAATAGTTGTTTCTGGATAGCGGTTAGGCTCAGATAAAGTAAGATTTTCTCCTAAATCATAATCATCCAAATCATTATCATCAATCTGTAAAATATATTTCCAGCCAAAATTATTACCCAAAAATATAGTTGGACTGGGTATCCAGCGACGCTTACCTAATTCAATTAAATAGACTTGAAGACCTGAACCTTTTAATAGAGAACCATCTGGATAATCATCATATCTGCTCCAGTCATCATCCTGGGGATAATTCTGGATAATAAGGTCAGAATATGTCTTAACATTCTCCCATTTGAAATTAAACTTATTAAATATCTCTATACTGGGAATCCAATGCCTGGTCCCGCTTTCTAAAACATATATCTCAGGCCCGCTGCCCTTAATCAAGTCTAACCTAGGCAGATAGGCCTGGCTGGCTGCTTCTGTAGAATTAACTAAAAAGAAACTAACCTGACAAACCAGCTCCGCTAAAATTAAAACGAATATCACGGAAAATATTTTCCACATGTTTTTATTATAACCTATTTTATGGTAAAATTAAAGCATGAATAAAATTACAACAAACATTTTAGCGGCCGGTCTATTAGCGTTAATGTTGGGCTTGGCTTTTTTTAGTATTCTGGATGATGCCAACACTATGGATGAATTAGCCCATACCCCTTCCGGCTATTCGTATATCGTTAAACAAGATATGCGTTTAAATCCAGAACACCCACCTTTACTTAAAGATATGGCTGGCTTATCTATCTGGCTAGGTTCTAAAATAACAGACACTCAGATTACCTTCCCTGATCAAGATCATTCCTGGAAAAATGATCAGAACGGCCAATGGGAATTTGGTCGAGAATTACTTTTCCGAAATGGCAATGATGCTGATAAAATGATTCTTTGGGCTCGATTACCTATGATCTTAATAATGATCCTGCTTGGGTTTTATGTGTTCAAATGGGCCCGTCAGCTTTACGGAAATAAAGCAGGAATAATCGCCCTTTTCCTATATTCCCTCTCACCCACTTTCTTGGCTCATGGACGACTGGTTACTACTGATGTTGGAGCGGCTGCTGCCTTTTTTATAGCCACCTATTATCTAATTAAATGGCTTCAGAACCAAAACTGGAAAAACTTATTTATTGCTGGAATAGTTTTTGGTCTGGCTCTACTGACCAAGTTTTCCCTGGCTCTGCTTATCCCATACTTCGTCGTTATTACTCTTTTCTGGGCGCTTATTAACAAAGCTTGGAAGCCTATCTTTGGCTTAGCTTTAATCGGAATTATTGCCATGGCCTTGGTTTATCCTGTCTACCTTTTTCATACCTGGAACTATCCCATGGAAAAACAGATTAACGATGCCAATCAATACCTTGAAACCTACGGCAATAGATTATTAGCTGACCCGGTCCTTTGGATGAATACTCAAACATTCCTCCGTCCCTACGGTCAATTCTTTACCGGCCTACTTATGGTTATCCAGCGCGCCTCGGGCGGCAACACCACTTATTTTCTAGGTGAGATTTCTAATATTGCTTGGCCCCTTTATTTTCCAATTGTCTTCCTAATAAAGGTCCCTTTGGCCTTGCTTGTCTTAATGTTAATTTCATTAACTCATGTCTTTTTAAAGCCTAGAATAAAAAAATCTAAAAAGACATTTGATTGGCTTAATAGATATTTTGTTGAAATATCCCTGTTTATCTTCCTAGCCATCTATTGGTATACCAGTATTACAAGCAACCTTAATATTGGAGTGCGGCATGTCCTGCCTGTATTTCCTATCTTCTATATCCTAATCAGCGGCCAGATCAGTAAATGGCTAAAAATGCCTCCCGGTCCTATTTTAGAAAGGATAAAGTTATCGCCTAAAAAAATACTAGTCTCGGTTAAAATGATAACTAAAAACTATTTTATAATGTGTCTTAAATATTTATTGATAATAGTTCTCCTAGGCTGGTATGCCTTGGGCCTAATAAATATATATCCACATTTTATAAGCTACTTTAATGAAGCTGTGGGCGGACCTAGCCAAGGACACATCTATGTAACCGATTCTAATATAGACTGGGGTCAAGACCTCAAACGGTTAACTACTTTTGTTGAACAAAATAGTATTAAAACTATATATATTGATTACTTTGGCGGTGATGATATGTATTACCGATTAGGTGACAAATATCAACCGTGGTGGGGCGACCGCAATCCTAATGAATTACCAAATAATTCTTGGCTGGCAGTTTCAGTTAGTTTTCTCCAAGGCGGACGGGGTATCACTACAAAAGGATTCCAAGCAAAAACCGATTACTACAATTGGCTTAATAACTATCAACCAATTACGGTAATCGGCAATTCTATCTTTGTCTATTATATTACTTACTAATCTACTTATAATAGACTCTGCCTTGTATCTTTAAGTCAATGTATTCCAAGGAACTTAACGTTTCTTTGATTTCTTTTTCGATAACTATTCTCAAAGCTTCTAATTGCAACTCTACCGAATAGGTAGGGTTGAAGTATATTTGCCAATCTTGGGCTGTAGTCACTCTTAAATCCTCTAAGGAAATTATTTCAAAATCAACTACTTCAGGTAGTGACTCTGAAGCTATTTTTATTTCCGGCAAATCTTCTCTGACATCCAAGATAAACTTTATCATTTCCTCGGATATCACTTTGTCTCTAATTTTAACTGGACTTTTAGTTCCGTAAACGTTTAAAATCAGGCTGCCGCTGATCAAGGGCGCCTCCCGAAAAATGACGCCTTCGGAATCAAAATGGAAGCACTGATTGATTTCCCTTTCCTTTTCAACTATTTCCTCAGTGCTGGTAGCTAATTCTAATTCTTCATCCTCGCCCACTAATTCAAAAGGTTCTTTCTCCCTATATTCTATCTGACACCAAACACCAATATTCTCTCTTTGTTGAATCTGGATATTTAAAGTATTGGGCCATTGCCGAACAACAACAACATCCTTAATCTCAGAATATCTTTCTAAAATATCATCTCTAATTTGATTAATTGGCGTCAAAACAATACTTTTTCGAGGCAGGCCTCCCTTGAAAAATGTTCCTGCTATTTTTTTCTGAACCATTTCTCTAATTTCTTGAGAATAGGAAACACTACCTTCAATCCCTATACTCTCCACCCGAAGATAGGGAGACCAGATAATGAAATAAATTAAACCAATTATCAGAGATAAAAACAATCCCCCATAAAAATATTTCTTGAGGGATGTTTTTCTATATCTCTTCTTTTGAAAACGATTTACTCCCATAATATTAACCAATTCTTTTGATACCGCCCATATATTCTCTTAATGCCTTAGGAACCTTAATACTGCCGTCCTTTTGCTGATAATTTTCAATAATGGCGATGAGCATGCGACCAATAGCAATAGCCGTAGCATCATTCATATAGACAAATTCCAAATCTCCATCCTTACCTCTAACTCTGGTATTAAGTCTTCTTGATTGATAATCAGTCATATAGTCAGAAGTATGAGTTTCCCGATAACTATTTTGAGCAGGTAGCCAACATTCAATATCTACCTGTCGATAATCAGGTCCACCCATATCGCCAGTACAAATCATAATAACCTGATAAGGTAATTCTAATTTTTTAACTAAGTATTCCTGAATACCAATAATTAAATCCTGTTCTTTTAGACCATTTTCTGGCAAAGAAAAAGACTCCATTTCCAATTTATCAAACTGATGGACTCTTAAAATTCCCCTTGTATCCTGACCATAAGCTCCAGCCTCCCGACGAAAAGCAGTTGAATAACCTATATATCTAACAGGTAAATCTTTTCTATTAAATATTTCATCCATATGCATTGATCCTAAAGTATGTTCAGCACTACCCACTAAATATATATCATCTTTGGGTATATGATATCTCTCTTCCCTAGGTTCAAGGCGAGCCATTCTTTGAAAAGTCTTTGGTTTAATCATGACTGGTGGTATTACAGGTATAAACGGCTTTGAAGAAATCTTTAAATCTTTCTCAATTAATATTTTTTTAATAATCTTTTCATTGGTTAAAGCGCTAAAAACATACTGAACTAAGGCAAATTGAAGCAAAGCAGCCCCACCTTTTAAATAGTTAAATCGCGTTCCACTTACTTTAGCCGCTCTTTTAACATCAATAATATCCAAAGCTTCACCCAGTTCAAGATGATCTTTGAATTTAAAGCTGAACTTTGGTTTTTTGCCCCATTTTCTAATAACCTTATTTCCGGATTCATCTAGACCAATGGGCGTATCTTCGGAAACGACATTAGGCACCTTATCAAATATCTCCTCAATTTCCTTTTCTGTCTCCCTTAATTCAGGTTCTATTTTTTTAATCTTTTTCTTAATTT
>CAZJPW010000005.1:0-48651 GCA_964548405.1 uncultured Candidatus Saccharibacteria bacterium | reverse complement strand
GCTTTGGAATGTTTTAATAGTTTTTGATATTTCTCAATATCCAATTCCTCATATTCCCTTTTTGAGATAATTCCATCCCAATCTTTTTCCTGAGCGCCCTGATAAACATGAATTGGATGAAGGCCAACAGCCGCATAAACCCCTTGTTTATACTTTTTGGCGTATTCTATGGTTCTTTTACTAGAACTATACTGAGCGCCAATATTAATCATCCAGACATCTTCCTTTAAAGTCCGTTTAACAACTTGATGGCCATCATCCTTATATGGATTAAAATTAATATGGGCATGAGTATCAATTAATTCAGGTTTAGGCATATATAGCATCATAACTTATCCACATATTGTTTTCAAGATGAAAATTAGATACAATAAAAATAAGTTAATATATTTTCTAATACCTTTTAGACTATGAAGAGTTTTCTTATCATTAAACAGGGAGGACGATATAACAAAGATACCCCATGGAAAACGATATAATAGAAAAACAAATTAGCCAATTCCCTATTAACAAAATTAAGGATGGCTTCAAGGTTGATTTTGTAGGCAAAGAATTAACTCATTTATCCTTCAAATTAAAAATAAATAAAATAATATTCCCCTCACGCGAGGGCGAGTTTATTAAGGATATTTCAAAACTTTCTCTTAACAAAGAATACTCCTTATCTTATCCTGGCACTGCTTCAACAAAATCAATGGTCTTATTTACCTCTAATGATAGAGGTATTTTTATTGGAAGTGTCCCAAGTTATGAATTTGCAAAAATAAAAATTAAAAGAACAAATAAAAATAATTTATTGATAACATATAATTCAACTGAACATAAATTATTTTTTATACCTTTTAAAAATAATTGGCGGAAAGCAGCTAATTATTACAAAAAAATAATTAATATTGATTCAACTAAAATAATCAAAAGAAAACCAAAATATTTCTTACAAATCGGCGTAAAAGATTCACATAAAAATTGCTTCGTTAAACACTTTTCCGAGCTCAAAAAAATAATTGATTACTTTCATTCTCAATTAGGACCCAAACATATTATTCATTTCTTTGGCACTAATAAAGATGGCTTTGATAGAATGCTTCCCGATTTCACTATTGATCCAAAAATTGGAGGAAAAGAATCTCTAATCGAATTAATTGAATATACTAAAAATAAAGGATTTTTAACAAGTCATCATTATAATCCCAGAATTGCTGATTCTGACTGGATAAAGCAAAATCCAAAATATCGTTCGGCCATAGTAAGAAAAAAGGATAAATCATTAGTGTTTGAACACTATAAAGAACATAAACATTATGTTATGAATCCCAACCATAAAAAATGGTTTAATAGCTGTATGCAAACTGTCCAATACCTAAAAAGCATAGGTTTTGATTATATCCAACTAGATCAATTCACTTACCAACGTAATTTCTATAATCCACAAAAGCCAATACAATTAGGTTATAAAAAAATGATAAAAGAATTTGAAAAACTAAATATAAAATTTTGGTTAGAGGGAGTTTCTGATATTCATAAATTAAAAAATGGTAATTTTTATCAAATATTAACAAGGGATAATTGCCTAGTTTGGGAAGATAACGAAAATAGAAGAGGATATCCATATGGCATTTCTTATCCTTATTTTTTTATGTATTTGTATCCGAATAAAAAAGTATCTTACCAATTAATCACTGAAAAAAATCACCTCTCAGAATTTAAACACAAACTTAAAATTGCTAGAAAAATAAATGCAGCTATATATGACTTACAAATGAGTTTCTATAATAAAAAATATATGACACTTTTAGAAAAATCAGTTGATAGAATTAAAAAATATGATCTATAAAAAAATTGGAATATGTCATTATCGCATTGGCAAAACTGATGGTGTATCACTAGAAATATCAAAACGCAAAAAAGTATTAGAAAAACTTGGACATACTATTAAATTAATTTCAGGTCCCAAACAAATTAATGCTGATTATATCATACCAGAATTAGAATTTGATAGAAAAGATATATTAAAAATTAAAGAAAATGCATTTTTTGAATTCGAGGATTACAACTCCGAAAACGATTTATTAAAAGATATCTATAAAACAGCTAATATAATAAAATCTAAATTCTTAAAAATACACCAAAAAGAAAAATTTGATTGTTTAATATTACACAATATTTTTTCCCATGGTAGACACATCGCAGCTGCTAAAGCATTTTATGATATATCACAGGAAACAAATATCAAAATTATAGGATTTAATCACGATTTTTATTTCGCTGGGTCATATAAAGATATTTATAAACCTCAAACTCCTGGAATAAAAAAATACCTCAAACTTTACGTTCCTCCAAAAACAAATAAAATAAAACACATAACTATAAATAGCATTAACCAAAAAATCCTACTTCAAAAAACAGGACTCAAATCAATAATATCGCCAGATGTATTTGATTTTAAACAAAAGAAATGGTCTAAAGATAGTTACAATAAAGATTTTCTAAATCAGTTTAAGATAAAAGAAAATGATTTAATTATATTACAAGCCACAAGAATAGTTGAACGAAAAGGAATCGAATTAACAATTGATTTAGTAAAAGAAATTCAAAAAAGAAAAAATGAACTTATTGATAAAAAATTATATAATAATAAAATAATTAACAAAGATTCTAAAATTATTTTATTACTAACAGGATACACAGAGCCAGCTTCAAAAGAATATGGTAGAAAAATAAAAGAAAAGGTTAAAAAATCAAACATAAAAGCGAAATTTATACATAAACAGATTGATTCAAAAAGATATAAAAAAAATAATAAAAAAATATATTCTCTTTGGGATGCATATGCTCATGCAGATATGGTAACTTTCCCAAGTATCTGGGAAGGATGGGGTAATCAATTTATCGAAGCGATATTCGCCAAAAAACCAATTATTGTCTTTGAATATCCTGTTTTTAAAAAAGACATTAAACCAGAAGGATTTTACATTATCTCATTAGGTGACAAAATAAAAGACAAGGATAAAAACGAATTTTACAGAATTCCGGAAAAGAATATAAAAAGAGCAGCCAATAAATCAATTAGCTGGCTGACTAATAAAAATACAAATTACAAACTTGATGAAAACTTTGAAATCGGCAAAAAATTTCATGGTTACCAAATCCTAGAAGAATTTTTAATTAAAAATATATAAATAAAAATATGAAAAAAGCAAACATTGACAAAAATATATTTTTAGTTAGAATATACTAAACTTTAACAATCGCTTTAAACCCGATACTCGAAAGGAGGATTATTCTATGGACTTGAATATGAAAGTTCTCATCGTAGACGACTTTGCTACCATGCGCAGAATTTTAAGAAATATCCTCAGGCAAGCCGGTTTTACCAGAATCAGTGAGTCCGATGATGGGAAAAATGCCCTCGAGGAACTCAGAAAGGGACTCGGAGAAGAAAGATTTGATCTGGTATTATGTGACTGGAATATGCCCGGAATGTCGGGCCTTGAGTTGCTCAAGATCGTTAGAGCGGACCCAGATTTAAAAAATATGGCATTTGTCCTGGTCACGGCTGGAGTCCAAAAAGACAATATCGTTGAAGCAGTCCAAGCCGGGGTTGATAGTTACGTCGTCAAGCCCTTCACGGCCAAAACAATCTCAAAAGGACTGACTGATGTTTTCGGGGAATAAAATCTAATCCCCGATAACGAAAAATAGAAAAGCCGGTCAATGTAACAATCAACTGACCGGCTTTCTCATTTCAAGTAAAATCTATATCCGAGGAAACAAAGCCTCGGTTTTTTTATTTTCCTTAATCTGCTTCAAAATCTTAGCTGAAGTTTCTGGAATAAAAGGAATTAACAAATCAGTAATTTCTTTTAAAGTTGTGAGTAATTGTCCTAAATCTCTTTTTGCTCTATCTTTATCGCTTTTAATTAATTGCCAGGGTTTATTCTTTTCAATATATTCATCGCAAAAACTAATCAGCTGCCAAATTGATTCTAAGGCCTCATTAAACTTAATACTCTCCATTGCTTGCTGATATTTCTTTTTGCTTAATTTAATCTCTGAATCAAATTCTTTATTTACTTTTTCTGTTTTGGCGCCTATCTTTTCTGATAAAGTCAAAACCCGGCTGACTAAATTACCTAGTCCATTAGCCAAATCTGAATTATACCTTTCCTCCAGTCGCTTAATACTAAAATCACCATCATGGCCAAAAGAAATTTCTCTTAAAAGAAAATATCTAACTGTATCAGCACCGTATTTATCTACTAAATAATTTGGGTCAATTGTATTACCTAAAGTCTTACTCATTTTTTGCCCTTCAATCGTGAAAAATCCATGAACAAAAACTTTTTCAGGCGGTTTTAAACCAACGGCTAATAATAGAGCAGGCCAGAAAATACAATGAAACTTAACGATATCCTTGGCAATCAAATGTACATCAGCTGACCAGTATTTTTTAAACTTAGCTGATTGATTCTCATAATCAACGGCTGTGATATAGTTTTGCAAAGCCTCCACCCAAACATATGTTTTTTGTTTTTGATCAAAAGGCAAATCAATGCCCCATTTGACCCTTTGCCGAGAAATAGAAAGATTACCCAGATCTTGATTCAAAAGAGAAAGAACTTCTTTTTTTCTTTCTTTTGGTTCAATAACTAATTTGTTACTTTCAATCAATTTCTTAACTTGAGGCAAAAACTCAGTTAACTTGAAAAAATAGTTCTTCTCAGAAACTAACTCTGGCTCTTTATCATGATGAGGACATTTACCATCAATTAAATCCTTTTTAAAAATGAAATCTTCACAACCCTGACAATACAAAGCCTTGTAATCATCTTGATAAACTTTACCGTTCTGATTCAACTTACTCAAAAACTTAGCTACTCCTTTTTTGTGTCGTTCTTCAGTAGTCCTGATAAAATCATCGTATTCGATATCTAACTTCTTCCAAGCTTTTTCAAAATATTTAACTACTTGATCTACAAATTCTTGTGGCGACTTACCTGCTTTTTTTGCAGCTTCTGCCACTTTATCACCATGTTCATCTGTGCCAGTTAAAAACAAAACATCCTCGCCTAATTTTCTGTGATAGCGCGCCAAAACATCAGCCGCAATGGTCGTATAGGCATGGCCGATATGCGGCTTATCATTAACATAATATATGGGAGTGGTGATATAGAATTTCTTTTTCATGTTACTTTTTATCTATTACTACAACAAATTCGCCTTTAGGTTTAACTTGTTTAATAATTTCTTTAATATTGCCCCGATAAACTGTTTCGAATTTTTTGGTCAATTCCCGACAAACTACTATTTGACGAGATTCTTCGCTCTCGCTCAGAATGACAGACAATTCATTTAAAGTCTTTAAAATTCGATGAGAGGATTCGTAAAAAACAATTGTTTGTTTTAAATTTTTTAATTCTTGAAAAAACCTTTTTCTTTTCTTTTTAACAGGCGGAAAACCGAGGAAAATAAATTTATCAGCCGAAAATCCAGAAACACTCAAAGCAGCATTTAAGGCGCAGGGACCAGGAATAGGAATAATTTCTAAATCGGGTAATTCTTTAATCAAATAATCTATTAACTTAGCGCCTGGATCACTTATGGTCGGCGTACCCGCATCTGAAACCAAAGCTATATCTTTATTCTGACTTAATTGCTCTAAAACGTATTTATTCTTAGTTAGCTTACTATGTTGATGATAACTGACTGTCGGCTTGTTAATCTTGTAACGATTTAATAATTTCTTGGTTACCCGAGTATCTTCACAAAGAATTAAATCGACTTCTTCCAGTATTTTTAGAGCCCTTATTGATATATCTTTCAAATTCCCAATGGGTGTAGCAATAATGTATAGCATGGTTTAATTGTATATACAAAACGCCCTTTCTGGCAAGGGCGATCTTTTAATACATTTTCTAATATCTATTTCTGAAAATCCTTAAGGAATTCAGCAATCGCTGCGGCCAGAGGAACAGATAAAATGATTCCCATAACGCCGGCTAATTTAGCGCCAATTAACATGACAATGATAATAACAATAGGATTAAGACCAACTGTCTTTTTCATCACCTGCGGAACAATAACATAGTTCTCTAATTGCTGGATAACAATATATAGAAGAATAACTAGTAATCCTAAGAAAGGCGCCTGAACAAAGGCTAGGATGGCTGCTGGAATAAGAGCTATAAACGGACCGATATACGGAACTAGTTCCAAAATACCTGCTACTAAGGCCAGAGTCAAAGCATACTTAACATCCAAGAAATACAATCCAATAAATACTAATAAACCGACAATAAACATGAGTATTAACTGCCCTCTTAACCATCCTCCTATTTTACCCTGAATTCTTTCAATCAGATCTGAAACATAATGATGATGTTCGGTTGGTGTCAAAGAAACCAAGAATTTCTTAACGCCCTTTTCTTGGACAGCCAAGTAGAAAGAAATAACCAGGACAATACCGGCTGAAAACAGACCGCCAAAAAGATTAATAATGGTTCCAAATATACTAGAAGTGGCCTGTTCTAATCCCTGGCTGAATTTACCCAAAAGAGTCTGTAAATTACCTCCTATTTGATACTTGCCCCACAGTTCTTGAACATTTAACCCAATTTGTTCCATAAACTCTGGAAAATTTACAGCTAATTGCTTAACTTGAGCAGCTAAAGGAGGAAAGACTAAAGTAACCACCAAAGCAACTAATAGTAAAAGAATTAGGTATATAAAGATAACTCCAAGAATACGAGGCACTTTATGACGCTGCAACCAGCTGACCGGTCCATTAATAGCTGCTGCAATAATCACTGCCACAAAAACAATTAAAAGAATATCACTTATCAAATACAAAAACACCAAACCCAATAGAATAATAACGGTTCGAAAAATCGTTGAAGTTGAAATATTGATTGTTTGGTTATCGAAATTCATTTTAAATCTTTAATATCTTTTCAAATCTCTTTTTATCCTTAAACGGACCAATTAAAACTAAATTAAGATTTTCCGGACGGAAAATATCTTTAGCTACCCTTTGAATATCATTAGCCGTTACTCTATTTATTTTACTGAATTTTTCCTCTAATGTCAAAATCTCGTTTGTTAACAACTCTTGAGAAGCATAAAATGAGGCTTGAGCATCAGATACCTCCATGCTAATTAAAGATGACCCCTTAATATGGTCTTTGGCTTTTTTTAATTCTTTAAGAGGGACTTTTTGCTTAACTATCTTTTTGAACTCATCTAAAATAGTTACAATCGCCTTATCAATCTTTTGATTATCAACCCCAGCATTAGCAGCCAAAAAACCAACATCTGTATCTATATCGGCACTTGCTCTAATATAGTAAGCTAATCCTTGTCTTTCCCTAACTGAAATAAACAGACGAGAACTCATGTATCCTCCTAGAATCGTTGCCAATAATCCTAAGGCATACTTATCTGGATGAAATATATTATACGCTCTGGTCCCTAAAATTAAATGACTCTGATCTGTTTCTTTGTAATGAATTAAACATTCTGGCTTACTTTGTTTTTCTTTAACAGCTAACTTGTCTTTTACTGACCGGTCACTAATATTTTTAAAATATTCCTTAACCTTATTAATAGCTGTCTGATGATCAACATTGCCAGCTACGGCAATGACAGTATTTTTAGCAGAATAGTGATTTTTGAAATAATTGATAAGCTGATTTCTAGTCATACTCTTAACCGTATCTTCTGTGCCGGCAAGATCCCAGCCAGCCGGCTGATCTCCATACAAAAGCTTCAGCCAAAGATCTATAACATGACGAGCTGGATCATCTAAAATCATATTTAACTCCTGTAAGATAGTGCCCTTCTCGCGATTTATTTTTTCCTTCTCAAATTTAGAATTTAAATATATGTCAGAAATCCAATCTAAGGATAGATCAAAATGATCAGTATCAACCTTAGCCCAATAACCTGTATATTCCTGTCCCGTAAATGCATTATATCTCCCACCAATTTGGTCTAAGGGTTCAATAATTTCAGTTGTATTAGGACGCTTCTTAGTTCCTTTAAAGAACATGTGCTCCAAAAAATGAGATACACCATTGATATCCTTGGTTTCGTATTTAGAACCAGTACCGACTAATACTAAAACGGTAGCTGTTTTAGTATTCCTAGATGGCACCGTAATAATTCTCAAACCATTCTTTAGAGTTGTCTTTTTGTAATTACTAGCCATTTAACTTTTTTCTTAAATATTCTTTAAGCCCTTTAATTTTAATTCTTTCTTGTTTCATGGTATCGCGATCGCGAATTGTAACATCATCTTTTTCTAAACTATCAAAGTCATAAGTAATGGTAAAAATAGTGCCGATTTCATCTTGCCTTCGGTAACGTTTGCCAATATTTCCATGATCATCAAATTCAGAAACAAATTCTGTTTTTAAATCATTGTAAATCTCCTTAGCTTTTTTAACCAGCTTTGGCTTGTTTCTTAAAAGAGGGAAAACCGCCACTTTGACCGGAGCAATCTCTTTAGGAAACTTCATAACCACTCTTGTTTCTCTACCAACTTTTTCCTCAGTATATGCTTCAGTTAAAATAGCGAAAACTGTTCGCCCTACGCCAACTGACGATTCAATAATATGAGGAATATATTTCTTTCCTGTTTTAGGATCAAGATATGATAGATCCTTGCCGGAAAACTTAGTGTGCTGCGACAAATCGTGATTACCCCGAGCGTGAACACCTTCTAATTCATCAAAACCAAAAGGAAACTTATAATCTATATCATAGGCTGCTTTAGCATAGAAAACCAAATTCTTATGCTTATTCCATTTCAAATGTTCTTTCTTAAGACCTAAGTCTAAATAGTATTGCCAGCGAGCTTTCCTTAACTTCTCATATTCCTCCATTTCCTTATCAGGGTGAATAAAATACTGCATTTCCATTTGATCAAATTCCCGTGTTCTAAAAAGAAATTGACGGGCCGTTATCTCATTACGAAAAGCCTTACCAATTTGAGCAATACCAAAAGGAATTTTAACTCTTGTTGAATCCAAAACGTTCTTGTAATTAACATAAATACCCTGACAAGTTTCTCCGCGTAAATAAACTGGTTCTTTATCCCAATTATCAGTAAAACTGCCTAAATTGGACTTAACTAACAAATTAAATTTTCTAGCATCAGTAAAATTCTTTTTACCACATTTGGGACACTTAATTTTTTCTTTATTCTTAGAAAAAATCTTATTAATTTCCTCTTCAGACATTTTTTCATCAGCTTCCACCCCTATTTCTCCTAATAAATGATCAACTCTAGAACGAGTATGGCAATCCTTACATTCAACCAAAGGATCTGCAAAACCAGTTACATGACCGCTAGCTTCCCAAATCTTGGGATGCATAAAAATAGCTGAATCTAAACCAACAATATCATCTCTTAAATGAACCATAACCCTCCACCATTCTCTTTTTACAGCATTAGCTAATTCTGTGCCATAAGGACCATAATCATAAATTGCGGCAAAACCACCGTAAATATCCGAAGAAGGATAGATAAATCCTCTTCTTTTAGCTAGAGATACAATTTTTTCCATAGTAACCATATATTTATTCAACAACTGTACCCTTTTGCCGAGTAATATTCAAGTCATCGGGCAAACTTGTATCAATTGATTTATCTGTATTAGTTAATTCCAAATTAACAAAATTATCTTGGCCCGTAACCTTGGATTGACCAATTAACTCAACCACACCGCCTAAATGAGCCATACTCGGCGTAATCGCTACTTGAAAAGCCACTTCTTTAACTGGCAAAAGAACTCCAGTAGTAGCTGGTAGATCGCCTATTGTCCAAGTTACCTCTCCGGTTTGAGAGTTATATTTCAAATCGGCATAACCCGGATTAACTTTGCTATTCCATTTGACATGAGGCGGCAAAAATGCCGTCACTTTGACACTCCTTAAGTCATTACTAGTGTTAATTAATCGCCATTTGATCGTATAACTAGTTGTCTGGCCTATCTTAGGGGGGATGGGACCGCTATTGGCAATTAAATCATCATAATAATAACCTTGAGCCTGAAGAGTTACTTGACTAGCCACCTTTGCTATTAATTGACTCTGACCGGCAATTTCAATATCTTTCAAAGTAATAGGAATGTCTGAAGAATCAATCTTAACTGAATTACTTATCGTAAAATTCTTGTCGTTATAGTTGTTGACCGGCAAAGAACTTTTAATATTAACAGAAAAGTTCAGCTGACCTTCTTGATTAGGACCAAGATATTCCAAATCAGAAACATTACCGGCGTTCCAAGTAATTGTTTGGGTAGCTCCGTCAAAAGAAGCACCCCCTAAATTTAAACTAGTTAAATCTAAAGCCCGACCCTGTATTTTAGAAGTAACAACAACATTCCTAATTCCAATATCAGTCGTATTCTTATATTTAATCAAATAATCAAGTCTTTCACCGGCTTGGGCAATATAGCTATCAACACTATTAACTGTCTGAATCACTGATAAGGGAGAAGATGAAATCTCAATGGCGCCCACCGCTTCAGTGTAAGGAGTGAATTTGTCATCTTTAAAAAGCCCAAGCTGTGATTTAAACGACTTAATTTCGCCTTCTTCTCCTTGAATGCTGGCTCTAATAAGGATCTTGCCTTGTTGACCAGCCATTAGCTTTCCTAAAGACCAAACTTTATCTTCTTCTATCGGTTCAAGATTAGCTGATTCAAATACAAAGCCATCCGGGTACTCAAAACGAACCTGAACATCATCAAAGGAAACTTCGGCCTGATTTACATACCTCAAGGAAAAATCAAAGGACTGGCCAGCTACCAGTTTATCTGGTATGTCAAAATCCAGAATTAAAGGAACAGAAATTACCTCATTGGTAAACTCTGCCTTATTAGTATATTGAGAACTGATGCCAGCCGGCTGATAGATTAATTCTACCCAAGCTTTCTTTTTTTCACCCCTTAAGCCAATAATTCTGACTAATAGCTCGGTTACTTCTTCTTGACCAGCAACTAAATCAGGTAGATTAATTGTTTCATCCAGTCCTTTTTGATTTGAAGGAATTGAATCTTCTGGATAATGAAATATTAACTTAACATTTTCTAAAGTAATCCTGGTATTGTTCCTATATTTGACCGTATATTTAACTTCTTCTCCGCTAACCACTCTCTCAGCGCCTTTAATTTCCAACTCGACTTCATCCTTGTCAAAAGAAGTAAAGCCACGCCAAATGAAAAACCCAGCTACGGCTATAAAGACAACAGCAACAGAAACACTAATAATCAAGAGTTTCTTCTTTTTCTTGGGAGAGACTTCACCTTCTTTCTTTTCTATCTTTTGCCATTCCTGGGCAACTTTTTCCGTTGTTTGCTGTTTGGATTGAAAAGATTCCGGACCCTCCAACCGCTCCTCAAATTTAGCTTCAGGCTTATATAGTTTCTTTTTTAATTCGTCTAACTTCATTTCTATAATTATAGCACTTTTATTAAATGTTGATAACTGCCTATTTTATCATTTATCAATCCTTGGACAAAATTAATAAAATCTTTTTGCTGGCCATAACCCAATATTTGCAAAAGCTTATCTTCAAAATTACTAACTATTGCTTTAATATCTGATTCTTTTTTATCTAGATTTTTAAAACTAGATAATATTAACTGCCAGAGATGCTCATCCTTTTCTGGTCCAGCTATTAATTTGTCTAATAGTTCAGAGAAATAGAGAGTGGCGTATAAGGAAGGAAGATTTTTATGAAGATAAGGAAAACTTTCAATCGTTTCAGCTCCCGTAATAATATCAAGGCCTTTGCCTGGAGCAATCATTAAATGAGCCAACAAAAAAAGCTCAAGATGACCCTTGAGTTTTGCTTGGTTTTTCCTGATGGCCCTGCCTTTAATTAACAGTTTACCAAAATCTTTGGTATATACTGTAATTAGCCTATCAAATTCTCTCCAGTTTGTTCTTTTGATAATAATTCCAGAAGTTTTATAGAGCATTACTTTTTAATTCCCAGCCAGATTTTTTGTTTATCCAATTTAACTTCCTTATCTATTAATAAGCCTTGCTTTTTTGATCCAGCTTCCATTTTTTTGGCTGTAACTTCTTGCTCAACTTCTTTTTTATACTTCTTCAATATTCCTTCCAATTTAGAATTAGTTGAATAGAATAAGTTAATGCTTTGGCCTGGTTTTAAACCGCCGTCTTTTCTCATGCCCTGAACAAAACGGATTAATTCCCTGATTGTTCCTTCGGTTCTTAACTGTTCCGTAATCTTAATATCTAATTCCAATGTCCTACCAAAATCTACTTGTTTAATATTAACTTCGTCCTTAATTAATTCAACCAGTTCCTTATCATTAACTATTTGCTTATTATTAATAGTCAATTTACTTAAAGGCTGTCTTATCTTAATCCTGGCCTCGGCTCTTTTAGCCAGAGCTAAAGTAATAATTTCCCTAACTTTATCCATCTTAGACTCTAAACTTGGGTTAATAAATTTCTTATCCGGCTCAGGATAATTACAAAGATGAATGCTTTGTTTATCCTTGCTGTCCTTAAGTTGAAGATATATTGATTCGGTAATAAAAGGAATGAACGGGGCTGCGATTTTTGACAATCTTAATAGAAGGTAATAAAGAACTTGAGCAGCCTGATCATGCTCTTTTTTATTCTCTGGTTTTTGAAATCTTCTTCTAGAACGCCTAATATACCAATTAGATAAATCTTCAATAAAATGATCTATTAAGCGGGCTGACTTGGTAATTTCATAATTATCCATTAAATCAACTATTTTTTGGTTAAAACTATTAATCCTTGAAAGAACCCACATATCCAGTTTATTACTCGACCCTAATCTTTTCTTGGGTTTAAAATTCTTCGGTCTGTAAATATTAAAGAAACCAAATGAGTTCCAAAGCGTCAAAATATCTCGACGATAAACCTCACTCACTCCTTTTTCTGAAAAATTAAGATTTTCAGCCAACATTAAAGGAGAAACCATAAGATAAAGCCTAAGAGCATCCATTGGATATTTTTCAAGCAACTTCCATGGATCAGGGAAATTTCTCTTAGATTTAGATAATTTTCCCCCATCTTCTGCCATAATCGTTCCCGTAGTCACAGCATTAAGAAACGAAGGCTTATTAAATAAACCAACAGCTAAAACATGGAGGGTATAAAACCAACCTCTAGTTTGGGCAATATACTCGGAAATAAAGTCAGCTGGGAAACGCTCTTCAAATTTCTTTTTATTTTCAAAGGGATAATGTAATTCAGCAAAAGGCATTGAACCAGATTCAACCCAACAATCAAAAACATCTTCAATACGAACCATTTTACCTCCACATTTACATTTATATGTTACTTTATCAATATGTGGCCGATGGTAATTTTTTAAAACTTTACCTGATTTCTTTTTTAACTCAGCATAAGAACCAATTACATCAACTTGGTCACATTTTTTACACTTCCAAATCGGAATTGGGTTCCCCCAATATCTGTTTCGGGAAACATTCCAATCAGGAGCTGTTTCTAATCCCTTACCAAATCTTCCTTTTTTTAAATGATTTGGATGCCATCCAATTTTCTGATTAGCCTTTAACAAATTATCCTTAAAAGCAGTTACTTTAATAAACCAATTTTTCTGAACTTTATAAATTAACTTTGTCTCGCAACGCCAGCAAAAAGGATAAGAGTGAACAACTTTCTCCTTTTTAAAAAGATGTCCCTTATTTTTAAGATAATCAATAACTTGGTCGTTGGATTCCCAGACACCTTGCCCATTCCATTGTCCGTCAATAAATTTACCTTCCTCATCAACATTAGAAAACATGGGCAGTCCTTTTTCCTGACCAAGCTCGTAATCTTCAGCTCCAAAAGCCGGAGCAATATGAACAATACCAGAACCATCCTCAGCTGAAACAAAATCAGCTGAAACTACCTTATAGCCATCTTTTTTAAGTTCTGGCTGCGGGAAAATTGGTTCATACTTTAATCCTTCTAAGTCTCTGCCTTTTATCTTTTTAATTACCTTAGATCCTTTACCTAAAAGAGATAATTTTGCTTCGGCCAGAATTAAAACCTTACCTTCAAACTTAACCTTTACATAAGTCAATTTAGGATCTACTGCTAAAACCACATTAGCCAGAAGAGTCCAAGGGGTTGTTGTCCAAACAAGAAAATATTCATTTTTCGTGTTTTTGTTTTTAAAAAAAACATAGACTGAATCATCTTCTTCATCCTTATAACTATTATCCATAGCTATCTCAAAATTAGAAAGTGGAGTTGCACACCTAGGACAGTATAAAGAAGTACGATATCCTTCATAAACTAAATTTCTTTTCCAAAGATCTTTAAAGGCCCACCAAACCGATTCCATGTACTCATTGTCCATTGTCTTATATGAATTATCAAAATCAACAAAACGACCGATACGGTGAACCATTTTTTCCCAATCCTTAACATATTTCGAAACCGCCTGGGAACAAGCCTGATTAAACTTACCGATATCTTTCTCAATCTCAACTTTATTCTTTATTCCCAGTTGAGCTTCAACAATATTCTCAATTGGCAAACCATGACAATCCCATCCCCAGCGCCGCTCAACTTTAAAACCCCGCATGGTGAAATAACGGGGAACTAAATCCTTACTAACTGAAGACAATATATGGCCATAATGAGGTAAACCAGTAGCAAAAGGTGGACCATCATAAAAACTAAAATGGGGCCGACCTTGGCGTTGCTTAACACTCTTTTCAAAAATATTATTCTTTTTCCAAAACTTTAATATTTTCTCTTCTATTTTAGGTATCTGTTGCATAAATTGATATATAAAGTGGAAGGGGAAGGTGGGCATTCTTCCCCTTTTTTGAGAAACCTCATATTACTCCTGAGGCTCTTTAATTTCGCTTGTTTCATCTTGTCCGGAAGCAGAAAGTTTAACATCACTCCCATCTTTATTTGCTCCGGCCGCCTTTATTCTTCGTTCGGCTTCGAACAACGTTTTTATACCGCCACCTCTTATCAGATTTTCAGCCATAGCGTCCCCCTCTCTACTATTTTGCCCACTTTGATTGTAAGTTTTTAACCCATATTCCTGCCTGCTGGACAACCTTTCTTTATGCCACACCCTTTGCATTGAATTGCTTTGCAAAGCTTTTTGTTTCCGCAACCGGAATTGTGACAAACTTTAGCATGTGTTGTAATACCACAACTATTACACGCATAAAGCTCAGCTATCTCTTCAGAATCCATACGCCCTCCTTTCGGTTAATCGGTTAAAAACAAAGAACTTACATTTTTTCTGGAGCTGAAATTCCCATTAATTTCAAAGTATTTTTTAAAATGATTTGGGTTGCTTTAATTAAACTAACTCTTCTTTGGATATTTTTTTTATCTTTATCTATAACCCTGCAATTCTCATAAAACTTATGGAATTTATTAGCTAATTCCATAGAATAGTAGGGTAATTTCTGAATTTGGTAATCTCTGGCTGTATCTTTAATTATTTCCGGAAACTTGATTAATTCTTTAATTAAATCTAATTCTGCTGGATGAGCTAACTTATTTAAATCTCCTTGTTTTTTCACTGACTTCGTCTTCCTTAAAATACTACAAATTCTAGCATGGGCATACTGAACGTAATAAATCGGATTTTTGCTTGATTGTTCTTGAGCTAGATTAATATCAAAATTTAAATGGGTATCAGAGGATTTTTGCAAAAAGAAAAACCTAGTTGCATCAACTCCTGCTTTTTCTAATAATTCATCCATAGTTACGTAAATACCAGATCTCTTAGACATTCTTTGCTTCTGGCCTTTTTCCAAAATTGTCACAAACTGAAGAAGAATAATTTCTAATTTGCCTTTATGTCCTATGGCCTCTACCCCGGCCATCAATCCGGGTATATCGCCATGATGATCTGCTCCCCAAATATTAATTACTTTATCAAATTTTTTATCTTTAAACTTATAATTATGCAGGGCAATATCGCCAGCCAAATATGTCTTAGCTTTATCCTTTTTAATCATTACCCTATCTCGCTCATCACCAAACTTTGAAGACTTAAACCATTGAGCATCTTCTTTTTGATAGACTAACCCTTTTTCTCTTAAAAAATCAAGGATTTGATCTACTTTGCCTGATTTATGTAAATCAGATTCAAAAATCCATTCGTCATATTTAATACCCATTTTATCCGTAGTTTTCTGGATTAAGTTTTTAATAATATGCTTGGCTGCCCATTGTCCGGCCTTAAAAGGATCTTTTTCCTTATTCTCTTTATTTAGTTTATCAATATACTCTCCTTGATATTTGGCCTGGCTGTCTTTTAAAACTGAATGACCTAAAATTAGAATCTGGTTGCCAAAATCATTAACATAAAAAGCTTTTTCAGTTTTGAAACCAGCTTTTTTCAAAACATTAGCCAAAACATCACCATAGGCGCCGCCTCTAGCATTACCTACAGTCAAAAGCCCAGTTGGGTTGGCTGAAATGAATTCTACTTGAATTTTCTTGTTCTTCCCAATATCCAACTGCCCATAATCGTCTTGTTTATCCAAAACTTCAGCCAATTCTTGTTGCAGAGCTTTTGGGGATAAATAAAGGTTGATAAAGCCGGGTCCGGCTTTGGCTACTTTTTCAAACAAATCATTATCTTTCAACTGATTAATAATCTTATCCGGGTCAATTTTAGCTTTTAAGGCGATATTGGTCGAAAAATCACCATGGTCAGCCACGGCTGGATGCTCTAAAATAACTTCTTGTTTAACAATATTTTCAATTAATTTTGATATTTTATCCCTTAACATATATCTATCATAGCCTATTTATTGGATTTTCTCAAGACTAATGCTATGCTAAAAATATGCCCGTTTTAGCCACAAATCGCAGAGCTAAGTTTGATTACCATATCCTGGAGAAATTCGAGGCTGGTTTGATTTTGGCTGGCTATGAAGTTAAGGCTGTTAAAAAAGGACATATGAGTTTAAAAGGAAGCTATGTGACTATTAATCAAGGAGAAGTCTGGCTGATTAATTCCCTGATTTCCCCTTACCAACCAAAAAACATGCCCCAGGACTACGATTCATCTAGAAGCCGAAAACTGCTTTTGCATAAAAAGGAAATTAAAAGTCTAATCGGTAAAAGAAAAGGCAAAAGCTTGACTTTAGTGCCTCTTCGGGTCTATACTAAGCACAATAGAATAAAGTTAGAGTTCGCCTTAGGCCGAGGCAAAAGACAAATAGACAAACGGAAAAACATAAAACAAAGAGAAACTGATAGAAAGATTGAAAGGGCCATGAAACGACGGGGATGACAGGCATCGATGAAAGTTCTTTTCTTTAATATGCAGGCCGAGAGCAATCTCGTAAAACTTGCAAACGTATAATTGCTAACAAAAATTTAGCTTTTGCTATTGCTTAAAGTCAGTAGCCATCTGAATCCTTGATTTCTGATAGAGGAATTCAGGTGTCACTTATCAGAATAGGCAATCAACTTGTCTCAATTAATTGCCGAATCTTAGAGACAAAAAATCTTGAATGTTTTGCTTGGTCTTTATTTCTTGATTTTTATTTCAAACCAAGCTAAGCTTGTAGAATTATTAAAGAATATCTTTCAGACGGGAGTTCGATTCTCCCCTTCTCCACTCCATAAAATTAAATTTTTAAAGAGAAAACTATCTACAAAAGAAAATTCATCAAAAGAAAATTTATACCGCGTACCCGAATTAATCACTGGATTAAAATCAGTCCTATCCGGCTAATTGATCAGAACGGTCAGAATGTTGGTGTTATTGAAACTTCTAAAGCCCTTAAAATGGCCCATGAAGCGGGTCTTGATTTAATCGAGATCGCACCCAATGTCAGGCCGCCAGTTTGCCGAATCATGGATCATGGCAAATACCAATACCAAAAATCAAAACAAGAAAGAGAACAGCGGGCTAAGCAGAAAAAAGTAGAGATTAAAGGGGTAAGAATAAGTATGAGAACTGGTCAGCACGATCTAGAAACAAAAATTAAACAAATAGAGAAGTTTTTAGGAAAAGGAGATAAAGTGAGAATTGAAATGATTTTGAAAGGCCGAGAAAAAAGCCTGTTCATTTTAGCCAAAGAAAAATTAAACCAATTTATTGAATTAATCCCAACAGAAACAAAAATTGAA
Organism: uncultured Candidatus Saccharibacteria bacterium; assembly: GCA_964548405.1. Lineage (GTDB taxonomy): Bacteria > Patescibacteriota > Minisyncoccia > Portnoybacterales > UBA2143 > JAHJOV01. Next base: position 30,501 of record CAZJPW010000005.1, on the reverse strand, counting down.
CAAGAAATTAGAAAACAACCCAGAGGATTAAGTGTAGTTATAGGAAAGCAACAATGACAAAATTAAAAACGAGAAAATCCTTACTTACAAGGATAAAGGTTACTGGACGAAAAAAGATTTTAAAAAGGAAAGTCCATCAAGGACACTTCAACGCCAAAGAATCAGGTAATCAGACTAGAGGCAAAAGAAGAGATAATCAAGTTTCGTCAGTTGATACCAAAAAATTTAAGAAAATACTGCCAAATATATAGTTGGCTTTTTAAATATGACTAGAGTAAAAAGAGGCGTCACAGCCAGTAAAAGAAGAAAAAAAGTTATTAAGCAGGCTAAAGGGTACAAATGGGGACGCAAATCCAAGTACAAACTAGCCAAAGATGCAGTCAAGCACGCTTTGGCTTATGCTTATCGTGACCGCAAGACAAAAAAGCGGAATTTTAGACGTCTCTGGCAAATTAAAATTAATGCCGCGGCCCGAGCTAATGAAATGACCTACAGTAAATTCATCAATGCATTAAAAAAAGCTAATATCGAAATAGATAGAAAGATATTAGCTCATTTAGCAGAAAAACAACCTGAAGTTTTCAAAAAGATTGTCGAAAAGGTTAAGTAAAAAGCCGTCTCACCTGAGACGGCTTTTGCTATTTCACTCCTTAGCTCTCATGCGCCAGGGAAAATGTGGCAAAACAGTAATCATCCTCTTTTTTAATTCCGGAGCCAATAAAGTCAAATAATAGATATTTTCAGGACTCTCTAATAAAAACATTAAAAATTTGGATCCGAGTTCGAATTGAGAATCCATAAAAATCTGACCCTCTTTCATTTGAGCAGCAATCTGATATTTTGTATCTTTTTCTAATTGTTGATCAATTATTTCTAACCCAGCTGTTTTTGCCCATTCCTTCCATTTTTCCAATTCTAAGACAAATGTTTTCTCATCTAGATAGTCTTTAAAATTATCTAATACTTCTTTGTCAGGAATAACTCGCCTTCCTAAAATATCATCCTCAAAATTAACTATTGTTATAGATCTAATATCTCCAACCTGACTTTCAAGCATCTCTTTATACTTATTTTCTAATTCATTTCCAATAAGACGATTATCTAAATATGATCTAGATAAAAGAATCCACCAATCCAATCTAAAACCATTCTCTTCAAATACCTTAACTATTTCTGGTATTTGTTGCCTAAATAGCTTTCTTTCAGTCTTAGTTGGTATAAATCTATTATTCTGCTCTTTGAATCTTTTCTTTAGAGCAAAAGATAAAGACCAAGGAGTTACGATAGTAACTCTTATACTATTCCTAAGACACTCTTCGAGATACTGATCTGCCCAGTTGTTAATCCTAATGCCTTTGCCTATTTTCTTACGCCTATCCCTTAAAAACTCCATAACTTTCCTTGTCTGATATATCTGCATTATCTTTTTCCTCCTTTTATTCTTAATTTTGTTAAGGAACCGAACAAAAACTAACCCAATAAGGAACTTGAGCTTATTTAATTTTGATTTTTTTCTTTTTTTGTTTTTATAACTCATCTGGGGTCGCCAAGGGGACTCGAACCCCCAACCAATCCTTCCACAAAGGACCGCTCTACCAATTGAGCTATGGCGACCATGATTCTGGGAGAGTTTTCTCTCCCAGATAAATTACTTGTGGCTTCCCATGCCACCGAAAGAACGATGATACGGATGCATTGTTTTTCCCTCCTTTTTTTAAAAAAAACAATAAAAAAAACAGCCGGTTTGCTGCCGGCTGACCTAATGACAAAGACTAAATATATTATCTATTCCATATCTTTAATCATCACAAAACCACCAACAGCAAACTGCGGTTCGTTATGATGATTATGATTTTGGGAAAAGATATTTTCCATATGTTTACATTATATCATTAAACTATCCCCTGTCAAGTTAAATCTCTGCGATAAGCAGATCTAAGGCTGTCCGGCCATCGAGGCGGCCTTTTTTGATTCCTAATTCAATATTAAGCAAATATTGATAAATCTTTTTTAATTGATCCAAACTAAAATTCCTCAATTGTTCGGAGCTTTTCTTAACCACAAAAGGATGAAGCTTTGATTTTTTAGCTAATTCGTAGTACTGAGTGCCTTTTTCAATCAAGTCTTTTAATTTAATCAAAGTCCTAACCTGATAAACAAACATAGAAAGAAGGTAAATTTCATTTTCACCCTGTTCCAAATGCTGGTGTAATAATTTAAAAGCAGTTTTCTTGTCTCTTTTAGCTAAAGCGTCTAAGGTTTTAAAAATATTAGTGTCTAGTTTAGCGTTAACTAAAATATCAATGTCATTTTCATCAATTTGACTTCCGGCTTTGTAACTGCCCAGTTTATTCAACTCATTAGTCAACTGCCATAAATCACTACCGACGTAAGCAACTAATTTTCTTAAGGCTATCTGGCTAATATTAATTTTATTCTGATCAGCCTCTTTTTTAAGCCAATTAACTAATTCTATGCCTTGTAAAAGCTTGAATTCCTCAGACATATTGGCTTGCCTTTTTAAAACAGTACCAGTTAACTTGCCTTGATGATGTAAAACAACAATTACATCCTGATTGTCTTTTAATTTATTTTTTTTAATATATTTCAAAAAATCTTCGGAAAAAACCTTATTTCTAAAAGTATTCTCTAGAACAATCAGCTTTTTCTCATCAAACATAGAAACTGATTCAATATTCTGTTTGACCTTATCAAAATCCAAGCCGTTTTCCTGAAAACGAATTAAGTTAAGCCCGCTTTGATGCTTGGTTTGATACTCTTTAATAATCTGATTCAGTTTTTGGCGAGAACGGAATCCGTCTTCGCCGTAAAGAAGTATAAACATAGTTTACTCCCAAATTACTTCTTGATTTGGTTCAATTATCTCTATCCAAGTTTGGCCTTGGACAAAAGGAATTTCTTGATCATTCTGATCTAAAAACTTAAGTTTGCTATATGGCTTTATCTCGCTCTTTTGCCAAGTACAATTAAGTACGATACCATTCTGGTAAATTTGGCAATTGCCGCTTCCTTCTAAGTCTAAATCATTATAATCTGGTCCTTGAATCTGCTTGGAAAAAACTTTCATGACAACAATATTTTTAGCCTTAATTTGTTGATTGTTTTCAGCATCCATCTCTCTTAAGTTATCCCTATAACGAAGATATGAATTGGTTTCTGAATCATATTGATAAGAAACATAATATGGACGGGAATAATAGATTTTTAATACTTTGTCATCTGATTGCTGACTGGCTTCTTTAATGAAAGAATATCCTTCAAAAATATTAACAAAACGATAATTAAGCTTTTTAGCGCTATTAGCCAGACGACTTAAAGAAGTAAATCCATTATGAGGTTGAGGTTTGCTGCTTTCCCTGTAAAAAGCGTTATATGGATTTTTCAAAGCATCAATATTATCCATAATACCAGCATTAAGTTTGTCTAAAGCAAAATGAGAACCGCCCCAATGAACTAAAATAGCATCCATACCCTGAGCCAAGGGAATAAAGTCATGGCGAGCGCTTCGCAAAGAGCCAACTTCGTTCGGATCATTGCAGACAAAAAAGGCAATCATTCTGGTAATACTTCCAGTAATTACCGGCATTTCAATAACTAAATCAGCCTGAGATAGTCCAAATAAGGGGCGAGCTATTGGATCACTGGCCAAAACCACAGCTAAAGGACGCCGCTGATAATTATCGCAAGCCATCCCGCTTAAGGGACTAATCTTATCGCCTTCTATCTGGCTAACCGACTGGGCCAATTGATCGTTAATTTCAATAGTCCGACCGCTATTCTGCCAAACAAAAATTAGCCCAAGGGCTAAAACAATTAAAAGTGAAATTGTAATCAGCTTATTATTAAACATTCTATTGGCTATGTTCGCTATGCTCACTCTTTTAAAACAAGGCCTATCTTCTTAATAATCTCATCAGGCGTAAAATGAGCTTTAATTAAATAATCACTTGCCCCCAAACGCATTCCCTGATCCACTTCTTCTTTCTGCCCAAGATTACTTAAGATAATAACTGGAATCCCCTTAGTCTTATTATCTCCTTTAATCTGTTCCAGAATATCAAAGCCGTCTGTCCCGGGCAAAACCAAATCCAACAAGACTATATCCGGAATTTCTTCCTTCACTTTTTTAAAGGCTTCCTGGCCATCAATCGCCGTTGAAATTTTGAAACCAGCTGCTTCCAGTTTACGCACTAAAAGTTCCCTCAAAAACTTATCATCTTCAACTAATATTATGAATATTTTCTTTTCTTGAGCCATAATTAATCACAAATGTTTCTTAATCTTATCCACTACTTCCTGAGGATTAAAGTCAGTCTTGATCAGCCAATCAACAACTCCTAATTCTTTGGCCCGGTCAAGCTCAACTGGCTGACCTGAATTAGAGATGATAATAATTGGAATATTTCTTAATTCTTGATCTTTTCTGAGCTCTTCCATAACCTCAAACCCACCCATTTTAGGCATAACAATGTCTAAAAGAATTAAATCGGGACTGTTTGTCTTGATTTTTTCTAATCCTTCCTGACCATCTCTGGCAAGATCAACCTGATATCCTTCCTGGTTCAATTTTTTGTCTAAAAGATTTAATAAAGTTTCTTCGTCTTCAATAATGATAATTTTTTTCATATTTTAAGATTTTATGGGCAAGGAAAATCGAAAAGTAGTTCCTTGGCCCTTTTTACTTTCAAACCAAATTTTTCCGTTATGGGCCTTAATAATATTTTTAACGATAAACAAGCCTAATCCGGTCCCCTCGGTTTCTGTCTTGATCGCGTTATCAGCCCTGAAAAACTTATTAAAAATCCTTTTCTGCTGCTCTTGGGGAATGCCAATACCGTTATCTTTAACTGTTACCTCTAAATTAACTTTATCACAATCAACTGAAGCTGTCACCTTTCCGCCATACTTATTAAACCTGATTGCATTGTCCAATAAATTCTGAATAACAATACTTATTTTCTCTTTATCAATGTTAACCTTAGGTAATTTCTTCTTGGATTTTTTGTAAATAAGTTCGATTTTCTTTTCTTTGACTATTCCTGCTAATCCATCAACGGCCTCTTTAACAATTTCTTCCAAAGATTGAGGGGTTAAATCATAAATGAAACGCCCTTCTTCAATTCGGGCCACACTGAGCAAATCATTAATCAAAACAATCATCCTTTCATTGCTCTGATATCCCTTTGTTAAAAACTCAATCTGCTCCGTAGTAAGATTACCCACATCTCCGTCTAAAAGCATCCTTAAGGTCCATTTAACAGCTGAGAGAGGAGTTCTTAGCTGATGAGCTGCAATGGAAACGAATTCCGTCTTAAGCCGCTCAATTTCTTTTCCTCGAGTTACATCATGTAAAATAACCATTAAACCGACTGTTTCCTTGCCAACCACTACTGGGGCAATTGAAACCTGAAAATATCTTTTGATTGGTTTTTTTAAAATTAACTCATATTTCTGTCCAGTCCATTCTACTTTTTTTCCTAATATCTGGTAAAGCTCGTTAAGATTTGAAAAGTTCAAAACATCACCAATCTTCCTATTTAAAACCTCTGTTTCCTTTAACTCTAATATTTTCTCTGCTTCCGGGTTAACTAAAGTAATCCTTTTATCCTTATCAAAAACAATCAGTCCATCTGTTAAACTAACTAAAGTCGCTCTTGTCTTACTTTCTTCTTCCTGAACCTTCTTTCTTACGGATTCTGCGTCTTCTAGCATATTAATCAAGGACCCTTTAGCTGTTTCCAACTCCTGATTTAGCCTGATTGTTTCATCATATCGCTGTATCGTTTCAAGACCCCATTTTGAGGCAATAATATAGACTACAACCATAGTAACCATCCAAACAAGAAAAATCGGAAAAGTAACTATCATTCCCTTTCTGGGCATATCGAAAACATAAAAGGTACAGACAGCGCCAAGGCTATGCATTGTTACCAGCCAACCGAACATGAGCGGCAAAATCAATTTACCCAATGAAGAATAACGACTCTTGCGATAAAACTTAACAGCCCTATAGGTTATAATAACGGTACTGATACTTAAGACAGCCCAGCCAAAAGTATAGACTATAGTTCGCAAAAGTATTACATGTTCGTTAAAAAGTGAAGTAAAAAATCCAAAAATAGACATACTTACCCCTATTTTATCATATCCAACCTCTTAATTAAACTTTTGAATCCTAATTCTTCTAAGAGTTTGGTTACCTTTTTTTTGTTTAATCCACCCCATTGAGACTCTGTTAATTTAAAATTGATCGGTACGTCTCTTTTAATGGTTGTCAAATACTGACTGAAAAAAGCATCTTCCTTGTATTCTAAAAGCCGGGCCTGCAAAGGCGGCTTTATGCCTCCGCTATTAATATTTTGATATATCTTTTTTAAGCTGCCAAACTGCTTAACTAACTGGATGGCTGTTTTTTCTCCGATTCCAGTTACCCCAGGTATATTATCCGAAGGATCTCCTCTTAACCCCTTAAAATCAATGATTTGCTCTGGAGTTAATCCGTACCGCTCCTTAATTGCCTTTATATCATAAATAGCCGTATCTTTGATGCCTTTTTTTAATGTATGGATTTCAGTTTGTTTATCAACTAATTGCAAAGTATCTAAATCACCAGTAATGATAATCTTTTTAATTTTCTGTTTTTTCAGCTTTTCAACAATAGTCCCAATAACGTCATCTGCTTCAAAACCCTTTTTTTCGTAAATGGGAATTTCCATAGCTTTGACTATTTCCCTTATTAAAGTAATCTGATCATAGAATTCCTGAGGTGGTTTTACTCGCTTGGCTTTATAATCTTTGTATTCCAAATTACGAAAAGTCGGCCCTTCCAAATCAAAAGTAGTCACCAAATAATCTGGATTTAAATCCTGAATTATTCTAAAAAGAATACTGGTAAACCCGTAAACTGCGTTAACCAATTTTCCTTGCTTTGTCTTAAAAGGCGGTAAAGCGTAATATGCCCGATACATTAGAGCATTACCATCAATTAGAACTAGGGTTTTCATAAATTATTCTCCTCTTATTTTTATCCAGATACTCAAACTTCATCCAAAGAGTATCCTTGGGTAATATTTTTTTAACTCTTTCAGCCCATTCAATAATAATAAGATTGCCTGGAGTTTTGATAATTTCATTAAAATCTAATTCTAGCAAATCTTTGTCTTTGATCCGATAACAATCAATGTGATACAAAAAACTATATTTCTTGATAATAACAAAAGTAGGGCTGGTGATTTTGTCTTTAATCCCCAACCCCTTAGCTAATCCTTGAACAAAAGTTGTCTTACCACTGCCTAGATCACCCTCTAGACCAATCACTAAAACATTCTTATTATTCCCTGATAATATCTCTTGAGCCAAAACTCTCCCCACTTTCTTCATTTCTTGAGAACTCTTAGTAATAATTTCTTTGCTATCCATACTTAAATTATACTACACCTCTCCAAACAAAAAAACCATTTTATGGTTTTTTCAAAATAATATTAAACCATTTCTGACCCTTTAAATCCTGAATATCTATATGAACAGTTTTATACTTCAGACCTGCTAATTCTTTGATTAATTCTGGAGTATAGAAATAATAAGTTCTTATTCCAAATTCATCTTCTATTATTCTCTCCTGATAATCATCATATTTAAGAGATATATAGAAAATTCCTTGATTATTCAATGATTTATAAGCTCTATCTAAAATTATTTTTACATTATCTTTATCAGAATGAAGTAAGGAAGCAAAAGAAAAAATGATATCTATATTTTTAGAAAAATTAAAATCTTCAAGATCAACAACTTTAAATTTGCCATCGGGATTTTCTTTTCTTGCTATTTTTATCAATTCTTCAGAAATATCAATTCCGAGATAATCATTTGTATGCTTTAATATCTCTTTTGCTTCCCGCCCATTACCACATCCGATTTCAACCACTTTTGGATTATCTTTTTTAATAAAAGAAAAACCTCTTTTAACATCTTCTGTTCTTACCCCAATATCATTAAACTTCTCAGTCATAGCTTCCGCACTCTTATTATATGTCTGTATTGTTTGTTTTTTCTTATCCATACAATTAAATCTTATCACCACTGCCTCTCTGTTAAATAAACAAGATTAGAAACCTACTTTACTAATTTTACTGCTGTTCCATAAACTAAAAGTTCGGCCGCCCCAGCCATAACTTGAGAAGTAGTAAATCGGACACAGACAATTGCATCTGCCCCTAGTTCCTCTGCTTCCTTAATCATTCTTTTAATTGCCGCTTCTCTGGCTTCACTCAAGGCTTCGGTATATTCTTTAATCTCCCCACCGACTATGCTTCTTAAACCAGCCACAATGTCTTTGCCAATATGCTTGGCTCTAATAGTATTGCCCCTGACCAAACCTAGGGTTTCTTTAATTTCTTTTCCTTTAATTTTATCTGAAGTTATAAGCATCATAAATCTTTTTCTTTTAATCTTTCTTTAATAAGAGAGATTAAAATAATAATTATTCCTAGTATTATAGCGATAATTCCCAATCTGACCAGGACAGGAATAGTTGAATCTTCAAAAAACTTATACAAACCAAAACCAACCATAACAGATGAACCTGCGAAAAAAAATGTTAATCCTAAAATATTTAATGACTTCATTATTTTATTATAACAAATTAATTCAAAAAATTCTAACATCCCTCCAATCCCCCTAAACAAAAAACACTAACCTTACAATTGACCACAAAGCTAAAATGCGATAAAGTAAAGATATGACATTAACTGATAAAAATAAACAACTTCAGGAAACTTTATCTGGAATTAAGCATAAAGAGGAAGAGGGCAAAGCTGAGCAATTAGCTGAAAAGCTTGGTTTGCCATACATTAATTTAAGCATCACTCCGATTGATCCCAATGACTTAGTTATCTTACCTAAAGAAAAAGCTGAAAAAGGAAATGCATTAGTTATTAGAAAGACTGGTAAAACCCTACGTTTAGCAGTTAAGGACCCTAAAAAACCAGAAACTCAAGAAATCATTAAAGAACTCCAAGAACAAGGTTTTGAATGTAAACTTTTCATTGCTTCTTTAAATAGTTTAAGAAAGGGATGGAAAAGATATGAATTAGCTATTTCACATCAGAAAGATGCTCCGATTCGGGGTGTTTTTGTTATTCAAGAACAAGACTTGGCCAAATTCAAAGATTCTTTAAAAACTATCAAAGATTTACAAAAAGCCATTAGCGGACTCTCAACTAGCGGACTCCTAGCAATTATTATGGCCGGTTCAATTGAAATGAACGCTTCAGATATTCACCTTGAACCAGGCAAAGACGGTGTCAGAGTAAGGTATAGAATAGATGGTCTTCTTCAAGATATTGCCAATTTCCCAACTAAAGAATATCATTTTTTGATCTCTAGAATAAAAACTCTGTCTGACATGCTTTTAAATGTAACTGATGTTAGTCAAGACGGCCGGTTCACCACTAAAATCTCTGGCGCTAAGGACGGTTCTGAAACAATAGACTTAAGAGTTTCAATCTTGCCGACTAATTATGGTGAAAGCGTGGTCATGCGCCTTTTAGGCACTTCAACTGTTAAATTAAACCTTGATGATTTAGGCATCAGGCCAGAACTATTTAAATTAGTTAAAGGCCAGATTGACCAGCCTAATGGGTTAATTTTAACCACTGGCCCAACTGGATCAGGTAAAACAACTACTCTTTATGCTTGTCTTAATTACGTAAACAAACCAGGTAATAAGATAATTACGGTTGAAGATCCTGTGGAATATAGGTTGAAAGGCATTACCCAAACACCAATCAGCCACCGCAAAGGACACACCTTTGGCAAGGCTTTAAGAGCTATTGTCCGACAAGACCCTGATATTTTAATGCTTGGAGAAATCAGAGATAAAGAAAGCGCTGAAATTGCAGTGGAATTTGCTTTAACTGGACATATTGTTTTTTCTACCATTCATACCAACCAGGCAGCTGGAGCAATTCCTAGACTTTTCGGCATGGGAGTCAACCCTGATTCTTTAGCTTCTTCCCTTAACCTGATTATGGCCCAAAGACTGGTCAGAAAACTCTGTCCTGATTGTAAGGAAAAATATAAGGCTTCTTCAGAAGAAATAGAGGCGATTAAAAAGATAACTTCTGTGATTTCAGCCAGCTCTGGATTAAAAATACCTAAAGAAATACCTGATCTGTATAAGGCTAAAGGATGCGAAAAGTGCCATGGATTAGGATATCAAGGCAGAATCGGTATCTTTGAATTCCTGAATGTAACAGAATCGATTAAAAAGTTAATTCTTAGTAAGTCAGCTGCTTTTGAAATCCAAAACAAAGCTCAACAACAAGGAATGATTACTTTAATGCAAGATGCTACTCTTCAAGTAATTGAAGGCCAGACCAGCATAGAAGAAATAGAAAGAGTGGTGGGTTCGTTGCAATTAACAGCTCAGAAAAGCGCTCAGAAAAACAAAGACCCCGCCTAAAAAGACGAAGTCAAACTTGACATTCACTAAACTGCAGGCAATAACTCCCTGCCTGAGAACAGAGAGAAAAGATTTTCCGAGGAATATCTCAGTCGAAACCAAAATATCCAAATATCTAAGAGAAATCCCCACGGACTCCATTAAAATAATTGAGCCCCCCATTGCCTACAGATTAGTAAATATCAAATATCAGTTAAAAAAGAGGGGATATATTCTCCTCTTTGTCTAAATAGTAGCAGAAAACAATGGAAATGTCAAGTCAAATCACCAATGCTAAACAATTAAATGAAGATCGCTACCTGGATTCAACTCTAAGGCCTCGTTCCTTTGAAGAATACATGGGCCAGCATAAAATCAAAGATAACCTCAAAATTCTGATTGAAGCGGCTAAAAAAAGAAACGAAGCAGTTGACCACATCCTTTTATCTGGCAGTTCAGGCTTAGGTAAGACTACCCTAGCCCATATTATCTCAAAAGAAATGGGCAGCAGTATTAAGATAACTTCGGGCCCAGCCATTGAAAAAGTTGGTGATCTGGCTTCTATCTTGACTAATCTCCAACCAGGCGATATTCTTTTTGTTGATGAAATTCATAGACTTAATAAAACCATTGAAGAAACCCTTTATCCAGCTATGGAAGATTTTGTCCTTGATATTATTATCGGCAAAGGACCTTCAGCCCGAACCTTGCAATTGGAATTACCTCGTTTTACTCTGATTGGCGCCACCACTAGAACTGGTCTAATTTCATCGCCTCTAAGAGGACGCTTTGGGGCCACTTACCGGCTAGATTTCTATGAGCAGCCTGATATTGAAAAAATAATTGCCCGTTCCGCCAATATTCTCAAGGTCCAAATTAACCAAAATGAAGCACTCCAAGCCATTGCCCAATCAGCCCGACAAACACCCCGAGTAGCCAACCGTATCCTTAAACGAGTCAGAGATTACAGCCAAGTCAGAGCTGATGGAATTATTAACCAAGAAACCACCCAAGAAGCGCTAAAAATGCTAGAAATAGATCAACATGGATTAGAACCAGCTGACCGCAGGCTTTTAGATATGATTATTACCAAATTCAATGGTGGACCAGTCGGCTTACAAGCCTTAGCAGCCGCTTGCCAAGAAGAAACCGACACTATTACTGATGTTCACGAACCATATCTCCTTCAATTAGGCATGATCGACCGAACGCCCCGTGGACGAATCGCTACTAAATCAGCTTATCAACATTTAGGAATTAAATACCCGGAGGATATAGAAAATAGGTTAAGATTATGAAAATACTAGATAGAGAAAATTTAACCTTTGATGATGTCTTGATTTTGCCCCAAAAATCAAAAACCTTACCCCGGGACATTAACTTAGAAACTCAACTGACTAAAGGGTTTTCTTTAAACATTCCCTTGCTTTCAGCTGACATGGATACAGTTACGGAAAGTTCTTTAGCTATTGCTTTGGCCCGACTAGGCGGCCTGGGAGTAATTCATAAAAATATCTCGCCTCAAGAACAAGCTCAAGAGATTAACAAGGTTAAACGATCAGAAAGTTATTTAATCACTGATCCAATTACCTTAGGTCCAGAAGAAAAGATTGCCAAAGCAATTGAAATTATGGAAGAGAATAATATTTCTGGCATCCCTATTATTAAAAACAAAAAACTAGTCGGTATTTTAACTAATCGTGACTTAAAACTGATTAAAAATGAAGAAATTAAAATTAAGGAAGCGATGACTAAAAAAGTGATTACCGGATCGATTAATACCACTCTAGAAAAAGCTAAAACTATTTTACATAAGCATAAGATTGAAAAGCTTCCCTTAGTTAATAATAAGGGAGAACTTAAAGGATTAATTACTTTCAGAGATATCCAAAAACTAATTGATTATCCTCTGGCTAACAAAGATAAACAGGGCCGCCTTCGAGTAGCTGCTTCAATTGGCGTTGGTCAAGAAGCAACTACCAGGGCTAAAAAAGCAGTTCAAGCCAAAGCTGATTGTTTAGTTATTAGCACCGCTCATGCTCATTCTAAGATGGTTATTAAAACTATTAGAGAAATTAAGAAAAAATATCCTAAAATTGTTTTAATTGCTGGCAATATCGCTACTAAACAAGGAGTTAAAGACTTAGCTAAAGCTGGAGCGGATATAGTTAAAATTGGTATTGGGCCTGGCTCTACTTGCACTACCAGAGCAATTACAGGCAGCGGAGTGCCCCAACTAACAGCTGTCATAGAATGCGCCAAAGAAGCCAAGAAAAACAAAATCAGCCTAATAGCTGACGGAGGTATCAAATATTCCGGAGATATTACTAAAGCTTTGGCGGCTGGCGCCCAGGCGATTATGATTGGAAATCTTTTTGCTGGCACTGAAGAGTCACCCGGAGAAATCATTTATTATGAGAATAAAGCCTATAAGTCATATCGGGGCATGGGCTCTTTAGGTGCACTCAAAAAAGGTTCAAGAGAGAGATATAATCAGCAGAGTAATGGACCAGCTAAATTAGTGCCCGAAGGAGTTGAAGGACGGGTTCTTTATAAGGGGCCTTTGGCTAATGTTGTTCAGCAATTAACAGGCGGCCTTCGTTCTGGGATGGGCCTTTCTGGAGCTAAAGATATTGCTGATCTCCAGAAAAAAGCTAAATTCATCCTTATTAGCAAACAAAGTATGAATGAATCCCATCCCCATAGCATGACTATTACTGAACAAGCCCCTAATTATCCCGGCAGGGTTTAAACAATATATAATATTAATATGATAGGAAAAGGCAAAATAAGAATATTTTGCTGGTTATTGGTTATAGGAGGTTTTTTTATTTGTCCAAATTACATTCTGGCGGCTAGCGGCGATATTCTGATCAATGAAATTATGACTGGCCAGACAGGAGCAACCAAAAACGAATTTATTGAACTATACAATTCCACTGAAAATAGCATTGACTTAGACGGATATAAGTTAAAAAAGAAAACAAAAAGCGGTACTCAAAGCAATTTAGTAAGTTCATCCAAATTTATAGGCATAATACCCGCTCAGGGGTATTTTTTAATCGCCCATCCTGATTACACAAATACAATCAGCGCCGACCTAGCCTATTCAGGCTCTTCTTATTCCATCGCTAATAATAATACTATTATCCTTTACGACCCAGAAGATAATATTATTGATAAAGTTGGCTATGGTGAAGCTGCTGATTTTGAAAATCAGGCTACTTCTAACCCAGAAAAAGATCAAAGCATAGAACGACAACCAGCTGGCCAAGATTCCGACAATAATAGTGTTGATTTTGTTATTCAAACCACACCAAATCCACAAAACAGTAGTGATACTTCAACTCCAGATCAGCAAGCTGATGACGGAATCACGACTGGCGGAGCGCCAACACCTCCTAATCAACCACCTCAAGCTGATGCCGGCACAGATATTACCGCTTTAATTAATCAAGAAATATCTTTTGATGCCAGTTTATCTTCTGATCCTAACAATGATACCCTGACTTTTTTCTGGAATTTTGGCGACGGAGCCACTGATACCAAAGAAAAACCCACCCATACCTATACTTATCCTGGACAGTATCTTGTTTCCCTATTAGTCTCTGATGGCACTTTTTCCGATTTAGATATTGTTACAGTTAGTATTTACTCACCTTCAGTAATTATCAATGAATTTAATAACCAATGGATTGAACTATATAATCAAAGCGACCAAATGGCTAATTTAACCAATTGGCAGTTAAATGATTTTGTTTTTCCTCCTAATAGCTTAATCGGACCAAATCAATTTCTAGTTTTAACCAAACAAATCACTAAAATTGCTTTAGATGATAATAATGACCAAGTTAAATTAATTTACCCAGATGGCTCAATTAGTACCGAAGTTAATTACTTAGCTGAAGATAAAAAGGATTTTTGTATTGCTTTTGACGGAACTGGATATTTTTGGACCAAAGTTGCCACGCCCGGAGCGGTCAACATTATCTCGGCCCTTGGCCTAGAAAAAGAAACGGATTATCAGACTAATAATCCTGAACCAATTATTCAAGAAACTCAAGAACCTCAAGTTTTAGCTACGACCACCAATCTTACCCAAAGCCAGAATTTTGAGACTCAAAATCCTTCAACCACCTCAGTCAATAATTTACTAGCTCAATCCCCCCAAAATATCCTTCAAAATAACCCTTCAGACACCCAACCTGCCTCCTTAGTCCAAAAAACCCAATCAAATGATAAAGCTAATCTAATCCTCTACCTCTCTATCATCATCTCCGCCTCCCTCCTCCTCAGCTGGACCATAATCCAGGTGAAAAAAAGAACATTTACCTCTTAATCTCCATTGACACCCCTTCTTAACTAATAGTATTATTAAGACATGAGTGGTCATAGTCACTTTTCTACTATAAAACACAAAAAAGGAGCAATGGATGCGAAACGGGGTAAGATTTTTTCTAAAATATCCCGTTTAATTAGTGTCGCTGCTAAAGAAAAAGGCGGAGACCCTGATTCTAACCCTAAATTGCGAACTACTATCGCCAAAGCCCGAGAAGCTAATATGCCTAAGGATAAAATTGAACACGCTATTAAACGAGGCACCGGCCAATTAGCAGGATCTGTTATAGAAGAAGTAACTTACGAAGCCTACGGTCCAAGTAGCATCGCTATAATCATTGAAGGAATCACTGACAACAAAAACAGGACTTCAGCTGAAATTAAACATATTTTAAATAAACACGGCGGCAAATTAGCAGAACCAGGCAGCGTTAAATACATGTTTGATAGACAAGGTGAAGAATGGATACCTAAATATCCTATGGAAGTTGATGAAAAAACTTTGAATCAGCTAGAAAAACTCTTTGAAGCCCTAGATGACAATGACGATGTCCAAGAAATTTATTCTAATATAAAGTAATATGATCATTACAGGAATAGATCCAGGAACGGCCCGTATAGGATACGGCGTTGTTAAAAAGTCATCAAATAAATTAGAAATGATTGAGTACGGCTGTATTAAAACTGACCCTAAATTTTCAACAGCCCAGCGACTTAATAAGCTAGATAAAGAATTAGCTAAAATAATTAAAAAACATAAACCTGACAAAGCAGCGGTCGAAGATATCTTTTTCTTCAAAAATCTCAAAACCGCTATTAAAGTCAGCCAGGCTCGGGGGGTAATTTTAGCTCGGATTGCTAAAATGAAAATCCCCGTATCTGAATATACTCCCCTCCAAGTTAAACAAGCTGTAACCAGCTATGGCCGGGCCGAAAAAAAACAGGTTCAACAAATGGTCAAACTACTATTAAACTTAAAAGAGATTCCCAAACCAGATGATGCAGCTGATGCCCTAGCTGTAGCCATTTGCTGTGCTAATTCCACTCCAAATATTAAATAGTATGTCTTTTATCACTCAATATATGATTAGCCAGGGTGTGCCTCAAGAAACCCTTATCTATTTATTAATGCTACCTATTGTAGCTACGGTTATTGCTTTTGCCCGCCAAATTATCGGTATTAAAGGTTTTGGCATTTATACTCCTTTAATCATTACCTTTGCCTTTTTAGCGACCGGACTAAAATACGGAATAATTTTCTTCTTTACTATCCTTTTAGTCGGAACTCTAATGAGGCTGTTTGTTAGGAGATTTCGCCTACTTTATCTTCCCAGGATGGCTATTGCCCTGACGGCTGTTGTTTTGGCTGTTCTGATAATTTTCTACTTAGGGGCCTATAGCCAAAAAACTAGTTTAATTACTGTTTCCATTTTCGTTATCCTAATCATGATAACTCTGGTTGAAAAATTTCTGGTTGCCCAAATAGAACGAGGCGGCAAAGGCGCTATATTCCTAACTACAGAAACTTTAATCCTCTCCATTATCTGCTACTGGGTAGCTTCTTGGATTTGGCTACAAGTTTTCATCCTTAACCATCCCCTAGCCACAATTTTCTTAACAATAATCATTAACATCTTTTTAGGTAAATGGACTGGCTTACGCTTAATTGAATACTTCCGCTTCAGAGAAGTAATTAAAAATATCGAAATACCTAAGAAAAAAAGACCGGGTAAGATATAGTCTTTTGTAAAATATGTTTGAATTTTTAGAAAAATCTCGCCATGTTCTAGGTATGAACGCCCGTATTCTTTCGTATATGCGGCCCTCTAATTCCCTGAGGGCTATTCGTATTGCAGACAACAAACTCCTAGCCAAGAAAATTCTAAAAAGAAACGGTCTGCCCGTCTTGCAGAACTACGCTATCATTAAAGAACTCCAAGAACTTAGAGAGTTTGATTGGAATAGCTTGCCTAATAGCTTTACTCTTAAGCCTAACCGCGGCTTGGGCGGCGAAGGCATCCTGATCGTCTATGCCCGCCGTAAAAGATACCCCAATCCTTGGATCAAGGCAGACAAAAAGATAATCACAGCCAATGACCTGGAAACCCATATTTTAAATATACTTGAAGGCACCTATTCCATGACTAGCGTGCCTGATATTGCTTTTTTTGAAGAAAGGATTAGACTATTAAAGTTATTTAAACCTTACTCTTATCGGGGTATCCCTGATATTAGAATCATCGTTTATAACTCTGTTCCGATTATGGGAGAACTCCGGCTGCCCACCAAAGAATCAGGCGGTAAAGCCAACCTCCACTTGGGTGGTATCGGTGTAGGCATAGATATGGGCACCGGCGTCACCACCACTGCTATCCAAAAAGACCGAGTTATTGAATATATACCCAATACTAGAATACCTCTGCGGGGCATCCAGATTCCGGGCTGGGAAGAAATCTTAAGACTAGCCATCTATGCCCAACAAATAACAAAGATAGGATTTTTGGGTATTGACATCGCCATTGACCGAGAAAAAGGACCTGTTATCCTAGAACTAAACACCAGACCGGGCCTATCCGTCCAAATTGCCAATCTAAGCCCCCTTGATGAACGACTTAAAAGAGTTAAAGGATTAAAAGTAAAAACCATCACTAAAGGCATAAAACTAGCCCAAGATTTGTTTGGGGGCGAAGTAGAAGAAGAACTAGAAGAAATTTCTGGACGCAAAGTTGTTGGCATTAATGAATTAATTGAAATACTTGACAGTGATAAGAATAAGCATCCAATTATGGCTAAAGTTGACACTGGAGCCTACCGAACAACTATCTGCTCTAATTTAGCCAAAGATCTAGGCATTGATCAAATGATTGGATCCAAGAAAGTCCGGGGCGCCCTAGGTATGGAAGAAAGACCAATCGTAAACTTTTCCTTTTATATGGACAAACGATTAGTAATGACCGAAGCTTTTATCGCTGACCGCAGTGAAATGAAATATGATATTATTGTTGGACGACGGGACTTAAAAAGATTCCTGGTTGATCCAGCTAAAAACGTCTTTATGAGAAAACCTAAAACAACTTAAATGACGATTAAAGACTTAGAAACGCAAAAACAATATTTAAAAGATCTAACCACCCCCATTTTCGGAGCTGGGGTTTACGCTTGGGACAGACTAGGATTAGAAAACGTTATTAATAATTACCGGATTATCACCTTACGTTACAGCTCAGACACAGAACTAATTGAAAAAAACATTGAAATACTTTCTTTAGAAAAAGGCATGGGTAATAAGCATATTAAAGAACCTCGTAATGCTACCACTGTTATTGGACATCCTGAATCAAAAAAGTTTTTAGACAAATTCAGTTCTTCAGACAAAAGACCAGCTATCCTGGTTTACAAGCCTTCAACTAAGATGGAACAAATTTGCCAAAAAAATAATTGGCAATTACTAGCTAATCCCACTTCTTTTGGTAAAGAAACACTTGAGAACAAGATAAAATTTAGAAAAATTTTAAAAGAGATTAATGTGGCTGTGCCGCCAGGTAAAATCGCTTCAGTTGATAAACTACACTATGGCCATTTAATGAATAAATATAGCTTACCCTTTGTTATTCAACATCCAACCAAAGGCGGCGGCAAAGGAACTTTTTTCATCAATAACCAAGAAGATTTTGATAAAGCCTTTAAAAAATTAAAAGGAAAGTGGAAGCCAGGTTTACAAGACGACGCTGAAGCTAAGTTTGAACCCGTACCAGAAGCGCTGGTAGCCAAATATATCCAGGGATCCTCGCCTAGTATCACTGGCTGCGTAACTAAGCATGGCATCATTTCCACTAATCTTCAACATCAAATTGTAGACATTCCAGAATTATTCAGTCCGGAAAAAGGATCAGGCTTGTTTTGCGGACACGATTGGACCGCTTCTAAATTCGACCAGGAAGTATCTGACCAAGCCTATGAGGCTGTGGAAAAAATCGGACAATATTTTAAAACCTTGGGATACAAAGGAATTTTCGGTTTAGATTTCGTCTTTGATGAAGAAACTAAAAAGCTTTATACTGTGGAATGCAATCCCCGCCTACTCGGCTCTTTCCCTGTTCTGCCAATGGTTCAATCACTAAACAAGGAACCTTCAATTCTTGCTTTTCATGTTATGGAATTCCTTAATTTAGATTATCAAATTGATTTAGATGAAATTAACCGTTTAATGCGTCAGGATAAAATAGGGACCCAGATGATACCGCACAATCTTACTAGGCGCTGGGCCAGAAACCATAAACAAGTAAAAGCAGGAGTTTACCAACTAAGAAAAGATAAACTAGAATATATTAGACCGGGATACGATTTAAAACACCTCAAAGACAAAGAAGAATTCCTTTTGGCTGACGGCATTCAATTCAAAAAAGCTCCTTTTAGCCCCAACCGCAGATTGGGCCGCATCCTGACCTTAAACCGCGTTCTGGATGATTCTTACAAGCAATTGACACCTTGGGCCTTGAAAGTAGCTGAAGCAGTCCACCAAGCCCATGATTTAAAGCCAGTTAAGCTGTTAAAAATTAAAAAGATGCTCAATCCCAACATTCTAGCTAAAGGATAAAATATATGGTTTCAGTTTCCGACAAAAATTACAAAGATATATTTGATTATGGAGGTCAGTATTTAATTTTAAAACAAGCCATCAGAAAAGGCATTAAATGCCAAGTTTTAGTCCAAAAACAGGGGCATAGGGAAAATATTTACATTAAGCTTAAAAAGGAAAAACAATCTCGTTGGTTAAGTCACCAAAAGGGATTTTTTAATTCCAAGCTTAGCTGTGAATTAGCCTTGTCTAAGTATTTAACTTATCAAATATTAGAATCGGTTAAATTGCCTGTTCCTCAATTTTTAAAAGTCAACCAAGTTGACCAAGCTGACCAAATTGACCAGATTAAAATTCCTAGACCCTGGGTCATTAAACCAATCAGCCAAACCAAAGGCCGCGATGTAATAATTAAGATCAAAACTAAAACTAAACTTAAAAAAGTAGCCCGCCGCTTATTTAAAAAATATAAATATTTGATGATTGAACAATTTATTCAAGGTAAAGATTACCGACTTTTAATTTTGGATAGTAAGTTGATTGGGGCTGTTCGAAGAATCCCAGCCAGAATTAAAGGAGATGGAATTCACAATATTAAGCATTTAATTGAGTTGAGTAATAAGAAGGAAAGAAGAACTAAGGCCAAACAGCTAGCCCCTTTTCTTAAAAAAATTAAGATTGATTTGGAAGTTAAAAGATGTTTAGCTCAGAAAAAACTTAAACTAACCTCTGTTCCAAAAAAGAACCAGGTTGTTCAAGTTAGAAAAAATGCTAACTTTAGCACAGGTGGCGAAGCTGAAGACGTAACTAAGTTAGTTCATCCAGATAACATTAAAAAAGCCCGCCAAGCAGTCAAAGCTTTGGGGCTAAAAATTGGCGGAGTTGATATTATTACCAAGGATATATCTCAACCTATTACTGAAAATAAGGGTAAAATTATTGAAATCAATGCTATTCCATCGCTTTGGCTGCATCATTTTCCCAATCAGGGCAAAGGCCGTAACGCGGCTGGCAAAATTATTGATTATTTATTTAGAAAATAACAAAGGCGCCATTGATTGGCGCTTTTAATTTTTCCCGTCGTGGCCGCCAAGCTTTGTGTTTGTGTGTTTGCCTTTTGTTTTCTCAATGGGAAACCTTTTCTCGTTTTGTTCAATTACTTCTTTGGCCGCCTCATTAATATCAATACCGCAACTACTCGCTAATAATGAGAGAAACCAGAATATATCACCAATGTTGTCTTTTACTTCTTCTATATTCTCTAACATAATCTTCTTTATAACCTTCGGATCTTGTTCCCATTTTACTATATTCCTAAATTCACCCACCTCTTCAACTATCCCTAATAAAAGATCTTTTGGATTGTGAAATTGATTCCAATTTCTTTCTTCTGAAAATTTCTTAATCTTCTCCTGATACTGATTCATAAAGCTAAACCTTAGTTTTAATAAAATTTCTCTTGCCTACTTGGATAATAACACTGCCTCTAACATCTATTATTTCCTGCCAGTCAGTGATTTTTTTATCATCAATTTTAACTCCACCTTGTTCAACTAATCTTTTGGCTTCGCCTTTGCTCGGAGCCATTTTTGTTTCCACTAACAAATCTAAAATCTGATATCTCTTTTTATCTGTTTTAAACTCTGGAATTTCGGTTGGCTTATCTTTGTCTTTAAAAACTTTTTCAAATTCTTTTTCTGCTTGCTCTGCTTCTTCTTGACTATGATGGATACTAACGATTTCTCGAGCTAATTTGGCCTTGGCATCCCTTGGATTATCTATCTTTTTTATCTCTATATCTGTTAATAATTCAAATCCAGGAAGGATTAATCCATCTGACCATGACATAATCTGACCAAACATTTCGCCTGGCTCTTCATCTAAATTAACAACATTTCCTTCAGTTTTACCCATCTTTTTACCCGAAGAATCAACTAATAATTTAGTTGTTAAAACAAACTTGTCCTTATCCTTCATCTTCTTCATTAACGTCCTGCCAGCCAACATATTAAACATCTGATCATTGCCTCCAACTTCAAGGTCTACATCCATAGCAACACTGTCATAGGCCTGAGTTAATGGATAAAGAAATTCATGTAAATACAAATCCTTTCCTTCTTCTAATCTCTTTTTAAACATATCTCTAGCTAGAGTTTGTTGAGCGGTAAAATTAGAAGCTATATTAATTAAATCAATAAAACTCAATTTATCATTCCATTCGCTATTGTAGAGTACTTTAACTGGAGCTTTGCCCTTCCCTTCAAAATCAATGATTTTAGAGGCCTGTTCTTTGTAACCGGCCATATTCTTTAAAACTTCTTCACGGGTCATTTTTTTTCTGGCAGCGGTTTTATCGGTTGGGTCTCCTATCATTGAGGTAAAATCACCTAAAAGAAAAATAACTTCATGGCCAAGGTCTTGAAATTGCCTTAATTTTCTTAAAGTAATAGCGTGGCCGATATGAAGCGATGGAGCGGTAGCATCATAGCCACAATAAAGTTTAATCTTTTTGTCAGATTTTAAAACTTTTTCTAATTCTTCTTTAGAGGGGTAGATGTTTTCTACGCCTCTGCTTAAAACTTTGTCTATTTGTTGTTCTTTATCCATATATTTAAATATATCACTATTGATAAAAATAGGCAATTCTGTCAAAATGGATAATATGTTAATAAAAGGTGGAAAAATATTAAAGATAATAATTAAAGTTATTGTTTTTTGTTTGGTCATCGGATTCCTTTTCGGAATCGGTGTTTTAGCCTACTTTGCTAAAGATTTACCAGATCCAACTAAGATTGATGAACGCCAAGTGGTAGAATCAACCAAAATCTATGATAGAACTGGACAAATAATCCTTTATGATATCCACGGCGAGGAAAAAAGAACTATTATCCCCTTTGAAGAAATTACCCAATCTATTAAAGATGCCACTATTGTGGCTGAAGACGACAATTTTTACCACCATATTGGATTTGACTGGCGTGGGATCGTCCGATCTTTGGTAGCTAATTTTAGGAATAAAAGAATATCCCAAGGTGCATCAACTATTACCCAACAATTTATTAAAAACGCCTACCTAGGCGGACCTCAGTCAGAAAGAACTTATACTCGAAAAATCAAAGAGGTAATCCTAGCTTTAGTTATGGAAAGAAAATATTCCAAAGACGAGATTTTAGGATTTTACCTTAATCAGGTACCTTATGGATCCAGTGCCTACGGGATTGAAGCAGCCGCCCAGACTTTTTTCAATAAGTCGTCTAAAGACCTAACTTTAGGCCAAGCCACCCTTTTAGCTGCCTTACCTAATGCTCCAAGCTACTATTCTCCGTACGGCTCCCATCCTGAAGAACTAAAAACCAGACAAGAATATATTTTAGACCGTATGGTTAAATTCGGTTACATCACCGAAGAGCAATCTAATCAAGCCAAACAAGAAGAATTAGAATATACTTCCAAAGGCGACCTTAAGGCCCACCACTTTGTTACTATGATTCAGGAATACTTAGAAGAAGAGTATGGTCGAGACTATACTGATATTAATATGGCCGGTTTAAGAGTCTATACCACTCTTGATTGGGATTTACAGCAACTAGCCGAAGAAATTATTACAAAAAATGTAGAAAAAAATGAAACAGTTTACCGGGCCAGTAATGCTGCTTTAGTAACCATAGACCCAAAAACAGGACAAGTATTAGCCCTAGTTGGTTCCAAGAACTATAGTCAAGACCAATTTAATGTGGCTACCAGTCCCAATCGACAGCCAGGGTCATCTTTTAAGCCCTTTGCCTATGCTACGGCTTTTGAAAAAGGATATAGCCCAGAAACTATCTTATTTGACTTAGAAACTAGTTTTGGCGAATTCGGCCCAGTCGGCGAAGAAAAAGAGTATAAGCCAAATAACTATGATTTGAAATTTAGAGGACCAATTAGTATGAGAGATGCCTTAGCTCAATCAATCAACTTAGTCTCAGTTAAAACCCTTTATCTAGCCGGTGTTAATGAAACAATAAACCTAGCCCAGGATATGGGCATCACTACACTAAAAGACAGGGGACGTTACAGTCTATCCCTAGTCCTTGGTGGGGGTGAAGTAAAACTTATTGATGAAACTGCAGCCTATGGAGTTTTTGCCAGTGAAGGTGTTAAACATCCAGTTAAATTAATTCTTAAAATAGAGGATACCCAAGGAAATATTCTAGAAGAGTACGAGGACGACCCAGTTAATGTTTTAAATCAGCAGATAGCCCGACAAATCAACGACATCCTTTCAGATGAATCAGCCAGGATACCTATGTTCGGACCTAAATCAAAACTCTATTTAGCTGACCGGCCGGCCGCTGCTAAAACCGGTACTACCCAAGATTACGCTGATGGTTGGACAATCGGATATACCCCGAGCTTAGTGGTCGGCGTTTGGGCTGGTAATAATGATTTCACTCAGAAAATGAAAGAGGGGGCAGCTGGCCTTTATGTTGCTTCTCCTATTTGGAATGAATTCATGACCCAGGCTTATCAGATTAAGATTGATAATAATGGAAATACTATAACCGAAGAAGAAAATATTGTAGAAAATGAATTTTTTCTACCTGAAAAGATAGAAAAATTCACTTCTCCAGAACCGACAGCTAGCAGTACCACTCCAATGATTAACGGCCAATTAGCTTATCAGAATAGAATTAAGATTGACAGAATTTCTGGTAAGCGGGCCACTGACTTAACTCCACCTGATTTGATTATAGAAAAAATCTATCAAGAAATTCATTCTATCCTTTACTACATAGACCAAGATGATCCTCAATTTGAAAACTGGGAACCAGCTGTTCAAGAATGGGTAACTAATCAACCCTCTCCACCCATCCAATACGATGATATCCACACTAAAGAAAATCAGCCTGAGGTGGAAATTATTTCACCAAGGAATAATGACTTAATTAGTGGATCCACTTTAACTATTCAAGCCCAGGCTAGCGCTAATTTAGGTATTAAACAAGTTGATTTCTTTTTTAATAATCAATTAATTAGTACCGATCGAACCACGCCTTATTCAGTTACCTTTAATCCCTTACCCTATCTTTCATCTGAAGCCAATCAAACAATCAAAGTACGCGCTTACGATAAAGTTTTAAACAGACAAGAAGACGAAATTACTATTAAAAGCAATTATTAATAAAAGATTATAATTAAAAAAAGCGAGAGAAATCTCGCCTTTTTTAATTACTAAAAAACAATTAAACCTTAATCGGCATAATTACGTAAGTATAACTGGTATCGCCTACAGGACGGGCAACGACGGGTTTAGATTCATCATTTAATCCCAAGATAACTTTATCACTAAAGATGTTATTTAAACCGTCTAAAAGATATTTATGATTAAAAATTACCGCTACTTCCTTTCCTTGAATTTCTGCTTCAATTTTTGATTTATTCTCTCCAATATCAGCATCCTTAGCTAAAACTTCTAAAAACGACTTTTGAGGATTAATAGATATTTTAATATCATTAATCTTACCACTAAACAAGCTAGCAATTTTAATATTACTAATTAACTCACTTCTATCAACTGTTACTTGAGTTTGAAAACTATCTGGGATAATCTGTTGATAATCTGGGTATTGGCCCTCAATAAGTCTTGAAATGACTTGAGCATAGCCTAAATCAAATAAGATTTGATTACCGGATAAAATTACTTCTACTTCTGTTTCTTCTTCTCCTAAAATCCTATTTATCTCCTGAACTGTCCTTTGGGGAATAATAATAGACTGTGTTTTTGAAATTTTTGAATTAGAATTAATTTCCAAATCTTTTTCTGCTAAACGAAAACTATCTGTCGCAGCTAACTTAATTGAATTATTACCCGATCCACTAGCTGATGAGTCAAATTTCATTAAAATACCTGATATTTCAGGCCTTGATTCTGATAAAGAAGCCATTTCTACTACTTGAGCCAGACCATTTTTTAAAACACTTCCTTTTATCTTTAATAATGCTTTGTCTTTAATTTTAGGAATGATCGGAAAATCATCAGCTGGCAACCCCTTAAGAGATGCTTTAAATTTCCTACATTTTACATCTAATTGTTTATCCTTAACCTTTAACTCGACTTTTTCATTAGGAAGATTATTAATAAAATCAGTTAATAATCTAGCTGGAATAGTAATGCTTCCTTTATCTTGGACTTTCCCTGTGACCCAAGAGTTAATACCAATTTCTAAATTAGTAGAAGATATTTTTAATCTACTTCCTTCTATAGATAAAAGAAGATTATTTAAAATAGGCAAAGTTAAATTACGACCGATAATTTTTTCAGTAATATTTAAAGCTTGTTTTAAATTTTCTTGAAGACAAATGATGTGCATATTTTTAGTAATTAATTAATAATATAAATATATTTAAAAATTATTATTACTATTAGAGTATTAAAATCTGGGGAAAAGTCAATATCTTGAGTTAATAGTTAATAATTTTTAATTGCTAAGTTGTTAATTTTTATCCTGTTAATTTGTGGATAAACTTTTGATGAATTTTTGACTTAGTTATATAATCGTTCTTTAATTAAATTTATTTCATGTTGAAGTGAATCATTACTTTCTATTTCTTTATTTATTTTTTGACAAGCGTACATTGCAGTTGTGTGGTCGCGTCCACCAAGCTTTTCTCCAATATATGGATAAGATCCATTTAATTCATTTCTAATTAAGTACATACTTATTTGTCTTGGCCTGACTAATTGTTTTTTTCTAGAATGAGTAAATAGGTCATTAAAACTAATATCATAAAATTCAGATACTGCCTTAAATATTTTTTTACAGTTAGTCATCTTTTTGGGAGTATTGATGATTTGAGAGAGGATTTTAGGAACATTCTTAATTGTTGGAGTAGTATTATTAATTTGAGAAAAGGCAATTATCCGATTAAGAGCTCCTTCTAATTCTCTAATATTGCTTTGGACGTGGGTGGCGATATAACCAAGAACATCTTCTGATATTTTAGATTTTTTTTCTTTAGCTTTATTTTTAAGAATAGCTAGTCTTGTTTCTAAATCTGGCTGGCTAATATCAGCGATCATTCCTCCTTCAAAACGCGACCTTAACCTATCTTCTAGGGTAGAGATAGCTTTGGGTGGTTTATCAGAACTAATAATAATTTGTTTATTTCTCTGATAAAGGGCATTAAAGGTGTTAAAAAATTCTTCTTGGGTTTTTTCTTTACCAGCAATGAATTGGATATCATCAATAATTAAAGTATCTATTTTGTAATATTTCTTTTTAAAAGTGTCCATTCCTCTCTTTGATATGGCATCAACTAATTCTCTAGTGTAACTTTCAGAGCTAAGATACTTAATTTTTTTATTAGGATGCTTTTTAGATAATTCATTACCAATTGCTTGAAGTAAGTGGGTTTTTCCTAAGCCAACTCCACCATAAATAAAAAGGGGGTTATAAAGAGAACCTGTATGTTTAACTACCCCCTTACTAGCTGCTTGAGCTAATTCATTAAAAGAACCGATTATAAAATTATTAAAAGTATATTTAGGATTAAGGTTGGTTTCTTTATTAAGATTAAGCTCTTGGAAATTTAATTGGCTGTTACTTATTAAACTAGGTAATGGTCTTTTTTTAACTTTAGTTTCGGTTATTATTGTTTTATTTCCACCAATAATAAATTGTATTTCTTTAATGTCTGGCGAATTATTGCGCAGGATTTTTAAAATTAGTTTATTATACTTATTCTCTAGCCATTCCTTGGTAAAGCCATTAGGTGCGCTTACTACAATCATTCCTTCTTTTTTAGAGTGAATTTTGGTATTTTTGAACCAAGTGATAAAACTAGCTTTAGATATAGTTAACTCAACCTCCCCTAATACAGTTTGCCAAAGATTTTTTAAATTCATAAAAGATATTATGATTAATAACTTGAGCTTATTGTATCATAATAACAAAAATATCAAAACACCTCAATTTTGTTGATAAAGTGTGGATGAAGTGGGGAATATTGAGATTGACTTAATGATTATGAGATGCTATTCTAAAATATATGTCGTTTACTTATAATCCAAAAAAGAAGAAAAGAAAGAAAACTCACGGATTTAAAGCAAGGATGGCCACTCAATATGGCCGTCGTGTTTTATCTAAAAGAAGAACTAAAAAACGAAAG
The DNA here is from genome assembly GCA_964548405.1 of uncultured Candidatus Saccharibacteria bacterium. GTDB lineage: Bacteria > Patescibacteriota > Minisyncoccia > Portnoybacterales > UBA2143 > JAHJOV01. The sequence continues at coordinate 2,971 of CAZJPW010000005.1, read as the reverse complement.
AAACTAACTGTTTAAAGTTAGTCGTTTTTAATTTAAATATGTTGCCTCGAGAATATAAATTAAAAAGAGATAATGATTTTAAAAAAGTATTCAAGCAAGGAAGATATTATAGAGGTGATTTTATTGGAGTTAAGTTTTTAAGAAATAATTTAGAGTTTAGTCGTTTTGCTTTTGTGGTTGGATTGAAAATCTCTAAGAAAGCCGTAATCAGGAATAAGATTAGACGTCAACTTGAAGAGATAGTCAGATTAAATTTTGATCAGATTAAAAAAAGTTTTGATCTTGTAGTTATGGTTGAGTCTCGGATAATAAAAGAAGATTATCAAAGAATAGAACAAGAGCTTGTTAATATATTTAAAAAAACAAAATTAATAAATTAGAATTATGAATCTTATAATAACTGTTTTTAATGAAAGTCTTTATCGTCCCTTATTCAACGCTTTAGTTTGGCTTTATAATATTATTCCTGGGAATGATTTAGGTATTGCCATTATTGTTTTAACAATTTTAATTAGATTAATCCTTTATCCTCTTTCTAAAAAGGCGATTCAGTCGCAAAAAGCAATTAATCAGTTACAACCCAAGATAAAGGAAATACAGAAGAAGTATAAGAATAAGGAAGAACAAGCTAAGGTGATGATGGAGTTGTATAAGAAGCATAAGGTTAATCCTATGGCTGGTTGTTTGCCTATTTTAGTCCAACTTCCCCTTTTAATCGCCCTTTATAGAGTTTTCTTTAATGGCTTAAACCCAGAATCATTGGATGGTCTTTATAGTTTTATCTCAAGGCCAGAGTTATTAAATGTGATGTTTTTAGGATTGATTGATCTTTCTCAGAGAAGCGTTTTTCTAGCTGTAATGGCTGGCCTATTCCAGTTCATTCAATCTAAGATGATTATGCCTAAAAATCTAACTAAGAAGAGTAAGTCTGATGGATTGGATTTTTCTACAATAATGAGCAAGCAAATGCTTTATTTCATGCCTTTAATAACTGTATTCATTGCTTGGAGTTTGCCAGCTGCCCTACCCCTTTACTGGATAGTAATAACTTTATTCGGCATCACTCAGCAGTATTTTACTAAAAGTGAACTTAAGAATTAAGTTAAAATATATGGATAAGATAAAGATTATTAAAAAAACAGTTAAGGAATTATTGGAGGCTATGTGCTTTGATGGCGATGTTGTAGTTGATGATCTGCAATCAGATAGCATTTTAGTTAATGTTCAAACTGAACAGGCTGGGTTTTTAATTGGCCAAGCTGGGGCTAATTTAGATGCTTTACAACATATTGCCCGGATTTTGGTAAATAAGAAGAATCAAGAACCGGTTCCATTTATTTTAGATGTTAATAACTATCGCAAACACAGAATTGAATTATTAAAAGACTTAGCTGAAAATATGGCTAAACAGGCATTAACGGAAAAAGTAGCTCTTACTCTTCAGCCAATGTCTGCTTATGAGAGAAGAGTTATTCATTTAGCTTTAGTTGATAAGCCTGAGGTGAGCACCGAAAGTATTGGTCAGGATTTGGAAAGGAGAATAGTTATTAAACCTATTAAGTAACTTTGTTTTCTTAGAACAATGCTTATTAAGGCTAAAAAAATTATTAATAATAAAGTTGTTACCCGAAGCGGACAGCTGCTTGGTAAAGTGGTTGATTTTGAGATAGACACTTCTGGCCAGAATATTGTTAAATATCACACTCACCAGGATTTACTTGGTTTTTTAAAAGAACCATTAATTATTGATGCTAATCAAGTAATTGAAATTAAGGATAATAAGCTTATTGTTGAAGATGCTGTTGTTTCTCAAAAGATAAGCGAAAAGAAAACAAGGCCAGATATAGAATATGTTAGGTAGAAAAATAGCTTTTAATACTGTTATTTCAGCTGGGGCTAGAATTATAGGACTAGCCCTTTCTTTAGTTGTAATTGGTTTAATTTCTCGTTATTTAGGCCAGGATGGATTTGGTTATTATTCAACTATCTTGGCTTTTTTATTTTTCTTTACTGTTTTGGCTGATCTAGGTCTTTATTCTATTTGTTTAAGGGAAATATCTCGGCCTCAAGCAGATAAAAGGAAAATAGTCAGCAATGCCTTTACCTTGAGATTTTTTGGCGGTTTGCTTATTTTTGCTTTAGCTCCCTTAATTGTTTATTTTTTCCCTTACCCTGACCAGGTTAAAATCGGAGTTTTAATCGGCGCAGTTGGTTTTTGGTTGATGTCCAATCAACAAGTTTTAATAGGTGTTTTTCAGAAACATCTTCGGATGGACAAAGTTGCCTGGGGAGAATTATTGGGTCGTTTGGTTCAATTGGGATTAGTTGTGTTTTTTGTTAAGCAAGATTTTGGAGACTTTAATCTTTTATTTATCGTTGGCGCCTTAGTAATGGGCGCTTTGATTAATTTTATTCTAGTTTTCTTTTTTAGTCAGAAATATGTTTCTGTTTCATTTGAATTTGATTTTAAATTTTGGAAATCTTTATTAAAAGAATCTTTACCGTTAGCTTTAGCAATTATTTTCACCATGGTCTATTTTAAAATAGATACGATCATGCTTTCTTTAATGAAACCAGTGGCTGATGTGGGGATTTATAATTTGGCTTATAAGTTTTTAGAAAGTTTGCTTTTTTTCCCGGCTATGTTTGTTGGCTTAGTGATGCCTTTAATGTCTGAATATGCTTTTACAGCCAGAGAGAAATTTAAGCAAATTACCCAAAAGACATTGGATATTTTATTGATTTTTATTATCCCCATGATTATTGGTATTATTTTCCTTTCTCAGAAAATAGTTGTTTTAATAGCTGGTCAGGAATTTATTCTTTCAGCTGGAGTTTTGAATGTTTTGATTGGGGCCGCTGGAATTATCTTTTTAGGAGTTCTTTTTTCTAATATGATCATTGCCTTAAAAAAGCAAAAGAGCTTAACCTATATTTATGGGATTGGAGTCATCGTTAATTTAGTAGCTAA
>CAZJPW010000004.1:0-55753 GCA_964548405.1 uncultured Candidatus Saccharibacteria bacterium | reverse complement strand
CGTGTGAACCATGAGAACCATGTGAGCCGTGGGAACCGTGGGAGCCATGTGAGCCGTGACTACTATGAGAACCGTGAGAGCTATGAGAACCATGTGAGCCGTGGGAACCATGGGAGCCGTGGGAAGAATGAGAACTATGGGAACCATGGGAAGAATGGGAACCATGGGAAGAATGAGATCCATGAGAAGCATGAGTAGTAGCTGCAGAAGTCGAATCTGCCTTCATGACTCCTGCCAAGCCAATTCCCAAAGCCAAAAGACTCATAGCTGTTTTAGCTACAGTTTTTTTATTAATCCTGCCTTCTTCGCTCGTCAAAAAGGCCTTAATGTCTTTTTTAATTTGAGGCAGTTTAACTTTTTTCATTTATATCTCCATTTTACCAGTTTTCTCTAAAAAATCCGAATTATTCTTCTGTGGATAACTCTATTTCTCCAGCCAGGATTCAAGGATTGGTCCGGCCTTTTTATCTTGGAGTTTTTCAAACAAAAAATCCAAAATAGCCATATTAATTTGGCAACGCTCATTAGTTGGCATTTGGCCAAAAATATTACCCTGCTCTGAATAATTGTAAATCGGACAAACCCCGCAGTATGGCTTGTAAACGCAATCATTACAATGAGGCAACCCATCTAAACAGGAAGCTGTACACAAAGTCCGGACCACCGGACTACTAACCAATTCTTGATAAGTATTTTTATGAACATTACCTAAACAAAAACTTTCATCACCCATCATTGACATCATTCTGCCCTCATCACAAGTATAAACTTGGCCGTTGTAATTATAGGCTAACTGACCAATACCCGCTCCACAGGGTGAACGCAATTCCAAATGATTAGGATCATATTCGGTTAAAATCTTGGTTAAAAAAATACAAGCAGCTTTTTCTCTAAATTTCTTGCCTTTAAGATTTATCTCAATCATGTAATTAATTGCTTTCTTATAAAATTTAATGTACTCATCAACACTATAGCCGATTTTTCGAAAATGACCCCTACTAAAACCAAAAGGGTTTAAGGGCCGTAAATAAATATCATCAAAACCAAGTTTAATGAATTCGTCAACTATTTGCTTGTAATAAGCCAAGGAAAAGCGGCTGACCGTAATAGAGGCCCCTATTTTAAAAATATATCCTTTTTTCCTTAACTGAGGATAAAACTTAAAAAACTTTTTAGCCCATTTAGCTGCATATTGATAACTTTTCCCTTTACCATCTACCAAAATCCTATTTCTATCGTGGACTTTAGCCGATCCATCCAAAGAAAGGCACATCGCCACCCTATTATCAATCAAATACTTAAACCTACTCTCAGTCATTAAAACAAAATTTGAAACTAAACGCAGCTCTAATTCTTTCTTAGCCTTTTTATTCTTCTTCTGGGCATATTCAACAATATATTTGACTATCGGCCAGTTAACCAAAGGTTCGCCGCCCTGAAATTCAATGGCTACATAAGGACTGGTTGTTTCAAAAATCTTATCAACTACCGCTTGAGCAGTTTTTTTATCCATGTCTAAGCCCTTTTTATTCATGCCCTGAGCGCTGGCGTGACAATAAACGCATTTAAGATTACAGCGCAAAGTGACTACAACTATATGCAAGCTTGGCCCGCCAAAAAGAAACTCATTTTTAAAACGATATCTATCTACGGATTCAGTTAGATCCATTTCATTTTTAAGAAAATTCCTTTCTTTTAAGGATAAATATGTTTTTGTATCTTTTTTCAATTTATTAGCCAAAAAATCCTTAAACTCTTTTTGAGTTAAAAACAAATACTGGCCCGAATCATTGGTTAAAAGATACTTGTTCCTAAATTTCTTAAAACGGAAAAAACCTAGCTGATTGTATTTAATTTTTTTCAAATCCAAGGACATAATTACAAAACTCATCTCTAATTATTTCTTTAACATCTTTATCTATTTTGGTTAAAGTAACAATGATATATTTCCCTTTTTGTTCCAAACTAAAATCAGCCAAATTGTGATAATCTTTAATGGCTAATTTTACCGCTCTTAAGCTGTATATTTTCTTATTGAATTTTATCTTCATTTTTTCTTACCGTATTTCTCCTCCCAAGGCACAGCAATACCCAATGGATCATCTTGATATTTAAGTTCTTCCTTGTCAGTTTCTTGTTCAAGCCCATAAGCTGAAATTAAAGCTTGGCCAACAACAAACTCTCTAAGCTTTTTATTGCTCTTAGCTAATTTGATACGCAGAGTATAATTAAGGAGTTCGTTTAAGAACTCCCCCTTCAATTCCTCTAGTTGTTTTTTATTTAATTTCCTTTTACCCCTTAGAGAAACCTCAATCTTATTCTTAGCCCGGCTGTCTAGGAAAATATAGGCTTTATCAAAGAAAACATAAGCAGCCCCGTAAAGAGCTTCTAGGGGATAATTCTGAATATCAAAAACAAACTTTAAAGTATTAGTCCTTATTTTCGCCATAAACCTATTTCCTTGCCTCAACTTCTATACGTCTGATGGCCGTAGCCACTTTTGGATCACCCTCTGCCTGACCACAAGCAATTAATAGAGAAACTTGGTCTCCTTGAGCCAAATCAGCCAAAGATATTTCTTTATCACTTATTCTTTCCAAGTCAGCTGAAAAAAGTATTTCGGAAAAAACAGTTTCGTCGTTCAAATTGACCATTTCTAAATTCTGCTTATTCTTAAGTGTAAAATGGAAAACACCATTTTCAACCTTTTCAAAAGCACCATCGAGCACAATATTGGCAGATGGCTGACATCGGCCGCCTTCCAATATTTCACCCTGACTGCCTCCTGATGGTTGTTCATCCGACTGACCCGAAGATTGTCCAGCCGGTTCCTCTGGCTGAATCCGATCCTCCGAAGTAGTCGACTGATAATAGTAATATCCACCAAACACTACTGCCAAAACCAACAGTAGGATGATATATATATTTTTATCCATATTTTTTTCTCCTTTTATTTTTATTTAACTACTTAACCTAATTTTATCAATAAATTGATTAAAGAGCAAGAATTGGAAGCACCCTATAACACCAATCAATCAAAAATTGACTGTAAAACATTGTCAAAACTGTTGCTCCGCTCAAAAAGGGGCCAAAGGGAATTTGCGACTTTAAACCTTTCTTACTAAAAACAATTAGTAATAAGCCGATAACCGCTCCGGAGAAAAAAGACAAGAATAGGGCAATCAAAACATTAGGCCAAGATAGAATTAAACCCATTAAGCCAACTAGCTTAACATCACCCAAGCCCATGCCTTTACCTTTAGTGATTAAAACCAAAAGAAGAAAAAAGCCCGAAGTAGCCAAACCAGCTAAAACAGGACGATAAAAATCATTACTCAAAACCTGATAAAGCAAGGTAATAATCATACCAGGAAAAACTATTCTATCAGGAATTAAATAATGTTTTAAGTCATAGGTGAATATAACTATTAGAAGACTAACTATTATCAGGTAATAAATTAAATTGAAAATTGAAAATTGAAAATTGAAAATTAGTAGAAATAAACAGGCCGTGGATATTTCTACTAGAGGATATTGCCAGCTGATTTTCTTTTCGCAATAACGGCACTTACCTCTTTGAATTAAAAAGCTTAATATCGGAATTAAATCATACCATCTCAAAACTGCTTTGCATTCTGGACAATAAGAACGATTGAAAAAAATTGTTTCTTTAGTCTTTAACCGGCAGATAACCACATTGAGAAAACTCCCGATTACTAAACCAAATACAAAAACTAAAAGATACATATTTTACTATTAAACGAAGAAAACAAATTTTTTAAATCGTAGGTGTGGGCGCGCGCCCGACCCGCGTAGCGGGGAGGGTAGGGATAAGCGATTTTAAAAAATTTAGTTTTCGTAGTTTAAGTTACAAAAACAAACAGTCTGACAACCCTAACCCCACGAGACAACTCTCATGAGGTCTTCGGCTATCAGACTGTTTAAAAACTAATTAAGGCCTAATACAATATTCTGCGGCTCCAACACAAGTACAACCATAAACAGTTGTCCTATAAGCGCCATCAGGCAGAGCATTTTCTACTACTGCCTTCAAAACATAATCCTGCTCGTCAGTAGCTGCTCCGTAAGAATAGTCTCCAGTGCCTGGATCATCAGGAATAGTCCCCATATAAGTAGTAGTCAAAGCGCCTAAGTTTGTTTCATTAACTGTAACACATGCACCAGAAGAATCGATATAAGCATCGTTATCATCATAATACATTTCTAAAGCCAAAGCTAACTGCCTTAGATCACTAACCCTTCGACTGTCACGCGCCTTACTCCTAGCTGTATTCAAAGAAACCAAGACAATAGTAGCTAAGACACCAATAATGGCGATAACCACTAACAGTTCAATTAAGGTAAAACCTTTTTGGTTCTTCTTTTCGTGAAAATACTTTATCATTTTTTTCACCCCCTTTCCTTAATAGCTATATTTTAACTTATTTTTTTTCGACCCTTTATTGTACCACAAATTGTCTAATTTTTACATCACTCCAGCTAAATTATAAATAGGCATAAACACGGAAAAGACTAAAATACTCACCCCAATCCCTAAAAACACAAGTAAAATCGGTTCAATTAACTGACTTAGATTATCAACCACATTTTCAACTTCCTTGTTATAAAATGTGCTTAACTTTTCCAAAATACTATCTAGCTTACCCGTTTGTTCACCCGTTTTAATCATTTGGGTAAACAAGGTAGGAAACTCCTGATATTGTTCCAGAGAAGAGCTAATACTCCGTCCTACTTTAATTTCGTCTCTGGCTTTAAAAAGAATCTGTTGAAAAACAGCATTACCCACCACCTGGCCAGAAACATTCAAACTTTGAATAACTGAAACGCCCCCTTTAATTAGAGCGCCCAAATTATTAGACAACCGAGCCAAATATGTTTTTTGAAGAATCTTTCCAAAAATGGGAGTTTTCAACTTGATCGTATCCCAAACAACTCTCCCTTTATCTGTATTTTTATAACGCCAAAAGGCAAAGCCAGCGGCAACACCAAATAATAAGAATAACCAACCCCAACTCCTAATAAAATTACTTAAAAAGATAACTATTTTAGTTGACCAGGGCAGATCTTGACCAGCTTCGGTTAAGATGGAAGTCAACTGTGGAATAACCATAACCATCACTAGGACACCAATAATTAAAAAAGTACTCAGAATAAAAATTGGATAAGTCATTGCTCCTCGAATTTTTGAAATAAGGTAGTATTCATTTTCAAGATGATCAGCCAAATAATTTAATGATTCTTGAAGACGTCCGCTAACTTCACCTGTTTTCATTAAATTTATAGTAAAAGTAGAGAAGACTCTGGGATATTTAGACAAGGCTTTAGAAAAAGCCATTCCTCCATCAATATCATTGGCTACTCCAAAAATAATCTCTCTAAAATAATCGCTTTCAATTTGCTGACTAAGTGATTTCAAAGACTGGACCAAGGGCACATTGGCGTCAACCAAAACGGCTAACTGACGAAAGAAGACAAAGACCTCTTTTCTTTTAACTCTCTCTAAAAATTTAATCCTCTTGGCAAAAAAAGATGCCTTTTCAATTAATTCTAGCTTAACGATTATAAAGCCGCGATCTTGAAGAGCTTTTAGGGCAGTCTGTTTATTAGATGCATCTATTGTTCCAGTTTGGGTCTCTCCCTTCTGATCCCGAACAAGATAATTAAATTTCATAATTTATATTTATTATTTCAGCAACAGCCTTAATTCATTAACATTGAGCGAATGCGCTTCTGCATGTTCTCTGGTAATCATCCCGCTATTAGTTAAATCAGCCAAAGAACGATTTAAAGAAATCATTCCTTCTTCAGACCCGGTTTCAATAATCATATCGATTTGGTGAGTCTTGCCCTCCCTAATTAAGTTCCTAATAGCTGAATTGGCAATCATTAATTCAACTGCATTAATCACCTCGCCCTTTAGACAAGGAATTAAACGACGGGAAAGAATGCCTAAAACAGTAGATGCTAACTGTATCCTGATTTGATTCTGTTGATGAGGAGGAAAACTATCTATAATCCGGTCAATTGTCTGAGCAGCTGTATTAGTATGTAAAGTAGCCAGGACCAAATGACCTGTTTCAGCCGCCGTTACCGCGCTACTGATGGTTTCAGGATCACGCATCTCACCAATCATAATCACATCCGGATCCTGACGCAAAGCTTCCCTTAAACCCCGATGAAAATTTTGAACATCTTCGCCCACCTCACGCTGATCAATAATACACTTATCTTCCTTAAATAAATATTCTACTGGATCCTCAATTGTAATCACATGATCCTGGCGAATGTGATTTATTTCATCAACTAGAGCAACCAGAGCAGCTGATTTACCTTGACCAGAAGGACCAACTACTAAAAAGAATCCTTGAGGCGCCTTGGTAAAATTATGACAGGCTGCCGGCAAATTTAATTCATCAATATTCCTAATCTTATTCGGAATCAAACGCATAGCAATACTGATCTGACCAAGCTGATGATAAACATTAACCCTAAATCTACTCTTATCTTGATGAGCATATGATAAATCAATATCTCTTTGACTATAGAATTGCTCCCGGCGGTCTTCTGGAAGGATAACAGAAGCCAATTCTTGAGTATCTTTCTCGGTCATAACAGGATATTTATCATAAGCAATCAAAGAGCCGTGAACCCGAAAAGTAGGCGTCCGACCAGCTGAAAGATGGACATCACTGGCTCCATCTTTGATCGCATGATTCAAAATATCATCAAGTTTTTTTTGATATTCACTCATATATTATTTTTTACTTAATATTTCCTTTACTTTGGCCACCACTGCTGTAGGCGTAAAGTGGGCCTTAATAATGTATTCGTCAGCACCTAAAGATAATCCCTTTTCAACTTCGTTCTTTTGACCCAAATTAGTCAACAAGACAATCGGAACTTCTTTTAATTCTTCCTTCTCTTTAATCTTCTTTAATATTTCAAAACCGTCCATTTTGGGTAAAACAATATCCAAAAGGACCAAATCAGACTGAAAATTCTCTATTTTAGCTAAACCCTCCTTACCGTCAGATGCCACCTCCGTTTCAAAACCGCTCTCAGTAAACTTAGCGGCATACATTTCACTAAGAAATGGATCATCTTCAATAATTAGTATTTTTTTCATAATTTTTATGTATTATGGTTTAACTACATTAATTCCTTGCGACCTATTTTGAACTGTATTTGTCTCTAAATAGAAAGTTAGTTCGTAATCATCCTGACTATCGAGTGATTGATAATAGTATTTATACGTCACTCCACCCATATCTCCATTTAATGGATCAACTGGCAGACCATTCATTGATCCATTATTAATCAATGCTTGCGACATATCATCGCTACTTCCATTAATTTCAATAGCGCTCCCGCCAGAATCAGGATAAAGAAAATTATCATTGTAATACATTGATAATCCCTGCTGAATAACTTTAACATCCGTGACCCGACGAGCATCACGGCTCTTGGCTTTAATTGTACTAACACTGTATAAGATAATGGTAGCTAAAAGACCTATTATAGCTACTACCACTAAAAGCTCAATTAATGTAAATCCCTGCTTTGTAATTTTCATAATTTATATATATTTATTATCCTATTCCTCAACCATCCTAATCATTTCCTCAAAAGAAATAATTCCTTGAAGTGACTTGGTAATTCCATCTTGCTTCATCGTAATCATACCCTGTCTGTGGGCCTCTTCCTTTATTCTCACTTCACTTAACTCTCCGGCAATGATTTCCTCTAATTGAGGAGTCATTTGCAATATTTCATAAAGGGCAATTCGACCTTTTGTCCCCTTATTGCCACAAAACTTACATCCAACCGGCCGATAAATTTTGAAAGGTTTTTTCCAAGAAAAGGATTCTTTATGCACCGGACTCAACTCAGTCAACTCACTTTCAATTATTTCAACAACTTTAGACGGAGCAGGAATTTCCTTTTTACATTTCTCACAAAGCCGCCTAACTAAACGCTGAGCAATCATTAAATTTAACGAAGAAGGTAAAAGAAATGATCCAATTTTCATATCAATCAGGCGCGGAATCACTCCTATAGCGTCATTAGTATGTAAAGTAGAAAGAAGAATATGCCCAGTCAAGGCGGCATGGATGGCTAACTCAGCCGTTTCCTGATCCCTAATCTCTCCTACCATAATTACATCAGGATCTTGTCTTAAAATATGACGCAGACCTGAAGCAAAAGTATATCCTATTTCAGGCATAATCTGTGACTGGCTAATTCCTTCGACAAAATATTCAACCGGGTCTTCTAAGCTAATAATATTAATTCCTTCCCGATTCAAGCTATCAAGGATAGCATAAAGGGTGGTTGACTTACCAGAACCAGTCGGACCAGTAAGTAAAATCATACCAAAGGGCTGCTTAATTTCTTTCTTTAAAATTTCTAAATTATATCCCTCTAAACCTAAACTAATGAAATCCCTTAGGCCGGCTGATAGGTCCAAAACTCTTAAAACAACTTTTTCTCCTCCAGCTGTCGGTAACGTAGAAACACGAAAATCAATCTTTTTCCCAGCAATCACAGTATGGAATCGACCATCTTGAGGTATTCTTGTCTCATCAATCTTTAAATCAGAAAGTATCTTAATCCGGGAAACAACAGCTGAATGAATATCTCTAGGCAGGACTAAACTAGTATAAAGGACTCCATCAACCCTAAAACGAACTTTAACTTTATTTTCGGCTGCCTCAATATGTACGTCAGAAGCTTTGCCCTCGGTCGCATGTCTTAAGATAACTGCAACAATTCTAGTGATTGGCGCTTCGGCAACAATTTTTTCAGCCATCTCCTTGGGCTTCCCTTTGAATGATTCAGCGCCTTCTCCTGCCTCTATTTCTTCTTCCAACTCCTTAAGTGCTTTATTAACTTCGCCCCGAAGACTCTGATACTGCCTTAAAACGTTTTCAAAATCAACTGAACTAATGGCAAATATTTTTGACTCCAGGCCACTTCTCCGAGTAATAAATCTTAAAGCTTCTTTGGCTTTAAGATTATCTGTATCGACCATGCCCACTTCAAGGATATTACCTTTTCTGGCTATGGGAACAAAATTATAAAAAGCTGCCGCCTCTTCAGGAACCTCTTTTAACACTTCAACTGGAATCTCTTTATGAGCTAAATCTATAAAAGGAACTTTTAACGTCTGATTATCATCTTTGGCTGCTTTTTTATCTTTTAGGTTGTCTTTTTTATTTAAACCACTCATTGATTATATGGCAAAAATGGGTTTTGCCGACCTTTTTCTTCTATTTCTAAGGGCCACTTCCCATAAATATTTAAATCCTGAAAACGAGAAGTCTTTAAGAAACTAACATCAAAATCAATCTTTTCAAGATTAATACTTTGGCCCTTAGTCACTCCTGGAGTCTGAGAGTCCGGATCGGACGGAGCCGGCGAAGAACGCCAAAAGCCAAAATACAGAACCATAAGAGTGGCAAAAATAACCACAATAAAAACACTTATCAGTATTTGCTGTTTCTGATCTTGGGATAAAGAACCTTTAGAAAAAATTGATTTGAAATTCATTATTGATAATATACTAATATTCCTAAAGTAAACTTAAAAATAGACAGGCCGGACAAATTAATACCTCCCTTATCCCGTTCACTTCTAAAGCCAATCTCTTTAACATCCATTAAACGAACACTGTTTTCTAAATCTTCCAAATAGCTCTTAAGGCCCTGATAAGATCCGTTTAACCTTATTTCAACGGATAAATAAGGGAAGAGCGGAATAATCTCTTCAGTCTGGTTTAATTTCTTTTGAGAAAGCTTGCTGTCTTTTCCCTCTCGTTCAATTTCTTCGTTAAATTTTAATGACTCTAATAATAGGCCGTTACTTGCAGCCAAAACCTCAAATTGATTCATTAAGTAGGGTAAATCTTTTTCCTTAGGTAAAACCGAAACAATATCTTTAACACCTTCCCCTCCCATCTCCTGATATTCCTTTTCTAATTCCTGTACCTTAGCTAAAAACTGTTCAACCTTTTTAACTTCCTGACCTCGTTTGTCTATATCAACCCTCAGACTTTTAACTGAATTCCAAAGAGGATCAGCAAAAACAAACACTAAAGCTATACTGACCAACAAATTAACTAAAATGATAATAACTTTTTTATTCATACAAAAAACTTGGATTTAATTCAAGATTCAAGTTAGTCCCAACCCAGCCGCTTTTTTCCAAACTAACCTCAAACAAATTAACTTTGTTTATCCGGGAATCATTTTTGAAAATTATTACTTGCTTGGCCAAAGAATTATAGTCAGCTGCCTCTGCTTTTAAATCAAGTAATAAACGGCCAAAATTAACTTTAAAATTGCTGTATTGGACATCAGGAATAGTCAATTCCTCTAGTGTTTCCAAAATATTTGAAGAATAGATTCTTTTATCCAGTATCTTTCTGAAATTTTCAATCGTTTCTTTCAATTCCATAAAATCATTTTCCAAATTTAAATCCCTCTGAGCTTGTAGCTCTTCCATTTTCTGGACTAAGCTTTCCTTATTCTTATCTAAATTAATCTTGTACCCCCATAAACCAAAACAAACCAAAACCAGACCAATTAATAAAACAAACGACAAAACAAACCAAAGATTAGCCTTAGAGGCCAGCTGGACAATAATTCTCAAGGGACCGCTCCTGAATAGGCTCAATCCGCCACCAATCCCTTTTCTCTTATATTTTTCTGGCATCAATTTGATGTCCATAATATTTTTATTCTTCCCTCATGGCTAACCCTATAGCTACAGCCAAAGGAGGGCCTAAATCCTTTAAGACCGGTTTAAGCACATCAGGATAGGTTATTCGGGCAAAAGGATCACCTATAGAGACATCTAAAGATAATTTATTAACCAGACTGTCGGAAAATCCTGACAAATGAACGCCGCTGCCGACCAAAACGCTTTTTTCAATCTTACGATTATACTTATTTTGATAATTATCGATAATCTTCTTAATCTCAATAAGGATCATTCCCAAAGATGATTGGACAACCCCCTTTAATTGAGGGCTTATTTGATCAGTTGATTCCTCGCCAGACAACCTCCTTTTGAAATATTCCGCCTTTTCCAAATCCATATTCATCTGTTGAGCAATAGCCTTAGTTATCTTACGACCGCCCATTTCCAAATTATGAGTCACTCTAATGTAGCCATCATCAATAATACTAACATTAATGGAACGAGCGCCACTATCTATTAGGATAATAACACTTTCATCATTACCTATCAAAGCGCGGGTCAAACTAAAAGTCTCTCCTTCAATTCCTCTAAGATTTAAACCAGCCAATTCGACTATCTGATTATAGTTATCGATAACTTTCTTAGGTACAGCAATAAGCAAAACTTGCTTGCTATCCTTATTATTAGGCGGATTAACCACGCTCCAGTCCAGGATAACTTCTGAAATTGGAATGGGCACATATTTTCTCGCCTCAAAAGGAATAGCTGCTTTAATCTCCTTTTTGGACATATCTGGAAAATCAATCAGAGTATAAAAACTAGAATAGACTGGGACTGAAAAATAGACATCCCTGGATTCAATCTTAGCTTCTTTAATAGTTTGCTTGATTATCTTGGCTATTTTCTCATTAGAAATCTGAAAATTTTCTAGATCAGACTGTTGATCCTTACTCTTTAAATATTTATCTAGGGAAAAAATTGCGTAATTATTCAATTTATGTCTGCCATCCTCTTTTCCTAACTCAACCATTTTTACAGCCGAGGCGCTAATATCAATACCTAGACAATTCTTTGGCTTTTTCTTAAATAAAAACATTATTTTAATCTCTTAAATTACCAAAAACCACCCTTATGCTTTTCTCAGGACAATTCCTTTCTTTTCTTTATCTATAGAAAAGTATAACATAAATAAAAGAACAAAGAAATTAATCTATGTGGAAAACTATTTCAGATCTGCTCTTTCCCATCCAGTGCCTCGGCTGCGGCCAAGAAGGCAACTTTATTTGTTTTAATTGTTTTAAAAAACTGCCTTTTAACACCAAACCAATCAAAAATAACTTGTTAATTGCCAGTTATTACGAAAATCCCTTAATCAAACAATTGATTCATAGGTACAAGTATGATTTTGTCAAAGATCTGGCTAAACCTCTGGGATTATTAATGGTTAAGCGTCTTCAAGAGGTCCGACCTCAGCTGAAGTTGGACCTCGTCTTAATCCCCATCCCTCTCCATCCTCGTCGTCTGCGCTGGCGCGGTTTTAACCAAGCTGAACTCCTAGTCCAACAAATCAGCCAAAAACTAAATATTCCTGTAAATAACAACCTTCTCATCCGAACTAAACATACTTTGCCCCAAATGGGAATACAGAACGCCCAGCAAAGAAGGGAAAATATAGAACAAGCCTTTGCTTTATCTAAAGAGATCAACTTATCCAACAAAACCCTTATCCTCATCGATGATATCTCAACAACCGGCGCTACTTTAGAACAAGCCGTTCAAGCTTTACAACCTCTTCAGGCTAAGCAGATTTGGAAACTAGTCGTGGCTCAAGGATAGACAAAATTACTAAAATAAGCTATCCTAAAAATACTAGGAAGAGTCACATAATGGTATTGTAGCAGATTGCTAATCTGTCGCCCTTCGGGGCTTGCGGGTTCGAATCCCGCCTCTTCCGCCAAAAAAAACGACTTGGAGAGGTCGGATAACGGCTATTCCACCGCTCTTGAAAAGCGGCGTCCTTTTTGGACATGTGGGTTCGAATCCCACCCTCTCCGCCATGTCAAAAAACAAAAATCAAATTGAATGGACTGCTCCTGAATTTGAACAGTACCAAAAAAGTAAATCCTGGTATATTATTACCGGAGCAATTGCCGGCATATTGTTTTTAATAGCCATTTTTACTAAAAATCTCCTTTTTGCCTTAATGGTCGCCTTATCATATTTTATTATCACCACTTATGCATCTAAAAAACCGAGAGAGATTAAATTAGCTATTACTCCTAAAGGAATTAAAATTGAAAAAACCTTATACAGTTTTGAAAACCTAAGATCATTCTGGCTCTTTTATGATCCGCCAGAAGTGAAAGAACTAAGCCTAAGAAGTAAAAAATCAATTATGCCATATATTAAACTTCCTCTGGGTGAGCAAGACCCGATTGAAATCAGACAAGTATTAATCAAATATTTGCCAGAAAAGAAACATAAAGAATCTTTAACAGATAATTTAGCCAGACAGATAAAATTCTAAATAATGCGCCCATAGCTCAGTGGATAGAGTGTCTCCTTGCGGAGGAGGAAGTCGTAGGTTCGAATCCTACTGGGCGTACTGTGAAAAACAAAAGCTTAAATGATGTTGTAGATTTCCTATACGAGGTCGGGATACTTGCCAAAACACCTCGTAGTGGTTTTTTCTTTTTGGGAAGCGGAGAACAAACAGTCGCTGAACACATCAATAGAGCTTCATATATAGGATATTGTTTAGCTAAATTAGCAAAAGATGTTGATGTTGGCAAAGTAGTACAAATGTGCATTTTTCATGATATTTCAGAGTCAAGAATATCAGACCTAAATTATGTACATCAAAAATACACAAAACGGCTTGAAAAAAAAGCTCGTAAAGATCTAGTTGAATCCTTGCCTTTTGGTAACGATTTAAAAAATTTACTTAATGAGTATGAAAAAAGAGAATCCAAAGAAGCAAAATTGACTAAAGATGCAGATAATCTTGAATTTCTTCTTTCACTTAAAGAACAAAGAGATATTGGAAACGAAAGAGCAAAAACATGGATACCAAGTTTACTAAAACGACTAAAAACTAGTGAGGCAAAAAAATTAGCAAATGAGATTATTAAAACTGATTCTGACCGCTGGTGGTTCAGAAATAAAGATGATGATTGGTGGGTAGACCGAAACAAAAAGAAGAAATAATCCTGTAATGTTATCTCTATCATCTAAAATTGAAACTATTAAAAAAGTAGGTCCTGTATATTTGAAAAAGCTGAATAAGCTTAACATCAAAACTGTCTGGGATCTCTTTTTTCATTTCCCCCATCGCTATGAAGATTTCAGCCAAACCATCCCTATTAGCCAACTCAAAGAAGGACAAAAAGCAACTATTCAAGCTGAAATTGTAGATATTAAAAACACTCAACTTTACCATAGGAAGATGACTTTAACTGAAGCTCTAGTTAAAGATAAAACTGGAACAATTAAAGTTATCTGGTTTAATCAACCATATTTAACTGAAACTCTTAAAAAAGGAAGATTAGTTAATCTTTCCGGCAAACTGACTTTTACCAAAAAAACTCTTTGCTTGTCAAACCCGGTTCACGAATTAGCTAAACAAGATACTGTTCATACCGGCCGCCTAGTACCTGTCTACCACGAAACAGAAGGATTAAGCTCACGCTATCTCCGTTTTGTAATTAAACCTATCCTCCATTTAACTCAACAAATAATTGATTTTTTACCTGATCAAATCAAAAAACAATTTCAGTTAATAAGCTTAAATCAAGCCATTAAACAAATTCACTTTCCTGATAATCTTTTATCAGCCAAAAAAGCCCGTCAGCGTTTAAGCTTTGATGAGCTTTTTTTAATCCAATTAACTACCCTCAAACAAAAACAAAAGCTGGCCCAAGAAAAAGCAATTAACATTCCCTTCAATCAAAAACTAGTTAAATCCTTTGTTAAAGGCCTACCCTTTAAATTAACTAATGATCAACGCTTGGCGGCCTGGGAAATATTTCAAGATTTATCTAAAAATCAACCTATGAATCGTTTGCTTAACGGTGATGTTGGTTCAGGAAAAACCATTGTTGCCTTAATGGTTGCTCTAGAAACAGCCAAGGCCGGCTATCAAATAGCTCTGATGGCCCCAACAGAAATATTAGCTAGACAGCACTTTGAAAGTTTCAGCCAATTTCTTAAAAAACAAAAAATAAATATTACTCTATTAATTGGCTCAACTAAAAACAAACCACAACTTAAAAAGGAAATATATCAGGGGAATATAGATATCGTTATTGGCACCCATGCCTTGATCCAGGAAAGTCTGTCTTTTAAAAATTTGGCTTTAACCATTATTGATGAACAGCATCGCTTTGGCGTGGCCCAACGAGCTACTCTCCAAAAAAGAGTATACAATATAGAAGACGGACTACCAACTATTCCTCATCTGCTTTCCATGACCGCTACGCCAATCCCTCGTACCCTGACTCTAACCATTTATGGAGACTTGGATATTTCTCTAATTAAAGAATTACCCAAGGGCAGACAGAAAATTATTACTCAACTAGTTATTCCGAATGACCGTCAAAAAGCATATAATTTCATTACTCAGCAAATTAAAAAGAAAAGACAAGTTTTTGTCATTTGTCCCTTGATTGACGAATCAGAAAAACTGGAAGTTAAATCAGTTACCCAAGAATATGAGAAGCTTTCCAAAGAAATCTTTCCTAAATTCAAAACAGCGATGCTTCATGGAAAATTAAAGCCTAAAGAAAAAGAACAAATAATGGAAGAATTCAAAAATGGAAAAACCGACATATTAGTTTCAACCTCAGTTATTGAAGTTGGTGTTGATATACCTAATGCCACCGTTATGATTATTGAAGGAGCTGACAGATTTGGTTTAGCCCAGCTTCATCAATTTAGAGGAAGAATTGGCCGAGGTAAACATCAATCTCATTGTTTCCTTTTTACTGATTTAATAGCCAAAAGAACCAATCAAAGATTAAAAGCCATTATTGATGCTAAAGATGGATTTGAACTGGCAGAAAAAGATTTAAAGATCAGGGGACCGGGCAACTTTATTGGCACTAGACAATGGGGATTACCTGATTTAGCTATGGCTTCATTGGATGATTTAGATTTAATTAAAAAAAGCCGGCAAGCGGCTAATTTAGTTTTAGAAAAAAATATTTCTAATCCAGCTTTAGAACAAAAACTCAAAAACTTCCATCAATCCATTCATCTTGAATAACCTTGACAAATTATGTATTTTGTGTATAATAGAGAATAGCAGTACACTAAATTCATAATAAAGGAGGTTTAAATGAAGCAAAAAGGAAACATTCAAGAATTTAAGACAATCCTAGTCGCAACGGCCAAAGAGCTTGAAGTGGAACTGTTTGGAAGAGGGGAAATCTCGATAAGAGGTAGAATTTCGACCATGAGTCGAAACATAGAACCCCTTGAATGTTCCGGGAGCAAGATAAAAGGAGTAACAAACGAACTTGCTGTTTTGTGTAAACGAACAACTGGGGTAAGTTATTTCTATGAGTCTGTATGTGCCGCTATTGACAGGATAAAAAACGGAACATATGGTTATTGCATAGAATGTAGAAAAAAGATTGGGATCAAACGATTGAAAGCGGTCCCACACACTCTATTCTGCAGACCCTGTTGCGAAAAACAATAAACCTTTATCTGCCGAGTAAATGGGCGCAAGCTCTCGAGGCATTTATTTGACAGATAAAAACAACCGGAAGGTCAATTTGATCTTCCGGTTACTCTTTTTAAAATAATGTAGTATAATAGATTTGCCCGCTCGCTACTAGGAATTGTTGCTTTTCTCGAGGGCGATTCAAAGGTAGTGAGTGGGCTTCAATAAAAAAAGCCGCGATCCAACAAAGGACGCGGCCTTTTTATTTCTTCGGTTCATTCTTAGGCGTTACCCAGAAACCCATATACCTACCTAATAATAATCTAGTTTGAGCTTCTAATCCTGGAAAAGCTCCAAAGATAAGTATTGTCAAAGGCACTAAGATCCATTGAACAACCATTCCTAAATGTCTAAATAAACCAAAATTTTTGGGTCGCTTAGGTAAAAGTAAAGTAGAATAAATAGCTGAACCAATCAAACCAATCATAGCAATATTCATTAGAGTTCTAGTTATCAGAGGTAGGTTATATGATAACAAAGTAACATTAAACCTGTCTCCGCCCAAGTATAAAGGCAACCAACCAAGCATAAAAATTAATAAAGCGTTAGTAGCCCAAGACCAGAATCCTTCCAATTGAACCCAAGTCCAATGCCATTTTATTCTCTTGGAAATTTTTTTGTTTTTAATAAATCCAAACAGCAGATAAGGAATGTTTTCCGCTCCCCAACCCCAACGCCTTTGCTGTTTGTAAACATTGATTGAAGTCTGTAAAAAAGTAGGAGCCAGATTGGCATCCATAGAAACCGGATAATATAAAGGAATCGCCTTGTAATCACCATGATAATATAATAAATTCTGCCAGAATATCCTTGAATCTTCAGAAACCATGTTAACCGGCCAAAAATCAACATCAACTAAAACTTTAAAACTCAAAGCCTGAGAAGAAAAACTAGAAAGCCTTTCTGGCCTCATCTGTTGGATCATTTGCCAGAATGTTCCTGAAGTAGCCACTACTCTAGAAAAACACGATGTCTTCCAAATATTATTATTAAACACAGGTACGGGCTGATAACCAACCCTGGTTGGCTTATCAGTTGTTAAATAATGATAAGTCAAACAAGAAAAATATTTAGGATAAACCCGAGTGTCAACATCCCCACAAGAAACAATAATATCTTCATAGGGAATTTTCAAAGGATCAATAATTTCTTTTTTAGCTTGTCTAATCATCCAAGTGCTATTTGATCCTTTGCCAGCCATTTCGCCTGGCAATCCTTGTGGATGAGTAGTGGTCATAAATTTATAAAATTTATCACCAAATTTTCTTTCTATTCTTCTCATAGTTTCTTGAACCTCTTCTCCGGCTCTTTCTTCAGCTCCTAAAATCACAATCATCTTATCTTTTGAATAATCAGAATCAATTAAAGCCTGCATGGTTTTTTCAATTACTTCAAAAGATTCTTTGTAAAAAGGTAAAATCAATAGATGATGAATTCTTTGCCAATCTTTTTGCTGTTTAACTTTACTTATCCAGTCAACTCTAATATTTTTCTTCATCTGCTTGTAGCTGGCTCTTAAGTGAACTGAAAAATAGATAGTCTTTAAAACCCAGTAAACGTCAAAAGTAATAATAAAAATAGCTACCCAGACTGGACGATACCAGGAAAAAAAGATAACACTTAAAATAGTAGTCCAAGCCAGAGCTCCAGGCAAAATCTCAAAAGCCCGATAAACAAATCGTTCTTTCGGGCTTTTTAAATCAGACGCTTTGCCCAGCTTTAGATAATATTTATCCTTAGGCAACATATTTATTCAAACGGAATAATTATTCCTTTACCTTTAGCCAAATTATCAAAAACTAAATCAGTGGTAATATTATTTAAACTACCACTAACTTTCTCATTACAACTCTTATCTATTGCTTGATACTTAATATCAGTCAATAGATTTAAAATTTTTCCTGTATCCTGATCTGTAGGAATTAAACCAACTTCAAAACCAACTTTGTAATTTCCTTTACCTTGTTCAACCTGATCTACTGTCCAAACCACTTTTCTGGTCATTTCACCGTATTGTAAACTACCAGCTAAAGCAGTTTTCTTGTTATTCCAAACAATCCCATCTGGCAACTGAGCAGTAACTTCGAAATCTTTTAAGTTTTTGTTCAAATTGGATATTTCCCAAAATACCCAATAACTAGTCTGGACATTAACCATGGGTGGCAAAGGCCCAACTCCCAATTGATCACCTTGAGAACTATAATACAAACCAACTGAATCTACTTTTAGAATAGGACTTTGGCAGACGAATTTTTCTGGTTCGCTTGGCTCGCTTGACTCGCTCTTAGATTCGTCCTTTGGCTCATCTTTATTCTCGATAACAACACCGCTAATATTACTAGTCAAGATGCTGATTTCATTAACTGTTACCTGGCTGTAATACCAAACCAAACCTAAGGCTATAATAGTGATAGCTCCTAAAAATATATAATGATTTTTTGGTGTTTTGTTTGTCATGTTATTAAAAATTTATTATCCCAACTAAAATTTCATAAAAATTATTTTTATCCAAATCATCACTCATTACCATTATACCACTCCTGTCGTTTTCGTTGTATGCCATGAATTCATTTAATATTCTGTTATGCTGGTTAAAAACCTTAACATGAGGTCCGCCCGTTGGTCCAGCCCCGGTAATTATCTCATCAGACCCATCACTGTTAAGGTCGCCCAAAGCGACATTGACTCCGCCTCTAAATCTTTCATCGTAAGCCATAAATTCATTAATCAAATTACCATACTGATCAACTATTTTTACATGGGGCCCGCCCGTTATGCCTGTTCCCGTAACAATTTCATCAATTCCATCGTTATTAATATCCCCGACTGAAACGCTGACTCCGCCTCTAAATCTTTCGTCATAAGCCATAAATTCGCTAATAATCTGACCTTCTTGATCTAATACTTTTACATGAGGGCCTCCGCCCAATCCTACGCCCGTGACAATTTCATTAACTCCATCTCCATTAACGTCGCCTGTTGATAGAAATACATCGCCTTCAAAATCGTATGGCTTAAACTCTCTTATCTTCCTATTATCCTCGTAAACTGAAATTATTCCATTACCATTAACTAACGTTTCGTCCTTACCATCGTTATCTAAATCAGTTGTTAAAACTTGAACATTGCCTGGAAACTGACTTTTAAAAGCAAAGAATCCATTTTGGGTTTGCTGGCCTTGATCATTGAAAATCCTGACAAAACTTCCGTTATTAAAACTGCTATTCCTGATTTCCTGGTTTGTTTTTAATAAAACAACTCCGTCATTTGAATCTATAGTAACCAGATTAATCTTTGTCCCGTTATTAATCCTTCTATCCTGTATTCCATTTATTTTTTCAAATTCTTCACCGGAAAAAGCGTAAGTCTGCTCTTGGTTAGTTGAATTGACTAAAGCGACTCCCTGTTCAAAATCTCTGCGCCATAATCCCGGTTTAACTTCCTGATTATTGAGATCTAATAAGTTAGAAGGTTTAGAAATAGCTTTACCCAAACTAACATTATATTCATCATACCACCAATTCTGGGCATGGCTCTGATCTCCTTTATCAAAAGAATAATAACCATCTCCCAAAAGAGCACTAGTTAATCCAAACCTCATTTTTTGATAATCAGCCATATGGCCAATATTATCGGTATTGGCGTTAATCACATATATTTGGGGATCTTGGGCATTGGCCGGAAAATGATTAATATATTGATCAATCAGCCAAGGCCAGGCATCCTCTCCCAACCATTGAGCAGGAAAGTTTTCTATCATTGTTCCATTAAGACTATCTTGATAATAGTTTATTAAATCAAGGTTGGCCACCAAGACTTTAGGATTAATTTTAGCCTTAGTCTGATCCATTAATTCCTTAGTGTGTTCTTGCCAATAGCTATTAATCTCTTCTGGACTATCTTTAATGCCGTCTTTATCTATATCAAAATCTCCATCATTAAGCCAGTCCAATTGGCCAAAAACCATATCATAGAAAATACCATCCCAGATATCCCGTGAAGCAACATCTTGGGCAACTAAGTCTGACATATATTCCACCCAGCCATTACCCGGATCAACAAACTTGTGATCAGGCCAAATTTCGGAAAAACCAATTAGATCTCCTTGACTATCTCTTAACCACCAATCTTCTGATTCAACTTTCTGATAAGTCATTTTGCGAAAACGAGCCCACCAATCCAGATATTCAATATTAATACTCTCACTAAGGATATATGCTAAGAATTGAACTTGGGGGTTCTTCTTTTCAATTTCTGTAAACATCTCTGGTTGATGAGTTTGAGTATCTACATCTAGAATTAATAAATCATATTTAGCCAAATCACTATAAATATATGATGGGATTAAAGATTGAAGGTAATAGTTGGCTAATTTAGGAAATTCTTCCTTAACTTCAAAAGCATTTACTGGAAAACTAAAAGCCCCTCCCAGGGACATAATTAAAAAAATTATTAATATTTTCCTCATCTGAATTAGAAACAGGATAACACGCAAGCGTCATCCTGTCAAATTAAGATCAGTTTTGGGATTTTATCAACGAGGCCTATCTAAACATACGAAATCTCAACCCAGTCAAAAGCCTTGAAGCAATCAACATTCTTGGGTGTTAGAAGCGCTCCTTTTTCAATATTCGGAATATTTTCTGCTTCTACGACTTCGAAAGAGGTCTCTTTATTCTCACCTGAGGAAACTTTCTTCTTTAGCGTTAAAGAACCATTCATAGACTACCCCCCTTTCTCCTATAATTTTTAAGCCCCGTGTTTGATTTCTATAACATCGCCGTCCTTAATAATATAATCCTTGCCTTCAATTCTGATTAATCCTTTTTCCCTAGCTTGAGCAATACTGCCTACCTCAATTAAATTTTGATAAGAAATGACATCAGCCTTAATGAAGTTTTTTTTAAAATCAGTATGAATAACTCCGCCAGCTTGGGGCGCCAAGCTTCCTTTTTCTATGGTCCAAGCCCTTGTTTCGTCAGACCCGGTTGTCAAAAAAGTAATCAGATTAAGAAGCTTATATGATTCCTTAATTAATACATCAAGGCCTGAATCATTTGTGACTCCTAAATCCTTTTTTTCTTCTTGACTCAAACTATCCACTTCAAATTCATTTAAGATGTCTATAGTTAGATAAGGCCAATTATTTTTTTCAAACTCATTCTTAATTTGATCAGTTAATTCATTTTGACTGCCATTTAAAAGGAAAAGTCTTGGCTTAAGGGTTAATAGCTGATATTGTTTTAAAGTTTCTTTATCTTCTTCCGATATATTTTCGCAAAGCAGTTTTCCCTGTTCTAGAATCTCTTTAGCTTTTTTAACAAGACCAATTTCTTTTAGAGCTTCTTTTGATCTTTTGGCTTCTTTTTCTAAAGAAACCAATCTTTTTTCTAAAGTAGCCATATCCTTCAAAGCCATTTCCGTATCTAAAATTTCTTTAGATCCTAAAGGATCTATCTTGTTTTGAGTATTAACTATCTTTTCATTTTTAAAAATCCTTAAAATATATAAAATGGCATCAGTTTTCCTAATATTAGCCAGAAACTTATTACCCAATCCTTCTCCCTGATGGGCTCCTTCAACTAATCCAGCAATATCAATAAATTCAATAGTCGTATATATTTTCTTGGCTGATTTAGTTAACTCAGCTAATTTATCCACTCTTTGATCAGGTACAGTAACTACACCTACATTAGGATCTATGGTGCAAAAAGGATAATTAGCCCGGTCTATTTGCTTCTTGGTTAAAGTTTGGAACAAAGTTGACTTGCCCACATTAGGCAAGCCAACTATTCCAATAGATAAAGGCATTAAAATATTTTATCTAAAAAGTGATTTAAACCAACCCCAAACTCCTGTTGCCTTTTCTTGTCTTGTTTTCCATTTTCTCTTCTTTTCCCTTTGTTTTCTAGTCAAAACTATAACTCTTTTACCTTTTTTGTTAATAACATAACGAGCGCCTCCTTTTAGTAATTCTGCCTCTTTTTCAGTTTTCCTCCTTGCAACCTTAGTTATCTTTTCTTTATGTTCAGCTTCTTTATTTTTTTCTACTTCTTCTCTTTTCTCGAAAACTTCATTCATTTCTTTACGGGCTTCTTTTACTTGTTCTTCTGTAGGCATTAAAAAAGCGTTGTTATTTTTATCAACTTGATATTCAGCTCCGCCTTTTAATAATTTATTATCAGATATGGTTCTTTGTTTTTCTGTTTCAAGGTGTTTTTTTCTTTCTATTACTTTTTTTCTGTCTTCTTGTAATATTTTATCAGATCTTTCCATAGCAATCTCTTCGGTACTTCTAAGACGACCTTCCGGCTTATACTCTTCTGTTTTTGGTTCATTATTTGTTTGTGATTTTTCAAAAGCCATATTTTTTAGTCATTAATTAAGACTTATAATTAGAAATGTAGTTAAAGCTGCAAGCACAAGGCGCTTTTTTACAAACGTGACAGTTTTTTGAATACAGTTTGACCAGTCCGTCAACTATATCCTTTTCCAATGAATTAAAGACGCCAGCTACACACGAGAATAAATCAGCTGCTTCTATTTTCACTCGATTGAAATCTTCATCATTGTGAGCGCCCCTAAAAGTCATGATTGCCTCTGAAAATTCTCCGAGCTCCTCGGCTAAATGAACTCCGGCATGTTCCAGAGTTCGGGCCGCTGATGGATAAATATCATCAAACATTCTTTGGAACTGTTTTAGGGTTTTAGGACGCTTTTTATTATCAATAATAACTTTTCTTCTTGTTTTGACTTTTTCTTTTTTACAGAGACAAGGATAAGTTCCGCAATAGGAACAAAGATAAGGGAATCGTTTCCAAACTTCATCTTCAACATTAATATGAAGACGGTTCATAATTGACATAAACCAGCTTAATGATAATAACAGATTTGATTTAGCTTTTTGATCGTTTCCTTTTCTGATGCCTTTAAGGCTTCTCATTAGGAAACGCTCCATATTAACAATCATATCACCCAAGCTAAAATACCGATTATTAGATAATCCATATACCTCTTCAATAAACCCTTGAAATTTTTTAATTGTAACTTCTTTATTTATAGTAGCCATAGTTTTTATTTAGTAGCCCCAAGGAGAATCGAACTCCTGTTCTTAGCTTGAAAAGCTAATGTCCTAACCACTAGACGATGGGGCCATACTTGTAATATGATACAACCTAAGTTATGATTTGTAAAGTATGATTATCTTAGGCATAGAAACATCTTGCGATGACACTGGAATTGCAGTAGTTGAATTTGACCGGCAAAAAAAATGCCGGATTCTTTCTAATGTAATTTCTTCTCAAATCAAGGTACACGCCCCCCATGGTGGTGTGGTGCCTAATTTGGCTGCCCGGGCCCATTTAAAAAACATTAAGCCTGTTTTACAACAAGCTTTAAAACAAGCTGGCGATCAAAGAATTGATTTAATAGCTGTGACTCATAAACCGGGTTTAATTCCTTGTCTTTTAGTTGGATTGAATTTTGCCAAAGCCTTGGCATATAACTGGCAAAAACCAATTATGGAAATTAATCACATTCAAGGGCATATTTACGCCAACTGGTTCAATGACACTAAACCTGAATTTCCTCTTTTAGCTCTAGTAGTTTCTGGCGGACACACCCAATTAGTTTTAATCAAAAAATACGGAGATTTTAAAATATTAGGCCAGACCAGAGATGACGCGGCCGGCGAAGCTTTTGACAAAGTAGCTAAACTTTTAGGATTAGGATATCCAGGCGGACCCTTAATTTCTCAAAGAGCCTTAAAAGGCGATTCCTCTGTTTTTAATTTACCTAGACCAATGATTAATTCCAAAGATTATGACTTTTCTTTTTCTGGCTTAAAAACAGCTGTGCTTTACGAAGTCAAAAAACAAAAAAAGATTTCACAAAAATATATTAATGATATGGCTGCTTCTTTCCAGCAAGCAGCGATTGATGTTTTAATTAAAAAAACAATCAAAGCAGCCAAAGAATACAAAGTTAAAACAGTTATCTTGTCTGGCGGCGTAGCAGCTAATCCCGAACTAAGAAAACAAATAGAAAAATCAGTTAATGAACTGAATATTAAATTCCAAATGCCGGATATTAAACTCTGTACTGACAATGGCGCCATGACCGCCCTAGCGGCAGTGTACAAAAAGCAGCCAGCCTCTAAATGAGACTGGCTCTAAATAAATCATCAACTCGCTGATTCAATCAAAACCTGGGCGAATTGTTCTACGGTTAAACAAAAATTTGGGTCAAAAGAAAACCCGCTTTTCCTGTTCATTCTAATAATAACAGGGACAAACATACTAAAAGAAACCTCGCTTTGACTCTCAAATTCCTCTGGCCGAGAACCTGTTACCTCTGACAAAGCACTAATGATATCTTTTACTAATTTTTCTTTATCCATCATTGCCTCCTTGAAAAAAAGTGGTTAATAGAGTATATTTACAAACATAAGAAGAACTAATTTGATTATACACACTATAAAGTAAAAATTTATTTATGTCAACTGAATTGCCTAAATCATACAATCCGAAAGAATCTGAAGATAAGATTTACCAAGCTTGGGAAAAGTCAGGCTTTTTTAATCCTGATAAATTAAAAGTTAAAAAAACAGCCAAAAGATATACTATTGCTAATCCGCCTCCTAATGTGACTGGCGAACTGCATATGGGTCACGCTCTTAACGCTTTTACCCAGGATATTCTGATTCGCTGGAAAAGAATGAAAGGGTACAAAACTTTGTGGGTTTTTGGGACAGACCACGCTGGTATTGCCACTCAGAACGTAGTTGAAAAAAAACTAAAAAAAGAAGGAATAACTAGACATGACTTAGGCAGAGAAAAATTCCTCAAAGAAGTTTGGAAATGGAAAGACAAATACGGAGATTTAATATCAAATCAATTCAAAAAACTAGGTAATTCTTGTGATTGGTCAAGAACTGCCTTTACCATGGATCCTGACTATCAAGAGGCGGTCAAAATCGCTTTCCTGCATTATTACAAAAAAGGCTGGATCTACAAAGGCAAAAGAGTAGTTAACTGGTGTCCACGCTGTCAAACCAGCCTGTCTGACTTAGAACTAGAACATAAAGAAGAAAAAAGTTTCTTGTGGTATATTAAATACCCCCTAGCTAACGGCAAAGGATACATTACTGTCGCCACCACTCGACCAGAAACAATGTTAGGCGATACTGCTGTAGCAGTTAACCCTAATGACAAAAGATACAAGAAATTAATCGGTAAAAAAGCAGTCTTACCTCTAACTAACCGAAAGATTCCAATCATCGCTGATAGAATAATCGAATCTGAATTCGGCACAGGAGCAGTAAAAGTTACCCCAGCTCATTCACCAGTTGATGCAGAAATTGCTCAAAGGCATGATTTACAAGTAATTCAGGTAATTAGCGATAAAGGAAGGATGACTAAAAAAGCCGGTAAAGATTTTGCCAGCTTAACAGTTTTAGACGCTCGCAAAAAAGTCGTTGAAAAACTAGAAGAACAAAGACTTCTAATTAAAACGGAAAACTATCTTCACCAGGTGCCTTGCTGCTATCGTTGTAACAGTACTATTGAACCTTTAATCAGCCAACAATGGTTTGTTAAAATGGATAAACTGGCTCAAATGGCCATTAAGACGGTTAAAAGCGGGCAGATTAAATTTCATCCCAAGCGTATGGAAAAAATATATTTCGATTGGATGGAAAACATCAAAGATTGGTGTATTTCTCGTCAAATCTGGTGGGGCCACAAAATTCCAATTGAAGGTGAAACCGATGTTTTGGACACTTGGTTTTCCTCAGCTTTGTGGCCTTTTGCTACTTTGGGCTGGCCCAAAAAAACAAAAGATTTAAAAGAATTTTATCCAACTGATGTATTAAGCACAGCTCGAGATATTATTAACCTCTGGGTAGCCAGAATGATCTATTCTGGGCTAGAATTTACTAAAAAAATTCCTTTTACTGATGTAATTATTCATGCCACTATCCTGACCAAAGACGGCAAACGAATGAGTAAATCTTTAGGTACAGGCATTAATCCTTTAGATTTAGTTAATCAATACGGAGCTGATGCCACCAGATTTGGCATGATTTATCAATCTTTAGGCGGACAAGACATTCACTTTTCAGAAGAAAACATCATCATGGGCAAAAAGTTTGGTAATAAGGTATGGAATGCTTCAAGATTTGCCTTAATGCAAATAGGCAATCAAAAGATAAAGTTGCCTAGTAAAGCGCCTAATAGCAAAAAACTAACCACAGCTGACAAAAAAATCCTTAAAAAACTGTCTGAGACTACTAAAAAAATAGATAAAGAATTGGAAAAGTTTCGCTTTGGCCAAGCAGCTCATTTACTTTACGATTTCTTCTGGCACGACTTTTGCGATAAATACATTGAATCTGCCAAAAAACAAGATAATAAGGAAACTAAAGAAATTCTAGCCTACGTCCTAGTTAACTCTTTAAAACTATTACATCCTTTCATGCCTTTTGTGACTGAAACAATTTACCAAACACTTCCATTTAAAAAAGAAAAATTCTTAATGGTCGAAACTTGGCCTAAATAAATGAAATACGTTTTCTACATTCTACTAGGACTTCTGCCTAGTTTGATTTGGCTCTCTTTCTATCTGAGGAAAGATAAAAACCCTGAGCCAAACCGCTTCGTTATAAAAGTTTTCTTTTTAGGTGCACTCATAGCACCCCTAGCCATTGTTTTTGAATTACTCTTAATTTGGCTACTTAACCCAACAATACATCCTTTTGATATTCTATCTCATATACCCCAAAACAGCTTTATCAGCGCCCTATTAGCCGCCACTTTAATCCCTGCTTTAGTTGAAGAATACCTCAAATACGCTGTAGTCAGGTTCCAAGTCATCAAAAAATCCGTATTTGACGAACCAACTGACGCTATGATATACTGTATTGTAGCCGCCTTAGGATTTGCCGCTGTGGAAAACCTAATGGTTCTCTTTAAAGTTGATTTCCCTAATTTAGGACAAGCTTTGGGAGTAATCGGATTCCGCTTTCTAGGAGCAACCTTACTTCATGTATTAGCTTCGGCCATAGTCGGTTATTGGCTAGCCCGCGGTTTACTAGAACTTAAGAAAAGAAAAAAATTCGTGCTAATCGGCTTAACTATTGCAATCGCCTTTCATACCTGCTATAATTACCTTATTCTAACTACCTTTGGCGAAACTGAAAGTAAACTGTTCTTTTTGTCTCTAATCGCCATTCTCTTGATTTCTGTGGCTTTAGTAATTTCACTTTGTTTTAAAAAATTAAAAAAACAACAATCAATTTGTAAAATTTAAAAAGGAATTAAAAATATGTCCCCATCATTCTTCGAAAAATTAACTGGCGCTAACTTTTCAGACGAAAATGCTTCTGGAAAAAAAGCAGCCAAAAAGGAAGTAAAAAATAAACCAGAGAAAAAAGAGCCTGCCAAAACTAAGGCAACTCAAAAAGATATTTCTGTGACCCAGCCAGCTGAAAGGATTAAAAGGGTAATTATGCCCAAAAAAGCTGAAAAGGATAATGAAAAGAAACAAGAAGAATGGCTAACTGAATCAGAAGGCCAACTAACAATTGATGTCTATCAGACGCCTACCGAAATTGTGATTAAATCGACTATTGCCGGAGTAAAGCCGGAAGATATTGATATTAGCATGACTAATGACATGATTACCATTAAGGGAAATAGAAAAAAAGATGAAGAAGTCAAAGAAGAAGATTACTACTATCAAGAATGCTATTGGGGACCATTCTCTCGTTCAGTAATCTTGCCAGTTGACGTAGAAGTTGATCATGCCGATGCCGGCATGAAAAATGGCATTCTGACTATTAGATTGCCTAAGATTGAAAAGATTAAGACTAAGAAAATAGTGATTAAAAGCGAATAGGATTTATTAAATAGAAATGAAACAGGGGATACATTACGTATCCCCTGTTTTTGTGGTAGAATTGAAATAATAGCATGATAAAAAATCTTAAAATTATTGGCTTAATTGTCTTTGTTTTTTTAATCTATTTCATTCTAACCCTCCAAATAGTTAATGGTCAAAGAATTGCCTGGGGCGTTAAAATAGCTGGTTTGTCTTTGGGTGGAAAAGACATTTCTCAAAGCGAACAGATTATTCAAGATAAATGGAATCAATTTGCCCAGCAAGAATTTAAGCTAATCTACGAAGACAAAAGTTGGCTGATTGGCTTAGTTGATTTAGGATTTGAATTGGATAATAAAGCTACTATTAATCAAATATATTCTATTGGCCATTATTCAAACTTTTTCGTAACTTCCCAAGAACAAATATTTGCCCTTTTCGGAACGTATAATATTCAGCCTGTTTATAAAATAGATGGAGAGCAATTTAAAAATAAGACTAACGAACTTTTTGAAAATATTGAAAAGCCAGCCCAAAACGCCACCCTAGTTTTTAATTCAGAAATAAACGATTTTTCCCTTGAACATTCAACTCAAGGAATTACCATAGATAAAAAACAGTTAATTGATAATATAGATAAACAAATTTCATCTTTTTATTCAGAACAAGTTACTTTGGAATTAATTATTGATCAGCCAGAAGTGGAAAATGATGAAATTAAAACAGCTAAAGAAAAAGCTCAAAGAATTATGGCTAACCAACCATATTATCTAACCTTTGAAGGAAAGAAATACAAAATTAATAAAAATATTCTAATTGACTGGATAATATTTGAACCAATCCAAGAAAATGATTCGGATAATCTAATTCTTGGTTTTAATTTAGATTTCCAAAAAGTCAAAAAATATCTAGATAAAATAGCGGTTAAA
The DNA here is from genome assembly GCA_964548405.1 of uncultured Candidatus Saccharibacteria bacterium. GTDB lineage: Bacteria > Patescibacteriota > Minisyncoccia > Portnoybacterales > UBA2143 > JAHJOV01. The sequence continues at coordinate 26,500 of CAZJPW010000004.1, read as the reverse complement.
GTTGATCAACCAATGACTAATGCTCAAATGGAAACTAAGGATAATAAGGCAACAGTTTTTATCCCTGACCAGCCCGGTTTTGAAGTTAAAAGGGATTTAACTTTTGATAACTTCGTAGGAAATCTCCTGGCTAACCCGCCAATCAAAAGAACAGCTATTGTAGCTGATAAAGCCCTATCAGAAATTAAATTATGGCAAACCAACGAATTGGGCATAAAAAAATTAATTGGCCAAGGATATTCCAACTTCGCTGGATCGCCTAGTAACAGAAAACATAATATTAAAACAGCAGTTAATAAATTAAATGGATATATTTTAAGTCCAGATGAAGAATTCTCTTTTGTTAACTTCTTAGGACCGACTGAAGCAGAACAAGGATACTTGGCTGAATTAGTTATTAAAGACAAGAAAACTACTCTCGAATATGGAGGTGGTGTCTGTCAAGTTTCGACCACTTTTTTTAGAGCGGCTATTAATTCCGGCTTGAAAATAACTGAACGGAGGAACCATTCTTTCCCAGTTGTATATTACAATCCCCAAGGCTTTGACGCCACAGTTTACGATCCTAAACCCGACTTGATGTTTATAAACAACACGCCCAACCATCTTTTAATCCATTCCTATGTTCAAGGCAACCAGGTTTTTGTTGATTTTTATGCCACCGATGACAAAAGGACAGTTAAAGTCAAAGGGCCCTATATTTTAGAAAGTAATGAAGATGGTTCTATGAAAGCCATCTTAACCCAGGAAGTTTATAAGCTGAGCGGAGAAGAACTAGAAAAACAAATCTTTTATTCCAATTATAAATCCCCTGATTTGTATCCTGTAGACGACGGAGAAGACGACGGAGAAGACGACGAGAAAGACGAATCTTAAATGAGACGCCTTAATAACTTCTCCTCAGCATTTTTATAGAAAATTTTCTCGATTTCAGCTAATTTGAACTTTTCTTTAACTAAAGCTTTTTGCAGATTCTGAATTTTAGAAACATCTTCTAGGCCTTGAACTAGTTTCTTTGAAATGATTCCATCAAAATCACTGCCTACTGCTAAATTATTAACCCCAACTATCTTTTTTAAATAAGAATAAATTTTAGCTACTACTCTAACCTTGTTATCTGACAAAAAATTAGGTACAAAGCAAATACCAATTATGCCGTCCTTTTGGGCGATTTTTTTTATCTGTCTCTTATTTAAATTCCTAGGATTATCAAAATCTTCCTTAAGTCCTCCATGAGAAAACATAAATGGCGGTTTTACAATCTCTATAGCTTGATTAAAGCTTTCTTGATTAAGATGGGCCAAATCAATAATCATCCCCAATTCCTGAGCTTTGATAATGGTTTCTTGGCCCAAATTAGACAAGCCGCCCTTTGTTTCAGATGCTCCGGTCGCTAAATGATTTCTTTGATTGTGGGTTAAACCAATAGATCTCACCCCTAATTGATAAACAGCTTTTAATTCCTGTAAATCCTGATCAATAAAATCAGAGCCCTCAATATGTAAAATAAAGCCCAATTTATTATTCTTTAATGACTGATAATTCTCCCAGTTTTTAACCAAAACCAAATCATCTTCTTTTTTAATTAAATCTGAATATATTTTCAATTGTTTTAAAGTATCTAAAATAGGATTGGAAGAAATCTTAGCATCTCCATTTTTGACTTCAAAAGGACAGGCGGCCGCAAAAACTAATTTAGCATTTGCTTTTTTTAAACGCGGAAAATCAACTTGATTATTAACCGGCAACCCAACATTATTATAACCATCAGCTATTGTGTTCTTCTTAAAAAAATCCTTATGGGAAAGAATTAAAATATTACTAGCAATATCCTGATGTAGATCAATAAATGGTATTTTAGACATAATTTTAGTATAGATAATCTTTTTGTTTTTGAAAAGAATAGAGGGGAGCGCCTTGCTTGCTCCCCTTCTATTTTTGTTAGGCCAAAGCCAATTTTCTGACTTCAGCTATTCGCGCCTCATCAACATTCCAGTCTCCCCAATGTTGACGAAGACACTTAGGGGTAAAAAGAATCGGAAGATAATTTTTGCCCCATTTAAAGAGTTCCCCGGTTCGCCAGTATTCGGCGTGAACTTCAAACCCGATATAAACATACTCTGGAAACCGAGCGGTCATAAGAAGATAGAGAACCGCCTCGGCTGCCAATCTTTTCTTCTGCTCTTTTTTACTGAGCATTTGGAAAATTGGTGGGGGATCCTTAGCAATAACTTTTGCCATTATCCCAGCCCGGGCCTTAGCTATTCTGATTGCCTCTTCAACTTGCTTTTCATCCTGGAAAAGATCTTTAAGGGGTAGAAGATTGACTTTAGAGGTGAGTTGGACAATTCTTTCAGACGCCTGCCATTGTTTTTCAAAAGCCGAACGGTCTCCCCAAAGCTCGGAAAGAATTACATCCTGTAAGTTGTACTTCTCCAAAACAGGGATATCATCCGGATGAAAGGTGAAAACATCCAATCGCTCAATCGGTAAAAAATCAATCAATTCTGCCACCGCCCCTTCAATAAGTGGATTAGAATCAACAATTCCTTCTCGGGATTTATCCGAATGAAAGCAGAAGGCAGAAACCGCCCGAAGATTCCCATCAACTCGTTCGACCGCCTTTCTTAAACACTCGGTGTTAAGGGGTTCTAAATAAGTGAAGAATTGCCTAACCTTATCGGAAACCGAACCGGCTATTACCGACATATTCATTTTTTGCCACTCTGTGAAAAATGACAAGGAATCGCCGGTTGGCTCACAGCCCCAGGGACAATTACAGTTTCTTATCCCGGCAAACCATTGCTCGTACATCTGGCCGATAAATTTGACTGTACTATCAAAGGTTTGCCAAGTCTTTTGATTGGGATGCTTTCTGATAGCTATCAGATATGGAGTAGATAAGGCCCATTCCGGGACCACTCCCGCCTCAATCAACCGGTGAGCAGCTAATCTCGAATGTCGTCCTGGAAAGTTTATCTGGATACCATTTCCGTTGACAGAAAATATTGCCAGATCGCTTGGCTGAGCATATTCCCCGTCTGTTAAAACATTTACTGGATATCCTCTTTTTTTAAACTTATCCAGTGCTTCAACTGCAAAATCATCCTTTTCATGAGTTACAACTGAAAACATAGCCATTTCTCCTTTTCTCTTGTTTTGGGTTTTGGGTTTATAGAAAACTCTTTAAAAGAACTTACTTGATATGCCTGCCCTGCGCTTGTTGCTTGGAGGATTTTCCCCAAAAGCGCAGGACAAACAAAAAACCGGCTCCAGGCCGGCTTTGATTTATAGAAAATTATATTTTACCCTATGCTCTAATTTTCGCTAAACCAAAACCAGTCTGACCAAGCCAGATAATAAAATAGACTGCAAACAATAAATAAGTTTTGGTTAGGTAAGTATCCATACTTAGAGTTAATTTTATCCAAACAGCCTTTACTTGTCAAGTTTTTTATCCACAAACAAAAGATTTTTGAAAAATTTAGATATTTTCCGAATATCCCTATTTATCCCTCTTTTAAATTCATCCTCTCGATCATCCCATTTTCCTATCTGGTAATACTTCTTTTCCTTTTTAACCAATAAATTAGATAGCCAGATAACTACCACAATTATCGGCAAAGCAGCCAAGATATCCACAAAATAATGTTCGGCCAGATAGAATGTTCCCCAAGTAGAAAGAAAGAACCAAGGTAAGGTGATAAAAACCGTCTTCCTTTTTAACTTAAAGAGATAGTAAATAATAATCATTGACCAAGTCACATGCATACTAGGCATAGTACTAACACCCCCCACTTCGTCCGGCTCTAAACGTATTTCTTCTTGAAAATCCAATACATACTTATCAGGATTATAATCTTTAATTAATGCCTGTATTGAAGGATTGATTTCTAAACCATATATATTATCAAGATAACGATCTTGAGGAGTAAGAGCAGGAAAAATGAACCATAAGATTAAACCGATAATAGAGGACAAAACCATAGCTACAATATATTTGCTGAATATTTCTCTTTTTTTAGTTAAATAGAATATAATCCAGCTTACACCCATCATAGTTCCTAATAGATTGTACGAATAAACAATTAAGGGAGAAAGATATTTGAAAAACGGAATCCAATCATATGACCAGAAAAAAGGATATGAACTAAATAAAGACTTATCCACTCTCATTAACTGATCATCAATCAGACTTTCTTGGAGATAAACCGAAAAGAAACCAAGCAGCAAGGTAAGCAGACTAAAAAAAACAACCGCCAAAAAAAACGGTCTTAGAATAACTAAAACATTAATTAAAACGTTCTTGATTCTGGGCCAAACTCCAATTAAAGGATTTGATAAATCTTTAGGAAAATTTTTCTTGTAAAAAGGTGAAAGCCAGTTAGTCAGATAGAGGAATAATTTGTAAAAAATATATAAATATACAAAAACCAAAACTACAGAGAAATATTTTACTCCTAAGAAAACAGTTCTAAAACCATGCCCAAAATATCCAGATCCAATTAATTGATAAGACAGGATTAAACAAACAGACGATACAATTAAAGAGGAAATAAATAAAACATATTCTTCAATCCTAACAGACTGAAGAATTTTCTTAAGTTTAGCCATTGTGCCTTGGGAGAGATTCGAACTCTCAATCCCTTGCGGGAATCGGGTCCTAAACCCGACGCGTATGCCAGTTCCGCCACCAAGGCTTAACATTAATTCTAAACGCTTTTTAATCATCAGTCAACTATTGACAAATCCATATTTGTAATATATAATATAGACAGCGAAACTAGAACAAGGAGGGCTAGTTTCATCAAGTCCCTTCAAAATTTATATAACATTTACTGAAACTCAGAAAAGATTGAAAGGAGAAAAAGATGAAAAAATTATCTACTCTATTCAAAGCCATCGGTTTAACCTCGGCGGTAATTTTGATCGTAATCTTGATTTCGGTAGCAATCCAGAAATTTGGATTGCCCGAATTCAATCCCATAATTCTTATTGGAATTGGGGTAGTCGTAATCGCAGTGACTGCGGCATTAATCTTCAAAAAAAAGAGAGTCAAGATGCCTGATTTCGTTAAGAGAGGGGTATTGAGTATAATATTCACCGTAGCCGTACTGTTGCTCGGCGGAGCATTTTATCTGCTCACCCGAACTATTGAAGTCTCACTTTTAACCAAGCTGTTGATTGGGCTGATTCTTGTTCTTCTTTTCGCTATTGTTGCCGGGGGCGCGAGCGTCATGGCAACTAATAAGAAAAAAGAAGGCGAGAAGAATAAGGAAAAAACGGAAAAAAACCCCGAGAGCCTGATGGACGAGGTTAAGGCAATTCTTGCCGATGTACCTGAAAATCATATTTGGGTACTCCGCAATGTCTGGGGATCCGATCCAGAAAAAAAACCCTACCGGGGCTATCAGGCCAAAAAAGAAGGTTTAAGAATCTTCATCCCAAAAGTATGGCATGACGAAGTAAGACTCGTTAGTCTGGTTCCCCTACAAAGAGATCCGGATCTAGTAGAAGTCAACACTAAAGACAATATCTTACCTCTAGTGGACTATCGAACGAAAACATGGGTCGCCCAGAATAAAATCGGCGGCCATGAAGAAGTCGAGAATGCCGCCATAAAGTATGCCCTGAGAGTGAAAGATAGGGCAGAGCTTGAAGATCAATGGATTCAAACGGTACTAAACAGGACTACTGCCGGATATTTTTGCAGCAAACCTAAAGATTCAAATAACCCTGGTGACATCGGACTAACCGAAATGAACGAAAGTCAACTCAACAAACTGGCCGAAAAGATCACTAAAGGCTTCAATGAAGAAATGAAGCATTTCGGGATCCAGGGTGAAATTACCATACATAACATTCGCCCACCCAAGGTAATCGAAGCTGCTTCAAGTCAGGTCGTGGTGTCGAAACTACGTGAAGAGGCATCACAACACGAAGCAGCAGCCATGAAAAAAGTAATTGACGAAACCAAAATCGAAAAAAAGGACATTAAATGGGTCCTTATTTCCGAAGCTGTTGCCAACGTGGCCAGAAGTGTTATCGGAGCAGCAGAACAGAAATCGGCTGAAATCAAAAATAGGGAGGAGAAAAAATGAACACATACCGGACTACACTTACAGCATTGACGATTATATTCGTAATCGTATGTGTAATCTCGTCGATGTTGGGGATAGGGCTTTTCCAAGCAACCTTAATGCTAATCGCCGCCGCCTTATTCGCAGGCATTATTATCGGCGGCATGTACGCCATAGGACCAAAGAAATTCTGGTGGGAGTATTTTAAACCCGTCGCGGCAACACCCATTGCATGGGGAACTCTTCACTTGGTCCTAGCGCTAATTATGCCAAATGTATTCCACGAGATGTGGACAACACATTGGCATTGGTTAGCTACCGTCGAAATCTCGGTATTTATGTTGAATACCATTGTTAATAAGGATGTGCCCTTTACAAAAAGAGTATCGCGATTTTTATTAGCAACCACGTTCGTGATGATATTGTTCGCCTCTATGATTTCGATCGGTCTCCGAATCTTTGCCGGGGAATTCACGACCAACCTTGATAGGGCAGCGCTTTATCAAGTATTTACTTCCAAGGTACAACATGCTTTGGCAAAAGCCGAGGAAGGGAATAAAAAGGGTAAGGTTAAAAAATACATGGAACGACTGGCTGAACTTGATAAGATAAGAAACCCAACAGACGAAAATTTGGAGGAAATAAGAAAAATAAAAATAGAAGTTGAAAAGATATTCGCCGTTCCAGAGGATCAAAAAATCAACTGGGAGGAATCGTTTTCTAAAATATCTTTGATCATTGAACCTAAAAAAGATATCTTAAAACCTTCAGTCATGTATCTTCTCCCTCCAGGAAAGATTGTAAATCTGGACACGGACGGGAACCAGAATCCTTATAAAAAGGGTGACCGAGCCCAGATTCACAGGATTCAGGGAAAGGGAATTTACTCCGTTATCCCTACTCATGGGAATCCCTTTGAAATTAGAAGAAAGAACTACCAGACGGGCCCTGCAGCTACGGACGGTATCACTAGGCTTATGGCCAACGGGAACAATGATGAATCGTTACTAGTTCAAGTAACAATCATCTCGCCCCGCTAATGTAACGTAAGCTAAAAAAACAAAACAAAAAGCCGGACACGCTTAATAAAAGCGTACGTCCCGGCTTTTTTATTTCAATCAAAATATATACTAACTAGTTATGATCCTAATAAAGTCATAATAAAGTCATCAGCCATACCGGCAAATAGAGCTACGGCAATACCAACTAGACCCCAAATTAATCTTTGTCTCGCTTCGCCCAACTTATCCGTATCACCTCCAGCTGTCATCCAAGTGAAACCAGCCCAAGCAATCATCATAACACCTATCAACAAAACAATATTCGAAACCCATCCAACAATCTTTTTTACTATGTTTTCCATAGCAGTTAAACTAGTTGGACCTGTTCCTGTTGGTGGCGCATACGCAGAATAAACCATAGGCGCCAAAATAAACAAAAACATAAAAGATGTAACTAAAACAGCAACCTTTTTATTTTTCACTAAATTTCACCCCCTTCCTTAATAATTTAATTTAATTTAATTACTTCCAAGAATATTTTGAATCAAGTTGATAAAATTACTACCCATTATTAATATTGCCAGACCAACCAAAGACCAGATTAAAGTTTTCCTTGCTTTGGTAACTCTATCTTCAACACCTCCGGCTGTCATAAATAAGAATCCTGAATAAATTATCATTAATACAGCTATTAACACACCGATGGTCACGACCCAATTAATAATTGACGATATTAAATCGTTAAAACTCGTTGCTTGGAGTGGATTCTCTATATGCGGCGCTGGTGTAAACGCGTTTACATTTATCACAGGGAAACCAATCATAAACAATATCAAAAGTAATATAGAAAAAATTAAAATATTTTTAAACATAAATTCTTGTATCAAGGACCCACATCTGAACAAATCGGAAAATGATTCCATGAATAAATAAGTCTTGATCCTGGAGTGGTATCTGGATTAGCTATCGTTTTGATCAAAGTATCAACTAAAAGCCAGCTGGCAAAAATAATAACTAGGCCGATAACTGTGTTGGTAAATATATTTCTGGCTTTGGTCACCCTGCTTTCATCACCGCCAGACGTTAAGAAAAGAACGCCAGCCACCACAAACAACAGGGCAGCTATGGGAATAGCTAAATTAAAACTGATAAAGTTAATGATATTACTACCCAAGCGCCAAAGATGACAGAGATTACACTCTGGCTGACTATCCCCGCCGCAAGGTACTAGCGGATCTGTAATAAAAGCGGCAGAGGCTGCGCCAACAAAGAATATATTAACTAACAAAACTAAAACAATTACAATCTTCATTATCTCATCAATAAAGTTATTTGATTAGTCGCCTTATTAATCGCCTCTTCAATAGTTGCCTGACTTAACACTATTGATTCTATCATATCTGCCAGATGCTGTTCAATAGCTGAGTTATCCACTTGGTACCAAGAGTGGGCTGTTAAAGATTGATCGGCAAAAACGCCCAAATCCTTATCGTTTCTCTGCCAAGCAACTAAATCACGCCGGGCAATCGGTCTTTCAACCACTTCTAAATATTTTTGGGCATTATCCTTATTAGTCAGCCAGATAATAAACTGCCAGACCTCATTGGAATCTTCGGAATTAATAGAAGATGTTAAACCCCAATAATTAGCGTAATTAATGTCTTTAGTTGAATCCTTAATTTGAGGCATAGGAGCTACCCCAAAATTAAGATAAGGCGACTTAGCCCTGATAGTTGGTAAATTATATGAATAATTAAACATCATAGCTACCTTGCCTTCGTAAAAAGCATCTATTGAATAATGCATTCTGGTATTCCAAGTATATGAAGATTTTAATGGATTGGCAAAATCAGTATAGAATTCTAAGGCCCTTTGACCCGGATAAAACCTTGATCCATCTACAGAAGCAGATAAGTTAAATGTTGCTTTGGTATTATTCTGATCAGTCATTTGAGCGCCCGATTGAATCATTAAAAGAGACAAGATATCAGTTGACCGATTAACATTGCGAGCCGTGCCTAAAGCTGCCCCGGCCTGAATAATATTACCTCGCTGATCTTTAGTAGTTGTTCTCTCTGACACAGTTAAAAATTCTTCCCAGGTCTTGGGGGGCTGGGGAATACCAGCTGTATTAAAAATATCCTTGTTATAATAAAGAGCTAAAGTATCAACACTCAAAGGCATAGCCGCGATATATCCATCTATCACAAAATCATTATAAACTACATCAACGAAATTATCCTGAAAGTCTTTTAAAGTAATTAGTTCTGAAGGAGCCCCCAAAAACTTATCCTTATACCTTGATGTCCAAGTGTGATGAATCATATATATATCAGGTCCCCGGCCAGTAGCCATAGCTTCTAATAGGTCTTTTTCATAAGTCTGATAGTTCTTCTTATAATAATTAATAGTAATGTATTTGTATTCTTCATTAAAAGCATCAATCAATGGCTGGTAAATGTCAGAATCATCAAAAACACCCCAAAATTCCAACTCTACCTTTTTAAAAGGATCTTCCTTGCATCCAGGTAAAGAAGCAGCTAACCCAAAAATAAGCATTGGGGCAATAAAAGTATAAAGAATTGTCGCTTTTTGTTTAGACACTATTTTTTAAACACTAATCCATAGTGTTGATTATCTAAAACCAATTCTTTGTCAAAAGACACATTTTCAGCCTCAACAAGCTTTACAGCCTCATCTTTAGAAATCATCCAACCTTCCTTAGGCGCTAAAGAAGCACCAAGCACCCATTCAAGCAAAATCAGTTTTCCTTCTGGCTTTAGGACGCGACTAGCCTCCCTAATAATCTCCTCCTTTTTCTGAGACTGAAACAAAATGTTACGCAACAGAACTAAATCCATTGACTCATCCTCTAGTTTAGAAGCACCGGGTATTTCTAAATTACAATGGATTGTCTCGATATTTTCAATACCTTCTAAATTAGCTCCGCTCTTAACCGCTTCCAAGGCCTCTTTAATTACATCTAAAGCATAAACTTTCCCTAGGGTATTTATCTTAGCCAAGGGAATACTAAAATATCCGTTGCCGCAACCAAAATCAGCCACTTGCATATTATCGTGCAAATCCAACTGATTTAAAACTTCTTCTGGCTGAATTAAACCATTAGTAACTTTTTCCATACTAAATACAAGCAATTGAAACCACTTTATCCCCGCGATTCAATTTCATAATCCTGACCCCTTGGGTAGCCCTACCTAAAGTGGCAATACTCTTAAGTTTAGTCCTAATGACTTGTCCTTTTTTAGAAATAGCGATTAAATCCTCTTGCTCGTCCCTTAGTACATAGCTGGCCACAATATTTCCTGTCTTGGCCGTTAGTTTAGCCGTCTTAACGCCCGAACCGCCTCTTTTTTGTATCTTGTAGTTTTTTAAATCGGTCCTCTTGCCATATCCGTTCTCCGTAACAACCAGTACTTTTTGACCTTTTCCCCCTTCGTTAATTACATCCATTCTAACCAGTTTATCATCACTCTTTAGATTAATTCCTTTTACTCCAGCTGCTGCCCGACTCATCGCCCTAACATCATTTTCTTTAAAACGAATACTCTGGCCATAAATCGTAACCAAAAGAATCTCTTCCTTCCCTGAAGTTAACTTGGCCCACTTAAGCTTATCATCCTTTCTTAAATTAATAGCTATTAATCCATTTTTACGAACGTTGGCAAAATCTCCCAACTTAGTCCTTTTAATTATACCATTTTCAGTTGACATAACCAAATATTTAGATTGGACATCCTTTTCCATTTTCAAAACAGCTGTAACTTGTTCTTTAGAACCTAATTGAAGAAAATTAACTATAGCCTGACCACGGGCCACTCGACTAGCTTCAGGCAGTTCATAGGCCTTAGTCTGGAAAACTCTGCCTTGGTCAGTAAAGAAAAGAAGATCATCATGAGTTGAAGCAGAAAGAAACCAACCAACTGCATCTTCTTCACGCGGAGTAATCCCCAAAATTCCCTTACCACCCCTTTTCTGAGCTTTGTAGGCTTGAGGATTAACCCTCTTAATATATCCCCCTTGAGTAAGAATAACTACGCAGTTTTCTTGAGGAATCAAATCTTCATCGCTTAGCTGTCCAACTGGTCTGGCAAAAACTTTAGTCTTACGAAGATCAGCAAACTTTTCCTTTAATTCCTTGAGATCTTTTTTAACAACGGTCAAAATCTTGCGCGGACTCTTAAGCAAAGCTTCTAATTCCTTGATTAATTTCCTTTTTTCTTTGAGTTCATCTTTAATCTTCTTCTGTTCTAGACCGGCTAAAGTCTGTAAGCGCATTTCCAAAATAGCTGTTGTCTGGCGATCGCTCAGTTTAAATTTCCTGATTAAATTCTTATGCGCTTCTTCTCGGGTTGGAGATTTTTTAATCGTCTCAATAACGGCATCAATCTGATCTAAGGCTTTACTTAATCCTTCTAAAATATGGGCTCTTTCTTTAGCTTGATTTAATAAATATTTAGTCCTACGAGTAATTACTTCTTGACGATGTTTAATATATTCTTCAAGTACTCCAACCAAAGACAGCATTTGAGGCTGAAGACCTCTATCTACCAAGGCTAACATATTCATATGGAAAGTCTTTTGTAAATCAGTTAACTTATATAGACGATTAAGTATCTTTTGAGGACTAGCATCGCCTTTTAAGTCAATGACAATTCTAACTTCATCTTCTCTACCTGATTCATCTCTAACATCTTTAATTCCCTGAAGTTTCTTGGCCTTGTATAATTCAGCAATCTTGGTAATCAAGGTAGCCTTATTAGTCCCGTAGGTTATTTGGGAAATAATGATCTGGTATTTACCTGATTTCCGTTCAATGATTTCCGCTTTGGCTCGATTAACGATTGGTCCTCGACCAGTACTATATGCCTGGACCATAGTCTTTTTATCATAAATCTCTCCACCAGTTGGAAAATCAGGACCTTTGACAAATTGAAATAAATCTTTAACTGTTGCTTTAGGATGATCAATTAAATAAATAGTCGCATCAATTATCTCGCCCAAGTTATGGGGCGGGATATTAGTGGTCATTCCTACAGCAATGCCAAAAATACCATTAACCAGCAATTGAGGAAACCTAGCCGGCAAGACTGATGGTTCTTGTCTAGTACCGTCATAATTATCAATTAAGTCAACTGTTTCCTTTTCAATATCAGTCAACATTTCTTCAGACAACTTAGTCATCCTTGCTTCTGTATATCTTTGGGCCGCAGCATTATCCCCGTCCATAGATCCAAAATTTCCTTGCCCATCAACCAAAGGATACCTTAACGAGAAATCTTGAGCCATTCTGACCATTGACTCATAAACAGCCAAATCACCGTGAGGATGATATCTCCCAAGGACATTACCTACAATCGCAGCTGATTTGCGATATTTAGCCCCACTACTCAATCCCATTCCATGCATACCATACAAAACACGACGGTGAACAGGTTTAAGTCCATCACGTACATCTGGCAAAGCCCGAGCAACAATCACGCTCATAGCATATTCTAAATACGACTCCTTCATCTCCTCGGTAATCGAGCGCTTCTTTACATATCCAATATCTGGACTAGCTTGTTTTGTTTTAGCCACTTTTTTAGTCATTTATACTTTTACTTAAAGGTAATTCGCCTGGACTAATCTTATTATCATCTTCCTCCAATATTTGCTGTTTAACTTGTATAGGCTGTTCACTTTCTATCTCTATCTCTTTTTCAAAAAAAGAACCAATACTTGCCTTAAAAGAATCTATTAAGGAAGGTATTTGTTCTTTTGCCTTATTTAACGATTGGACTAACTCGTCTGATTTTTTTTCTTCGGCCTTGTCTGACAGAGAATCTTTTAGAGAAATCACCCAAAGAGAGATAATAATAATCATGGAAACAAAAACAGACAACCAGAGAATCTGAATGCGGACATGACGAGGTTTATCTTGAAGTTTTTGGATAAATTCAATTAAAGACATTTTAAAATTTAAATACAACTACTTCCATTTCCCTATTAGCTAAATCATTTTTCTTAAGGGTTAATTTATCAACTGCTTCCTGTCCGTTTAAGCCCATCTCTTTAAGAAAATCCTTGACCTCGGCAAGCTTTTCTGTCAAGCCTGGTAATTTATAGTGCATTGGTATAACGACGCTCGGCTCAATCTGTTTGATAATTTTAACTGCCTCTTTAGCGCTAATCGTATAAACTCCATCAACTGGAACCATTAAAATATCAACATCACCAATCAACTCCAACTGTTTATCAGTTAGTTTTTCTTGCCCCATATCTCCCAAATGACAAATCTTGATGCTATCTACTTTAATAAGATATATTGTATTACTGCCTCTTTCTTTACCCTTATCCTTATCATGATACCCAGCTACGCCTAGAATTCTGATTCCTTTAATTTCGTATTCTCCTGGGGTTTCAATTACAAAAGGTTCTCCACTGATCGCTTTAGCATTGTTATGATCAAAATGATCATGGGAAATTGTAATAATATCAGCATTGCCCCGAGGCGGGGTCAATCCGATTTTCTTATCAAAAGGATCAGTAATAATTGTAAGATGGCCGCCTTGATTAGCTATTTTAAAACAAGAATGGCCATACCAAGTAATGGTCATAAAAAAATTTGGGAACCATAGTTCCATTAATTATTCCTACAATTATTCTATCATATCTTCTACCTCTTGCCAAGCGACTAATCTTAGGTTATACTCTGAAAAGTATGATAAAGAAAGAATTAAAAACAATGAAAGACTTGCTGTTTAAAGACGAAAAAACACCTCGCCTACCTCAAGCGGGTGATTTAGTTGAGGGTAAGATTATTAAAGTTAGTAAGAATGCAATCATTTTAGAATTAAGCCCTTTGGGTACCGGTATTATCTATGGCGGAGAATGGAAAGACAACAAAGCTATAATCAAAGATCTAAAAGTCGGCCAGAAAATTTCTGCCTTAGTTTTAAGTCCAGAAAACGACGACGGATATATTGAATTATCAATAAAGGAAGCTACTCTGGAAAAAACGTGGTCTGACCTTAAAACTAAAAAACAAGATAACGAAACTATTTCTGTTAAAGTAATAGATGCTAATCGGGGCGGCTTGGTTATTAATTACTCGGGTACAACTGGATTCCTACCCGTTTCTCAACTGTCACCCGAAAACTACCCTCGAGTTGAAGACGGAGACAAAAACAAAATACTCAGAGAGCTTAGCAAGTTTATCGGCCAAGAAATTAAAGTAAAAATTATTGGTTTGGATAAAAAAGATGAAAAACTGATTGTTTCTGAAAAAGCAGCTCAAGAAAAGAAGCTCCAGGCGAATTTAGAAAACTACAAAAAAGGCGATATAGTTAAAGGAACGGTTTCTGCTCTAGCCAATTTCGGCGCCTTCATCAAAATTGACGATAGCCTAGAAGGCTTAGCTCACATTTCCGAACTAGACTGGCAAATTATTGATCATCCCAGTCAAATTCTCAAAGAAAACGAAAATATTAAAGCCCAAATTATTGATATTCAAAATGGACAAATATCTCTTTCTCTTAAAACATTAAAGGAAGATCCTTGGCAAAATATTAATGAGAAATATCAGAATGGACAGACAATCCAGGGTAAGGTTATTAAATTCACACCGACCGGCGCCTTTATCCAGGTAGAAGAAGGTATCCATGGTTTGGCCCACGCTGCTGAATTCACCAAAAACAACTTACAAATAGAGAATGCTCTCAGACTAGATGAATCATATAATTTTGAAATTATTTCTCTGAGTCCTCAAACGCACAAAATGGCTTTAACTTTAGTCAAAGAATAGACTATCACATGAAATATCTTTTTAAAAATCTTTTGATTGCCTTTCTGGCTTTTTTAACCATAGCCGGATTTTTTGCTTTAATTAACGAAACAGGCGAAAAACCAGAAGAAATTTCACTTAATCAACTAGTTGCCCAGATTAACCAAGAACAAGTTTCTAAAATAGTCATTAAAGGGGATAAACTAGAAATTGAATTAAAAGACAGCACTCAACAAATAGCTATAAAAGAGAAAGAATCGTCTTTAACTGAATCACTCAAAAATTTTAATGTTGACCCGGAAAAACTTAAGTTAATTAACTTAGAAATCAAGGGAGAAAGCGGATTGGCTTTCTGGATTGGCACTGTCCTACCATTTCTTCTACCCTTAGTCATTATTGGCTTCTTCCTCTGGTTTATGCTTAGAGGAGCTCAAAGAGGACAAATGCAAGCTTTTACCTTTGGCCGTTCCCGAGCCCGACTAGTTGACCCTAAAGATAAAAAAAACCGAATAACCTTTAAAGATGTAGCTGGCTTAAAAGAAGCCAAAGAAGAACTGTATGAAATCGTAGATTTTCTTAAAAGCCCTAGAAAATTCGTCAATTTGGGCGCTAAAATTCCCAAAGGCGTTCTCTTAGTTGGTCCGCCAGGCACCGGCAAAACATTAATTGCCCGAGCTGTGGCCACTGAAGCCAATGTTCCTTTTTTCAACGTTTCTGGCTCAGAATTCGTAGAAATGTTTGTTGGAGTTGGCTCTGCCCGAACCAGAGATCTTTTCCAAACTGCTAAGAAAAATGCACCCGCTCTGATTTTTATTGATGAATTAGATGCTATTGGACGACAACGGGGCGCCGGCATGGGAGGCGGACACGATGAACGTGAACAAACTCTTAACCAAATCTTAGTGGAAATGGACGGCTTTGATCCTAATTCCGGCATTATCCTCTTAGCAGCTACTAACCGACCTGATGTATTGGATCCAGCCCTTTTAAGGCCAGGCCGCTTTGACCGAAGAGTTGTTTTTGACTTACCTGATCTTAAAGACCGAAAAGATATCCTCAAAATTCATTCTTTAAATAAGCCATTGGGAAAGAATGTTAATTTGAAAGAAATCGCTGAGAGGACACCTGGTTTTTCTGGAGCTGACTTAGCTAATATTGTTAATGAAGCAGCTATTCTGACTGCCCGAAGAAACAAAAAAGAAATTAGTCAAGATGAATTAAGAGAAGCGATTGAAAAAGTTCTCTTAGGACCGGAAAGAAAAAGTCATATTTTCTCCAAAAAAGAAAAAGAAATCACCGCTTTTCATGAAGCAGGCCATGCTTTAGTGGCCGCTTTACTGCCCAATACTGATCCAGTCCAAAAAATTTCTATCATTTCTCGAGGTCAGGCAGTCGGATATACTTTAAAACTTCCTATTGAAGACAAACACCTTTATTCTCGCTCTGAATTCATTGATGAATTAGCTGTGTTTTTGGGTGGCTATGTGGCAGAAAAAAGCATTTTTGGCGAAATAACTACTGGGGCCGCCAATGACTTACAAAAGGCAACTGACCTAGCTCATAGACTAGTTACTAAGTATGGTATGAGTGATAAACTGGGACCAAGAACTTTTGGCGGAAAAGAAGAAATGATTTTTCTAGGCCGGGAAATGACTACAGAAAAAGATTATTCTGAAGAAATATCGAGCCAGATTGATAAAGAAGTATCTAAATTTCTTGATACCGCTTTTCACACAGCTAAAAAGATTATTACTCAAAAAAGGAAAAAACTTAACCAAATTGCTGATGTTTTAATCAAGAAAGAAGTTATTGAACGCAAAGAATTTGAAAGGTTGATGAAAAAGAAAGTTTAGAATAATATATATCCATGGGTGCGTAGCTCAATGGCAGAGCTCTTAGCTTATATCTAAGCGGTTCCAGGTTCGAATCCTGGCGCACCCACCAGGGGCGGTTGGCGCAGTCGGTTAGCGCGCATCATTGACATTGATGAGGTCACAGGTTCGATTCCTGTACCGCCCACCAAGAATTATATCGTAAGATATTTTTTTAATTGATAAAATATGAAAAAACAAAAACAAAAAATTGGCTTCATAGGTCAGGGCTGGATTGGTAAAAATTACGCTGATAATTTCGAAAGTAGAGGTTATCAGGTTGTAAGGTATGCTAAAGAACTAGAGTATCTGAAGAATAAGAATAAGATTAAAAGCTGTGACATAATTTTTATAGCTGTGCCTACACCAACTTGCCAAGACAAATTTGACGCCTCTATCGTAGAAAAAGCGCTGTCTGTGATCAAAGAAGGCAAAATAGCGGTTATTAAATCTACTGTTATTCCTGGCACCACAGAAAAACTACAAAAGAAATATCCTAAAAAAATAGTTCTGCATTCTCCTGAATTCTTAACTGAAGCTGATGCCCGCTATGACGCTAATCATCCCAAAAGAAACATTATTGGGTACGTTAATGAAAAAGGCAGAAGAGCGGCTAATAAGGTAATGAAAACCTTACCAGAAGCCCCATATAAATCAATTCTGCCAGCCAAGACTGCTGAACTAATAAAATATACCGGCAACTGCTGGTTCTACCTTAAAGTCATTTACATTAATCTTATCTATGACTTGGCTAAAAAAATGGATCTTGACTATGAAACAGTAAAGGATGCTATAAGCTATGATCCAAGAATAGGATTCACTCATTTGGATCCTATTCACAAAACGGGTCGGGGTGCAGGCGGTAATTGTTTTATTAAAGATTTCGCTGCTTTTGCCCAGATGTACAAAAAACTAAATCCAAAAGACAAAAAAGGAAATGACTTTCTTGAAAAAGCCCAGGAAAAAAATATAGAATTACTGCTTCAGTCTAAAAAAGATATAGAGCTGTTAAAAGGAGTTTATGGAAAAGATATTGTGGGAAAATAGGAATCATTCTATAAACCAAAAATCACCTGCTTAGGTGATTTTTGATTTTCAAGACTCAAATTATTTCCTAGAAACCCTGATTAACCCTGAATAAGGAATAATCTTTATTCCTTTTTTCTTTAATTCATCTAAGATAATATTCATACCAATATTATCTGAAGAAATGTGCCCAGCAATAATTACATTAATATGGGCCTTTTCAGCTGCTTTACGATGGGCTTCACTTTGATGCATCCCTACTACTGTTCCAATACCTGCATTAGCCATAGCCTGATAAATTTCTTTTGAACCTTCAGTCCCGCCAGTCATTTCTGAAACAACCACTTTACCACAACGATTATCCTCTTTTCCAGCAAAAAGAGTTGGTCCAACTCCTTGTTTTTTTGCCTCCTGATATTCTTTAATAGAATTTAAAACTTTCATTACATCGCTAACATACTTTGGTTTTACCTTTTCAATTTTTTTAGTAACAAATTGAGCCACACAGTTATCGGCTGGAGTATGAATATTGATCAAATTGATTTTTAACAATTTAGCCGCATCAACTGTTACATAATGATTAGCCGGATTAAGACCTCTAGCTACTTCAGAAATCCTTTTGTGAATAGTTTTTTCAGCAATATTAACTGGGACGCCAAATTTTTCCATCATATCAACCTGTAATTCCATAACATCATCTAACTTGGCTAAGCCCATGCCAATTGGATGATGGTTAATAATTAAATCAACACCTAACTCTTTGGCTAATAAAACACCACCCATACTTAAATCAATTCCAACTAAAGCTTTTTTGATATTCTTCTTTCCGCCATCAAAATGAATCCGAGAATCTGAATAAGGATTAATTAATTCTTCCTTATCAAAAAACTTCTTTTCTTCTTTAGGAAGCTTGTTGTATTTCTCCTTCTTCCTCTTTAAAAACTCCTTGATTTCCTTTTTAGTTCGAAAATCATTCTCTACCCCAATTTTTATCGCCAAATCAAAAATTTGTTTTATAGTCATAATGTTTTTAGTATAGGTTCAATCTTTAGATAAGTCAACTTACAACCTTGCTTTTTCCTCAAAATCCTGCTATTTTATTACTAATACGGGCCGTTAGCTCAGCTGGTAGAGCACCTCATTTGCAATGAGAAGGTCGCCGGTTCGAATCCGGCACGGTCCACATGAAAATCATTTTTGAAAATGAAGGCGTTTTAGTTATAGATAAACCAGCTGGATTGACAGTTCATCCGGTCAAACCAGAACAAGATAATACTTTAGTTAACCAATTACTCGCCTACTATCCAAAAATTAAAGATGTAGGCGACAATCCTTTAAGACCTGGTATTGTTCATAGATTGGATAAAGATACTTCAGGTTTAATGGTCGTAGCTAAGAATAATAAAGCTTTTGAGTATTTAAAAAAGCAGTTTCAAGACAGGAAAATCATTAAAAAATACTTAGCTTTGGTTCATGGAATAATTAAAGATGATAAAGGAACCATTACCAAATCAATCAGTTTTTCAAAAAAAGATTTCAAGAAAAGAAGTGCTTTACTGGATAAAAATTCAAAGCCAGCAATTACAGAATACCAAGTTATTCAAAGATTCAAAAACTATACTCTATTAAAAGCTTATCCCAAAACAGGTAGAACCCATCAAATCAGGATTCATTTACATTCAATCGGTTATCCGATTGTCGGTGATCAACAATACAAGTTTAAACGATTAAAAACCCCGAAGGGTCTGACTAGACAATTCCTTCATGCTGCTTACTTGAAATTTAAATTAGTTGATGGTAAGATGGTGGAATTCAAATCAGAATTACCTCAAGATTTAAAAAATATTATATATGAGTAAAAAATTAGACGAATTTAATAAGAGACAATTAAAGAAAGATTTACCTGAGATGAAGTCTGGTTATACTGTCCGGGTTCATCAAAAGATTAAAGAAGGCGATAAACAAAGAATTCAAGTCTTTGAAGGCTTAATTATTGCCCGAAAACACGGCCAAGGCATTAATGCTACGATTACAGTTAGAAAAGTTACTTCCGGATTAGGCGTTGAAAGAATTTTCCCTATTCATGCACCTTTTATTGAAAAAATTGAAGTAGTTAAAAAAGGAAAAGTCAGACGAGCTAAACTTTATTACATCCGTGATAAATCTGCTAAAAAATCTCGTCTTAAGGAAATTAAGAACGCCAACGGCGAAAACAAAAAACCTAAAAAAGTTGACCCCGTCGAGCGGGACAATAAAGAAAAAACGAAGAAAAGGAATTAAAAGAAGAATAAGCCCAGGTGGTGGAATTGGTTTACACAGCAGGTTGAGGGCCTGTGTCTTTCGAGGCGTGCGGGTTCGAGTCCCGCCCTGGGCACATTTCAAAAAGGCATCCATTTGGATGCCCTTTTGGTTAATGGTTTTTACCTAGAATTAAGGTCTTTCGGAAATCATGACAATTCTTTTCGACTCAGGACTAAATTTTGAACCATCAAAATCTCCATAAAGTTCTACTGGTTTAAATCCAGCAACTCTCAAAACACGGGCTAATTCAGCCGGAGAATATATTTTATGATCTGTCTCTCTTTTCTTTTCTATCTGCGCTTCCGTATCTTGATAAACAAGTTCTGCACGAAGGATATGATTCCAGAAATCAATCCGTCTCTTTTCGATTATCCTTTTAGTCATATCAAGGGACTCGCTCCAAGCACGTTCTTGGAAATTCTTGACTATCCAGAAAATATTCATCGTATCAACCAGGAATCGAGCGCCGGGTTTAAGCGCGGCAAAAAGAGATTTCAAAGCAATAATGTCGTTCTCTTCGCCAAGATATCCCAATCCAGCTGTAAATATATTAATTGCATAATCAGCCTGGATTTCTGGAGGTGTTTTCCTAAAATCAGCATGAACTAAATTTAGGTTGTCTAGAATACTTTTACCCATCCGTTTTGCCTCCTGTTTTGCTTGATCAAGATATTCTTGGCAAAAATCAAGCAAAGTCACTTTAAATCCCTCTCTAGCCAACATAATAGCATGTCTCCCCCAACCACCACACCAATCAAGAATGCGACCTTCTAGATTAGAATCATAATGCATTCCAAAAGGGACTCCTCGTTTTTTTGGCTCTAAGAGTTTCAATATCGAGGATACTTCATGCTCAGTTTTTTCCGGATCAAAACGACCCATAGCTTTATAACTTGTCCCATAAAAATCTTCCTCTCCGCCAAAAAACGAATCAATCCAATTTTTTTTCTTTTTCATTTTTAATCTCCTTCTTAATTATTCTGTTAATTCCAATCTTAACCATAGCCTTAAATTAGTATCACCTCCTCTCTTTTTAAAGAACTTTCCAGACGAAATAAAAAAACGGCCTTTTGTCTGGCCGAGGAGGTTTTTAAACGCAATTTGTCTTAGAAATTATATTATAAGCATATTATCACAATTAATTAAACACCGCCCAGGCCAAACAAAATTTTTGGTATTTTCCATAGTATTGGAAATACCAAAGACGCCAACATTTAAATTGGCTGGACAACGCTTTATTTGATTGTGATAATAATATTCCATTAGTATTAATAATACTATAGATTAAATATCTGTCAAGCTTTCTCCAATTTCATAAACATTCCCTGCTCCTAAAGTGATAATAACATCATTTTTCTTGGTTTCTTTTTTTAAATATTCCTCTATCTTCTCAAAATCTTTAAGATAGATAACAAATGGATTATGTTTTCTAATTTGTTTAACTAAATCTCTAGCGTGGATAGATTTATCCATTTTTTCCCGGGCAGCATAAATATCAGTAATAATTACTTGATCTGCCGAATTAAAACTCTGAGCAAAATCATTTATTAATAATTTAGTTCGAGAATACAAATGAGGTTGAAAAACAATAAATATTTTTTGATTTTTGAATTTTTCTCTGGCTGCTTCAACGGTTGCTTTTACTTCTAAAGGATGATGGGCATAATCATCATAGATTAAAACTCCTTTCTTGCTCCATCCCTTGTATTCAAACCTACGCCAGACTCCAAGATAATTTTTTAAAGATTTTCCAGCTTGTTGGCTTTTAATCTTAATTAACTTACTGACCACTAAAGCTGCCTGAGCATTTTCAATATTATGTTCTCCTGGGACTTGTAATTTAAGTTTTTTGGCTTTGGTATAATCAACTACTTCTGCTTTTATTTTAGCTAGTTTCAAAGCTTGTTTTGTATTCTCATTTTTAGGATTACAAACGATAAAACCATTTTTTGGAACCTTACTGATCATTTGAGCAAAAACTTTTTGAATATTTTTAATATTTTTAAAATAATCCAAATGATCGTTATCAATATTAGTAATGATTAAAATATCAGGATAAAGATTTAAAAATGATTCTTTGTATTCGCAAGCTTCAACCAAAAAATACTTACTTTTGCCTGGAATAAAATTATCTTTTTGTTTTCTTAAAAAACTGCCAATGATTACTGTAGGATCTTTTTTAGCTGAAATCATTGTTTCAGCCAGCATGGCTGTAGTTGTGGTTTTTCCGTGAGTACCAGCCACAGCAATAGTATATTTCTCTTTAGAAATTAACCCTAGAGCTTGAGGATAAGAATAAGAGGGGATTTTTAGTTGTTTGGCTTTTCTTAATTCTGGATTACTTTGTTTGACAGCTGGCGTATAAATAACCATATCTGTATTTTTAGTCAGATTTGATTTTTTATGACCGATAAAAACTTTAGCACCTAGCTTCTTAATTCTTTGATTAACAATATTTTCTGAAATATCAGAACCAGATACTTTCTTTTTTAGTAAAAGCATCATTTTAGCCAAAGCTGAGACGCCAATGCCGCCGATACCAATAAAGTGAACTTTTTTAATATTTTCAAACATTATTTCAACCCTTTAATTAATTCTCTAAACTGGTCTCCTCGGTCATATTCATTCTTAAAAACACCAAAACTGGCTGCGCCTGGAGACATTAAAACTATATCGCCTTTTTTTGCAAATTTATTAGCTTTTTTAACTGCATCCTTCATATTATCAACAGTTTCAACTGAATAACCCATTAAATTAATAATCTTATTAGTCGCCGTCCCTTTAATTAAAACGAGCGTTTTGACTTTTTTCTCAATTACTTGAACCATTTCTTTGTATTTTAATTCCTTATCATTACCCCCAGCAATCAGAATAATATTATTTCCCATAGACTTAATCGCAGCTATTGTTGCTTCCGGACTAGTGGCATTAGTATCGTTATAATATTCAATGCCTTTGAATTTTCTAACTAATTCCGTTCGGCCAGGCAAACCTGAATAATTTTTCAAATACTTTTGAATAACTGAATCTTTTATTTTAAAAAGCTTTAATACTTTGACAGCCAAATTGATATTATCTTGATTATGCTGACCAGGTAGCTTAGTTAACCATTTTTTGTTTTGGGAAATAGTAACTTTACTTTTAATCTTTCCTTTAAATCTTTTTTGAATTTGTTTTTTTGCTTGCGGGCTAATAATTAAATAATCATTTTTATCTTGATATTTGAAAATATTAGCTTTGTCGTTAAAATATCGAATCATGTCATTTTTGTAGTAATTCATATGATCTCTTAGAAAATTAGTCATAACAGATATATCAGGGCTGATTTTTGAATCGCCAAAACCTTGAAGTTGCCAGGAATCAAGTTCTAGGACAATAATATCATTTTTTCTAATTTTCTTAAGAAAGGGGAGTGTAGCTATTCCTTTAACATTGCCTCCAAGAAAAACATTGCCCTGAGAATACTCTTTTTTAAGAATTTGATAAATAATATCAGTCACAGTCGATTTACCTCTAGTACCAGTAATACCAATGATTTTAGCTTGGGTTAACTTAGCAAATAAAGAAGAATCCATTTCTACGGGAATTTTGTTTTTAATTGCCTCTTTAATATATTTAGAATCAAAAGGTACACTGGCTGCCTTAATAACCATATCTTTATCCCTAAAATCAACTAATCTATGTTTACCCAAAATATACTTAATATTCCTGAATTTTTTTAATTGTTCTAAAGCTGGCTTAAGTTGTTTTTTTGTTTTTAAATCAGTAACAATCAAATCAACTCCCTGTTCAACTAAAAATTGGGCCAGACCAATACCTCGACCCAAAACCCCTAACCCCATAATTGTAATTTTCTTACCCTTTAAATTAGGTAACATTTAATTTAACATCTCTTTGTTCAAGAAGATTAAAAATTATAGTAGCTATGGCTGCTAGAATAAAGACCCATTGCATAGCAAAATAGAATGAAATTAAAATTATTAAGATAGCCATAACGGTTCTACCCAAATTAATAGACATTTCTCTTAAAACTGTGAATTCATCAACATAGTGTCCTTGATCAGCCGCTATTTCATAAGTTAAAGCATCAAAGGGGGTTCTTAATAGAATACTGGTAATGCTGTGATAAGCGCCAACAATGAATATCTGAAAAGCAGTAACAATAAATACCTTCGCAACCCAGCCTAAGGCGTATAAGGCGCTACCCCAATGCACTGCTTTTTCTTTAGATATCTTGGAATCAATATATTTCCCAGTAAAAAGCTGCAAAATAACAGTGATGGCAACTATTAAAGTTGATAAAACACCTATTTGAAAATAATTTCCATTTAAAAGCTGATATATGAAAATAGGCCAAACAACTAGACCAACCATATTTTCCGCCCCATCAGCCATATAGGCCAAAATCATGTTTCTTCTTTTTTTGGAAAAAAACTGCTTCCAGGTCTGCCCTATTGTCCAACTAAACTTTTCTCTAGTTCTAGGAACAGCCATATATGGAATACCAGCCAAAAGATATAAGACAATAGCAATCATAAAAAGAATATCAAAACCAAATTTAGCTATAATCAAACCTGAAATTAGAGGAATAAAAATACCTAAAGCCAAACGAGTAGCACTTAAAATACTTACTTGCTTAGCTCTATTCTTCTTATCACTAAACTTAGCAAAGTCAACATGATAAGGCAACCAATGAAATAGTCTAAAAAGAACCACTACCAAAACAGTCAGAGGAATTAATTCACTTGATCCTTGTTTATCTATTAAATAAAAAATAACATAGAATAAAGCTGCCAAAAGAATACTAACTTGTAGAGCTTTTTTAAAGCCAAACCTATTTAAAAATTTAGCTCCAACAGTAATAGTTATTCCGTAAAGAAAAAAACCAATACTATAATACAAAACCACAGCGATAAAGTTCTGATTAAATAGTTCATACAAAAAAATAGGTAAAAATAACCCTAAAAGTGCCCCCCCAATCATCATTATAGTTCGGCCAGTGTATAAAGAAACAAACCCTTGAGACAAAGGCTTGTCAAAATATTTTTTTTCTAGTTCACCTAACATAAATATATTCTACCATAACTCTGGATTTTTTCAAAAAATTCTGATAGGATGAAAACATCTGGGCAAGTAACTCAGCGGTCAGAGTACTACGCTTACATCGTAGGAGTCACAGGTTCGAATCCTGTCTTGCCCACTATTAGAAAATCCCCTGGCAGGGGATTTTCAATTTCTATAATCCAACTTAATCTTACCTCTGATACTTCAAGGTGTTACCCCGAGGTAAATAGGTTAAAGTTAAAATATCATCTGTTAATTCAACAATAGTGTACTCAAATACTTCATTATCAATAGTTACGGTTAAGTGTTGATTATTATCTTTAAGTTCAAAAGTTCCTTGAGACATTTCCTCTCCAGCATAATAATCTATCTTTATTTTATCTTTAAATTCAATTACAGAATCTTTATCATCAATTGAAGTCCATTTGCCTTTAATTAACTCAAAAACTGATGGAGTATAAAACTCAATTGTACTAACAATCTCATCAAATAAATCAAACCATTCCTGGACTGTTTCAGAACCCTTGCCCTGAGATAAATCTTGATAGAACTGAGCTTGTTTATCAAAATTCCAAACCTTCATATCTTGGCAATCCTCTGGATTAGTTTCAAAGTATTCTGAAGCACCTTCAATAAGTGGATCCCTAGACCCATAAAGAGTAACTACAACTTGGGAATCATTATTAAAGAAATACAGTTTTCTTTGAAAAGCAACATCACAAACCTCAAAACGTCCTAAAACCATAAACTCCTGAGCATTAATACTATTAAGCTTTGTTACTTTTTTTGAAACAGTTAAAGGAAAATCAATTTCTTGACCATATTCCCCTTTTTCCAAAGAAACCATATTTTCCAAGGCTGTTTCCTCGTTATAGCCCATGGTTCCTTCTAATCCAGCTACTTTATTACTCTCAATTGTTAGGGTATATAAGCTATTTTCCTGTTTTCCAAAATCAACATTACCTGGATATTTAATTGAAAATCTTCCATCTTTATCCTGATAAACCTTCCATAAATCCTTTTCATCTTCAATAGCTTTAGCTCGACCACTATCATTGAATTCTTGTTCATCATTTGATTTAGATTGATCAACTGGCGTTTGTTGTTCTTGCTGGAAATAATACCAGGCGCCTCCAATTAGTAATATAACCAGGCCTATAATAACTAAAATATTTTTCATATACTTATATACTACCTAAAACATAATTCAAAAACAATAGCTATTTGACCAAAAGCTATAAAATGTGGTATTTTAAGCGATATGGAGAGGTACGAAAGCGGCTTAATCGGATAGTTTCGAAAACTATTGTTGTTTTATACAACCGTGGGTTCGAATCCCACCCTCTCCGCCAATTTTCACTTTTTGCGAAATCG
>CAZJPW010000003.1:0-61514 GCA_964548405.1 uncultured Candidatus Saccharibacteria bacterium | reverse complement strand
TAATTTCCTTGACAATACGATAAATATATGATATAAATATATTAACCATCGTATTTTAACTTAACCCCAAAAAGAAGGAGATTATCATGCAGAAATTTTTAACCGTAATAGCTGTACTATTTATTCTGGCTATCGGAACTGTCATTCCTCCAACCATTCCTCCTGTCGCAGCCGATATCTCAAAGGCCCCGATCTACCTGGCTACACAAGGATTTGGTTCATACACCAGCTGGGACTGGAAGGAAAAAGAATCATCTCAGGCGCTCTTGCAGGAGTTTGCGAAATCCCCGGCTTGGGGCGAGATCTATATCAATAAACAAGCTTCACATCTCCAGATTAACTTCGGAGATACAACCCACACATTCACGGGTCATGTCAATGAAACAAAAATGTTTGACGCCCTAATGGACTTCGCAAAAAACAAAGGGGTTGCACATTTCGTGGCCGAAGAGGGAACAATTTTTTACAAAACCCTGTCCGAGAACGCCAAATTTTTGACAAAAGTGGACATTGCCAAAAAGACGTGGTCTGTTTTTAAAGCAAAAAAGGACACGTCAGCTTCAAAACAATAACCGGCTGCCACTTAAAACAAATCGACCCGCTCTCAACGAGTGGGTCGTACTATTTTATAACCCTATCCTTCCTTAATTCTTCTATAATATCCTCTGGGATTGGAATCTGCTTGCCTTGAGGACTAATACCTGGATAGCGCCAAGCAGAAATCATTTTCTTTCTCTTGCTAACTAATTGATACATCAACCAAATCTCGGTTGGTTTTTTTGTTCCTGCTGGCTGCATTAGGGCAATTGTATTAAAGGCGATTCCTTCTTCTCTTCTTTTGGGAGTTCTTAAAATTCTTCTTAACCTTCCTTCACCCAAACCATAATAACGCATCTTTTCCTTAACATGCCGAGTCCAATATATCTCTTTTGTATCCTTGGGCTCTTTTAAAAACATATTTTCTCTAAACAAACTTTTTCTGGCTCAATATTCCTCTTAAAATATTTTGTGCCTAAGGTTTTAAACCTATTGGTTAAATCCGTGGTCAAAAAATCAATCTTTGAATCTTTTAAAAGCCTGGTTTCTATTTCTGGATGACGAATTAAATAATCTTTTAATTTATCAGCCACTATTTTCCCTTCATTAATAATATTAATATTATTCCCAATAATCTTTCTAATCCTATTTTCTAAAATGCCATAATGAGTACAGCCAAAAATTAAAGTATCAATTTGTTTTTTAATCAAAGGAGTAAGATAATCTTTAAGAACTAATTCAATAACTTCTGGATTTTTTTCTCCGGTTTCAATAATAGGGACTAATAAAGGACAGGCCTTTTGAAAAATCCTCATCTTAAAATTAACTTTCTCTAATTCTTCTATAAAAGCTCTTGAATCAACTGTTGCCTCAGTGGCAATAACCCCAACTCGATTACTAATAGTTTTTTCACCGGCTGCTTCAGCGGCTGGTATAATTATCCCTAAAATTCTTCTTTGAGGATAATAATTGGATAAATATCTCTGCTGGAGTCTAAAAAGCGCCTCACTGGAAGCTGTATTACAAGCCAAAATTATCAATTGACAATTTCTCTTAAAAAGATGATCAACTGCTTGTTCAGTGAAGTTATAGATTACTTCTTGAGAACGAGTGCCGTAAGGTGTTCTAGCTGTATCACCAAAGTAAATATAGTTATACTGAGGTAATTTTTTAACTATATCCTTAAGAATATCTAAACCACCAAAACCAGAGTCAAAAACACCTATAGAACGATTTCTTAATGAATTTTTATTTCCCATGGCACTTTTTAAATTTTTTGCCGCTTCCGCAAGGACATGGATCATTCCTACCAACCTTACCCTTATTTCCTGTCATTTGTGCTACTTTATCAGCCGGCGCTAAGGCAACTTTGTAAATCGTATTAACTACGGTAGCTTTAATAGCTCCTAATAAGCTTTTAAACATCCTGATGCCCTCATTCTTGTATTCTACCAAGGGATCCTTTTGTCCATAGGCCCTTAAACGAACACTATCTCTTAAATGATCCATATTATCCAAATGATCCATCCATAAAGTATCAATGCTTCTTAACATGACGAATTTTTCAATCTGGCGCATATTTTTCTTCTCCACTTCCTTCTCTTTCTTCTTATAATTTTCTTCAGCTATTTTAATCAAATGTTCAGAGATTTTTTCTGGAGCTCTCAAGCTTTTTAATTTATCTTCTAGATTTTCCCTATCAGGGACTGGGAAAATACTTTTAGCTATCTCTGATATTTCTTTGTAATTAATTTGATCTTGAGAATGAAATTGAACAAACTTTTCAATTTCTTCCCTGATTATTTCTAAAGCTTCTTTTTTAAGATTCTTCTTAGTTAAAATATCTCTTCGCTTCTTATAAATAGTTTCTCTCTGTTTATTCATGACATCGTCATATTCCAAAACATGTTTCCTAATATCAAAATTAAATCCTTCAATCTTGCCTTGGGCCGATTCAATTGCTCTAGAAACCATCTTATTAGTTATGGGTTGATCATCAGGAATCTTCATCATTTCCAACATTGATTTAACCTTATCTCCGCCGAAAATCCGCATCAAGTCATCTTCTAAAGAAACAAAAAATCGACTAGAACCCGGATCACCCTGACGCCCAGCCCTACCTCTCAACTGATCATCAATTCTTCTGGCTTCATGTCGTTCTGTACCAAGAACGTGAAGGCCTCCTAATCCGACTACGCCTTCACCTAAAACAATATCAACACCCCTACCAGCCATATTAGTTGCCACGGTTACTGATCCTTTTTCACCAGCCTGAGCAATGATCTTCGCTTCCTGTTCATGATTCTTAGCATTTAAAACTTGATGAACAAGGCCAGCCTTTTTTAAATAAGCTGAAAGTAATTCATTCTTTTCAATAGAAACTGTTCCTACCAGAACAGGTTGACCTTTTTCATTTCTTTCTTTGATTTCCCGAACAATAGCCTTAATTTTACCTTGCTCACTCTTATAGACATTATCCGGCAAATCTTCCCTAATCATAGGCTTGTTAGTCGGAACAATTATAGCTTCTAAACCATAAACCTTATGGAATTCCTCGGCTGAGGTAACAGCCGTTCCAGTCATACCGGCTAATTTTGAATACATCCTAAAATAGTTTTGAAAAGTAACTGAAGCCAAAGTCCTGCTCTCTTGCTGAACCTGAACTTTTTCCTTAGCTTCCAAAGCTTGATGTAAACCTTCAGAATAACGACGTCCAGGCATTAACCTTCCTGTAAAATCATCAACAATAATTACCTGTCCATCCTTAACTACATAATGAGTATCTTTTTTAAACAAAACATCAGCCCTTAGGGCTTGTTCTAGATGATGAACATAGCGAATGCCGCCCTCTTGATAAATATTATCCATGCCCAGGATTTTCTCTACTTTAGCAATACCTTGTTCAGTTAAGGTTACGGCCCGAGCCTTTTCATCAATATTATAATCAGCATTCTCTTTTAGTCGGGGGACGATCTGACTAAATTGATCATAAAGCTTAGTTGAATCTGCATCGGGCATAGAAATTATCAAAGGAGTCCTAGCTTCATCAATCAGAATACTGTCCACCTCGTCAATTATGGCAAAATTATGACCACGCTGAGCCATCATTTCTAAACTTTGAGCCATATTATCCCTTAAATAATCAAAGCCGAATTCATTATTAGTCCCATAGGTAATATCTACCTGATATGCTTCTTTCCTAGAAACTTCTTTCAATTCTTCTGGATCAAAGATATATGCCTTTTCATGATTTAAACAAGCACAAGACAAACCTAATATATTATATACCGGACCCATCCAATTAAGATCACGCCGAGACAAGTAATCATTAACTGTAATAACATGAACATCCTGCCCTGATAGAGCATTAAGATATACAGCCAGAGTTGCAGCTAAAGTCTTGCCCTCGCCTGTTTTCATTTCAGTAATCTTACCTTGATGTAAAACGATTCCGCCAATCAACTGGGAATCATAATGACGCTGGCCTAGAGTTCGTTTAGCGGCCTCCCTTACTAAAGCAAAAGCTTCAGGCAAAATGTCATCCAAAGTTTCTTTTCGGCCAGTTGATGAATCTAATCTTTCCTTAAATTCTTTAGTTTTATCCTTTAGTTGTTCATTAGAAAAAGACTCGAACTCCGGTTCGAGCCTATTAATTTCCTCAACTGACGACTCCAACTTCTTTAATTCTTTTTCGTTAGCGTCGCCTAAAAATTTATCTAAAATACCCATAGATTAAAAGCAAAAACAGCTTAAAGCTGTTTTTATTCTAGCACAGATTACTAAAAAATCAATCTTTGATTATCCTGCCAGATTTAGGCTTGCGAAATCTAGCTAATGGACTAATCCGCCAGAATTTCTTCCAGGACCTTGCCCCCCTCATAAACTTAGTCATTTTCTTATTCTTCTGCTGCCTTATTTCTCTCTGTAAATAGTCTTTAACTAAATCAATAGCTGCTTGTAAAGATTCTTCTGTTTCTTCAGCTCTGATAAAATTACCGTCAAAACTTAAATTAACTTCTGCCCTATAAATTTCCCCATGGCGCTGGCCTCGTGTTATCCTACCCACTTCTACCCGAGCTTCAACCAAGTTAGGATCAAATCCCTTTAAAAATCTCTCTAAACCACCAATCTTTTCTTCAATATATTGGTTAATACTTGGAGATAATTCTATATTGGTAGTTTTTATAATTATTTTCATATCATCTTCATTTTATCATACTATTATTAAAATCCCAAATAATCAATTTCTTCTTCTAAATCAACCTTGAATTTTTCTTTGACTTTTTGCTTAATTAAATTAATTAGTTTAACTACATCTTCAGCTTTGGCTTCGCCTAAGTTAATAATGAAATTAGCATGCTTGTCTGAAATCATGGCATCCCCGATCCTTTCTCCTTTTAATCCAGCTTGATCAATTAACCGACCAGCGCCATGACCAGGAACATTTCTAAAAATACAACCAGCTGACGGATATTTTAATGGCTGAGTGCTTATTCTTTTTTTAGCATATTCTTTTATTAATTCCTTACTCCTTTGCTGATTGCCTTTTTTAAACTCTAATTCAACTGAAAAAATAGTCTCATCTATTTTTTCTATTTTCTTAACTAATTGAGACATATCAGAATTAAAAGCATGAGCATTTACTTTAACAGCCCCGCCTACGGTTCCCGGAATACCAATAGCCCATTCTAGGCCGGTTAATCCATTCTTTATAGAAAACCCAACTAAATTACTTAATTTTGTTCCAGCCCCAGCTATGATTTTTGTATCTAGTATCTGGTATTTGGTATTTTGTATTTTTATTGCCAGCCCATTAAAACCTTGATCGCTAACTAAAAGATTACTGCCTCCGCCTAAAACAAAAAAAGGCAAATCTTTGCTTTTAGCAAAATCTATTGCCTTAATCAATTCTTCCTTATTTTCAACTTTACAAAAATATTTAGCTGGTCCCCCAATTTTAAAAGTCGTATACTCCGCTAGAGAAACATTTTTTTGAATCTTATTCATATTATTCTACAAACATCACATCAGCTCCGATAGTATAAAAATCTCTTTCCCAGTCATTAACAATAAAGACCATATCCCAGTTGTGACCGGTTAAGGTAAACTGCTCAGCCGTCATATTAATCCAATGTTTAGTGGCATCAGCATTCAACTCATAAACTTTTTTATCACCATCAGCCCTAATCATCCAAGCTTCCTGATATTGGGCTAACTCACTTGGCTTTACATCAATAATATCATCCCAAGTTAAATGCCCATAGTTATTAAATATCTCAGCTGTTTGAATCCAACGCTTGTAACTTCCCTTAATAATATAAACTCTATAATCGCCTTCAGCTCTGAGCAGGCTTCCTTCCGGATAATTAACAATCGGCTCATTAATGTCTTCTTCATTGTCTTCGGCAATGTCTTCTACAATCGGAGCTGTGACGACGCTAGTAGCAGTAAAGGTAAATGTACTTGATGGTTCGTCTGTGCCAAAATCGCTTTGTTTGTATTGATTAATAGGAACAAGAATAACCGACTTATCCAAACTGGTAAATTCAGGGATATAGACGGTTCCTTTTTTATCTTCTAGAGGAATAAACTTGACTGTAGTTGGTGTGTTATAGCCTGAAACAATATATGGCACTTTGAAATCAGTTCTGTCGCCTAGGCCTTCAAATTCCAATTTAAGAATATCCCTATCTGTGGAAACAGTTCCACCCTGTCTAAAACGGTACCAATAAGGCGCCCAATCCTTGATTGAGCTGCTTCGATTAACAATCAAATTAGGAAAACCGCTATAGCTGGCTGAATAATCAACATTTAAACGAAAATAAGTCAAATTATCATTCAAATAACAATAATTGTCGCCTATTTGACAATCATTTAAATAATTAGCTAAAGCCCAATTAGTAAAAACGTCAGAAAAAGTTTCAGAATAGCCCAGATCTGCCAAAGCATAAGTAATACTAGCTATACCAACCTGATTACTCATCATCATCCGAGTTAAAATTTCAGTGCCATAATAGTCAACTAAATAATGAAGAAAAAGATTAACTACTCCATAATCAGCTATTTTATTCTTCCACTCAGTCAAAGAATCAGAAGGAGTATCCAAAAAAGTATCAACCCGATCAGCTAAATAACTACCTCCATAAACATCATTATACCCACAAATGGTCGGGGCATATTCAGAACGGGCCTCATTTAACCAAACTTCTTCTTCTTTTCCATGAACAATGCTTTTTTGGTAAAGAGTGATTAAATGCTGAAATTCATGAGCTAAAAAGGCCTTATTATTTTTACTAAAAATATTTAAGGCATTCAAATAAATCATTTCTCTTTGATTAGAGCTGGCAATATTTTCTTTGGAAAAAGAGTCATAAACATTAATATAGCCACCAGCCGTGTTAATCAACTGACTGATCAAAACAGTAATTCTGGAATCATTATCAATACCTGGATTCCATTCAGAACCATAAACTGCTCTTAACTTGGGATAAATAACATTGTCAAATTCATCAGCTAAATTTTCTAATCTTTCCCTTAAACCATTTTTTAGAGTGCCATTAAGATTATCATGGTAATAATTATCAACATAAAAATAGATATTGTCGCCCATAACTTTTAAAGTAGCTGTTAGCTGACTACGGTTATCACTGTCATAACCAGAATCAACAAAAAAATCAACTTCCTCACCCAAAGAAGCCGCTTCAACGTTAAAAACGAACAGTAAAAAACTTAGACAGAATAATATTAAATACTTCTTCATAATAAATATTTTACCTTATTTGGCTTGATTTATCAAATTGAAATGGTAGAATAGAATTAATGCCTAAAAGAATAAAAAGAATCACTTTATTAATAGGCGATTTGGTTGTCTTATATTTATCTCTCTGGGTAGCTCTACTAATGCGCTACGGGGAAAGTTTTAATTTCAACCGCTGGCAGCAACATTTTTTGCCATTCACCATTATCTACTTTTTTTGGCTGATTATTTTCTTCATCGCCGGCCTTTATGAATTAAGCTTGGCCAGGAATAATATTGGGTTTTACAACACCCTTTTACGCAGCTTGATAATAAACATTAGTTTGGCTATTGCCTTCTTCTATTTTATTCCGTATTTCGGCATTACACCTAAAACCAACCTTTTCTTAAACCTGGGTGTTTTCGCTGTTCTTTTCTCAGTCTGGCGAAATTTTTACAACCGATTAATTAGATCTTCTGCCTTACTTAATAATGTTTTAATTATTGGAAAAAGCAAAGAAATTGAACAGATAGATAAAATCATTAAGAACAATCCCCAATTTGGTTACAGAATACTTAAAAAAATTGAGCCAGAAGATATTAAAACTCCTTTTGACTTATTAGAAATGGTCACTCAGATAAATATTAAAACAATTGTCACAGCTATTAATCCTTATCAAGATACTAGATTAGTTCAAAGTCTATACCAATGCCTACCTTTAAAAATCAGCTTTAGTGACCTACCCTCTTTTTATGAAAGAATTTTAGGCAAAGTCCCTATCTCCAGCATCGGAGAAATCTGGTTTTTAGAAAACCTAACTGAAAGTCAGAAGAATTTTTATGAAGCAATAAAAAGAGTACTAGATATGACGGGCGCCTTCATTCTCGGCGTCACCAGTCTAATTCTCTTTCCTTTTATCGCATTATCCATAAAAATAAGTAGTCCTGGTCCAATATTCATCAAACAAAGAAGGATTGGTCAAGACGGTCAGATTTTTATGATATACAAATACAGAACCATGTATGCCACAGCCAAAGATGGAAGCAGTGAACCAGACGGTAAACCAATATATGCTCAGAAGAATGACCCCCGAATCACCAAAGTAGGAAACTTTCTAAGACGTAGCAGATTAGATGAATTCCCCCAGCTTTGGAATGTTTTTTCCGGACAAATGAGTTTTATTGGACCAAGACCAGAAAGAATTGAATTTGTTCAAGAATGCGAAAAGACAACCCCTTATTATCAGATCCGCCACATTGTTAAGCCTGGTTTAACAGGCTGGGCCCAGGTTAATTTCCGCTACGGAGCTTGTATTGAAGACAGTATTGAAAAACTACAATACGAACTTTACTATATCAAACGCCGATCTTTTGTTTTAGACCTAAGTATTCTTCTAAGAACCATTAAGATTGTCCTAATGAGAAGCGGCCGGTAAAAATCAATGAGTATACCTCAATCAGATATGAGTCAATAATTTTTTTATAAATAATTTAATTAGTTTATAAACACGCCTCAAATCAGAAAGTTTCTTTATTTGACTTAAATGATAAAAAGTTTTTCTAAGAATATTAATTGGCTTTAAATCTAATTTTCTGTTGAATTCTTTTATTTTTTCGATTGGTAAATCCTTATTTTCATAAACGGGAATATGGGGATTAAGGTTTAATTCTACAGAACGTTTAATTTTCTGTTTCTTATTCCAATTAAAATTTTTATCTAAACATCCTTCTTTAATTGCCTCTTTCTCAATCTCGGTTCCCGGATAAATTAAAGTATAGGCTTTTTCAATATAGACTGATACTCTATATTTTCTTCCGTAGCTTAATAATCTATAAATTAATTTGTTGGTTTCTTTTATATCAATTAATTTTTCACCGGGCAAACTAAACATAAAAAAGGCCTTAGTAATAAAACCAAGCTTAGCTGATAATTCAAAAGCTTTTTTAATTTGTTCTAAAGTAATATTTTTTTTAATATTCTTTAAAATATTTTCACTGCCGGATTCCACTCCAAAGCTAATAATTCTACATCCAGCTTTTCTCATAATTCTTAACATTTCTTCATCAATAGTATTAACCCTAGCTCTGGCATACCAAATAATATCTAATCCTCTATTTATAATTTCCTGACAGATCCCAAATATATGGTTTCTATTTAGAGTTATTGTATCGTCCCAAAAGTCAAAACCTTGATAATTATAGTTTTTATACAAAAATTCTACTTCATCAACAAAATTTTTCGGACTGCGCAGTCTTAAAGTATTCCAAAAAGAAGCATTAGCGCAAAAAGTACATTGATTTGGACAACCACGAGAACTAATTACTCCAATAGAACGTGTTTTATATTCTCCTTCTAATGTAGCATCGTATTTAGATAGATCAAATAAATGCCATGCATGAACAGGTAATTCATCTAAATTTTTAATTAAAGGTCTCTCTGGTGTGCTGATTATTTCTCTGTCTTTACAATAAACAATGCCCAAAACTTTACTAAAATCACCTTTGTTAAAATAGTTATCTAATAATTCAACTGCTGTTATTTCGCCTTCTCCCTTGACGATAACATCAATTTCAGGAACCAAAGAAAGAGTAGATTTAGACGTATGATGAAAATGTCTTCCACCAACAAAAATAAACAGGTCTTTTCGCTGTTTTTTTAATTCCCTTATAATCTCAATAGCGTTAAAACGATTTTGAGTTACGCCAGTAACTCCAACAGCTGAAGGATCCTCTTCCAAAATCCTTTTAATTGTTATACTATTATCATAGTGTTCAGTATGACTATCAATTATTTTTACTTTATAACCATTTTTTTCTAAATTTGCTGCAACATAGCCAACACCTAAAGAAGGAATATAATCTTTTGAAAATTTTTCTTGCGGTGGGATTAAAAGAATTATTTTTTTATTAATCATATATAAATAATACTTAATTTACACTAATTTTACAATAATATGAATTCAAAAATCAATTTTTCCATTATTATGCCTGCTTACAATGAAGAAAAGGCAATAAAAAATGTCTTAAAAGAGTTAAAGAATTATCTCAAAGAAAAGAAATACCAGGTCGAGATTATTGTCGTTAATGATGGTTCAACAGATCAGACCGGTAAAATACTCAAAGAGATTCAGGGTATTAAATTAATTAATCATCCCTATAACAAAGGATACGGAGCAGCCATTAAAACGGGTGTAAAAAATACAAAACATAATTGGATTATCTGGTATGACAGTGATGGACAGCATC
This sequence comes from uncultured Candidatus Saccharibacteria bacterium, assembly GCA_964548405.1. Lineage (GTDB taxonomy): Bacteria > Patescibacteriota > Minisyncoccia > Portnoybacterales > UBA2143 > JAHJOV01. Next base: position 50,995 of record CAZJPW010000003.1, on the reverse strand, counting down.
AACCAAAATATATTGAAGAACTAATAAAATATAGAAAAAAATATGATATGGTTATTGGAGCTAGACAAGGATACAAAGGACCAATAATGCGTCAACCGGGTAAAAAGTTTATGCGCTATTTAGCCCAATATTTAATCCAGCATAAAATTCCTGACTTAAATTCCGGATTCCGTTTAATCAGAAAATCAAAATTCAATAAATTTATCCACCTTTTCCCTAATAGTTTTTCTATTTCCACAACAACTACCTTGGCCTTTTTTAAACAAGGATTTAGTGTTAAATACACCCCTATTACTATTAAAAAAAGAAGGGGCAAGAGTTCTGTTACGATTAATGATGGATTTAAAGCAATTGTCCTCATCTTTAGAATTATAACCCTGTTTTCCCCTTTAAGGATATTTCTGCCAGTCAGCTTTATTTTCTTTGTTTTGTCGTTAATTGTTTTTACTCTTCAATATATTTCCACACAGGTATTCAATATTAGCGATACAACCATACTATTTTTTGTCTTCTCCTTATTCTTATTTTTCTTTGGCTTGTTAGCCGATCAAATTTCAGCTATTAGAAGAGAAATAAATACGAAATAAATTATGGACTTTATCTCCCTACTTAAAACCAGAAGAAGTGTTCGTCTTTTTCATGATAAAAAGATTGACCGGAAAACTGCCAAAAAAATTATAAAAATGGCAACCTATGCTCCATCCGCTTGTAATGTTCAAGGATGGAGGTTTATTGTAGTTGATAATCAAACTAAAAAACAAGAAATTGTTGACCATGGCGGATCCATTAATATTAAAAATGCTCCTTTAGGTATTCTAGTCCTCTATGATAACCGAACTAAAAATACGGAATATAAAGATAATATTCAGAGCGCCGCTGCCGCCATCCAAAACATACTTTTAACCATCCATCATTTAGGACTAGGCGCTTGTTGGACTTGTCATCTCCCCTCTAAAAAACAATTAAGAAAAATTTTTAATATTCCTAGTACCATGTCACCTATAGCTTATATTACTCTGGGTCATAAAAAGAATGAACCAGCCGAGATGCCCCGAAAACATGGGATAAATGAAATAGTGGGATTTAATGAATTCTCTCCGAATATTAATATCGAAAATATAAAACAATCCAACCTATTAATCAAAAAGATATTGACAAAAATTTACCGTCTAATGCCTGTCTTTATTAAAAGAAAGTGGCTCAATCAATATCTTGATAAAAACTTTGTCAAAAAATTTAGAAATTAACAATTTAGATAACAGCTTTACTATTGAACAGGTCAGAGATTTTTGGAATAAAACCGCTCCGATATACGAAAATTGTAATAGCAAGGTTAAAGAGACTCATCATCAAAGATTCCAGGAAGCAATTAGGCACTTGGATTTAAGGCCCGGCCAAAGGGTTTTAAATATCTGGTCCCGGACCGGATCGGCCATTTTCTATCTCCGTCAGAATTGCCCTCAACTTGAAATAGTTAATTGCGAAGTCTCACCTGAATTTATTAAAATTGCTCAAGAAAAATTCCCGAATGAGAAGTTTGGGCAAACTGATTTAGACAACCTTTCTTTTGCTGATAATTCCTTTGATAGAATTCTTTCCTTAGAAACGCTTGAACATGCACCCAGTCCGCTAACATTTTTAAAAGAACTGCACCGCACCCTAAAACCAAATGGCTTATTAGTAATGAGCTTACCTCCAGCTACAGCTGAATTACCATTAAAAATATATGAACTTTTCTTTTCCAATCACGGAGAAGGCCCCCATAAATTCCTATCTTCAAGAAAAGTCAAAAAGCTTTTAAAATTAGCTAGCTTCAAACTCATCCTTCATAAAGGGACTCTACTTATGCCAGTCGGACCAAAATGGTTAAAAGTATTAGGAGAAAAAATAATTAACGGATTACAAAATACACCTATCAGCGAATTAGGCATTAGGCAATTCTATATCTGTAAAAATATAAAATGAAATCAAAATTTATAAATACAATTTGTTTACCAATTAGACTTTTTTTATCACATAAAAGGTTAAATAAATTAGGACTTCGTTCTCTTAAAGATGAACGCTATGATATTGTTATAAAGCATTCTCAGGGTAGATTATTAGATATCGGTTGTGGTGATAATCAACTTGTTAAAAAATATGGCCAGAACAGCATAGGAATAGATATACAAGATAACGGAGAAGATGTCTTAGTTGTTAAAGATTCAGCTAATTTACCATTCAAGGACCAGGAGTTTGACACTGTTTCAATTGTGGGTACTTTAAACTATATTTCAAACCAAAAAGGAGCTTTAAAAGAAGCTCACAGAGTTCTTAAAAAGAATGGATTATTACTAATTACTATGATAAATCCAATTGCTGGATATTTCAGGCACAAATTAGCCTGGTGGGACACAGAGCAACACAAAGATATTTGGCATAAATCGCTTATCACAATGATTCAAAATGAAGGATTTTCTCTTAAAGCAAGAAAAAGATTTGTTTTGAAATTAAATAATTTATACATTTTTAAAAAAGCCTGAAACCAATAATGTCAAAACCAATATTTTTTTATCTCAAAAAATATTCCTATTTACTTGGAATTTTCTTATTTATTATAATTCTGACTCAAATAAACCTTACTGTCATCTTAACAGACATTAAAAATGTTAAACTTTCTTACCTGTTTCTTGCTCTTTTATTCAGCTTTCCAGTCTTATTAGCCAAAAGCTTTTGCTGGAATTACCTTAAAAAAAAACAGGGTATAAATTATACTCAAAAAGACTCATTCCTTATGTATGGATCTGGATTGTATATTGGCAGTGTTACTCCTGGTAAAATAGGAGAGATAAGCAGAATCATTTATCTAAAAAAAGATGGTCATTCTTTTGGAAAGTCGCTAGTTAGCTTAATTCTAGACAAAATTTCCGATTTCGTCTTTTTACTAATATTTCTCTTCTTCTGCTTACCATTCTTTCTCGACCTTATTAACAAACAAATCCTTATTTTCTTAGTAACTATCACATTTCTAATTATATTAATCTTTGGACTTTTAAAATCAAAACTATCTCAAACTCTTTTTAAAAAGCTATTCTACTTTTTTATTCCCATTAAATATCAAAAATCCTGGAAAGTTAATTTCCAAGATTTCATTAAAGATATTAAAATTTATAGTTTTAAGAACTATTTAATTATCTTCCTAATAACTGCCTTTTCTTGGCTCTTTTACTACATCCAAATGTATATTGTTGCTCAAAGCGCCAACATCACTAATATCCCACTCTTAGATCTTTCAATTATCCTAACCATAGTTGGCCTTATCGCTTTAATCCCTATTTCCATTGCAGGAATCGGCACTCGTGACGCAGCTTTAATTTTTTTCCTGACACCTTTCTTAATCCCTAAAGAACAAATAATTGTCTTTTCATCCTTGATGCTTTTAATCTATTTATTCCATACCTTTATTGGATTAATCTGCTGGCTTAAAAAACCTATTTCTTTTTACAGAAACAAATAGGGGCTATCTCTATTGAGACAGCCCCTAATTTATTCTCTTTCCCCCCTTTCGTTCACTTTACTGACTATTTTAGCCGGATTACCAGTCACCAAGGTATAAGGCGGAATATCTTTCGTTACAACTGAACCAGCGCCAACAAAAGCATATTCACCTATTGTTATACCGGAGAGTATCGTGGCATTAGCACCAATAGTTACACTTCTTTTAACCAATGTTTCTTTATATTTTTTAACTGGAAATTCAGATCGAGGTCTTTTAACGTTTGTAAATTTAACTCCTGGTCCGATAAAAACACTATCATGGAGCGTAACCCCAGAAAAAATTGAAACGTCATTCTGGATTTTAACCCCATTACCAATTACAACATCCGACTCAATAGAAACATATTTACCGATAGTGCAGTTTTTACCAATTTGAGCCCCTTCCATTATATGCGAAAAATGCCAAATCTTAGTTCCTCGACCGATTTCTGACCCTTGTTCAATAATAGCAGTCGGAGCAATAAGATGTTCTTTGGTAGAAAAAGAAACTCTTTCGGCTTTTTCTAAAGACATCTGACAAGCTTCTAAAACCCTCAAAACATTAAGAGCGCTCCAACCATCAGTTAGGGGCTTTTTAAGTTGATCAATACATTCAAGAAAGTGTTGAACCTCAATCTTTAATGGCTCTGATTTGTCTATTTCAACGCTCTGCCCCTCTTTTTTGTTAGCCACAGGCAGAGATCCTTTAGTCCAATTAATCTGATGAGGATACAAAGTGAGCTTCTGGTTTATTGTGTCGTCAAAAACGGCCATTTGCTTACTGCCCATCACTACCAATTTTTGCTCTTTAAATGGATTGAGCCAATTGACAAAAATATGCGCCTGGACACCGTTAGGAAAAATCAAATTGCTCACCGTCACATCTGGAATTCCTTGAGTAAGATAGCTATTGCCATTACAATAGACCTCTCTAGGCATATCTTCTAAGAATCTTAGAATCACCGAAATATCGTGCGGAGCAAATGACCAAAGAATATTTTCCTCTTGACGAATTTTACCAAGATTAAGCCGATTAGAGTAGATATAGTAAATTTTTCCCAATATGCCTTGGTTAATCAAATCTTTTAACTTAGCTACCGCAGGATGATACTCCAAAAGATGACCAACCATCAAAATGACATTTTTTTCTTCAGCCAAACCTACTAATTCCTCGCCTTCTCTAACTGTCAAAGCAAGAGGCTTTTCAACAAACACATCTTTGCCCGCCTCCAAGGCTTTTTTAGTTAGTTCATAATGCGTAGCAGCCGGTGTAGCAATAATCACTGCATCAGCACTATCTATGACAGTTTCCAGATCACTTGTTACTGTAACATTTGAATAATCATTACAAATTTTTTTTAAAATTTCCGTATCAGAATCACATACCATATCCAACCGACCAAGCTGGTGAAAATTTCTCACTAAATTCTTACCCCAGTAACCAACACCAACAATTGCTATTTTTTTCATCCTTACCCCCTATTCATTTTTTAAAGAAGTTTAATAACTCTTGATATTATCCGCTTCTAATCTCCTTTCATTCATCAGGCTAACTAATTTTCCACCTGTAGTGATTAAAATATCCGTTTGTTCATTCAAAAATTCCAGTATTTTTTTATAACAGTTAAGATTCCTTTCTATCAAAATTGGATGGAAATTCAATACACAAACCCCGTTAATCTTTTTGACATCTTCAATAAATTCCTTAACTAAAAGAAATGCCTGGTTTTGGGTTAACTTAAGATCCCGAAAAAGAACATCATCCTGCAAACAAAGAGGTAATTCCCAAATTTTTGTTTTTGGAAAAAAGTACGGATAACATCCGGCTGACTTTTTATAATACATGCTAACACTGGAATCATAACCTACTTCGTATTTATCAAGTATCTGAATTAGCCTCTTGCTAATAGAAAGCGCTGGAGAACGAAATCCGCATTGAGAAAAATTTTTCTGATTAGTTATTGTTGAAATCGTTTTTTCAATTTTCTCTTTTTTCCGGTAACCAAAAGAAATATCATGAGCCGCCCCGTGTAGTCCGATCTCAAAACCATTTTCTCTTAAAAGCAGAAAAATATTTTCTTTTAACCTATATTCTCCTTCTGTTAAAAAGTTAAAAGAAGTTTTAATTTTGAATTTACTTTCAACCTCAACTAATTGCGGAATAAAATTATATCCATCAGAAGTGTCTACATCATGAGTCAAACAAACCACTGCCTGTTTGCCCCGCCAATCTCTAAAAGAGACATTCATTCTTTGAGCGATGGCTAAAATCGTTTTTGTTCCGAGACACAAAGAAGGCCTTAGCGGTTTTCTCTGATAAATTTTTCTTAAGCTTTTCAAATAACTGGTAAAATACCATTTCTTTTTGGGAGACATTCTGCCTAAAATATTTTGGAGACAAATCCGTCCCCACTTTTCCACAAAATTATTGTCCGACAAAAGAAATTTATTTTTGAAGATTTTAATCTCTTTCTGGCTAATATAGCGAGATATTTGTTTTTTATCTACCGATAAAATCAAAGATAAATTCAAAGACATCCATTCTTTTATCTCTTCATCGTCTACCATTGTTTTATTCCTCTTTTAAACTAATCGCTTTTAACTATTGAAAATAAAATTTTCAGTCCTTTTAAATTATCTATAAACGATTTCCATGAATTAATTTTTTTTATTCTAGAAAATATATATCTTGGACTAAAATAAAAAGAACTATAGGCTCTTTTCACCCATTTATGAATTTCTTGGGCCGGTAGTCCCGGTAAGTCAATAACTGACGACCTATCCGAAACAATAGCATAATCAACCCATTGAGCATTTTCTCTTATATATCCCGCCTCTTTGGCCATTCTATAAAATTCCGTACCGGGGTAGGGACTGGCTTGAAAAAAAGCAACCGTATCAGGATTAAGTTTTTTTGCAAATGCTATTGTCTGTTTTATAGTCTCTCTCGTTTCTCCAATATGGCCAAGAACAAAAGAAGCACCTGTAGCAATACCAGCTTTTTTAATCATTTTTACCGCTTCAATAGATTTATCTAAATTCATTCTTTTATTCATATATTTCAAAACTTTTTCTGAACCGGATTCAAGTCCCATAGCAATTTTCTTGCATCCTGCTTTTTTCATTGTCTTCAATAAATCCATATCAACGTAATCTGCCCTACTCATAGCCACCCAGCTAATATTAATCTTTTTCTCAACAATCTTATCACAAAATCCTTTTACTCTATTTTTATCAGCTGTAAACAAATCATCATTAAAATTAAATTCATCACAGCCATAATTATTAGCACAATCTTCCATTTCTTCAATAATTTTATTAATAGAACGCTGCCTATACCTCTTCCCCCACATCATATCAGATAAACAAAAAGAACAATGAAACGGACATCCTCTTGAAGAAAGAATATTGGCAATCCTTGTTCCTCCTAAACTTTTAGTCGGAGGTGAATAATATATATCCATCGGCAACAAATCTCTAGCAGGCAAAGGCAGAGCATCTAAATCATAAATAAGTTCTCTTGGTTCTGTTTTTATACACTTCCCATTGACATCCTGATAAGCTATTCCTTTTATCTCTGGAAAAGATATATTATTTTTGACCTTATTAACAATATCTAGAAAGGTTAGCTCCCCTTCTCCGATTACCGCTGCTGCCACTCCTCGAACCGATACAGTTGTTTCCGGCGAACCGGTAGCATGGGGTCCGCCTAAAATAATCGGCGCAGAAGGAATAGCCTGGTGAAGTTTGCCCACCAAATTGGAAATTATGCCGAAACTAGGCGTGGTAGTTGTTATTCCTATTAAATCAGGATTATTGGCAAGAGTTTTCTCAACAATATTCTGATAAGTATAATTAAGAGCTTCTGCGTCTATAATGGAAATTTTATCATTAGGCCGTTTTAGGCGGATATAAGCAGCTAGGCAGGCCAAATTCAAAGGAGCCGAGAGTCCGCCATGTCCCTTAATACCAGCATACCTATTAAAACATGGATTTATTAATGTAATATTCATCTGGATTTTCCCATAGTTAGCATTCTAAAACCGACTTTTGCTTTGAGCGCCAATTCGCTAAGACTTCTAATTCTCAGCATTTTTTTAACAATATATCCCAAACGCCCGTAAAACTTTTTATAGGCAAAAATAAGTAATTCTTCTAATTCTTTTTGAGATAGTTCTGCCAACCAAATTGGCGTATTAAAATCTAATCGGGGGTCTATAGCAAATTCCCTCCATACATCAGATTTAATAATCTTTTGTTCAAGAGCCATTTGATAAATTTCTGTTCCTGGATACAAACTTAAAATTGTAAATTGGGCGTAATCAGGATTCAAGGAAACCGCGAAATTTATCGTATTCAAAACATCTTGTCTATTTTCATTAGGACATCCAAGAATAAAATCAGCTAACACTTCTATACCCACTTTCTTTGTAATTTCAACCGCTTTCTTTGCCTGATCCAAAGAAATACCTTTCTTTAAAATTTTAAGAGTTTGAATATTGCCTGACTCTATACCATAAGATATTCTACAACAGCCAGCCTTTTTCATGGCCAATAGTAAATCTTCATCAATAGTATTAACTCTGGCTCGAGCAGACCATCTAAATTTCAATTTCTCTTTATTAATTAATTTACATATTTCAATTACCCTGCTTCTGTCCACTGTAAAAGTGTCGTCAAAAAACATAATATCCTCAACTCCGATTTTCAAACAATCTTTTATTTCGGTAATTACACTTTGAGGAGATCTGGCCCTAAACTTTTTCCCCATAGCCGGCCTGTCGCAATAAGTACAATTATACGGACATCCTCGGCTAGTCATCATAATCGCACTTTTTCCGCTCGGGCTTATCGGAGTGAAATAATTATCAATAGACAACGAAGTTCTATCAGGAAAAGACAAAGAACTTAAATCCTGAATAACAGCTATCTCCGAATTAAAATATAATTTATTTTCTTTTTTATAACTAACTCCTTTCAATCCATTAAGCGGAATATTATTTGTTAATCTATGAATTATTTCTGGAAAAATTTCCTCTCCTTCTCCGACTACAACCACGTCAACTGAAGGTATTCGCAAAGTTTCTTCGGGAAAAATACTGGCATGCGGACCTCCAACCACTACCGGAATATTCGGAAACGATAATCTTAATTTTTTAAGAAAAATCACTGCTTCAAATAAATTAAAAGTCATACAAGTAATCCCTATTACTTGTGGACCATATAATTTAATCTTATTAATTGCCTGTTCGTAATTTAATTCTTCCGGATCACAGTCAATAATCATCGTCTCGTAATCTTTATCTCTACAGGCAGAAGAAAGATACTGCAATCCTAATGGCTGATAAAAACCTATTCCCTTTTCTATAATATCTGCATAATTAGCCCTGATAGATTTTTCCCAAGAAACATTTATTAAACAGACTTTAGTAGACATAAATTATTTAACGCAAAAAGATTTATTATATTCCATGTCAAACCACATGGCAAAAAGAAGAAATTGAATGCCAGATACAAGAAGAATAGCGCAAAAAACCACTAAAGTTATCCCTAGATACCCTTCTATAAAATATATTATTCCTCCAAGAATTATTCCCGAGATAACGAAAACGCCACCAAACAGATAAAAAAGAATTAACGGATGAAAATCACGTATTACATATTTATGCCACATCCTGTAGCAAAAAAGTCGACACAGTAAAAACGTCAGTGTGAAAATTATTTTTTTGTATTTAATGCCAGAAACTCCGCCTGCGTTATAAATTGGCTTTATAGAAACATCCTTGACTCTAAAATTATTAACATTTAACTTAGTTAATATATCATTAGGAACTCCATATCTTTTATAGATATTATCAAATTCAAGAACCCTTAAAGCATTTGAGGAAATAGCAGTAAAGCCGCACTGGGAATCAGCAAGATGCCAATATCCCGAAACTATTTTTGTCAAAAAAGATAAAAGAATGCCCGCAAAATAACGAATTTTAGGAATTACTTTCCAGGCATCTCCGCTAAAAAATCTATTACCTTTAACATAGTCTGTTTCGCCTTTAATAACAGGAAGAACTATGCTTTCCAGTTCATTCGGATCCATTTGGGCATCTCCGGCCATTATTGCCGTTATATCCATTCCTCTGTCTAGAGCCATTTTATAACCAGTCATCATAGAAGCTCCCACTCCCTGATTTTTAGAATGGATTACTATTTCTAATCGCTCTTTCATTTCTTCTTTGTGGGAATTGGCTATTTGAACCGTCTTATCAGCACTAAAATCATCAACAACAACAATCAAATCCACAAAGCTGGGTATTGTTTCAATGACCTTATATATAGATTTTTCTTCATTGTAAGCAGGAACAACAACTGCTATTTTTTTATTTTCTAACATTAGATTTTCTAATTATTACATTCTAACCTATTTAACTAAATTCATCAGCCAACCCTTATTACGAGACGTTTCTATGGCAACTGGTTCTAAAGAATTAGAAGCAATATTAACAATATCTGTTTGATTAATAATTTTTTGACTTAATTCATCCGAATATCCCAAAATATACTTTACCCCAAATTGCCTAAAAGCCCAATCTAATTTATTTTCTTCTAATAAATCTTTAATTGTTTCTGACCTAAATAAAATAACTGATTTATCAGTTGTATAATTTAAATTATACATAGCACTAGAAGTTAAATCAAGAGCAATAACATCACTATCAGCAATGTCTAACTTCTTAATTTCTCGACTGTAAGCTTGAATCATTAAATTGTTGCTATTATCATAAATATTACTCCAGACAACATGATTAACTAAAATAAGATGATATACAACAATAAATAAAAGCGCCACATAAAGAAAAACCCGGTTTTTCTTTTTTAGATCAAAATAATCGCTGATTAGTTCAAATAAAAATATTATCCCTAAAGAAATTAATAAAGCAATCGCCCAATTAAAATCCATAAGATGACTTCGGCTCGCCAAAATAATAAAAGACATTAAAAACATAGCTGAAAAAACCCAATAGGAAAAAAATTGATATAAGTATCTATTTTTTTGTCTCAAGCTATAAAAACCTAAAAGAATTAAAAGAAAAATAAAAGGTCCTCCAATATCTTCCAAAGAAACAAATCTAAAAATATGCCTTGAACCAAGCATTAGTCCAGCCCTAATTCTATCAAATAAACTTATATCCCAAACTCCCAAATTTTTAAATTCTCTTATTATATCTATTTCTTTCATTAAGACCAATTGGTTATTATTTATCAGTTCTCTGGTTTTGTTTAAATATTCTTCTTGCTCAAAACGGTAAGTATATGGATCAGGATAAACATGAATATAAATAGCAAAATTTGCCCCTTTGTCTTTTTCTGAAACTTGCGTAGTAAACATTTGCAAATAAGAATTATGAGAAATATTGGGCAACCAAAAAATAGCAAGAATAATTAAAAATGGGATAAAAACGTAAAAGAGAGATTTTTTCTGTTTTTTAAACCACAAAAATAACAAGAGAAAAGGAGCAATTAAAAATAACGCTTCTTTAAATAAGCAAGCCAATACTAAAAAAATACCTGAAGTAGGCAAATAAATATAACTATATTTATGTTTTAGTCCGTAAAAAAATAGCAAAAAGAACAAAGACAAAAAGAACAAAGCAAATTCATAATCTCTCAAACTATGAGGTAAATGCCAATTAAATGGTAAAAATATATAAATTAAAGAAAAAACTAAAGCAATTTTAAAATCAAATAAATAAAGAATAAGGCCAGTAAAAATTATTAAAGTTAAAGCACAAATAAGAATAGAGAAAAAAATTAAGCTGTTAATTTCAGGCAAGCCAATAACATCGAATATTTTACTATAAAGCAAAGGGGCTAATTTATTACCACAAGCAGAGATATGTCCCTGCTCTTGAATTAAACTTGAAGACAAAAGAACATTAAGGTCATTTTCTGTCGAACAAAGACCGGTTAAATGAATATTACGCGCCATTAATGCATTAATATTTAAAGAATGAGTTGAATATCCTTTAAATAGAATTGGAGAATACCAAACAATAACCGCTAAAATAAACACGAGTAATAAAAATATACTGATAAATAAAAAGTTGTTTTTAGTATTTTTCATAAATCTTTTTATAAAAATTTAATGTTTGTTGAGCAGTATTCTGCCAGGTAAAATGACGACTATGCTCTAGGCCTTTTTTAGCTAAATTATCCCTTAAATTATTTTCTGTTAAAATCTTTTCTATAGCCAATTTCATTTCTCCAACGCTATAAGGATCAATTAATAAACCACCTTGACCTAGAACTTCTGGTAATGAAGAAACATTAGAAGTAATTACGGGTGTGCCACAAGTTAAAGATTCTAAAACAGGCAAGCCAAAACCCTCATATAGAGATGGATAAACAAAAACTCTTGCCGAACTATAAAGATATGGCAAATCATCAGTATTTACATATCCTAAAAATTTAACCTGGTTCCTTATTTTCAATTTTTTAATTTGATTCATTAACTCTTTCATAATAATCTCGTTTCTTGACTGCCCTACTATAACTAAATGATGTTTTTTCCTTAAAAAAGCAGGTAGGCGGCTATAAGCTTGAAAAAGACGAAGTAAGTTCTTCCTTGGCTGGATTTCACCAAGATATAATATATACTCTTTATCTAAGTTAAATTTTTTACTAAGATAGCTTTTATTTGGTTGCCGCTTAAATATCTTTGAAACTCCTTCATAAATAACAGATATCTTTTCAGAAGAGATACTAAAATTATCTAAAATATCTTTTTTAGTAGCCTCTGAAACAGAAATAATGCCACGACACTTATTCAAAATATTTTGAATATTTTTTTGAAAAAAAACAATTGAATGTCTTTTAACAAAATTCGGTTCTTTTAGATAACAAAGATCGTGAATAGTTACCACAAAGTTTTCTAAATGCTGACTAAATTTCATTGGATTAGTTAAATGAAAAATATCTATTTTATTTTTTTTACTTTTCCGGAGCAATAACTGCTGTTCAAAAGCATCAACATTTTTTCTTAAAAATTTATATGGCCAACAAAAATATCCAGCTTGATAATGAAAATTTTCCTGATGAATAATTTCATTTTTATAAAAGGGCAATAACTTATGCAAATAAGTATACAAATAATAACTATTTTCCTGATCAATTTCAGCTAAACCCTTAATAAGCCCCTTCGTGTAAGTAGCAACTCCACCTTCACCAAAAGCAGTTATATAATCTAAACCAATTTTCATAAATTTAATTTTCTCAAAAATAAAATTATTAAATCAGCTATTTTCCTCTTAATTGACCGAGGATAAGGGAAAAAGCCATAGGAAAGCCATAATTTTAAAATCTTGTCGCCAGATGCTATGCACTCGTTTATGTATCTATTAGTAGCTAGAGCGTGTTCTTTAATGCCCTTATTGACCGGAGTTTTTATCAATAATTGATTATTTCTAACACTTTTCTTCAGCCAATCACTCCATTGCCCCTCTACTAATGTATAACTTCTTAAAAAAAAGAAAAGTACAGATGGAAGAACTAAACGATAACTATCAATATTTTTTCTTCTCCTAAAAAATGGAGGGTTAAATTCAATTAATCCTTTTTTAAATTCTGACAAGAAAATTTTCTCATTCCAATTAGGCATAAAAATTAAATCATAATGAGAATTTCTAAAATAAAATGTTGATTCTTTCATCTTTTTGACAACGTCCGGAATCTCTTTTTCTAAAAATTCTGCTAATAATTGAACTATCCTTAATATTAAAGATTCTGCTTCTTCCAGTAAATTAAATAAAGATTTAATATTTTTTTCTTGAGAATTTACAAACCAATTATTTCGAAGGGAAGTAATTTTTTGAGGAAAATTTGTTTCTATTTTTAAGTTGGTGATTTTCTCAACCACAGAAATAGTATAAACCAAAGAACTAATAACTACAATTGCTTCACGAACATTTATTTTATTTTCGAGATCGTGTCGAAAAAATAAAAGTAATTTATTAATAAGAAAATCAAAAGCAAACGAAGCCTGCAACCAATTATATTCAAGACTATTAAGCTCTTTTTCAGGAAGACGCGGAGAAACAGAAGAACCATATAAAAGCTTGATTTTATTAAACTTAGGAGAAAAATAATGCAAATCTCTAAAAGATGCTTCTGTATAATTTTCATAAACATGCATAAAGACGTATTCTGCCTCTTTTGAAAGTGCCCAAGGGCTTTTAATATTATATTGGCTCTGTCTTTGATTTTTATAAACAACAATAATATCCAAATCCGATATGCCAGGCACCCAATTACCGCCAGCTAAATAAACTGCCACAATATCTGGATTTAATTTCAAATCAGCCACAACTAAATTGCAAAGATTTTCATAATCAGCTCTTTTTAAATATTTTGGAAAATTAAATAATTCAATTTTATCTAAATCAAAATTTATCATGGTTGTCTTCTTTAACGATTTTAATCGCTTGTTGACAAAAACTTTCAGATTGCTTCAAAAAAGATAAAATTTGTTGATCTCTTATTGGGAAATGCGTATATGGATATAGAATAAATCGGTGGAAAAAATCAGCCAAACCTATTGGACAAGACATAATTAAGCGCTTATTTAAATAAAAAGAATGCCAAGGCAACTTCCATTTATTTCTTTTTTCAGAAGCCTCATCAATAATACTGAAATCAAGTTCAGGAAATTCTTTTTTTGCCAATTCAAAGGAATGTTTTTTATAAACATAAATATTTTTTGTCTGTAAGAGCAACGAAGGCATTAACAAAAGCATGGATATTTGCTTCTTTAATTGCCAAGAGGTAATTTGAGGTTTTTTTGCAATGTATCCAAAGTATTCCAAAAAATCATCAAGTGATTGATTCTTTTCAAAATAATCATCCCTAATCATAAAGTTTAATTTGTTAGAATTAGAAGACAAATCAAAACAATTCTCATAAACCACCAAAGGCAAAATAGATTGAGAGTAATAGTTTAAGTCAAAATCTGTTAAAAAAATAAATCTATGATGGGTAGTTAAATCAAAACGATAACAAACCAATGAAAGTTTTTGAAAAAAGCGACGAACTCTGTTAAATGCTTGTTCTTCTTTAAAAACTTTATTATTCAGAACAACCATAGTATCAAGGTCGCTCCATCCTTTTATAAAATCCTTGCTAGCGTAACTTCCATGAACTAGAAAAAAATCAATAAAATCATCAGCTTGTGCCTTAATTTGTTCCTGTACAAAAACTATGTCTAAATATTTTTTGCTTAAATGCTTATATTCATTAAGTCTGAATTTCTTAATCTCTTTTGTTTGAGAAGAAATAATTTTTGGATTGATTTCTTTTTTTAATCTAAAAAGATCATTGTATATATCAGTAATAAGCAAAAATTCATTAATATTCTTTTGCTTAAGAGCATCGACAAACCTCTTCTTTGCCTCTCTTGAAAATCGCTCTAAACTTTCTTCTTGTCCCTTTTTTTCTCCAAAAATACAAAATCCCCTGTAAATAAGATACTCCTCAATAAGATTTTTAAGATATGAACGATTAAATTGCCTCTCTGGATATTGAAAACAACTGTTAAACAATTTTCTAAAAACGCTTTGAATTTGATTCAAATAAAAAGTCCTTATTTCTTGTTTAGACAAATTTGATTTATTAAACATTTTGATTAACTAAATTAAGCACAGCCTCAAAAACATCATCTACTGTAATCTTTTCAATGCATTGGCGATGACCTTGCTTGCAAAACCTGGCTGGCGGAATCATAAAAGAACACGGAGAACAAGATATTTTTTTCTGAACAATTTCACATTTATCTCCTAGGGGCGGCTGTTCATAAATATTAATAGGCCCAGCAATGTCAACTACCGGAACATTCATTGCATTAGCTATATACAAAGAACCGGTATCAACGCTAATAAAAACCTTAAAATGCTTAAATAAAGCTGGTACTTCAGATAAATTAAAAAGTGCGCTAGCATTAATGCTTTTTTGATTCATCATAGATTGAACTTTATTAATAATTTGTTTATCCTTGATTGAACCGACAAATATTATTTTCGCATCTAATTTTTTAACCAGCTTATCGGCTAATTGAGTAAACTTTTCAGGCAGCCATTCTTTAAATTCATTCCCAGCTGTCACAGAAATACCAATTAAAAAATCGTTATTCTCCAAACTATGCTTCTTTAAAAACCTAGAAGCTTTTTTATTCTGTTCTTTTGTTGTGAAAATTTCTTTCTTTTGACTTGTTTTTTTAATTCCAATAAAGCCTAAAAGATTTAAATAATGCCTCGTAGACAAAGTATTCCTTTTATACTCTAAAACGCAAGTATTAAAAATTGAGAGAAACTTTACTCCTTGAGTAGTATATTTGGAGGTTGTTGCCACTCGATTAGGAATTCCAGCCCAAAAAGGAACTATATTATTCGAAATTTCAGGCAATAAGCTAAAACTCCAATTAAAATTCTTACTTTTTATTTCTTTTATTAATTCGATCTTATTGCTTATTCCATCGAATTTTTCATAATCAATTAAAATAACTTCATCAATATACGGATTGTTCTCTATAACGCCCTTAGTCAATGAAAGAACAAGCACAGCCAAATAACTATCTGGATATTTCTTCTTAATCTCTCTAAAAACAGGAGTGCTACAAACCAAATCTCCTATTTTAGCCGTTTGAATAATTAAGATTCTCAAATCCTTTTTAGATTTAAGCTTATTTAAAAAAGAAACAATGTAAAAATAAGGCGACAAAACAAAAGCAGCAGTAACAAAAAATATGTTTTCTAAATATTGTTTTGTAAATTTAATCATTAGGAAATTTGGCCTTTTTGAAAAGAATTGACACTAAGAAAGCATTAAATGTTCTAGCGCAAATAACACCTAAAATAGCTCCCCAAATACCGTATAAAGGAATTAAAATAAAAAACAAACCAGCCCTAATTATTGGAGAGATAATTTTCATCTGATAAATCTGCTTAAGCATCATTTTTGTTTTAAAAATATTACCAATTATAGGAAAAGATAATGGAATTACTGATAAAGCATATAATTGGGAATAAGGAATAGCGCTTGAATATTTAGGAAAGAAAATATTAAAAATTAATGGAGCTAAAATAATATAGACTAAGACGGAGATGCTTATTAAAACTGTCCAGTAGTATATTTTTTTAAAAATGTTTTTTTCTAATTCTTTTATAGGACGGGTAGAAAATTTAGGCAAAGACATTGTGCTAATAGGCCTTACTAAAAAGAATCTAATTTGCTCTGGAACCAATTTAGCAAACGAATAGATAGCTAAATCAATAGCGCCCAAATAATGGAATAAGAGTATCTTGTCTAAATTACCAGTTAAAATATCGATTACTCCGGAAAAGCTTAATTTTTTGCCAAAACTAATAGTATTGGCATCTTCTTTTTTATTTGGCTGGAATTTTAACTTGGTAACGACGAGGAAAAAAACGCGCAAGAGAGTCCTAGATAGAAAATAAACAAAGACGAGTAAACATAAAATGATATAAACAGGAACATCTGATGAAAATCCTTTAATAAAAAACAAAGTTAAAATCATTATAGCAGTGGCAATTATTTGTACAATTGCATCATATTTAACTTGGACATTAAATAATTTTCTTCCTGTCAAAAAACCAAGATAAATTAGCGAGGCATTAAAAAGAGGTAAAAATAAAGCAGCGATTAAAAAACATAAGGAAAGATTTTGATTGCCTTGTATCCAATAATAACCAGCTATTCCTAATGCCGAAAGACTACCTAAGACCCCCCATTTTAATTGAGTTTTAAATCCACGAATAAAAGAACCTTCAAATTTTCGGGCGACTGCCCGAGTTACTGCTATATCCATTTCTGGAAGAGAAAATATAGAAATAATACCCACCAAAGAAAGAATATATTGATAATTTCCAAAAATTTCTTTGTCTATCCAATTAGCCCATGCTAAAGAGAGTAAAAAAGCAGTAATAATATTTATTATTCTTCCTAAAGTTAGCCAAGATCCTCCTTTAATCAAATAAAAAAGGTCAATCTTAAAGTATTGCTGAAATTTATGAATGAGATTTAATATTTTTGTTTTCATACTAATCCATTTCAACTTTATAAATGCTAATTTTAGCGCCAAGCTTATCTATAAAATAAAGTGGACGATAAGACTCCAGGGGACTACCGCCTTCTATACTATAACCGTAAAAAGGCCCGGTATCTTCTTTAAGAATAAGACTTTTTTTAGAAAAACGACGCATGGGAATATTTTCACAAATATCTGAAAGATTCATATTATCGTGTATTCCTGATATAGCCAAATAATCAAATTTAATATTTTTGATTACTTCAATAGGCCACTGACAAATAAATCCAGAAGAATAAATCCCATACTTGCGAGGACTCAATCTATTAAATAAATCATTTTCTAGATAAGACAAACGCGTTGAATAGTATTGGGGAGAATTTTCTTTTATTAATTTAATTACCTCTTCATTAGGAACAATGTCTTGTAGAAAATAAGCATCAACTAATAAAATATTTTCGTCTGGTTGTAAATTATTTTCAATCCAATTATAAAGTGTTAATCTGGTACTATTTTTATACAATAAATAATCGTACTTTAAATTAATGAACAGAACTGGAGAAATTAAAATAAAAATAAACAACAAACCAAGAAAAACATTCTTTTTCGTTATTTTTTTAAAATAAACATTTATTAAATAAGCAACTGGAATGAATAAAAACGAAAAAGAAGGAGATATGTAGCGAAAACGCGTTGAATGCAAAAGTGGCGGTCCTAGCGAAATAAAGAAAATTAAAAAAGAAAACAATAAAAAATAAAAGGATTTTCTATGGCTCTTATAAATCAGCCAGAAAGCCGGTATAAATAACAAAAAAACAACAGTTTCAAATTGCCAGAGAAAACTTAAAGATAGCCCAATTCTATAAAGCAAATTAGTATCCCAAATCGTACCAATCCAAGATCCAGTTTTTCCAGAACCAGGAAATATTAGTAGACGAAATCCCAAACCATAAGTAATTAATGAACTTTTGCTTAAAAATAATGTTAAAAAAGTTCCTCCCAACAGTAAAAAATGAAAAAACCATGATTTTTTAGAAATTAAAAATCTGAAAAAATATTTAATTTGTAATTGAAAATAAAAAATTAATAAAATTAGTAAAAACAATACATAAGACAAAGCACCAATTAAATTAGTCGCAAAAGATAACAAAATCAAAACAGCTGTTATTAATAATCTTTTATAGGTAATTTTGCTATCCGAATTAATAAAAAACCTTAAACAAAAATACAGGGCTAAAAGAATAAAAAATAGTTGCGGCGCCCAAACTTTACCAAAATGACTTAAAGCAACATTAATTGGACTCAAAGCAAAAAACAAAGCAGCTATTAAAGAAACATTCTTGCTATTAAATAATCTTTGAGTTATTAAATATAAAAGATAAATAGATGCAACTCCTAAAATAACTGAAATTAATCGTCCAACTATTAACCATGAACCTAAAGATAAAATTACCGAATCCTTTATAGCAAGCAAACTATTAATGTCAGAAAACAGAAACAAAAATAAAGCGTAAACTAGTAATCCAGGAATGTAGAGATAATATAATAATGGAAAATAACTACCATGAACAAAATCTATAATTAAACTTTTTTGATTAAGCATCTTTAAGCTCCCAGAAACTATCCTAACTTCATCACCAACTGGAGAACTCAATGGCAAATCATAAGTAATACCAAAAAGACGCAGTAAAAGACCTAGGGTAATCACTAAAAATAAAATCCAGTTTTTTTTAAAAAAAGACATGTTGTACGATTTTTTTAACTCGATTTATCCAACTATAAAACTGCACATCTTGATATGCTTGTGCCGAAATTTTAGCAGAAAAATCAGTGTTTTTCAATACTCGTTTAATACCTTGAAATAAATCTTTGGGACTATCTGGCCTAACTAAAAAAGCATTATTTTCATTTAAAACTTCTCTTAATGATGGTAAATCAGAAGCGACAATCGGCCGATAACTAGCCATATAACTAAATAATTTTAAAGGCGAAGTGTAATATTTAGAAATAGACGTTTTCCCACTATTAGGAATAACTAATATATCAGCTGCTTTTTGATTTATAGGCAAATCAGTATATGGCAAATACCCTAGAAAAATAACATTAGGATATTCTTTCTTTAATTTCTCTACTTGTTTTTCAGTTCCGCCAATCATAACTAATTTGATTTCTTTCTCAAAAAATTTAGAAGCCTTCAAAAGCGTTAAATATCCCTTCCATTTATCAAAGAGTCCGGCATAAATAACAATTTTCTTATCCATGGGCAAATTTAATTTTTTCTTGGCTTCTGCCTTCGATACTTTAATGTTAAAATCATCCAAATTAACCCCATCCGGAGCAACCAGAACTTTGTTCTCTGAAATTCTTTTTTTAACTAATTCTTCCTTTATCTTTTCCGTAATAACAACAATTGCTCTGGACTTTTTAAAAACCCGTTTATGCAAAAAGAAACTATTAGGAACAGCATGAACTTCACAAACCAGATTTTTCTTAAAAAAACTTAAAAAATACAAAGAAAAAGAATCTCGGGAATAAAAAATATCTGTTTTTTTGGATAATAAATAAAAGAAAGCAGAAATAGAAAAAGTTAAACTTTGAAGCCAAAAACAAATTCTGGGAATATTTAAAAAGATTAAATCTAAAGAAAATATCTTTTTAATCTTAAAATTCTTCCTGACTCCATAATAATCAAAGACATCCTCCTTAATCTTATTAAATCGCCAGGGCAAAACCAATTCTACTTCCAATCCAGACAAAGCAAAAGCTTCGCACATTTTCATTATCTGAATCCCGTGCGCCTTTTCTGTCGGCATCCGCGCATTGGCAATGTAAATTAATTTTTTCATGATTTAAGATAATTTAATCCAGCTTTAATTAAACTTTTTAACTCACTCCAATCTTTAACTTTCCCCAACTTACGCCAACCTTTTTTAAAAGCATCCTCTCGACTACTGGTATTCTTAACCATAAAGGCCTTAACTCTTTCTAATTCCATTCCCGACCACTCCATATATGGAACACTTGGATCTTCGCCAGTAATCCTTGATTTCTTCCCTTGATAAGGACTATTCCAGGAAAAATCTTTGTCTAAAATACCTTGTTGTTTGGCAAATTTTTCCATAGCCGTGCCCGGATAAATTAGAGCAAAACCATAACTCGCTTCGACATTCCTATAACCCCTCAATTCCTTAATTAAATCAGCGCTCATTTTTAAATCTTCCATTGTTTCATTAGGCAAATTAACAATAAAGTTTAAACTGACAATTAAATCGGCTTCTGATGAAATTTGGACTGCTTTCCTAGCCTGCTCTAAAGTAATATTTTTTTTAATTTCTTTCAAGATTCTTGGACTGCCTGATTCTATACCAAAACTAATCCTCCGGCATCCGGCTTTTCTCATCATATTAATAACCTCCTTGTCAACCGTATTAACCCTTGCCCGAGCATACCATTTAATATTTAATCCCCGATTAAGAATCTCCTGACAAATGCCTAAAACATGATTTTTAAAAACTGTTAAAGTATCATCCCAAAAATTAAAACCCTCAAATCCGTATTCTTTATTTAAAAACTCTAATTCATCAACAAAGTTTTCCGGAGTTCTCAAACGAAGCATTGATTTGGAAAAAGCGGCATTATCGCAAAAAACACATTGATTCGGACAACCCCGAGCGCTAATCACCCCAATTGTCCGGAAATCAGTTCCGTAAATCTTTTTCTGGTATTTGCTTAAATCATATAAATGCCAAGCCGGAAAAGGTAATTGAGATAAATCTTCTAAAAAAGTCCTGTCTGGGTTGGAAATAACCTCTCCATTATTATCCCGATAAGTGATTCCCAAAACGTCTTTTAGTTTTCCTCTATTAGGCCAAACATCTAATAATTCTTCAGTTGTAATTTCTCCCTCTCTTTTAACAACAATATCAATTTCATCAACAACTTCCAAGGTATTTTTATCGCTTAAAGAAAAATGAGGTCCGCCAACCATAATCATCAAATCGGGCTTTTTCTTTTTTAAAAGTTTAATCACCGAAATAGCCTGAAGACGATTATGAGTTGTGGCGGTAAAACCGACTACTTCTGGAAAAAAAGACAAAACTTTATCAACTGTTTCTTCAACCGAAATGTTTTCACTGTGGGCATCAACTATAATAACATTATGACCGCCTTTTTTTTCTAAATATGAAGCAACATAGCCAATACCAAGAAATGGCAAACCTGCCATCTCAATCTCCCCCAATGCCCTCGGCGCTGTGGCTAATACTACTTTCATGTTTTTTTAATAATTATAAAATACCCTAATGGACAAGGATGAAATTTCTTTATTTTCCTAGGAATCCATTTATCAAAAACCATTGCTTTGGTAAAAGCGATTAGACGGATAAAGTTAAAAAGAAAGAAACTGTGCCATAAATGGACACCAGCCGTAAATCTTTCTCCAAAAGGAATAATTTTAAAATCATTAAATCCGCCTTGTTTTAGTAATTCTTCTAAACCCTGTGAAGTCAGCCGTCGGTAATCGCTCGGCTCTTTGGCCTCATTAAAAATAAAAGGCGAAGCAATAAATAGATTTCCTTCTGGTTTAAGAACCCGATGAATTTCTTTGATTAGTTTTTCTGGCTCTTTAATAATATAGATAGCGTTAAAAAAGAAAACATTATCCATTGAATTATCATCAAAAGGCAAATCCTTATTCAAATCCACCTTTAAACCACCATTTAAATCAGTTTTAATCAATTCAGTATCATTTTTAAAAGACCAATATCTATGATAACTCGGGTTTTTACCCCCAGCTAAATCAAGACATTTACCATTTAAATCCTGGCAATGTTCTTGAACCTGCCAGTTAAACAGAATCCGGTAAATACTTTTACCCTTAAAAACTTGTCTAATAAAATCAAATGTTTTCATAAATTAGCTTTAAATTGAATAAATGACGTAGTTGAATTAACTGCTCGTCTCTTTAAACCAAGGAGATTATCGCCTTTTTTAACAAATCCTCTTTCAATAGTCAAGATGGCCTCAAATCCTTCGTTTCTTAATATCTCTTTAATCTCCTGGCCACACCTTCCTTTAGGAGGAGCAAAAAAATAACATTCTTTATTTAATCTTTCTTCAATAATCTCTTTTGACTGAATAACCTCTGATTTAATCTCTTCTAAAGTAATCTGATCTAATTTTGGATGAGTCATAGTATGGGGTTGAAAATCTATCAAACCAGAATCATGCATTTCTTCTATTTCATTCCAACCAAGAGCAGGAAAGATCCCTTGAGAAGTCATTACTTCCTTTCCAATTGAACCAACAGTCAAAAATATTGTTGCAGGGAAATTGTACTCTTTCAAAACAGGGAAGGCATTAAAATAATTATCTTTAAATCCATCATCAAAAGTTAAAACAACAATTTTTTCAGGCAAAGGTGAATCTGATTTTAAAAAATTAACTAAGTCAGATAATTTAATTACCTGATAATTATTATCTTTTAAATACCTCATCTGCTTTTTAAAAGATTCTAATTCAACTGAAAGTAAAGTATCGTTATGTTCAACAGAATGATACATCAAAATAGGAACCCCTTTTTGCCTGGGTGTAACCAAAGCTAGAATATCTTTAATAATCCTTTTTAAAAACATTTGATTATCTCAGTTAATAAATTATCTAAATTGTGATTTTCAACTACCTGCTTTCTTAAATACTGACCCATTTCCTCTAATTGATCACCGCACATCAAATAATCAAGTTTATCAGCCAAATCTCGAGCATTGCCATACTTAAAGATTAATTGATCAGCATAAGAGCCAAAGTCTTTTCTAAACGTCTCATTAGCGACTAAAGTTGGGATACCACAAGCCATAGTTTCCAAAACTGCTTTATCTGGAGCTCCTGTTGGACAAAGATTAACACTGAAATCTGAAAGCCAATAGTTTCTAATTAATGCAATATTAGGAACCTCGCCTATGAACTTAACATAATCATTTAAGTCTCTTTCTTCAATCATCTTATTTAATTCATTGAAATAGCCTATTTGTTTCTTACCTTTGGGTGTTCGATGAACAATATTAATTTTAAAAGACAATGTTTTTTTCTTCAAAATTTCAGCCGCTTTTATTAATGTTTCGTAATTCTTAATTTTAGAGATTCTGCCAACGGAAATTATTTCTATCCAATCTTTTTTTAACTTTGTTTTTTCTGAATTAGGTACAAATTGACCAGCATCAATACCTTGACCGACTACTTTCCTTTTAGGACTATCCATTCGGAATCCCTCTTCGCTAGATGTAATTACTTTATGGGCAAAAAAATGCATCAGCCGAACCCTCCAATTAACTGCTTTATGTCCATAAAAACAAACAATCTTTTTTCTAAATAATTTTGCGTATGGAGCAACTAAAATAGTGTATTCTGGATTCTGATGACAAAATACACCATCAACTTTATTAATAAATTTTAAAACGCCTCTTTGAAAATTAATAAATTCCCTAATTCTATTTTTACCTCTTTCTTTACCTAAAGAAACAATTTCAACATTTTCTGGTAATCCCTTTATATCCCCTTTCTCGAGACAAATAATTTTAAGCTGATCAACTTTTTGACTTAATTTTCTAACCCAGTTAAAAACAAACCCGGTTTGGCCGTCTAAACTATCTAATTTTCTTGTAATCATTAGTAATTTCATAAATTCTGTTTTGCCCAGACCTGGAAAGTGATTAAAATCCAAAGACAAGTCAGATTGTATCTTTCTCCGCTAATATGATCATCTAATATTTTTCTAATTTCCGGAAAATTAAAATATTGATCGGTTGTTGGAGAATAATTTTCTGACAGAACATCGTAGGTAAAATCTTTTAAATCAGTTCTTAGCCATTTAGCTACTGGAGAAAGCCAGCCTCTTTTTGGAGCAGCTAGGACATAATCTGGCAAATATTCTTCCATTGCCTTTTTGAAAATATATTTCCCTTGTCCTCTAATTTTGTACTTGCTTGAAATCTTGGCTGATAATTCAACTAATCTGTGGTCCAAAATTGGAACTCTTTCCTCCAAGCCAAAAGCCATCGTCATTTTGTCCGTTCTCATCAAGGATTCATTAACTAACCAGGTTTCAACATCAGTCAGCATGAAATGTTTTTCAAAATCGTTTTGGGACCATTTTTTAAAATATCTTTCTTGGTAGAAATCTTTGGTTAAATCCTTTTTAAAATATTCTGGATTAAGAACTCTTTCTAAAACATTATCTTTTTGAGACATAAATATTAAATATCTTTCCACGCCGGGCAGAGTATTAAGCTTTTCAAAAAGATTATCTTTTTTAAAATATTTTCCTAAGGCCTTAAGCGATAAATTGGCTAAAATGCTTTTTCTTAAAAACTTTGGCAGTTTTTGCCATTGACTGGTCAGCTGACTATAATTATACCGTGGATAGCCGCCAAAGAGCTCATCTCCGCCATCACCGCCTAAAGCAACCGCAACTTTTTCTTTGGCGAACTTAGAAAGGAGAAAAGTTGCAATTTGAGTTGCGTTTGAAACCGGTTCATCCAAGTGATAAATTACTTTTTCAACATTATCCAGCATATCTTTCCCGCTAATTAAAAGTTCATGATGATCAGTCTGGTAATCCTGGCTGACTTTCTTAGCCATATCCAGATCAAAATTAAAATCTTTTTCCTCGCTTTTAAAATCAAAACCAACTGAAAAAGTATTAATTTTTTTGTGCCCTAACTCGTTGACTATCCCCAGAATTGAAGTTGAATCAATCCCTCCGCTTAGAAATACTCCAACGGGCCTATCAGAAATTAATTGACCCTTGACTGAATCTTTCATTAAAAATTGAATCTGTTCAATAATTTCCTGTTCCGATTCGATATTCTCCAAATCATTTATCTGCCAATACTCCCTAAGATCAACCTGATTGTTCTTAAAAATTAAATAATTAGCTGGTGAAAGTTTATAAATATTTTTATAAATTGTTAAGGGATGAGGGACATAATGGAGTCGGAAATAGTGATTAAAAGCATTTAAATCAATCTCTCTCTTAATTGGATGTTCCAAAATCGCCTTTATTTCTGAAGAAAAAATGAACTGTGCCTGCCCTGAACTTGTCGAGGGGTTAAAATAATAATAAAGGGGCTTAACTCCGATTCTGTCCCGGGCTAAAAAAAATTCTTTCTTTTTTAAATCAAGAAGAGCAAAAGCAAAAATGCCGTTTAAGTAATTGACGCATTCAAAACCGTAATCTTCGTACAAATGCAAAATTACTTCTGAATCTGACTGACTGATAAACTGATGACCTTTTTTAATTAATTTTTCTCTCAATTCCTGAAAGTTATAGATTTCGCCATTAAAAACCAAAACCAGTGACTTATCCTCATTAAACATTGGTTGTTTAGCATTGTCTGATAAATCAATAATAGAAAGGCGAGTATGACCCAATGAAAAACCGCCGGTGCAATAAAAATCCTTCTGATCCGGCCCTCGATGCTGAATTCTCTTATTCATTCTTTCAATTAAATCCGGCTGATTAAAATTAAACCCATTAATTCCACACATAAATTATTTTATAATTAAATCCTCCCAGAATTTAACAGTTTGCCTAATTAATCTTTTCCGACCGAATTTTTTTCTAACCATTTCTCTACCTTTTTGTCCCATCTCTTTGGCTTTATCCGGATTATTTAAAAGATACAATATTTTCTTAGCCAAAACTTGACTATCGCCCACTGGCACCAAAAATCCGTTTTCCCCATCTACGACAATATCTTTAGAGCCGGTTGTGGCTGTAGCTACCACAGGCAACCCGCTAGCCATAGCCTCAATCAGAACCTTACCCAAACTTTCATGTTTTGAAGAAGAAACATAAATATCAGAAGCATAATAATAATCCTCTATTCCTTCGTAACTAAGCCTATCAGTAGAACTAAATTTTATACTATCATTCAGCTTAATTTTCCTATCTAAACGAAGATCAGCTCCCAATTGCCAAAAAGCCAAATTTCCGTATTTCTGATGGACTAGTCTAATAGCTTTAATTAAAGTATTAAAATCTTTGGATGGATCTTTCCGTCCGACATTAATAACTGTTTTCCAATTGTTATTCTTCTTGCGAAAACTACCAACTTCCTTTTGGTCAAAATCCTCAAATTTTTCAAGATTAACTGGCGTAGGAATTATTCTAATTTTCTCTTGATCTATGCCAAAATCAACCAGCTTTTTCTTAATACCCGAACTAACTACTCTAATCCCATCAGCTTTCTTAACTAAATATTTACTTAATAAGAGAAAAATTGGATTAAGCCAATACTCCCTCAGCCAATACTTGTTATCCCAAAAATCCCCATGAAAATGAATTAGAAAAGCACAATCACGTTTTCTTGTGACTAAATAAGCGACCAATCCAGTAATAAAAGGATCTTGGCTTAAAACCAAATCTATCTGATGATCAAGAAATACTTCACGAGCAGCTTTTAAGGCGTCAAAAATGAAGAAATAAGGGCTTTTTGAAGAAGTTGGATAAATCTCCACCTTTTCTGAAAGTTTCTTTCGTCGCAGCATCATTCTTTTAGGAGAATGAGTGACTGAAATTATCTTATCAACATACTGGCCATATTCAATATTTCTTTCTTGAACATCGCCCAGATTGGGCTTGTCCATAGCTAAAGTATAATCCAGATTAATAGTTAATATTTTTAAATTATTTTTCTTAGACATTTTTAACCAAATTATGAATTTTTCTCAAAAATTTACCGAATACTCCTTGTTCTTTAATAGCTATATCAGACAAAAATTCTAATAAATAAATATCCAAGGGAATAGAAAAAAATCTTTTTTTGATACGCCATTCAAGCCATTTATTAACAATTCCTAGATTTATGCTCAAGAATTTGAAATATTCTCTAATCCGCCAAACCAACTTAGCGTCAACCCAGGGTGAAGTAAATCTATTCCTAAATCTATCTATCTTACCCCATTCTTCTGTTTTTTGAGGAGGAATAAAGCCTTGTTCAATACTAAACTGATACATTTCTGAACCAGGATAAGGCAAATAAGCGCCTAAAGTAAAACCAGCTTGAGGATGAATCTTGTAAACCTGATACATCAAATCTATAGTTGAATTGAACTCCTTCTTAGTTTCTGTAGGTAAACCAACAATAGTTGAATAACTAGCCCTTAAATTGTGTCTAGCTAGTGTCCTAGCTGCTTTAATAATATCATCAGTGGTAATATTCTTATGAATCATTTTTAACAAACGGTCACTGCCCGATTCCATACCAATCAATAAATCAAAACTGCTCAATTTTTTCAATTCTTTAGCTAAATTGTCATCAATTGCATCTATCCTAATTTCCGTATGTGAAGGCAAATCAATCTTCTTTAATATTTCTAAAGCCCTGTCTTTTTTAACAAAAAAATTATCATCATAAAACTTAATAGCATCAATCTTATATTTCTCCTTTAAAAAATTAATATCTTCTAAGACTGCTTCAACTGACCAAGTGCGCCAGCGATTCTGGTTAAAATCTTTATTATAACAAAAAGCGCAGTTAAAAGGGCATCCTCGAGATGTTTTGTAGGCAATAACTCTTTTATACTTATCTAACTTGAAAATGGATTTTTCTAAATCAACCAATGAAAAGTCCAAACGATACTGATCTAAATTTTTAATTAAAGATCTTTTGGGATTAATCATAATTTCCCCATTCTCTTTATATCCTAATCCCTGAATATCTTTAAAAACTCCATTTCTTAAAGCTCTATTAAATTCAATGATTGTTTCTTCGCCTTCACCGAAAACCAGATAATCAATACATTCTGATTCAAGACATTGTTGAGGCAAAAGCGAAGGATGAATCCCACCCCATAAAACAGGAATACTGCTTTTTTGCTTGATTTTTTTAGACATGGCCACGCTGTGTTCTGTTTGAATTCCAGTCATTACCGAAAGGCCAATATATTCCGGATTCTTAGAAATCATATATTCAACAGCCTGATCGATCTCTTTTTCATTAATATTAACTAACTCTACTTCAAAACCGTTCTTTTTCAAAACACTGCCTACTGATAAAATACCCAAAGGCAAAATTGCCTCGGATCGGTCTTTGGTATAGTTAAT
This sequence comes from uncultured Candidatus Saccharibacteria bacterium, assembly GCA_964548405.1. Lineage (GTDB taxonomy): Bacteria > Patescibacteriota > Minisyncoccia > Portnoybacterales > UBA2143 > JAHJOV01. The sequence continues at coordinate 22,286 of CAZJPW010000003.1, read as the reverse complement.
TTGAACTAGAAATATCATCGACTAATAAACTTCTTAGCTAATTTATACTCCCAGGGAAAACTGAAAAACTTTAATTTCCACCTTAATTTAGCTAATAAGACAAAAGGAAGCTTGAACCACTTAGTCGCCTTAACAGTTGAACCCATAGCGCTTTTGATTGAATGAGCGCCAAAGCGAACATAAGCTTCTAATGATTCTATAAAAGCAGGATTATCTAGCCAAGGGAATTTCTGAACATCTAAATAATTTAATTCATTTTTGGTAGTCTCTTCCCACTTATCTAAAGAATTAGGCTCTTGCCAACCAGCAGCTAAACACTCTTGATAAAGTTCGGAACCAGGATAAGGCCGAAAAGCCTGTGGCCCTAAAATTTGAACCTTATCGCTTAATTTAACTAATTGATCAATTAATTTTAATGTTTCCATAACATCGTCTCTGGTTTCGCCCGGTAAGCCAGCCATAAAAGAATATTGGGGAATAATGTCATATTTCAAGCACATCTTAGCCGAATTAATCACATCTTGAGGCATAATATCCTTTTTAATCTTTTTTAAAATCCGAGGACAGCCTGATTCTGCGCCAAAAGACAATAAATAGCAACCAGACTCTTTAAGTTTTTTAATAAACCTTTCATCTATCATACCCTCTCTTAAATAATTAGCCCGGACAGTTGTCTCCCAGGGAATAATTAATCTTTTTTCAATTATGCCATTAATCACCTCTTTGGCCCGGCTAATATCTACAAAAAAATTTTCATCCCAAAAGCGCAATTTTTTACCTTTAAAGCAATCTTTGCTTTGAATGATTTCCAAATCTTCCAAAACTTGCTCTGTTGTCCTTGGTCGCCAACAATTCTTTAAAATAGCGTTGATGCAAAAAGTACAGCGATGAGGACAGCCGCGCGAAGTCAAAGAAGGAACTAAATGCAGATTTTTTAAAACTTCCTCTGAGACTAACTCCCAATTAAACAAACCTGTTTGTCCTGGATCATGTAAAGGCTGGGCATCGTTAATAACTATTTGATTATTTTTTGAATAAGCAATCCCTTTAACATCAGTTAAAGATTTTCCCTGAACAAGTTCTGTCATCGTAATCTCGCCTTCACCATAGCCAACCAAATCAACTAAATCATGCTGAGCTGTTTGTTTTATAAAAAAACTTGGATGAGGACCACCCCAGACAATCTTGCAGTCTGGATTTAATTCTCTAATTAATCTACTCACTTCCAAAGCATCAGGAATTTGAGTAGTCATTACTGAAATTCCAGCATAATCGCAATCTCCTATTTTTCCTCTAATTAATTTTAAATAATCTTTTTGTCTTACTCCATCAATAATTTCCACTTTAATATCATGAGAATCTAAATAACTAGCAATACTCAAAAGTCCTACAGAAATAGAACTGTCATAATTTTCTTTATTAATATTAAACGGAGGATTGATTAATAAAACTCTGGACATATTATAACTTCTCAAAAACCCTTATTGTTTTTTCAACCAAATCATTCCAGGAAAATCTTTTTAAATCTTCTTTGGCATTAGCTACAAATCTTCCAGCTAATTCTTTATTATCCAAAACTGAATTAATCGCTTCCAACCATTGTTCCTTATTACGATATTCAACTAATAAACCGGTCTCTTTGTCTTTAATCGTTTCTGGATTACCACCAGCTGGAGTAGTAATGACAGGCAAACCGACTTTGATGGCTTCTAAGATTGAAAAAGACATTCCTTCATAATTTGTATTTAAAACAAAAACATCAGATATTTTTAAATACTCCACAACCAATTTCCGACTAACCCGTCCAACAAAAAGAATATATTCTTCAACATCCAAATCAATAGCTAATTTTTCAAGGTTTTTCCTTTCTGGCCCGTCACTGATAATAACAAACTTAATATCCTCGTATTTTTTAATCAATTTAGGCATCAATTTAATCAACATATCGACACCTTTCCATGGGGTCAAACGAGCATTGGTTAAAATAACCTTACCAGAAATATTAAGTTCTTTTTTAAGATTTATTTTCGGATCACCTTTTATGTCCAAAAAATCAATAGAATTATAAATTACTTTAATCTTTTCTTCAGGTAAACCAATTTTAATAGCCAGCTTTTTAAGAAAATAGCTAACCACTATTACCTTATCTGAATTACCTAATATCTTTTTTCTGGCTCTTCTTCTTTGCTCGATTAGAAAAGAATATTTCTTATCCTGGAAATCAAAAATATCATCCTGAGTTATTCCTTGATTCAACGCTATTTCCCAAGCCGGATCACCCACAAATCTAGTTACCAATTTTTTCCCCAAAAACTTTTTGATTAACAGACCAGCAAATCCAGCCACATATAAATCCAAATTATACAAAACATCTACTCTCAAACTCAAAAGCATCCCTTTTAATAAATACAAGGGAGATTGGATAAAATATGGCCACCTATCTGAAACAACTTTAACTGGATAAGGATATTTTTTAGCTTCTTTTTTAGAACCAAAAGTTAAAACTGTCACTTGGTAACCACGCTTAATTAATTCCAAATTGAGCGCTTTTAATAAAGTAGGCGGTCCGCCTATCTCTTCTAAAAAAACACCTGTTAAAATTAAAATTCTTTTATTCATAATCTATTAAAAACCTCTTCCATTTTTAAACTAATCTTATCCCAAGAATATTTTTCTCTAACTAACTCTAGACCATTATGAATAATATTTTTTCTTAAATTATCATCTTTTAAAATTTCGTTAATTTTCTGAGCAATACTCTCAGGGTTGCTTACCTCACAAAACAAACCAGTTCTGCCATCTTCCAGAAAATCAGGAATACCGCCTACTGGCGTTCCAATTACCGGGACTCCAGAAGCCATAGCTTCTAAAAAAGCAATTCCTTGGCCTTCAGATAGAGAAGCCCGGACAAAAATATCAGCCTGGGAATAATATTTAGCTAAATCCCTGTATTCAACCTGACCATTGAAAACAACTTTATCACTAATATTTAACTTATCAACTAGTCTCTTTAATTTACTTTCTTCTGGCCCATCACCAACAATCAAAATTTTAAAATCAAAATCTAAATACTGGCCCGCTTTAATTAAATCCTCAACTCCATTTTTTTTAACCAACCGCGAAACAGTAAAAATTATCTTTTCCCTATTATTCTTATCCTTTGGCTTAAACATTTCCAAATTTGCCCCATTAGGTACAATTTCTATAGGAACCTTAACCTTATTCCTTAAAGCTCGTTGTTTTAAATATTTACTGATAACTGTTAAATAATCAGCTTTTTTAAAAGGCAGTAAATGCCAAGGTTTAATAAAAATTCTGTATAAAAACTTCAGACCGACGACATATCTTTGCAAGTGCTTTTCTGGATCGCCTTCCTGTAAAGTAAGTAATAATTTTTTATTAGGCCGGGCAATTTTAAAAAAAGCAGCGGCTACGCCTGCTTGACTAGCCATAATAGACCAGATTATCTGATAATTTCTTTGCTTATCCAGATTTAAAGCTTTAGCAAAACCAAAAAGAGGCAATAAAAACTTATCTAAAAATCCTAAACCTAAACCAACTCTATAAACATTAACATTTCCTATCTTTTCAAACTCAGGCAAATCTGGTTTCAGCTTAGCAGTTACCAAATCAAACCCAAAACTACTGACTCGGTCAGTTATTTCTTTAACAGCCACTTCTGCCCCACCTATTAGTGGAAAATAGGCAGTGGAGAAAATCAAAACATTTGGCTCTTGATTATTGGCCATATATATACTAATATACTAGAAAATGGCTAAAAAATCAATCTTATACATCATTACCAAATCTGTCTGGGGAGGAGCAGCTGTATACACTCATAGCCTGGCAACCAACCTGCAAGGCGACTTTAACGTTTCAATAGCTGCGGGCGGTCATGGTAAATTCTATCAAAGAATTAAACAAACCAATATCCCGTATTATAAGATTACTAACTTTCAAAGAAACATTAATATTTTCAAAGAATTCCTAGCTGGATTTGAGATTCTTTCCCTGCTTTTCCAGATTAAGCCAGGCATTATCCACGCCAACAGTTCTAAAGCTGGCGGCCTTGTTGGTGTCGCCGGCTTAATTTATAAAATATTAATAGGTAAAAAAGTCAAACTCATTTTTACCGCCCATGGCTGGGCCATTAATGAAGACCGACCTCAATGGCAACTTAAATTAATTAAGCTCTTTAGTAAAATAACATCACTATTTTATGACCAGATAATCTGTGTTTCTGAATACGATAAACAAATAGCTATTAAGCACAAATTAGCTCCAGAAGAAAAATTAACCACTATTCATAATGGAATAGATATTGAAAAACTTACTTTTTTTCCTAAAGAAGAAGCTCAAAAAAAATTATTGGGCCATACTTCTCCTTTGGTGATCGGCACTATTGCTGAATGGACCAGAAACAAAGGATTAATTTATCTAATCAAAGCCACCCAGACTCTTAAATTAAAAAAAGAAAAATTTGATTTGATTTTAATTGGCAGCGGAGAAAATCCAGACAAAGAAAAAATGTATAATTATGATAAAAAATATAATTTGGATAATGTCCGATTGATTGAATTTATTCCTAAGGCAATCAAATATCTCAAAGCTTTTGATATTTTTATCCTTCCTTCACTTAAAGAAGGATTGCCTTACACGATTATTGAAGCGATGGTTGCAGAATTACCTATTATTACCACCGGTGTAGGCGGCATCCCAGAAATGATTAAAGATAATAAAACCGGGTATTTAATTAAACCGAAAAAGCCAAACTTAATTAGAGAAAAAATAGAACAAATCATAGCTAATCCAGAAAAAGCAAAAAAAATTGCCGAGCAGGCAAAACAAAAAGCAGAACAAGAATTCAACCTGGAACGAATGATAAACAAAACCAAAAAATTATATAATTAAATGCATGACTCTCTATAATATAGTTAAATCAAAAATAAAAAAATATCAAATAGCTTGGGATATTATTGCTAGATTAGCCAAGTTTTGTCCACAACAAATATTCAAAAAAATACCTTCAGAGATTGTTATTGAACCAACTAATGCTTGTAATTTAAGATGTCCTGTCTGTCCAACACATTTTGCGATGAAAAGAAAAAAAGGATTCATTGATCTTGATTTATTTAAATCTATTATTGATGATTTCGAAAATAAAAAAACAAAGCCCAGAATTTTAATGAGCTTTGCAGGAGAACCTCTTCTACATAAAAACATAGACAAATTAGTTAAATACGCATATCAAAAAGGATGTCCAACATATATAAGTACAAACGCAACAACATTAACTAAGGAATTATCAAAAAAATTAATAAAAAATGGGCTAGATTCTATACATTTATGCATTGAAGGAACAACAAAAGAATCTCACGAAGCTTATAGAATCGGCTCTGAGTTTGAAGAAGTTAAGAAAAATATTGAAAATTTTGTATTTTTAAAAAAACAATTAAAAACTGAAAAACCATTCATTACTATCCAAACTCTTTTAACTTCATTTTCAGAAAAAGAAATAAAAGAAATAACTTTATGGGCAAAAAATATAGGAGTTGATGCAATAAATTTAAAATCATTAAGCATGGGAACCTATACTACCGCTGAAATGAAAAACAAATACAGTTATTTATTGCCAAGCAAAAAACTCAGAAGAGAAAGGTCCAAAATTAAAAAAACGATCTGCACTGTTCCTTTAAGACAAGCTGTAGTTTATTGGAACGGGACACTTGGTCTTTGTTGTGGAGATTTTGATAGTATTGTTAAGTTTCCCAGTATTAAAGAACAAGGCTTTATTAAAACATTTACTATGCCAGAGACAATTAAAAAAAGGAGAACAGCTCTCCTTAAAAAATACAATCTATGCCAAAAATGCTCCTTAGGTAATACTGACTTTTACGGCATAAGTATAAATTTTAACAAAACACACAAAACCAAAAACTAATCAAATCCCCCACTTAAAATATCCTGAATAAACAAATCGGATTGCCGAGCATAATCTCCACCAAACTCCTTAATTCTTTCAGCCGTTTCTATGGCTTTTTCTTTTTGCCCTAAATAAGCATAAGCTAAGGCTAGATTTACCCAGTTATTCGGTTTATCAGGGGAAGTTTTAACTAATTCCTGGTAAAATCTTTTAGTCCATTCGTATTCTTTAGATTGAATAGCTGAATTAGCCATACGCACTAAGCTAGCTTCATCGTGATAACTTAGGCCAAATTGATCCATTTTATCAAAATAAGCTTGAATGCCATCACTTCGATTAGTAACCAAGAGAAGCATAATCATATTAATATATGATTCGGTCACCTGATCTTGCAAATCAATTGCTTTTTGCATATTAACTATTGCTTCATCAAAAAGTTTTCCTGCCTCTTCTTTTCGCCCAGCATTCTCAAAATATTTACCCAAATAATATTTACTATAGCCAACCTCATAAAATATTTGAGGACGATTAGGACTTAATTTTTCAACCTGTTTACCTATTTCTATTGCTTTTTCCAAACGACTAATGTCGTATTGGTAAGTTTTAAGCAAAAACCTCATAGTCATCAGATAATTTCGAGCAGCTAACGGCTTTTCTGCCATCTGATTTTCAAACTCCTGCTCTCCTCTGACAGTAATCGTCTTCTCCCAATTCTCTTCAGTTTTTTTATCAGGCAGATTAATTGTTGTAGCAATAAATTCACCAAAATGCTGCCTATATTCTTGATTGCCTAAAGTATCCCTATCTAAAACATCAATAAATCCATCATAGGCCTGGGTTGGCATATTTTGCTGAGAATAGATTAGGGCCTTAATAAAATCCCTATTAGCCAAAATCGGCTTAACATTTAACATAAAGGTCAAAGGAACTGCAATAATAATACACAAAACTAAAAGAATTGAGTAAGGTTTTTTTGATTGGGAAATATTCTTACCCCAATCAGGACAAAATTGAGAAAGAAAAGCTAAAACAATAAAAAGAGGAATATAGGTAACTAAAGCTTCAAAAATGAACATATTTTGAATTAAATATGCTAATATTATCAAACTAAATATCACTGGCAGATAATAGCCGCTTGATGTCTTGTTTTTCAAAAAATGCTTCCAGATATAAAAAAGAGGTAAAATTAACAAAGCTAAATATAAAAACAAACCAATTAATCCACCTGTAATCAAACGATCAAAAATCATATTATGAGCTCGATCAAACCAAACAACTGAACCAGCATGACGATAAATTCTAGGATTAAAATACTTATCAAAAACTTGATAAAAGTTTTCGTAACCATAACCAAGAATCGGCTTTTCTTTAAAACCCTTGTAAGATGATTCCCAAGTCATTAAACGATTTTGAGCTGTGGTGGCACTAACAGAAATACTAGTAATTCTTTCTAAAACATTATTATTCCTAATCCAATCAGCCTCTTTATTAGCAAAAACAAAACTGGTAAATATTATAAAGAGAATAATTAATCCTAAACCCGCTCTTTTAACCAGTTTATTATTTTTTAAATAAGAAAAAGCTAAATATCCAATAAACAGAGCTAATGAAAAAACTAAAGCAATAATACCACCTCGAGTCAAAGTGTTAAAAATAATATATATCTGTAAAAGAATACCCAAGATATAGTACCAGCGCAAAAATTTATTCTTTCTAAAATAAAAAAGTAACAGACCAAAAAGTAAATTAAAGATTAAATAACCAGCCACATAACCAGCATTACCAATTGTAGCTGTAATTCGAGCGCCACCTGCTGAAACAATGAAGCCGCTAAGATGGAAATGCTGACCTATTGAATACAAAGTGACTAGAATACTGCTTAAAAAAGAAATTTCAAAAACAATCAGCCAATCTTTAAGCCGACGTAAAAACCCGCTCAAGACAATTAAATAGATAAAAAGGTGCAATAATAAAAGGAGTCCTTCGCTCCGTTCATTATTACTCCAAAAACTAAAATTAAAAGAACCAGACAAAGCCGAAGAAATAAAAACCGTAACTAAATAGAAAAAAAACAAAACCAAAACTAAATTAAATTTTGATCGATATTCTTTCCTAAGAATAGCCAAGCCTAAAAAGGCCAAAAAAATAACCTCAACAATAACCCTAAAAGCTAGTGTTTTGGGAACAATATATGGAAAATAATAACTACTACCGACTATTAAAGGGACAAAACAAATACCGGCTAAACCAATCCAAATAATTCCTTTTAAGGTTTTTTCTAAGTTCATAATTGAGGCAATTGATCCCCTAATTCAGGATTTAATTCTAGGGTCTTATCGCTATAATACTTTGCTTTATTAATATCATTGCCTTCCCGAGCGAAATAACCAGCTAAATAAAGATAGTAAGCGCCTGCTTCAGCTGGATTCTTTTCTGCTGCTTCGACCATAATTCCTTCTATTAAATGAGCTTTTTCTGTCATATTAAAACGATATAAAGAGACCAAACCAACATAATAATTGTAATTATTGGTTCTCATATTTAAAGCCTTTTGGTAATATTCTTCAGCTTTCTCATATTCACCCATATCAAAAAGATACATATCAGCCAAATTACCAATAACTAAAGATTGCTCTGGAGCGTAGTCAATCGCCTTAAGCCAAGCTCCTTCTGCACCCTCGTAATCCATAAATCTTTTCCTAATAATACCAACATTAAGCCAACGGATATAAATATGATCGCCTTCTTTTAATTTCTGATATTGCTTATTTAAATCTTCCAAAGAAAGATCGAATATTTCTTGACTCATTTTTCCCAAAGCATCAGGAAAATCAGCAGCTGTATAAATCTTGTTTATTTCGTCTTCTTCTCCAGAATAATAATCGGATAAATAAAAATAAGCCACCGATCCGGCGATAATAATAACTAAAATAATATAAAGAATTTTCTTTTTATTCATAAGAATTTATATCAACCTCATTTATCTCATAAATAGAATCGCTATCATATCCTTGATTTACAAATTCTTCAGCTGTAATATTTAGCCATTGTTTAGTGCCTGTGTCTCCAGATGGAGATAATTGATAAACCTTATCATCTCCTACTGCTCTGACTAAATTAGAGACAGTATAAGCATCTATGGTTGATTGGTCAATATCTTTAACATCTCCCCAATTAAGATGCTGATAACTTTCAAAAACATGAGGCGATAAAATTAATCTTTTAAACTTCTTATCACCAACTATTTTAACAATATAAATATCAAATTTAGTTAAATCTTCAGCACTTGAGTTTTTAATCAAATCGCCATCATTAAAATTTGTTATTTCCGGTTCTGGCTCCGGTTCAGGCTCCGGTTCTGGCTCCGGCTCGGGTTCGGGTTCTGGCTCTGGTTCAGGTTCGGGTTCAGGTTCGGGTTCAGAAACAGGAATACTACCAATAATACCTGTTCCATAATTAGGAACACCACCTCCATCCTGATAGGTAATGATCAAATTACTAGTTGAAAGAACCGCTAAATAAGTATCTCCGGTAATGCTTGGATTAAAAGTGTATTCAGAACCAAAAGTGATAATGCTATTATCAATATTAGCGACAATAGCCTGACCATAACTCGAACTACCTATATCTTGATAAGAAATCACAATTTTATCTGACGAAAAAGCATCTCCTGAAATATATTTAGTGGCAGCTGGATTAAAGGTATTCTCAGAGCCAAAAGAAATCTTTTTATCATCAACCGTTCCGATAACTATCCTTCCATAATTAAGGCTGCCGCCTTCGTCCCGATAAGCTAAAACGAACTTATCATTAGTCAATTTTATGACTGAAATATATTTAGTAACTGCCCCATTAAAATTATACTCGCTGCCAAAGCTAATAACCTTATTATCTATCTGACCAACAACAGCTTGACCATGACCAAAATAACCTCCATCTTGATAAGCAACAACAAATTTACTCGCAGAAAGAACAGCAACATCAATATATTCTGTATTAGCACCATTAAAAGTATATTTCGAACCAAAAGCAACTGTTGTCCCGTCAACTTCCCCTATTATAGCTACTCCTTTATTAGCTCCACCCGCTTTATCCTTATAAACAACAATAAATTCATTCCCTGAAATAAGATCCGAAGAAATATATTCAGTTGTTACATTATTAAAAATATATTCCGAACCAAAAGTAATTGTTGTCCCGTCAACTTCCCCAACCACAACAGTCCCATAACCATTATTACCTTTATCCTGGTAAGATAAAACAAACTTAGTATCTGAAATAGGAACAAGAGAAATATAATCAGTGATTCCGCCATTAAACGAATACTCCGAACCATAAGTTATTACCTTATCTGAAACTTGACCAACAACTAAAATTCCTCTATTGCCTTCTCCTCCGTCCTGATAAGCAACAACAAATTTGTCTGAAGAAAGTTTAGCAATAGAAAATTTACTCGTACTAGCATTATTAAAAGAACCTTCGGAACCAAAAGTGATTTCTGTATCAGAAACCCCTTGAGCATTAACTTGGCTCATCCAAAAGCCAGATATTAATATTACTACCAAAACTAAAATATATCTAGAAAATTTAACCATATTTTTATTATACTACCATTTTATCAGATAAACAACAGAAATAAAAGACAAGCCCAAGACGGGCTTGTCTTTTATTTAAGCTTTTAACTTTTAATAGCTTTATTACTGCTTAGATGCATAACCACCAGTATCTCCGCCATAACACCATCCCGTAACACCATTAGCTGTAATCTTATACCAACCATCTTGTTCATCAAGTAGAGTATAAACTTCTCCCTCAGAAACATTAGTAAGCACTTCTCCATTCGTGGAAGGCAAGCTTCTGACTCTTAAGGTGGAGATTGTGATGATAATAGTGTCTGAATCTGCTGTTCCGCCGCCAACATCCGTTCCAGTAGTATAGGCATCTTGATCAGTGGCATTAATCTCATAGATAGAATCTCCATCATATCCTTGAGAAACAAATTGCTCACCTGTCATATTCAACCATTGCTTAGTCCCAGTATCGCCAGATGGAATTAATTGATAGACCTTAGTCCCTCCAACAACTCTAACCAAATCAGAATTAGCATACTCGTCCATAGTTAGCTGATTTACATCAAGAACATCATTCCAGGGACTGCCATTGCCATCTTTGTCAAAATGCTCATAACTTTCAAAGACATGGGGAGACAGAATCAATCTCTTAAACTTCTTGTTATTAATTAACTTGACAATATATATGTCAAATTGGGCCATGCCTTCGGCATTAGGATTACGGATTAAATCACCCTCTACAACTCCGGTAGATGATATTTCCTCAACTATTTCACTTTCTTCTTCGCCTTCAGCCACAGCCATAACAGCAAAATAAGTAAAGTGATCAGTTTCGGCTGTCAAACTATTATTACTCGCATCCACCGTAGTTGGCAAAGCAACCCATTGAGAAGTAGATTCCTTCCAATAAAAGACTCTCAAAGTTGATTCTTCTAATCCAGCAACCTGACTATCTGTATAGGTGAAGGTCAAAGTTACTGCCTGATCAAAGTTACTGACTGAACTCCCGCCAGAGGTAGCTGTAAAATCATAGGCATAGTCACCAACAATAGTTCTACTAGAAGGAATTGGCCGAGAAGCCGTAACAACACTTTTACCTGCTTCTTCTACTTTAACATCAGTTGAAGCGCTAACTGCATTAGCTGGTAATTCAGCAACAACTGTCGTACTTTCGCTCGTTGTCAAAGTCGTCTTACCACCACCTGAAGCAGTCGCTGTTACCTCACCCGTAGTAGTAGTCGGCACACTTGGTGTGCTTGGTGTAACTGTTGTAGCGCCACCGCCACCGCCGCCGCTACTAACAGAAGTACTACTACCACTGCTAGTGCTACAAACAGCGCTAGAAGCAGTAATTGTTACGCTGGTACCATAAGTGGTTCCCGAAATATTCATCTCCGAATAAGAACTATTACAGGTAAAGTCTATTGATGCGTTATTTGGCATCTGATATCTATCATTTGACCTGATAACCAATATTGAATTTGCAGAAAGAGTAAAAGTAACGCTAGTAGAATTAATCACCATATCATCTACTAAAGAGTTAATTAAAACTACAAAAGTATTATCTCCAACTGTAATATTAGTATTTTGGGCAAACGTAAGCGCATCAGCCGTCGCTCCAACGCCAACTGGCAAAAGCAATAAAGCTAAAATTGTTATTACAATTTTTTTCATAATTTTGACTTTCGAAATTTATTTTACCGCATTGCCTGCCAGAAGAAGGTTCGAGCGCCTGTATCAGTTCCTTCAATGCTGCCAGCATTAAATATCCTTAAAGAAATCTCATCAGAGACCGTAGAGGAAGCAGCTTGGATAATAAAGTTCTCTGGTAAGGAGCTGGTTGCCGTAACAAATACATTATCACCGGATTGCACCCCAGTCGCGGAAGTACACTCAATAAAAGCAGTGCTTGTGGCGCTAACTGAAACAGTAGCAATATCACAAGTACCAAACATGAACTTAGTAATAGCATTACCACCACCAAGAGCAGCAGTGCCATCAACATCGAAAGTACCGCCCACATGCGCGTTTGCTTGAGTATTCATATCTCCAGTCGAACTAGCAAAACCACCTACATTCAAATCATCCTCTACTTCTGCGTCATCTGCAACATACAAGTCACCGCCACTAAAATCAAAGAAATCTTCAGTGCCGTCTGGACCAATATATAGATAATCAGTGGTAGTAGCCGAAGTAGATGTAGCCTTGTCAAAAGTCGCTAGACCAGTGACAGTTACTGCGCCAGTGATATCTGCTGTTCCATCAACTTGTAAATCGCCGTCTATATTCATTGAGCCAGTCGTAGTAGCATTAGTTGAAGTAGAGTTTCCTGTAATATTTAGATTCGCGTCTACCGTCGATGAAGCTGTCGAAATAAACCCAGTAAAAGTCGATAAACCAGCAACATTCAAGACGTCTTCAATTTCTACATCATCAGCAACATACAAATCACCGCCACTAAAATCAAAAGTACCTTCAGCGCCGTCTGGACCAATATATAGATAATCAGTGGTAGTAGCTGAAGTAGATGTAGCTCTGTCAAAAGTCGCTAGACCAGTAACAGTTGCTGCGCCAGTTAGATATAAGGCGCCATCAATTTCTACGTCGTTCTGAACATAGACATCGCCGCCAGTCATATTAATATTATCAACTGTGCCACCAGCGCCAGCCCAAAAAGCTAAGGTGCTAGTTGTTACGCCAACTATATTTAGATCATCGCTAAAATCAAATTCTCCGGGATCGTCATCCCACATTATATACTCTGTTCCAGAGGCATCAAAGAAAAGGGAATCATCATCATCAGCAATAACATTTCCCAACCAAAAGTCATTAGTGGTTGAAGCGCTTTCCATAGTTACTGTTCCGTCCGTGCTAATATTTGTACCGACGGTTGTCGCTGCGTAAACAGCTACTGAAACTAGGAACACTGAGATAAAAACACTTAATAAAGAAGCTAGAATTTTTATGCTTTTCTATTATATTTTTCATATAATTCATTTTATTTTCTTAACCGTTATTTACCATGCATCAGTAAATAACAAATTAGAAACACTAAATTAATTAATCTTTTCGACCTTTTATATTTAAACAACTCAAAAACACAAACCGACCTTTTATGTGTCTTCTCTTTTTTAATATTATCTAAACTACTTTAAATTATACCACAAAATAAACATTACAAAACAACGTCAACTGTGGATAACTCAAAGCTCCCCGCAGTACTGCGGGGAGCTTTTCCATTTCAATCTATTCTATGATTAGCTAGCGATTACCGACTGATAATGTAGGAAGTGGTACTTACTACATTACCTAATCCTGGAATTAAATGGCCGTTATACCACTGAGTCGTGTCAGTAGCGTTATTGCCATCCGTACCAGTAATACTAGACTGCTTATAGTTATCCGACCAGACAAAGTTGGTAACATCTGAAGCGAAGTCACCGTTTGGTGCCTGGAAGAAGTCAGCCTGGTTGGCAGAGTTGACTTGAGCTGAAGTAGAAGCTGTATCACCAATTAAGTATGTAGTCACACTTTCATTAGCGCTAGATCCAGCAATAGTAGCGTAAACCTTAAAGGTCTTGCTAGTACCGGCTGAAATCTTAATGGCTTCTAAAGCATCTCCATTATCTACATCTGGACTATTGAAAGTCGCAGTGTAGTAATAGTCAAACTGACCATCACTAGTTAAGTCAGTTGGGTTAGCAGCTGCCTTAATGGTATTACCATCTTCATCAACAATACGGACATTAGTAACAGTCATGCCTGAACCGGATGAAGCGATAGCAAAGGTAGTTCGGTACAATAATACGTCACTGCCTGAAGCATCAGCTGTCACCTTAAAGGCATAAATAATCAAACTGCCGTCAGTTAATGTAGTGGCTGCGCCCAAGGAATCACTTGAGCTTGGCAAAGTTACAGTTGGTTTGCTGACCTTTAGAACCATTTCCGAACTAGTTGAACTACGATAGGTCTCGTAGGTGCTAGTTGTAATTTCGGTATTTGATTCTTGACCAGTTGTCTTAATACCACTCGCGCCACCAATACCAATTTTAACATCAGCATTAGCAGTACCTGGAGCGTTATCAGTGTCTGGATCAACTGTACTCATATCCGCCTTAACAGTAATAATCTTACCATTATTTGTACCCTTAGGCACAACTAAGGTACCTTTATCAAAGTTAAAGGTATAACTGCCGGTTGACGGAACAGAAGCGCTACCCAATAGAGTTGTGCCATCATAAATAGACACATTGGTAACATCTTGATAGTTACCAGCCGCTGCATTAAAGGCATAACTACCATCGCCAACAAAAACAGTTAGCTTATCAACATCAAGAGCTTCATACTTAGCTGTTAGACCAACATTAGTAAATACATTACCAGTTGATCCGGCTAAGACAATCGCAGCTGAAGGATTACCCGTTGTTTCAATAACCAATGTTCCATTAGCAACCGAAGTTAAGGTTGGACCATCGTCAGCTGTTAAAGATTCAGTAACTGAATTACCGGTGTTAACCCCATAAGCAATTACTGAAGCAGCTGTATCAGTCAAACCCCAAGTTTCTGTATCGTTAGAAGCAACTGTATCCTTGTCACCCTTAATAGCAACATGAATATTAGTTCCTTTGGTAACAATGATTGGATCGCTTAAGGCAAAGGTAGAAGATGCTGCCGCTGATGCGATTGCATCATTAACTGGCGATAGAGTTGTATCACTGCTGTCAAAAACGCCATCTTTGTCTTCATCAATAAACAAAGTTAAAGCGTCAGTGTTAGTAGCAGCTTGACCTTTTCCAGCTGCAAGAATTGAAGTAATTCTAACATCTTCTCCAGAATCAGTAGCATCAAAGTTCCAACTATTTAGAACCAGATCCTTCTGATTAACAATAATGGTAGCAGAAGCTGGTAAGGTATTTCTAGTTACGGTCAAAGAAGCGGCCTTAACTGTTTGAGTATTAGCCTGAATAGCTGAACTTGGAGTTGGAGTGATAGCGTTACCAGTGTTATCACCGGTAGCGGTCATATCTCCTGGGGTAAAGCTGACATAAATTGTGTCATCACTCGCCCAACCACCACTAGTTGATAAATCACCTCTAACTCTATAAATCGTATTACCAACTGGCACGCTAAAGGTATCTGTCCAAGCAACTGTTAAAGCATCATTAGTTATATCAGTTGGTCCAGCCACAACATTGCCGGCCGCATCTATTAACTCTACACCTGATAAAGCGTCTTCAATCTGAGCAGTACCTCCACCAGAAGTAACAGTCAAAGTCAAAGCGGAAATATCAATAATTTCACCTTTAACTTCAAATTCAAAGGCGCCAAGAACTTGGTCGTTGGCTACTGAAACATTTCCTGCGGCAACCGTATTACTTCTAGTAACCTGTAAGGTACCATTAGAAATAGTGAACGAGTTGTCGCTTAAGACAGGACTGCTGGCGCTAGAACCTGTGCCACTATAAGTTGGAGTAATATTGTAACCATAGGTTACACCTTCAACTAACAAGTCAGTTGTCTTGTAAATACCAAGAATAACGGTTCGAGCTGAACCATCAGCCACATCAGCTTTTATTTGGAATTGAGCAGTCTCGCCCTTATCCAAAGTGATTTTATCAAAGCTGAAGTTAGCATATTTGCTGCTGGCAATTACGCCATCGGCAATCTTGGTACCATCTTGAAGTAATTCAAGATTAATTAAATCAGAACCTAAACTAGCGCTGCCTTCCTGGTAAACCTTAACCTGGCTGAATTCAACTTTTTCAGCTGAACCAGCTGCTACCTGGAAAGAAAAGTAAGTATAATCTTCTTTTCCAACCTGGATGGTTGTAGAAGTAGCATTAGTGTAAGCTCCTCTTTGAATTGTTGCTGAGCCAATAACAATAGTAGCGTTGATTGTCTGCGCATTACCAGTGAGAGGCAAACTGCCGCTTACCGTAGCATCGCCTTTAGTGGTTATTGCCGCTAAACTCAAAGCAGGCACTTCACCAGCATAAGCATCCAAAGTAGCAACCATATTGGCAGCAAGAATGATTGACTTAGTTGTGCCATTAGCAACAGTAAAGTCATCATTAAAGGTAGCCTTATGCAAGGAATTTAATGTCTTGCTGGTAACGTTAAGAGGCAGATTTGTGCCTCCATCAATAACATCTATTGAAGAGAAGTTGCTGTCATTAGCTAAACCAACTCTTTCAATCACCAATGAATCAACAATAACATCGCCGCCTGTGGCAGTTAGATTAACCTTTGTAAAAGGCATTCTAGCTGCGCTCTCAACAGCAATACCCGCAGCTGGAGTATCAGCTGCCAAAGTAGCTGTTAAAGTTCCTGTACTAGTAACAACATCACCACCTACAGGTGGGAAAGTTGCGCTAGCATCGGTAACGTTTGCGCCGGCTGTATAGCCTGCTGTGTCGGTACTATTAATGGTATAAATAGCATCAGCGTCAAAGACTGCTGTAAAGTCGCTGGCAGTCATATTAAGCCAATACTTATCACCAGTATCAGATCCGTCAGCAGCATATAGACGATAAACTTTATCGTTACCATCTTCTCTGACTAAATCAGTAGTAGTGTAGGCGTCCATGGTTGCTTGATCAACATCCATGACATCATCCCAGTTATCACCATTACCGTTTTTGTCAAAGTGTGCATAGCTCTCAAATACATGAGGGCTTAAAATTAGTCTCTTGAACTTCTTTTCACCCACAACCTTGACAATGTAAATGTCAAGTGAAGCCAATCCTGCGGCGCTTGGATTGCGAATTAAATCGCCATCGACAACGTCAGCAGCCATAGTGGCTACAGGCATTAATAAAGCAACACCTGAAAGAGAGACAGTTGTAGCAACAGAAGTTACAATTGAGACAACTTTTTTCATTTTTATCATTTTGATATTTGTTTTAATCTCTGAGATTATCTAATTCACATGATATTAGACAACCTCATTCGACTTTTTTAATTCTTCAGCCGTATCGACCTGATACATTAATATTACGACTGACTGGCTATATTAATACTAAATCCTCCAAATGTCAAGAAATATTCGACCATTTCTCAACATTTAGTCCATATATTTATAATTATTTTTTACTCTCCGTTTATAACCCTATCTGTAGTAGTAACTGATCCATCATCCAATTCTTCTAAGAAAATTAGAATCTCTTGATCAGTAGTAGTAGCTGACCCCTCTCCTGATTCTTTATCCTTTATTAGAGCGGTTAAAATCTGCCTATTAATCTCTTCAACTGCTTTTTCTGCTTCAACTAACTCTATTTGCGCTTCCGAAGACATACTCTCCTTATTTTCGCCCAATTCTTCCTTTATTTTATTAGCTTTCTTAACTACTGCAATAATATTCTCTTCAGAGATTTTATCCGCATAAACACTAGCTTCATTCAAATCATCCTTTAATTCACTGGCTACTTTCTTAATTTGTTCACTCTTCTGCCAATCTTCAGCTATTTTGTTTAATTCTTCCAACCTACGACTGGCGAATTCAACTCTTAATTGAGTCTTATTATTATCTGAAGCAACAGTCATTTGAAGCCCTTCATTAGCTTTTTTAACTGAATAAAGTAATTCTCCTGGCAAACTAGATTTAGAAGCTTGAAGCGTTAACCAAGGACCGCCTAATATAATAAGGAGAGAGCAAAAAGCCAAAGCAAAGGATTGAGGCTGTTTTAACCACTGAAAAAAGCCAATCTCTGGTTCAAATTGAGCAACTAAATTGCTACGCGTAGAATCCAACCATTCTCGAGATGGCTCTATCTTCTTTAATTGTTTGATTTTCTTAATAAAATCCTGATTCATGTTCTTACTAATTATGACGTATAAAACTTGATTCTATTACACCTATTTATCCAAAGATATGCCTTTTTTAAGCGATTTTAGAGCCCGATGGATCAAAACTCTAATGTTATTTTCCGGCTTTTCCAAAATCTGCGATATTTCTTTAGCAGAGAAATCGTCTAAATAATGCCAGATAATGATATTTTGATAATCGTGATTAAGCTGATTTAAGGCTTTTTTTACCTCAATCATATCTGAATTAAGAGCTAATTTCTTGTTTAAATCGGTATCTGTCCTATCTTCTATTTTAGCTAAAATAGTGTCATCAGGGTCAATTGACAGTTCTGTCCGCGATTTCTTGCGGTAAAAATCAATTACTAGGTTATTAGCTATTTTATATAATAAGGCTCTAGGATTATCTATTTTCTCTCTTTTTTGTCTTTTACCATCTAAATCCTGCCAAAACTTAAAAAACGCCTCTGATGTTAAATCTTCAGAATCATGGGGCGAATTTACCTTTAAGAATACAAAACGGTAAATGCGCGGCGCGTTGGTGTTATAGAATTTAATGAATTGGCGCTTTTTCACGTTTTTTGGCTTATTTAAGCCTTTTTTTAGCTACTAAATTACCTACTTCCAATAAACTATCAAAAGATTCGCCTCCATCGCCCCACCAGCCCTTAAGGATATTAAAAGTCATTGTTTTTTGCTTAACATAAAAATTATTAACATCCGTTATTTCCAATTCACCCCGGGCTGAAGGCTTTAAGGTTTTTGTTACCTGCCAAACTTGTTTATCATACATATATACGCCTATCACAGCTAAATCAGATTTAGGCCTTTTGGGTTTTTCTACTATTTTAACAATCTTATCTTTTACTAATTGAGCTACGCCAAAAGACTTAGGATTAGATACTTGTTTTAATATGATTTTAGCTCCTCTTTTTTGCTTTTTAAAGTCTCGCACTGGCTTAGTTATGCCATTTTCCAAGATATTATCACCTAATATAACAACAATTTTATCATTATCAGCAAAATCTTCACAAAGGGCTAAAGCTTGAGCAATACCGCCAGGTTTTTCTTGAACAGCGTATGAAAACCTAGCTCCGAATTCTTTACCTGATCTTAATAGCTCTAAGAAATGACCGGCGTGTCCTTTGCCGGAAACAATCATAATATCCTTGATTCCTGCCTTAATCAGGGTTTCAATAGGATAATAGATCATCGGCTTATCATAAATCGGCAAAAGGTGCTTATTAGTCACCTTAGTCAATGGTTTTAAACGAGTTGCTGAACCTCCTGCTAAAATTATTCCTTTCATAGAATAGGGCAATAATAGGGCAATTAATAAGGCAATACACTCTGCCTTATTATTGCCTTATTCTGCCTTATTAATTTTATAGATACTTCCCCTGCCTCTCCCTTGATGAACTAAGAGCTTTTTCTTAGTCATAACATTTAAATCACCACGAATCGTCCTTGGACTAGCCCCATTAAGAAATTCAACCAGTTCTCCCATTTTAACAAATTCTCTAGCTTTGATATAGTTTAAAATCTTATACTGCCGCTTATTCAAATCATCAATCTTTTCGCTATCTTCATCTTTCTTTTTCTTAACGTTATTCTTAACTAATAAGTTATTGTATTCCTTTTCCAGAATAATAAAATTAATATCCTTAACCCATGACTGATCCCGAGCTATATCAATATATGCTAAAATGATTTTAATCTGTTTTTTTATCCCCTTATTGCGTTTTAAAATTACCTCGGCTAAAATTTGATTGGCTTTCTCTCTCATCTGCCCAATTAAAACCTCCCCCTCCGGAAATAACTTTGTCACTCGGTAGACTGCCAAAACTAAATCTAATGCCTTCTCTTGCATCTTAAGTAAAGTATATGATATTTTGGATTTTTGAGCAACAAAAAAAGAATCCATCTCCTTGAGTTGGGTCCTCTTTTTAAAAGTTTTTCAAAAAAGTTAACAAACTACTGCCCAAAGGCGTAAACTGTACCGTCAATGGAAACTGCGTAAATTGTGCCGTCAGAACCGATCACCGCCCCATAACTAATCCTATCATTTAACTCTGCCTGCCACTTAATTGATTTATCCGTATTCAAAGCATAAAACATTTTATCCTGTCCTCCGATATATATTATTCCATTACTATCAATCGTAGCTGAAGCATAAACTTTATCATCAAAACTAGCAAAGGTCCAATTAGTGCTGCCGTTTGTCCTATCAATATCATAAAAAGCATAATTATCAGTTCCAACATATATATTATCCCCATTAATAGCTGGGATGGGACTACTAATATTTCCTAAAGAATTAGCCCATTTCTGGCTGCCATCTGAAGAATTAAGGGCGTATAAACCATCTGATTCAGTACCTATATAAAGAGTTCCCTGGTTATCCAGACTTGGTGCTGTTGAATACCCGCCAGCGCTTGTTTGCCACTTAATAGTGCCATCACTTTGATTTACAGCATAAACATATTCGCTATTACCAATCCTGCCTACTGTATATAGAACACCACTAGAATCTATGACTGGGGTACGAATCCAGCGAGTATTACTTAATTGTTCGCTCTGCCAGATCTTTTCCCCATTAGGGGTAAAAGCAAACAAATTAGTATCATCAGCAATATATATATTGCCACTGGAATCAATTACTGGTTCTGATGTATTAGCTACAATATATTTCCAAATCAACTGCCCACTAGAGTTCACAGCATAAAGATAAGCATTATCTGTTAAATAAATATTACCATCTGAATCTAAAACCGGTGTTTTAACAGTTCCAGCTGTTCCAGTATCGTAAAACTTACTTTTAACACCATTTGTGGTTAATTTGTATAAATCCCCATTAGCCGCCCCCACATAAATAGACCCATCAGAACTAATTATAGGCGAGGTTGGATTGCTTGAACCTAAGCTGACCGTCCATTTAGGCGTACTCGTAGGCGAACCAGTTGCGTTATTAGCCTCAGAACTCAAGCCCGAATGACCAATATCATACTGAATCATTGGACAAACCGTATCAGCTAAACTAGCAAAACTGCCTCTTGGTTCAGTCAAGCTTAATGAACTCTGAGGATTAGGATCTGTTTGTAAAACAAAATCACCACTATTATTATCCCCGTCCCAATTATTACCCTGCCAATGATTATCTCCGTTAACAGCTAAAAGTTCGGCTGTGGAAGTGCTTCGGTTTTTTCTTTCTAAGCTCTGTTCTTGGCCGGGCGCCGTACTGTATTCCGAAGATTCCGGGAAAAGATAAGCGCCTGTGCCGTACGATACTTTATCAATAATAGAATTATCTTCAGGATCGGTTAATATAGTTTGATTATTAACTAAAAAGACATTGCCACCCGTAGCTGACATTTGAAAAGAATTATGGCTTAAGTCAGCCTGCATATGTCCGTTATAGCTATCATTAGTTATTAGAAAGAATCCGTTGACTGGGATAGATCCAGTTAAATTCTCCTTATCAAAAGAACCTGATTCACTGCCCCTATATTGAATTGAATAACTACTCAAATCAACAGCTGAACCCGTTGAATTATATATCTCGATAAATTCATCGTCTTCAGATGATCCTCCCCTGACTTGTAACTCGCTGATTACTAAGTTATTAGCTAAACCTGAAGGGCTGCTGGAAGCAGAATTAGAAATATCAGAAGAATTATCCATTTCATCTTCTGATTTAATTGACCAATAATATGTCTGGCTAGTATCTAAATTGCTAACAGTTAAACTTTCTGTACTGCCAGATACACTAGGAGCAGGTTCACTAATAATATCTGTTGATGAAGCCCAATTAAGAGAAGTTATTTCAGAAGAAGTAGAATATCTTAATATGTATTCACTAGCCGTGCCATTATTCCCATCATCGCCCGGCGCTGTCCAAGTTAAGCTAATTTCTCCCCGATTATTACCCTGATTGGCTGATAAATCTAAGATATCTGAAGGCGCAGTCGTATCAACATTTAAAGTTAAAG
>CAZJPW010000002.1:0-64231 GCA_964548405.1 uncultured Candidatus Saccharibacteria bacterium | reverse complement strand
CATAATATAAACGGTTGTTATGATCTTGAATATTGTATGGAATGTCATGCTTCTTCAAATTTATTTGCTTGTATGGGATTAAAACACAAGCAATATTGTATTTTTAATAAGCAGTATACTAAAGAAGAATACAAAGAATTAGTTTTTAAAATTAAAAAGCACATGAATGATATGCCTTATACAGATAAAAAAGGAAGAATCTACAAATATGGAGAGTTTTATCCAGCTGAATTTAGTCCTTTTGCCTACAACGAAACTATTAATCAAGAATTCTTTCCTTTAACAAAGGAGCAGGCTTTAGAACAGGGATATACTTGGCTTGATCGTCCTAAATTAGAACATAAGCCGACTATTAAAGTAGAGAATTTACCAGATAATATCAAAGATACAGATAGTTCTATTTTGAAAGAGATTATAGAGTGTGGTAATGAAGGTAGTGTTTGTCAGAGTTCTGGAGTTTTTAGAATAATTGAGTCAGAGTATCGGTTTTACAAAAAAATGAATTTGCCTTTGTCAAGAATTTGTCCAGATTGTCGATATAAAGAAAGATTAAGTAAAAGAAACCCAATAAAGTTATGGGAAAGACAATGTATGAAAAAGGGTTGTGATGTTAAATTTCAAACAAGCTATGCTCCAGATAGGAAAGAAATTATATATTGCGAAAAATGTTATCAAAAAGAAGTAGAATAAAGAGAATAAAAATACCGCTCGTGCGAATTCAGTATCCACAAGAGCGGTAGCGACAGTTCATCGAGAATTATTTTTCGATGGTTTTGTCTTTGAGTTTGGGTCGAGAGACTCCGCCAGATTCAGGTAGAAAAATTGATCCACCTCCCCAGGCAGCAGTCTGAGATGGAAGGTCTTCCAGTGTGAAAGCAATTGCTGGAAGTTCGTAAGGTATTTTTTCCGGTGCCATGATATATCCCCCTCTCATTGTAATTTAGTACTATCAATATTATACTTCATATTAGAAATCCAAGTCAATATATGGATGAATCTAAAACAAAACAATGTCAAAATTGTAAATCAAAGTTCGTTATTGAACCAGAAGATTTTGAGTTTTATAAAAAAATAGATGTGCCAGAACCTACTTTTTGTCCTGATTGTAGAATGCAAAGACGGATGGTTCATTGGAATCTTTTAGAACTTTATAAAAGAAAATGTGATTTCTCAGGTAAGGAAATAATTTCTATTTATCATCCAGATAGCCCTTATAAAGTCTATGATCAAAAGATTTGGTGGTCGGATAAATGGGATCCTATGGAATATGGAAGGGAGTATGATTTTAGTAAATCTTTTTTTGAACAATTTAAAGAATTAAGATTAGCTATACCAAGGCCTCATAATTACAATAAAAGTTCGGTTAACTGTGATTATTGTGCCGGAGCGTACAATTGTAAGGACTGTTATTTATGCACCGGCAATAATTCTGAAAATTGTGCTTATTCAGTAGTTGGGGATTCTAAAAATTGTTTTGATAATTTTTGGCTGATTAAGAGTGAAAAATGCTACGAAAATATTTTTTGCGATAGAAATTATAATGTCTATTTTAGTCAGCATTCCGATTATTGCATTGATTCTGCTTTTTTGTATGACTGCAAGAATTGCCAGAATTGTTTTGGCTGTGTTAACTTAAGACACAAAAAATATCATATTTTTAATAAGCCCTATTCTAAAAAAGAATATCAAAAAGAGTTAGAGAAATACGGGCTTAATAGTTATATTAATTTTGAAAAGGTAAAAAGTAAATTCGAAGAATTTAAGATAGGCTTTCCGCGGAGATACGCACGTATATACAATTCAATTAATGTTTCTGGTAATGATATTAAAGATTCCAAAAATTGTCATTATTCCTTTTATCTTTTAGAGGGCGGCGCGGAAAACTGTAAGTATATTTGGGCTGGTGGTAAGAAATTAAAAGATAGCTATGATATTTTTGATGGAGGAGACAAAGCGAATTTGATTTACGAAAGTGTTACGGCCGGGATTAATCTTAGTAAAATTAAATTTTCGATAAATATTTTAGAAAATGTCTACAATATAGAATATTCAGATAGTTGTTTTAGTTCATCCAATCTTTTTGGTTGTATTGGATTAAAGCATAAAAAGCATTGTATTTTAAACAAACAATATACCAAGAAGGAATATGAGGAATTAATTCCAAAAATTAAACAGCATATGAATGATATGCCTTATAAAGATAAAAAAGGAAGAATTTATAAATATGGAGAATTCTTTCCAATAGAATTTTCTGTTTTTAGTTATAACAAGACTATAGCCGGTGAATATTTTCCATTAACAAAAAAACAAATTGAAGAGAAGGGATATAATTGGTATAAAAATTTAAAATCAGAGTATCGCCCTACTATTAATGCTTTAGATTTACCGGATGATGTAGATAGTATTGATAAATCAATTTTAAAGGAAGTAATAAAATGCGCTAATGATCATTGTATTGGTTCGGGCGTATATCGGATTATTCCTCAAGAATATGATTTTCTAAAAAAGAATGACTTATCTTTACCTAGATTATGTCCTAATTGTCGTTATACTGAGCGCATTAAGCAAAGAAATCCTCTTGAATTATGGGAGCGTCAATGCATGAAAGAAGGTTGTAATGTTAAATTCCAAACAACCTATTCTCCAGAGAGAAAGGAAATTATTTACTGCGAAAAGTGCTATAACAAAGAAATAGGGTAATTGATTAATTTTTAGTTTTTAGATATAATAAAGGTAGTATATTACTGCCCTTTTGTTATGGCTAGAGGAACAATTCGTAAAATTAAATATGCGCCTCCTCCTCCAGAATTACCTGTTTACGGCAAAGTTAATCCTGAAGAGTGT
Source organism: uncultured Candidatus Saccharibacteria bacterium (assembly GCA_964548405.1). Taxonomy (GTDB): domain Bacteria; phylum Patescibacteriota; class Minisyncoccia; order Portnoybacterales; family UBA2143; genus JAHJOV01. The sequence goes on along the minus strand of CAZJPW010000002.1, from coordinate 61,387 downwards.
TCTTTTTTTGGAAGAACTAATTACGAAGCTGCTTTGGAAGAAAAGAAGTTCATTTTTGGTATGAAAAGAGCAGATCGCAGAAGGCACTTGTATATGGTTGGTAAAAGTGGAGTTGGTAAAAGTAAATTAATGGAATTAATTATCCGTCAAGATATTGCTTATGGCCATGGAGTTTGTTTAATTGATCCTCATGGAGATTTCATCGAAGATGTTTTAAAATTTATTCCTAAAGAAAGAATTAATGATGTTATTGTTATAGATCCTTCGGATACAGATTTTCCAATTTCTTTTAATCCTTTATCAAATATTGACCCTGATTTAAAACATCAGGTTACCCAAGGCTTATTAGAAGTTTTACAAAAACAATTTGGAGCTAACTGGACGCCACGCTTAGAACATGTTTTTAGATTTACTACTTTGGCTTTACTTGATTACCCAGAGGCAACTATGAGAGGTATGATTCAAATTTTAACAGATAGGAATTATCGTCAAAAAGTAATTGACTATATTGAAGATGATATGGTTAAGAGATTCTGGGCAGTTGAATTTGCTGATTGGTCAGAAAAGTTTGATACTGAAGCTATTATTCCTTTAGTTAATAAGTTAAGTCAGTTTCTATCTAATCCTTTGTTAAGAAATATTTTTGGACAGAAGGAAAATAAGATTGATTTAGAAGAAATTATGAATCAGAAGAAAATTCTTTTAATTTCTCTTTCTAAAGGAAAGTTGGGTGAAGAGAATAGTAGTTTCTTTGGCTCTATGTTTATTACTAAACTTTATCAAGCTGGTATGGCTAGAGCTTCAATGCCTGAACAAGATAGGGAAGATTTCTATCTTTATGTAGATGAGTTTCAAAACTTAGTTACGACTACTTTTGAAAACCTATTTGCTGAATCAAGGAAATATGGGTTATGTATTACTGTCGCTCATCAATATATTGCTCAGTTATTAGAAAGAGTTTTAGCTACAGTTTTAGGAAATATTGGAACAATGGTTACTTTTAGAATTGGCGGAGATGATGCTGCTAGAATGGCTGTAGAAATGACACCTGTTTTTGGAGCTGAAGATATGATTAATTTAGGTATTCAAGAATTTTACATTAAAATGACTATTGATGGAGAAACTTTTGATCCTTTTTCTGCTGAAACCTTAAAAGTTTTATCACCTAATCATAAATCGTTTAAAGATGAAATTATTAAGCAAAGCAGAGAAAAATATGCTCTTCCTTTGGCAGAAGTTAAAAAGAAATTAGAAGAAGAGGAAATGGTTAAAAAAACTGGTAAAGTTGAAAAATCTAAAGAAGAAGATAAAGATCCTGAACCATTAGTTTAATATTTATGAAAAAAAAGAAGTGTCAAAGCTGTCATGAAGAATTCACTATCTTTCCGGAGGATAGTGATTTTTATCATAAGATAGATGCGCCGGAGCCAACTTGGTGTCCTGGCTGTCGTAGTCAAAGGCGACTGGCTTTTAGAAGTGGCCGGATTCTTTACAAGAGAAAAGTAGAAGGGCTTGATAAGGAGGTTTTTGCCTGTATTTCACCTAAGTTTCCTTTTAAAGTTTATGATGGAAAATATTGGTGGTCTGATAAAATGGATGCTATGAAATATGGAAAGGAATATGATTTTAATAAGCCACTTCTTAAACAAATTGAAGAATTATTGCATCAAGTCGGATTTCCTCATAAATTTGAATTAGATTCGGTTAATAGTCCTTTTACTAATAATACAGGTCATATTAAAAACTGTTATTTAGTTTTTAATACGGGCATGTCTGAAAATGTGGCTTATGCGATTGATACTACGGGGTCTTTAGATAGCTACGATTTGGTTAAAGTAAATGATGTGGAACTTTCATATAACCTATTTGATTGCGCTAAATGTTATCAAGTATTTTTTTCAACTGATTGTCACGAATGTTCTAATGTTTGGTTTTCTAAGAATTTAGTTAATTGCCAGAATTGTTTTGGCTGTGTTAATTTAAGGCATAAAAAATACCATATATTTAATAAAGCCTATTCTAAGAAAGAATATGAAGAAAAATTAAAAGAATTTAATCTTGGTTCATATAAAAGTATTTTAGCTTTAGAAAAAAAAGCTAAAGAATTCCAAATGAAATTTCCAAATAAGTTTATGCATAGTCGAAAAAGCATTGATGTATCTGGAGACTACTTAAACAATTGTAAAAATGTTCAAAATTCGTTCATTAATAGAGATTTAGAAGATTGTTCTTACTGTCAAATGATTCTTTTTATGCCTAGTAAAGAATGTTATGACATAGCTATTGCTGGTGGCGAACTTTGTTATGAACTTGAAGAAAGTGGAGGGTATCAAACTAAATTTTGTTGGCTGAATATACCTAAGAGTGTTAAAGATCATATGATTAATTTGTATGATATGGAATATACTATTGGTTCAAATAATTCTCATCATCTTTTTGGTTGTGTTGGATTGCGTCATAAAAAATATTGTATTTTAAACAAGCAATATACTAAAAAAGAATATGAAGAATTAGTTCCTAAAATTAAAAAACATATGGATGAGATGCCATATGTTGATAAAAAAGGGAGGGTATATAAATACGGAGAGTTTTTCCCAGCTGAATTAAGTCCTTTTGGATATAATGAAACCATAGCTAATGAATATTTCCCTCTTTCTGAAGATAAAGCTAAGGAACAAGGATTTAATTGGTATGGTAAGTCGGAGGCAGAGTATAAGGCGACAATTAAAGCTCAAGACATTCCAGATGATATTAAGGATGTAGATGATAAAATATTAAAAGAGGTAGTAGAATGTGAAAATAAAGATTGTCAGGGGACTAAAGTATTCAGATTAATTCCAGGAGAGTATAAGTTTTATAAAAAACAAGGCATTCCTATTCCAAGATTATGTCATGAATGCAGGCATCAGGATAGAATTAAATTGAGAAATCCAATGAAATTATACAACAGACAATGTATGAAAAAAGGCTGTAATACTAAATTCCAAACAACTTATTCCCCAGATAGAAAAGAAATTGTATATTGTGAGAAGTGTTATCAAAAGGAGATAGAATAATGGATTTTAAAACAAAAATCTGTCAAAACTGTAAAATTGAATTTAATATTGAATCAGAAGATAAGAAATTCTATAAAAAGATAGATGTGCCGGAGCCTACCTTTTGTCCTCAATGCCGCATGCAGCGAAGATTAGCTTCTTGGAATGAAAGAAAGCTATACAAAAGAAAATGTGATCTATGTAGTAAATCTATGGTCACGATTTACTCTCCGGATAAGCCATTTAAGGTTTATTGTAATAAATGCTGGTGGTCAGATAATTGGGACCCTATGGAATATGGAAGAGAATATGATTCTAACAAATCATTTTTTGAGCAGTTTTATCAATTACAGAAAGATACGCCAGTAGTTAATCTTTTAAATACTAATTCGGAGAATAGCGATTATTGTCATGATATGACTCAGACCAAAGACTGCTATTTAGTATTCTTGGGCGGAATGTCAGAAAATTGTTCCTATACAACTTGGTCTGGAGAAAACAAGGATTGTATGGATATGTATAAGGCAGTCAATGATGAACTTTGCTATTTTTGTGTTGGTTGTTCAAAATGCTATAAACTCTTTTTTAGTTGGGATTGCCTAGAATGTCATAATTCAGCTTTTTTGTATAATTGTCGTAATTGCCACGATTGTTTTGGTTGTGTTAATTTGAGAAACAAAAAGTATCACATATTCAACAAAGCATATTCCAAGACAGAATATGAAAAGGAAATGGAAAAGTATGATTTAGGTAGTCATAAGACGATTTTGGATGTTGAAAAAAGATTTAAGGATTTCCATATTAAATTTCCACGCAAATTTGCCAGAATCGAAAAAGCAGTTAATGTGGTTGGCGATGATATGGCTAATTCCAAAAACTGTCAATATTGCTTCAATGGAGATAAAGGGACAGAAGATTCTAAATATGTATTAATTACTGGCTGGGGACTTAAAGATTCTTATGATGTCTATGATACAGGGTATTTTGTGACTCGAGCCTATGAATCAGTTTGTGTTGTTGAAAGATGCGATCGAATGTTTTTTGACAATGCTGTTTGGACAAGCAGAGATGTATTTTATTCAGAAGGCTGTCATGGTTCTTCAGATTTGTTTGGCTGTGTTTCTTTGAGAAAAAAGAAATATTGTATTTTAAATAAGCAATACTCAAAAGAGGAGTATTTTGAAATAGTGGGAAAGATTAAGAAGCAGATGGATCAAATGCCGTATCTTGATAAAAAGGGAAGAGAATATAAGTATGGAGAATATTTTCCGATTGAACTTTCTCGTTTTGGATACAACGAATCTATAGTTCAAAGATATTTTCCTTTAAATAAGGAACAGGCTTCAAAACAAGGATATAATTGGTATAGAGAAGAAAAGTCAAATTACGAGACAACTATTAAATCTAAAGATTTATCAGATTATATCAAAGATATAGATGTAAGTATTTTAAAAGAAACAATTGAATGCCAGAATTCTGATTGTGCTGGTTCGGGTGTTTTTAAAATTATTCCTAACGAGCTTAAGTTTTATCAAAAATATGGTTTAGCTTTGCCTCGTCTGTGTCCAGAATGTAGACATCAGGAAAGGATTCAACAAAGAAGTACGATTAAACTTTGGGAACGTCAATGTATGAAAAAAGGTTGCAATACCAAATTCCAAACAACCTATTCCCTAGATAGGAAAGAAGTAGTTTATTGTGAAAAATGTTATAATAAAGAAGTAGAATAAATTTATGGGAACATTAGGAATAGTTTTAATCTCAGCCTACTTCGCTATTTCAATAGTTATTGGCCTTTGGGCTTCACGTAAACAAACAGCTGAAGGTTTTCTTTTGGGTGATAGGAAAGTTAGTTCCTTGTCTACTTTTGCCACTATTGCTGCTAGTAAGGCGGATGGTGGTTTTTTGCTTGTTTTGGTTACTTTTGTATATTTGTATGATATGGGTGCTATTTGGTATTTATTAGGAGCAGTGGCTGGTTTTTGGGTTTTTTATCTTTTTGCTAAAAATCGTTTGAAAGATGAAGCAGATAAAAATCAATACTATACCTTGGCTGACTATGTTTTTAAAAATTATGGCAAGACAGCGGGGTATTTAGCTGCTACATTAGCCTTGCTCAAATTAACATTTTCAATAATTGTCCAATTAACAGCTGGTTCAAAAGCTTTGTTTGAAATAACGGGATTTAGTTTTAATGTTTCTCTTGTTTTAATTACTTCTGTTGTTTTTATTTATCTGATTGCAGGAGGTTTTAAAGCAGTTGTAAAAACAGATTTTTTTCAATATATTGTTATTCTAGTTTTGTTGTTAATAATGTTGTTTAGTTTGACTAGTATTTGGAAAGTTGATAGGGAATATTTAGATCCTTGGTCATCTGGATTAGGGAATATTCCTATGTTTATCATTCTTGGGGTTTTGACTCCGTTTTTCCAGCCAGCCATGTTTCAGAGAATATATGCGACAAAGAATAAGAAGACTTTAAAGAGGGGATTCTTAATGTCAATGACAATTTATCCTTTGATGATTTTTATTATGATTCTGATTGGTTTAGTCATTAAAACACATATGCCTGAGGCAGATCCTGAAATAGCTTTTATCAAAGGATTAATTCATCTATTACCAGTTTACTTTTTAGGCATTGGTGGAGTTTTAATGTTCTCGGCAGTAATGTCATCAACCGATACATATATTTTTACAAGCAGCTCAGTTTTTCTGCAGGATTTTGTTTTAAGGAATAAGAAGGTTAGTAAAGAGCAGACCGTTAAATATTTTAGGATTACTATGGCCGTGATTATTGTTTTAGCTGCCATTGCCAGTTATTTATTAAAAAGTGTCATTGTCTCAACGTATTTATGGGCAACAATTGGTATTGTTTTAGGAGTTGGAATAATTACTACTTGGCTTTTTAGAAGAATTTCTGGGTTTGCTTTGACTCTAGGATATGCCTTAGGTCTAATCGTTTTTATTGTAGTTTCAGTAACTGGTTCATTTACTCCATTGGTTGTTGGTTATGCTTTGGTTTCTACTTTAGCTGGGTTAATAATTGGAAGTATTATTTCAAAATTCTTTATTAAAAACAAATGAAAAAAACTGAAACTTGCCAAAATTGTAAATCTAAGTTTGTGATAGAACCAGAAGATTTTGAATTTTATAAAAAGATAGATGTACCAGAACCAACCTGGTGTCCGGAGTGTCGTTTAATTAGAAGATTGGCTGTTAGGAGTATTGATAGATTATACAAAGATAAATGTGATTTTACTGGCAAGGAATTGATCAGCGGCTATAACCCTAAAACATCATACAAGGTTTATGATCAAAAGATCTGGTGGTCAGATAAGTGGGATCCAATGGATTATGGAAAGGAGTATGATTTTAAGAAAACATTCTTTGAACAGTTTAATCGGTTAATGAAGCAAGTTCCTTGGCATAACTTAAGATTGATTAATTCGGTTGATTGTGAGTATTGTACTAACTTAATTCAAAGCAAAAACTGCTATATGTCTCATGGTGGAATTGCTTCAGAAAGCTGTTTGTATCTTCATGGTCCTGGCATGACTAAAGATTCCATGGATTCAACTATGATTATTGGAGGAGAACGGATCTATGAGTGTTTTGATTGTGATAATTCCTATCGTTTGTTTTTCAGCGCTTTTTGTAATAATTGTATGGATTCGTCTTTTTTGTACGATTGCCGTAACTGCCAAAGCTGTTTCGGCTGCGTTAATTTGGGAAACAAGAAGTATCACATCTTTAACGAAGCATATTCCAAAGCAGAATATTTAAAGGAAATCAAGAAATATGATTTGGGAAGCTATGAGACAGTACAGAAGTTAATAAGGAAGTTTGAGAGATTTAATTTAAAATTTCCCAAACCTTGGGCTAAGATAATTAAATCAGTTGGTATTATTGGAGACTATGTTAACGGAAGTAAAAACTGCTATAGATGTTTTGGTGTTTATCAAGGAGCAGAAGATTGTAAATTTATCCATATGTCTGGGTTGAATATTAAAGATAGTTATGATGTTAATGCTGGAGGAACAAAATCAGAATTGCTTTACGAAGCGGATTTTACTACTAGTTGTCGTAATCTTGTTTGTTCAGGCAATTTAGATAATTGCTATGATACTGCCTATTCCATAGAATGCTATAACTGCCATGACATATTTGGCTGTATTGGTTTGCGTCATAAAGAATACTGTATTTTTAATAAACAATATTCCAAACAAGAATACAAAGAAATGATTAAGAAGATTAAGCAGCAAATGAACGATATGCCATACATTGATAAAAAGAAAAGAGTTTATCAGTATGGAGATTTTTTCCCTCTTGAAATGTCCCGCTTTAGTTATCATGATACGCCAGCTCAGGTATATTTTCCTTTGACTAAAAAACAGGCTTTAGCTAAAGGATATACTTGGTATGATCGGCCTAAGCCAGAATACAAAGCAACAATTAAATCAGAAAAACTACCAGATCATATTAATGATGTAGATAAAAGTATTTTAAAACAAGTAATTAGATGTCAGAATGGGAGTGATTGTGACGGTTCAGGTGTTTTTCAAATTGTGTCCAGAGAATTAGATTTTTACAAAAAACATAATTTACCCTTGCCTAGAACTTGTATGTATTGCAGAAGAAAAGAAAGGTCTAGATTTAGAAATCCTTTGAGGTTGTGGCAAAGGCAGTGTATGAACAAAGGATGTAATGTTAAATTCCAAACAACCTATTCCCCAGAGCGAAAAGAAATAGTATACTGTCAGAAGTGCTATAACAAGGAAGTAGAGTAATATGACATCAAAAGAACTACGACAAAAATATTTAGATTTTTTTAAGTCTAAAGACCACGCTGTTATTCCCAGCGCTTCTTTGATTCCTGAAAATGATCCAACCACTTTGTTTATTTCTGCTGGCATGCATCCCTTGGTGCCGTATTTAATGGGTGAAAAACATCCTCAAGGAAATCGTCTAGTCGATATTCAGAAATGTATTCGGACTGTAGATATTAATGAAGTGGGTGATACGACTCATCATACTTTTTTTGAACAATTAGGGAATTGGTCTTTAGGCGATTACTTTAAAAAACAAGTAATCGAATGGAGCTGGGAATTTTTAACCTCTTCAGAATGGCTTGGTTTAGATAAGCAGAGAGTTGCTGTTTCTGTTTTTGAGGGGGATCAAGATGCACCTTTAGATCAGGAATCAATTGATGTTTGGAAGAGTGTTGGCGTCCCAGATAAGAAAATTGTCCCATTGCCTAAAGTAGAGAATTGGTGGGGACCAGCCGGACAAACAGGACCTTGTGGTCCAGATACCGAAATATTTTATTGGACTAAGGATGATACTCCAGCTCCAGAGAAGTTTGATCCAGAAGATGATCGTTGGATGGAAATCTGGAATAACGTTTTTATGGAGTATAATAAGAAGACAGATGGAACTTTTGAACCGTTAAGTCAGAAGAATGTTGATACGGGAGTTGGTTTAGAAAGAGTTTTGGCTGTTATGAATAAAACATATGATGATTATAGAACAGAATTATTTATAAATATTATTAAAAAAATTGAAGAATTGTCTAACTTAGAGTATGGAGATAAATTTGATAGTGAATATATAGAGGAAGGAAAACAATGTTGGGTTGATACTAGAAAGGTTTTTCGAATTATCGCTGACCATATTAAGGCTGCTACTTTTATTATGAGTGATGATAAGGGAATAGCTCCTTCTAATCTTGATCAGGGGTATGTGGTTCGCAGATTAATTAGGAGGGCTATTAGATACGGGCGGCAATTAGAAATCAAAGATGATTTATGGACTAAACAAGTAGCTCAAGTTGTAATTAATGATTTTAAAGATGTATATAATGAATTAGAAAGGAATCGGGATTTTGTCTTGGATAATTTTGATCAGGAAGAAGCTAAGTTTAAGAAGACCTTGAAAAAAGGGGAAAGAATTATCCAAAATAAGTTAATAATACCACAAAGTTCTCCAGGTGCAAAAACTCCAGTATTTGGTCCTATAATTAGCGGCAAGGAAGCCTTTGATTTATACCAGACCTATGGTTTTCCCATTGAGATGACTAAAGAATTAGCCGAAGAAAATGGAATAAAAGTTGATGAAGAAGGATTTCAAGAAGAACTCAAAAAACACCAGGATCTTTCTAGAACTGCTACTCAAGGCAAATTCAAGAGTGGATTGGCTGATACTGGAGAGGAAACTAAAAAACTTCATACGGCCGCTCATTTATTACTGGCTGCTTTAAGAAAAGTTTTAGGCGATCAAGTCATTCAAAGAGGCAGTAATATTACAGCTCAGAGATTGAGATTTGATTTTTCTCATTCAGAAAAACTAACAGACGAACAAAAGCAAGAAGTAGAAAAATTAGTAAATGATGCAATTGAAAAAGATTTAACTGTTTCTTGTGATGAAATGACTTTAGATCAAGCTAAAGAACAAGGCGCTATGGGAACTTTTGAATCAAAGTATGGAGAAAAAGTAAAAATATATACTATAGAAGATTTTTCAAAAGAGATTTGTGCTGGTCCTCATGTTGAACGAACTGGCCAATTGGGTCATTTTAAGATTACCAAGGAGCAATCCAGCTCGGCTGGAGTTAGAAGAATCAAAGCAGTATTGGAATAAGATAAGTTTTGGTGTAGAATATAGGTAATGCGGTTGTTTTCTAGAAAGACAAAGCCCAAAAAATATTTGTTAGTTATTGATATAGGAACAGAGTTTGTTAAAGCTTTGATTTTTAGGCTGGAAAGGGGAATATCTGAACGAGGAGAGATTAAAGATCAGGGGGCTGTTATTGGATTTGGGCGTCAAAGGCAGTTGTCTGGTAGTATGCTGGCTGGGGCTGTAGCTGACATTGATGGAGTAACTCTAACTTGCCGGAAAGCAATTGAACAGGCTAATCAGATGGCTCGGGTTAAGCCCAAAAAAGCGATTATAGGCATTGCCGGGGAATTCATTAAAGGAGTAACTACTAATTTTGTCTGTCCAAGGGATAATCCTGAAGAGCCAATTGATTCAGCTGAACTGCAGAATGTAATCCAGAGAGTTCAATGGAAAGCTTTTGATCGGACCCGGCGCCAATTAGGCCACGAAACCTGTTGTCCAGAAATTGAAATTAAACCAATTAACGCCTTATTAACCGATATCCGAATTGATGGTTATCAGGTGACTAATCCTTTAGGATTCCAGGGCAAAGAGATTTTTTTAGGCATTTTTAATGTTTATGCGCCCTTAGTTCATTTGCGAGCTGTGGAAAATATTGCTGCTAAATTGGATTTGGATTTACTTTCTATTGCGGCTGAACCATATGCTTTAACTAAGACATCCTGTTTTAATCCTACAGCTGGTGCAATCTTTATAGATATGGGCGGAGGTACAACTGATATTGCTTTAGTTCGTCAGAACAGAGTAGAAGGCATTAAAAGTTTTGCTTTAGCCGGACAGACTTTTACTAAACGGCTGGGCAAGATGCTTAATCTCGATTTGTCTGAAGCTGAAAAGATAAAGATGAGACATAGTCAGAATTCATTAAGTCAGAGTGTTCAATGGAGGATTAGAGATGCTTTAAAAAATGATTTAAGGCTTTGGCTGAGTGGAATAGAATTGGTCTTGGAAGAGTTTGACCAGGCAGAGTATTTTCCTCCGGTAGTATTGCTATGCGGAGGTGGTAGTTTGCTTCCTGGAATTAAAAATATTTTAAAAAGAGAAAAGGTTCAAAACCGTTGGCTGGAAAAGTTTCCTTTTAGCCAACCGCCCCAAATCGATTTTATCCAAGCTAAGGATATTAATAATATTATTGACAAGACTAATAGCCTAGAAGGGCCTGAATACATTACTCCTATGGCTCTAGCTAGTCTAGCTTTGGAAATAATGACTGATGAAGATAAAGTTTTGCCGCCTGTCTTAAGACGGGTATTGAAAATAATGAGGTAATTTTATGAAAAATATATACTTAGAACCAAATGAGGAAATTATTTCTGTAGTTGATCGTCTTATTCAATCGGAAGATGAAGAAATTAATTTGGTGGTGCCTTCCGGTGCTCAGATTTGGCAAAGTTCGATTAATCTAAAGCTGCTTAAGCGCGAAGCAGATATTTTGAATAAGGCAGTTACCCTTATTGTTTCAGATGACTTGGGCGCTGAAATGGCTGAGAGAATAGGCTTTGCCGTTCGAAAAGAAAGAGATTTGCCAGTGGAATTAGTCCAGGATACAGTCCAAGATGAAATAGTTGAAGAACAGGAAGAGATAGAAGAAAACCAATCCGCTTCACCGGAGCTTCAACCAGACGAACCAGTAAAGGATCCTGTAGAAGTAGATGAAAATTCTGAAGAAAAGATAGAGCCAGTTCAATCCAAGGAAAATATGATAGATCTTTTAGTTGATGAATTAGTGGAAAAAAAGGCTGCCAAAACTAAAAGTCCTTTTGCTGTGTTGACTTCTTGGAGGAAAAAGCCTGTTTCTGGGATAGTGTCTGAAGTTAAGAAAACATCAACTCAAAATCAAAAAAGAATGGCTGACATAGTTACGCGTCCAGGCGAGGAAAAACCTGGATTTTTCCGTCGATCTCCAGTTAAGAGTATTCCGGATCAGCAGCCAAAACCAGTTCCAGTTCAGCCTCTTCGGCCAGTCCAAGTGGAAAAAATACCAGAAACAAGGGTTTTTACGGAAACAGAAAAGAAGGGTAGTCTAAAATGGTCTAAGCTATTCACTATTTTTATCGTTGTAGCCATAGTTATGGCAGGTTTGGTGGGGTACTTGGTTTTGCCTAATGCCGAAGTTACTCTTACGCCCAAAACTGAGGTAGTTAACTTTGATCTATCGGTGATTGGTTCTGAAGATGTTTCTCAGATCGATGAATCCTTAAATGAAATTCCTCTTCAAGAAGTTGAGGTAACTAAGACAAAGAGTAGAGAATTTAATACTACTGGTGAAGAAGATATTAATCAAAGAGCCCGGGGTAAGATTACCATTTATAATGAATATAGTTCTGAAAAACAGACTTTGTTAGCCAGAACGCGCTTTGAATCTTCTAATGGTAAGATATTTAGGATACCTCAGAGTGTGACTGTGCCGGGAGCTAAAATATCTGAAGGTAAGATTATTGCTAGTAGTTTAGAAATAGAGATAGTGGCTGATCAGCCGGGCGAAGATTACAATATTGATCCAGACAATTTCACTATACCCGGATTTAAGGGTTCACCTAAGTTTGCCGGTTTTTACGGCAAGACTAATGATTCAATGAGTGGCGGCTTTGTTGGTAAAGCTAAGGTTGTTTTGTCTGATGATTTAGAAAAGGCAGAAACTGCTTTAATTGATGAGTTGAAGCAGGAAGTCAAACAGGCCTTGGAAGATCAGATTCCTACTGATTTAAGGATAGTCGAAGATGGATTAAAAGAAGAAGTAGTTAAGATAGAAATCAGTGTTAAAGAAGGTGATCAGGCGGATAAATTTAATATGGATATAAAGGTAACTATGAAGGCTTTGCTTTTCAAAGAAGAAGATCTGAAAAATTTAGTTGATTTAAATCTAATTTCAAAAATTTCTGATGATAAGACTCCGATTAATGAAACACAAAAGATTAGTTGGCAGACTCCAGTAATAGACTGGGAAAAAGGCGAAGCTTCTTTTTCTTTAACTATTGAAGAGAATGTTGCTTTTAAAATAGATATACAATCTTTAAAGGAAAATTTGGCTGGTCAGGATGAAGTGGAAGTAAGGAGGTATTTAGCTAACCAATCAGAGATCGAGAAAGCCAGGGTAAGTTTTTGGCCATTCTGGGTTAATAAGATGCCAAAACAAGAGAATAAGATTAGGATAAATATTGAGATATAGCTTGACTAAACTGGAACTTTTGTTTAGTATATCAGTAATATACAAAAGTGATTAAACTCAAAGAAAAAAAAATTACCCAGGAAGGGGTGGTTATTGAGGCTTTGCCTAGCCTAATGTTTAAGGTAAAGTTGGATGATCAGAGTGAAGTATTAGCTAAGCTTTCGGGAAAGATGCGTTTGCATCATATTCGTGTTTTGGTCGGCGATCAAGTTAAGGTTGAAATGAGTCCTTATGATAATACTAAAGGAAGGATCACTTATCGAGGAAAGTAAATTATGAAAGTACGTGCTTCTGTTAAAAAAATGTGCGCAGATTGTAAAATAGTCCGACGGAAAGGTCGGGTTTATGTTATTTGTAAGAAAAATCCAAGACATAAGCAAAGGCAGGGTTAATTTTAATACAAACTATGGCTAGAATAGCTGGTGTTAATATTCCAGATAATAAAAGAATAGAGATCGCTTTAACCTATGTTTATGGCATAGGGCAAACTTTGAGTCAGCGTATTTTGGCTAAAGCTAAAATAGATCCCAATATCAGGACTAACAAACTATCAAGTAAAGAAGTAAACGCTTTAAGAGAGATAGTAGAAAAGGAATATCGGGTCGAGGGTGAATTAAGACAGGAAAAAATGATGAATATTAAACGGTTAAAAGATATTGGTTCTTACCGCGGTATTCGCCATATTAAAGGTTTGCCAGTTAGAGGCCAACAAACAAAAACTAATACTCGGACCATTCGAGGTAATGTTCGTAAGACTATGGGTAGCGGAAGAAAGAAAGCAGCTGAAAAAACATAATATAATTATGGGTAAGAAAAAAATAATTAAAAAAACACAAGAAGAGCTTTTAAAAGAAGCAGAAGAAAGGGAAGAAAGCGAACGCAAAGCTCAATCTAAGGGGTCAAAAGGAAAGAAAAAAATTGGCCGGCTTGAACATGCCAAAGTATATATTCAATCTTCGTACAATAATACCCTCATCACTATTACCGATTTACAAGGTAATGTAGTGGCTTGGTCTAGTGCTGGTTCAGTCGGGTTTAAGGGTCCTAAGAAAGCTACTCCGTTTGCCGCCTCGCGCGTAGTTGAAACTTTGGTTGAAAAAATGAGCAGCTATGGCCTTAAAGAAATATCGGTTTTTGTTAGAGGTGTTGGCAGTGGTCGGGATGCAGCTATCAGAGCTTTGGTTAATCATGGTTTGGAAATTATTTCTATTAAAGATGTTACTCCGGTACCGCATAATGGCTGCCGTTCACGTAAACCAAGGAGAGTCTAATATATATGATTATCGACGCTAAATGTAAAAAATGCAGAAGGGCCGGACAAAAACTTTTTCTTAAAGGGGATCGTTGCTTTGGTCAGAAGTGTGCTATGATTCGAAGGCCTTATCCGCCTGGAGTCCACGGCAAGTCTTTTAGAAGAAGGGCTTCGGAATATGGCTTGCAGCTGACTGAAAAACAAAAGGTTCGTAATGCCTATAGTATATCAGAACAGCAGTTTAAGAAATATTTCAAGGAAATTGCCGGACAAAAAGGAAATAAAGAAGAACTTTTTGCTCAAAAGCTGGAAAGTAGATTGGATAATGTTGTTTTTCGGTTGGGTTGGGCTGTTTCAAGAAGCTTAGCCAGACAGATAGTCAGTCATGGTCATATTTTGGTTAACGGCCGGAAAGTTAATATTGCTTCTTATCAGGTTAAAAAGGATGATCTTGTTAAAATAAGGGAAGCAAGTAAGAAAAAGATTCTTTTCAAAGATCTTAAAACAATTATTAAAAAATATGAAGCGCCCAAATGGTTAGTTTTGGATAAGCAAAAGATCGAAGGTAAAGTCAAAAGTCAGCCCACCATGGAAGATATGGGTAAAATCGGCGAATTAAGCATGATTATTGAATTCTATAGTAAATAAACAATAATATTAAAAATATGATTACTTTACCAAATAAACCAAAAATTATCGAAGAAAAAGGGAATAAGGGCATCTTTGAGATTGGAGCTTGTTATCCGGGGTATGGAAATACTTTAGGCAGCTCTCTTCGTCGTGTTCTTTTGTCTTCTTTACCCGGTGCAGCCATTACTGGAATAAAGATAAAAGGAGCTCAACATGAGTTTTCAACTATTCCTCATATAATGGAAGATGTAGTTCAAATAATCCTCAATCTTAAGCAGGTTAGGTTTAAGCTGCATCGTCAAGAATCTTTTAAAGTAATGTTAAAGGTTAAAGGTGAAAAGGAAGTTAAGGCCGGAGATATTAAAACGACCTCTGAATTAGAGGTTGTTAATAAGGATGCTCACATTGCAACTTTGACTGATAAAAAAGCAGAATTAGAGATAGAGATTGAAGTTGAGCCAGGCTTAGGATATTCGCCGATTGAAGAACGCAAGAAAGGGAAAATAGAGATTGGTAAGATTGCCATAGATGCTATTTTCAGTCCTGTTCGCAAGGTGACTTATTCTATAGAAAATATGAGGGTGGGCGAAAGAACAGATTATGATAAAATGACCTTTAAGATTGAAACTGACGGAACGATTGCTCCTAAAGACGCTTTTCTTAAAGCAGCTCAGATATTAGTTGATAATTATAGCGTTTTTACTCAATTAGCGGATAAGAAAACTAAAAAGGCAACAACTAAGGTAAAAGAGAAAAAAGAAGAAAAGAAGTCTACTAAGACAAAAGATTTAAAAGATGATCCTACTAAGATTAAGATAGAAGACTTTAAGATTTCTTCCAGGACGACGACCGTTCTCCAGGCAGTTGGAATAAAGACAGTGGCTAGTCTGATTAAAAAGAGTATAGCGGACTTAGAAAAGATTGATGGCATGGGAGATAAGGGTATCCTTGAAATTAAAAGATCTCTTGGCAAACTAGGTTTAACTCTCAAATAAATAACTTTGAAATAATGAAGCACGGTAATAAATTAAGAAAATTTGGTCGTAATAAGGATCAGCGGAAGGCTCTTTTGAAAATCTTGGCCGCTAACTTACTATTAAAAGAAAAGGTTACTACTACTGAAGCCAAAGCTAAGGAAGTTCGTCCTTTTGTGGAAAAGTTGATTACTAAAAGCAGGACCAATAATTTAGCTAATACTAGATATTTAGCAAGATACCTTCCAGCTAAGATATTAAAAAAGATGATTGCGGAAATAGGGCCTCGTTACCAAGCCAGGCCAGGCGGATATACTAGGATTACTAAATTGGGTCCGCGCAAAACAGATAGCGCCAAAATGGCTATTATTGAATTAGTTAAGTAAACATAGTGAACATGACACATAAGATTGATGCAAAAAACAAAGTTTTAGGGAGAATGGCTGTTGAGGTGGCTAATTTATTGCGTGGCAAAAACAAGCCTGAATTTATGCCTCATATGGATATGGGTGATCAAGTAATTGTTTATAATACTAATAAAGTTAGATTAACCGGACGAAAAGAAGATCAGAAAATGTATTATCATCATTCTGGTTATCCGGGTGGAATTAAAGAAATTCCTTTTAAAAAAGCTATGGAAAAAGACTCTCGGGAAGTGGTCAAAAAAGCAGTTTACGGAATGTTACCTAAGAATAAATTAAGAGATAAGGTTATTAAAAAGCTAAAACTATACAAAGAAGAGATAGATAAATAATATGCCAGAAAAGAAAAAAACAACCAAGGCCAAGAAGAAAGTGGTTAAAAAGACTTCAGCCAAAGAAATAAAAAGGCAATACTATGAAGCGGTTGGCCGGAGAAAGACGTCAACTGCCAGAGTCAGGCTTTTTACTTGCAAGCCTTTTGAAAATGAAAAAGGCAAGGTTACAGTCAATGATAAAGATTATGCTGATTTCTTTACAACTTTTGATTTAAGGGAAATATTACTCAGTCCGCTTAAGAAAATGAAGTCAATCAATCGTTTTGAAGCGACTATTAAGATTAAAGGCGGCGGTATTAAAGGACAAGCTGAAGCAGCTCGCCATGGCTTATCTCGAGCCTTGGTTAAATTTAATCCTGATTTTTCCAAAAAACTGAAAAGATCAGGTTTTCTTACTCGTGATTCGAGAAAGAAAGAAAGAAAAAAGCCTGGTCTCAAGAAGGCGAGAAAGGCTACACAGTGGAAGAAGAGATAAGAAAAATCCCCGCATCTGGTGGGGATTTTTTTAATCCAGGGTAATGGCCAGTAGTTCATTTTCTTTTATTAAATAAAGTTTTTCGTCTTTTTGGCCGTAGGCCATTTTTTTAACTTCTAATTTGATTAAATTAACAATATTTCTATCGCTTCGATTATCTAATTCAATTATTTTAATATTTTCTCCGACTGAAAAAATGATGTGTTCATTGGTTTTGTGCCAAATGGCTTGCTTAATTTTCTGGCTTAATCTAGTAATTAACTCCTTATTATCCGCTATTTTACCCGATCTTTCTAAATGGTATATCCAGATTTCAGAGGGGGTAAAGTAAAGTAGTCTTTTGTTGTTATAGGAAAATTGGAGACTTTGGACATTTTGACTTATTAATTCAAAGTTTTTTGTTCCTTGATTAAATAGATAAAGCTGGTTTTTTTTGTCTAAGACAACAATCTGTTCATTGGCCGAGGAAAATATTTCGTATTGATGATTGCTGGGTAGAGGAGTTAAGCTAATTTGCTCTTGGAATGAATTGTCTTGATCTGTTTTATAAAGGATATAGCTTGGTTTTTGGATATAGAAGATATTGGTTGATTCTTCCTGAATAAAATCTTCTAAGGAAAAATTAAGCGCCAAGTCTTGGCTAACCGTTTCGATTTCCGGACTAAGGGGGATAAGTAGAATATTCTTTGATTCTGTTACTATTTTTGATTCAACTTTTAAAGTCTTTTGCCAAGAATGGTAACCTTGTTTGGTTACTCTGATTTGATATTCTTTAGGCAATAACCGTTTAATAAATGTCGGAGTTGTTTCTTTTTGGGGTTTATCATTAATGTATACTTCGGCTTTTTTAGGAATTGATTTAAGATAGAGACCGCCCGTAAGAACTGGTTTTTTAGTTTGCCAATCAAAACTATAGCCCCAAGCATAAAGTAAAGTGGCTGGGGTGGCTAGAATAAAAAAAAGAGTTGTTGCTAAAAGTATGATTTGACGTGTTCGACGAGTCATGTTTCATTCCTTATTTCTAATATCAGCATATACTTATTCTATTCAATATGTCAACTTGTCAATTATGGCTTAATGAGATAGGATATATGTGTATGGAGAAATTCATAGTTAAAGGCCAGAAGAAGCTTAAGGGGGAAATAAAGGTTAACGGAGCTAAAAACGCGGCTTTGAAGGTTTTGGCTGCTTGTTTATTAACAGATAAGCAATGGACCATCTCTAATGTTCCTCAAATTGAGGATATTTTTCGTTTAATTGAACTATTAAAGGAAATCGGAGTTAAAATTAAAAGTGATTCCAAAGGAATTTATCAATTAAGGGCTAGGAATATCAATACGACTAAGCTAAATCCGGATATTGCCAGTCGTTTAAAAGGATCTATTCTAATGATTGGTCCTTTATTGGCTCGATGTGGAGAAGCTACTCTTTGTCAATCAGGGGGTTGTGTTATTGGCCAACGTCCACGCGATATTTTTATAAGTGGCTTTGAAGCTTTTGGAGCTAAAGTCAAAGAGAGTAAAGAGGGGTATCATTTATCAACTAAGCAATTAAAAGGAACTAAATTTGTTTTTCCTAAGATTAGCGTTACAGCAACTGAAGCAATGATTTTAACAGCTGTTTTAGCTAAAGGAAAAACAAAGTTAATTAATACAGCTTGCGAGCCAGAGATTTATAGTTTGGTCGACTTTTTAAATAAATTAGGGGCTAAGATTAAAGGAGCCGGAACTCCGTTTATAGAGATTGAGGGAGTTAATTCTTTGGGTGGTGGGAAATGCCAGATTATTCCAGATAGATTAGAAGCAGGTAGTTTTGTTGCTTTGGGAGTGGCTAGTAATAGTCCGATTAAGGTTACTAATATGAATCCTAGTCATTTAGAGGTTCTTTGGTCTCTTTTGAATAAAGCTGGAGCTAATTTGGAGATTGGTAAAGATTTTGTTAAAGTTAAGCAGAGCTCTAGATTAAAGGCAGTTGATTTAAAAACTCATGAGTATCCTGGTTTTCCAACTGATTTACAAGCTCCTTTTGCGGTTTTAATGACTCAAGCTAAAGGTTTATCTTTAATTCACGAAACAATCTTTGAAGGTCGTCTCTTTTATACTGATATACTTAATCAGATGGGCGCTAAAATTATCATGGCTGATCCTCATCGGGTTATTATCCAGGGTCCGACTAAACTGTATGGTCGTCGTTTGACTAGTCCTGATATTAGGGCAGGTATCGCCTTGGTTATTGCTGCTTTAATAGCAAAAGGAGAATCAGTCATTGAAAACATTTATCAAATAGACAGGGGTTACGAACATATTGAAGAACGATTAAAGAAAATAGGAGCGAATATTAAAAGGATGGAAATATGTTAGCTAGAAAAATAGGAATTGATTTAGGTACAGCTAATACTTTGGTTCATCTACCCAAAAAGGGTGTAGTTATTAATGAACCAACTGTGGTAGCGGTTTCTGATGAGGATAACCGTATTTTAGCGGTGGGTAATCCGGCTAAAGAAATGCTAGGCAGGGCTCCAGAAATCATTACGGTTTATCGACCCATGAAAGATGGTGTTATTGCTGATTATCGGGTAACTGAGGCATTACTTCGATATTTTATCGGAAAAGTTTTGGGCAGTTGGCGTATCTTTCGACCAGATGTCATGGTTTCAGTGCCAGCTGGGATTACTTCAACTGAAAGAAGAGCAGTAATTGAGGCCACAGTTAAAGCTGGCGCCAAGAATGCTTATGTAGTTAAAGAGCCTGTTTTAGCAGCTATTGGAGCTGGTTTGAAAATTAATCAGCCAACTGGTCAGATGATTATTGATATTGGTGGAGGAACTTCAGAAATGGCTGTGATTTCTTTGGGTGGGGTAGTTTCTTGTGATTCAGTAAGGGTAGGTGGAGATAAATTGGATCAGGCGATTAGTGAACATATTAGAAAGAAACATAATTTAGCTGTTGGTGAAAGGACCGCCGAAAAGATTAAAATAGAGATTGGCAGCGCTTTACCCCAAGAGGAAGAACCGGTCATGGAAATCCAGGGTCGGGATTTAATTGGCGGTTTACCCAAGACTATTGAAGTTAGGGGTAACGAAATCACTGAAGCGATTTCAGAACAATTAAGAGAGATTATTAAATCGGTTAAAAATGTACTTCAAGGAACATTGCCAGAATTAATTGCTGATATTATGGATCATGGTATGGTTTTGAGCGGAGGTGGCGCTTTGCTTAAAAATTTAGATAATTTGATTACTGAGGCAACTGGTGTTAATTGTCGAATTGCCAAAGATCCCTTGCTTTGTGTGGCTAAGGGTGCCGGTACGGCTTTGGATAATTTAGAAGTTTATAAACGAAGTATAATGAGTAAAAAGTAGTATGGTTATAGGGATTAATGCTGTGGCTGCTTTTATTAAGCCGCGTACAGGCGTAGAGGAATACACCTATCAATTAATTAAACACTTAGCGATGCTGGAGGGAGCGCAAAAGCATCGTTTTATTTTATACTCCAATAAAAATTTAAAGTGGTCTCTGCCCATGTGGACTCAGGTAAGATTGTCTGCGGAAATGATTTTTAATAAACCTGATGTCCTATTTATCCCAGTTCATGTTTTGCCTTTAGTTCATCCTAGAAATTCTGTTGTTACTATTCATGGTTTGGAATATGAATATTATCCTCAGATGTATCCTAAAAAACATCTAGCTTATTTACGCTGGAGTACTAAATATGCTTTAAGAAATGCCAGTAAGGTTATCGCTATTTCTGAGAATACTAAAAAAGATTTGATTGAATTGTATAATGGTGATCCGGAAAAGATACAGGTAGTCCATCATGGAGTGGGTATTCCAGATGGAATACTTTCTAGAAAAGTTAATGGAAATAAAGATAAGGGTTACCCATATATCCTATACATTGGACGTTTAGAGACAAAAAAGAATATCCATGGATTAATTAGAGCCTTTGAATTACTTAAAAAAAGATACCAGGTACCGCATAAGCTGGTTTTAGCTGGATTAAAAGGTTATCAATATGATAAGATAAATTTTAGTAAAGATATTATTCTAAAGGGGTATGTTTCAGAAAAAGAAAAGTGGCAGTTATTAAAGAATGCAGATATGTTTGTTTTTCCGACTTTTTATGAAGGTTTTGGAATGCATATCCTGGAAGCTCAGGTATCTGGTTGTCCGGTGATAACTTCTAATGTTTCTTCAATGCCGGAAGTAGCTGGTCAGGGAGCAATATTGGTAAAACCTGAGAATATCGAAGAAATCTGCGATAGAATGTATCAGATCATTGAAGACAGGGATTTTAAAGAGAGATTGGTTAATGAGGGATACGAGAATGCCAAGAGATTTTCTTGGAAGAAGTGTGCTCAAGAGACTTTAAGAGTTTTAACTGATTCATGAAAGTAGCTTTAATTCACGATTATTTAATTCGTTTTGGAGGGGCCGAGAGGGTCTTTTTAAATTTAAGGAAAATTTTTCCTAAATCTGAGGTTTTTACTTTACTTTACGATCAGAAAAAAATGGGTCAATATTTTGAGGGCGTTAAGGTTAATACTTCTTTTTTGCAAGGTTTTCCAAAGTTTTGGCGCAAACGCCAAAAGTATCTTTTGCCTTTTATTCCTATGGCTCCGGAAACTTTTGATTTGCGTGAGTTTGACTTAGTAATTTCTTCTTCTAATAGTTTTGTCAAAGGCGTTATTACTCGACCTCAGGCCGTTCATATCTGTTACTGTCATAGTCCAATGCGCTTTGGTTGGGATGCCTATACTTCATATATTGAACAACAAAGAAAAGGACATTTAACTAATTTAGCCATTAGAGTAATGATGCATTATGTTAGAATGTGGGATAAATCGGCCGCTAGCCGAGTAGATCATTTTATCGCTAACTCTAAGGCTACAGCTGGAAGGGTTAATAAGTTCTATGGCCGGGCAGCGGAAGTTATCTATCCTCCCGTGATATTAGATAATCTTGGAGAATTAAGTCAGACTAATGATGGGTATTTCCTAATTGTCTCGCAATTGACTCCTTACAAAAGAATAGATTTGGCTGTTAATGCTTTTAATAAGTTGAGGTTGCCTTTAATTATTATTGGTGAAGGTCCGGATAAGAAAAGATTAAAGAGAATGGCTCATGATAATATTAAGTTTTTAGGTTGGCGATCTGATCAAAGTGTTAAAAAATATTTTAAGAATTGTATAGGTTTTCTTTTTCCAGGCGAAGATGATTTTGGTATTGCCCCAGTCGAAGCCATGGGTTTTGGAAAGCCAGTCTTGGCCTATCGTAGAGGTGGGGCCATAGAAACTGTCTTAGAAGGAATTACAGGTGAATTTTTTGACGAAGCAGTGCCCGAATCTTTAGCTGAAGGAGTTCGCCGCATTTTGATTAATTTAAATAATTATAGTCCTCTTTTGATTAGAAAAAGGGCTGAAAAGTTTTCTCAAGATAGATTTGAGAGATCAATAAAAGAATTTGTCATAAGTATACTAGAGCAAAGAAAATTGCGATAAGATAGGGATTATGATAAAATTAATGTATGATTATTGGACATCAGCGGGTTTTAGGTTTTTTGAAGAAAAGCGTTGAAAAGCAACGTTTGGCTCATGCATATTTATTTACTGGTCCGGCTCATTTAGGTAAACAAACCGTGGCTTTGGAATTTATTAGAATGCTAGTTGGCAAAGAAATAGACAGGGCGGTTCATCCAGATGTTTTAATTATTAAACCGGAAGTTATAGAGACAGATAAGGGAGTTAAGAAAGAACTTGAAATAGGTATTAAGCAAGCTAGAGAAATCCAGCATCAAATGAGTTTGTTTCCATATTCTGCGGATTACAAGGTGGTTTTGATTGATGGAGCTGATAGAATGACTAATCAAGCAGCTAATTGTCTTTTGAAAGTATTAGAAGAGCCAAGTGGACAAGCAATCCTTATTCTAGTGACAGCTAATCCAAGAATGCTTTTATCGACCATTGTTTCTCGTTGTCAGACAGTTAATTTTTTGCCTGTACCGAGTCAAGAAATTAAAAAAGTGCTTTCTAAAGCTAAAGATCAAATTATCCGTTTGGCTAATGGCCGTCCGGGCCTAGCCATTAATTATTTAGAAAATCCAGAACTTTTAAAGGAACAGGATAAGGTAATTAATCAATTAGAAAAGATATTAAAAGCTAATTTAAGTGAACGTTATCAATATGTTGAAGAAATGTCCAAGGATTTGCCAATGTCTCGGCAAATTCTAGATTATTGGCTTTTTTGGTTCAGGGATTTACTTCTCTTGGCTAATGATTGTTCTGATTTAATTCTTTATCCGGAAACAGTTAAGTATAAGGGTTGTTATTCTTTACTAAAGTTAAAAAAGATTATTAAAACAATTAAAAGAACAGATTGGCTTTTGACCAACCCAAGTATTAATGCTCGGTTGGCTTTGGAGGTTTTAATGTTAGAAATATGAGAAAATCATTTTTAGTCGTTATTCCGGTATTTGCTTTTTTGGCGATTTTCCCTTTTGATTGCAATAGGATAACTAAGGATGGCGGAATTTATAAATCTAGTGATATGGGTGAAGTTTGGGAACAGCTAACGGTTAAAGATGAAGTTTCTTTAGCTTCTTTAGATATTTTAAGTATGGTGATTGATCCTAGTAATTCGGATATTCTTTATGCTGGTACGCGAGTTAACGGTATTTACAAAAGTTGTTGCCAAGGAGAACATTGGTATAAGCTAGAGGATCAAAATGGAATACTTTCTAATCGGGCTAATGTTTATGATATTGCGGTTGATCCCAAGGATTCTAATCGAGTATATATTGGTACTTATCAGGATAAGAAAGGTAGGGTTTTCCGGAGTCAGGATGGAGGAGGGTCATGGGAAGAAGTTTACGTAGTTTCTGAGGAAAAATATGCGGTTTTTGCCGTAGCGATTGATAGTTATGATTCTTCTATAGTATATATAGGTACAGCTCAAGGAGGTTTTTTAAAGAGTATTGATTATGGTAAGTCTTGGGAGATAATGAAATGGTTTGATGACGTTATTTCCGATATTGCCATTAATCCTAAGAATACCCGACAGGTGTACGTTAGTACTTTTGAAGAGGGTATTTACAGAAGTGGTGATAAGGGAAAAAATTGGCGGTCATTTAAAAAAGCATTAGAAGGATTTAGTCAGGCTGAAAGGGTAGAGAATTTAATAATTGATTCACAAAGACCAAGTATTCTTTATGCCGGATCTGAATACGGGTTATTAACTTCAAAGAATAGCGGTCAAACTTGGCAAGAAGTAGCTATTATCATGCCTCCGGAATCAAAACCTGTTTTAAGTTTGGCTGTTGAATCGCAAAATACAGATCACCTCTATTATGGTGCCGGGTCAATACTGTATCGTAGCTTGGATCAAGGAGTTAATTGGACAGTCCATGAATTAGAGAGTGACCGTAATATTAAAACGATAGTTGTTAATCCTCATAAATTAGGAGTGGTCTTTGTAGGGATGCATCAATAAATATGTACAAAGAAATTATTAATAAAATTAAACCTCAATTAGATAAGACAGTCGAGTATCTTAAGAATGAATTAACTGGTTTACAAGTCGGCCGAGCCACACCAAGTTTATTGGAAAATTTGGAAGTGGAAGCATATGAACAAAAGATGCCTTTGAAGGATTTGGCTGCTATTCAAACTCCAGAACCAAGGGTTATTGTAATTCGGCCCTGGGACAAGGAAATTATTAAGAAAATTGAGTCAGCTGTCAGGAATTCAAACCTTAAATTAAGTCCGATTGTGGATGATGATGTTATCCGTTTAACAATCCCTCCTTTAAGCGAGGAAAGAAGGAAGGAAATAGCTAAAATTTTACAAGAAAAAGTGGAGGAATGTCGGATTAGTATTAGGCGCAACCGAGAAGATGTTTGGCGGGAAATTCAATCTTTAGAACAAGCTAAGGAAATTAGCGAAGATGATAAATTCAAGGCTAAGGACGAATTGCAGAAGATAATTGATGAGTATAATAAGAAGGTAG
Source organism: uncultured Candidatus Saccharibacteria bacterium (assembly GCA_964548405.1). Taxonomy (GTDB): domain Bacteria; phylum Patescibacteriota; class Minisyncoccia; order Portnoybacterales; family UBA2143; genus JAHJOV01. Next base: position 36,417 of record CAZJPW010000002.1, on the reverse strand, counting down.
AGGATATGAGAAAGAAGAAAGAAGAGGAAATAATGACTGTCTAATATGCTAACTGTAATTGTATTTATTTTAATTCTTGGTTTGATTGTTTTAGTTCATGAACTTGGTCATTTTATTACGGCTAAAAGGGCTGGTGTTAGGGTTGATGAGTTTGGTTTTGGTTTTCCTCCTCGGATTGTTAAAATCAAGCGGGGCGAGACAATCTATTCTTTAAATCTTTTTCCTTTGGGTGGTTTCGTCAAAATTCATGGCGAAGACGGTCAAAAGAAAGATGATCTTGATAAGGGTCGGGCTTTTTACAATAAGCCGATTAGCACCCGGGCTAAGATTATTATAGCTGGGGTGACTATGAACCTTATTTTATCCGCTTTTCTTTTAGGAATAGGCCATTGGATTGGATTGCCTAATATTATTGAAGACGATGAGATTGCAGAAAACGCAAAGATACAGATTGTCCAGGTTGATTTTGACTCACCAGCTGAAGAAGCGGATATTAAGATGGGTGATACTATTAAGGAATTACAAACTACAGATTACAAATTACAAATTACAAAAGTTAGTCAGGTTCAGGAGTTTACTGATCAACATAAGGGAGATAAGATTACAGTAGTTATTGAAAGAGGTGGTCAAGTTTTGGAAAAAGAAATGGTGCCTAGGATTTATCATTCTGAAGACGAAGGTCCTCTAGGATTAGCTTTGGCTAGAACAGCTGTTGTTTCACTTCCTTGGTACAAAGCTTTTATTGAAGGAATTATTGATACGGTTAGGTTGACTTGGTTTATTACAGTCGCTTTGGCATCAATTCTTTGGCAGCTTGCAACTACAGGGAGATTAACTCTGGAAATAGCGGGGCCAGTTGGTATTTATGACTTGGCTGGTCAAGCCACTAGATTAGGCTTTATATATATCCTCCAATTCACTGCCATTTTAAATATTAACCTAGCTATTATTAATGCTTTGCCGTTTCCTGCTTTAGATGGCGGCCGATTGCTTTTCTTGGGTATTGAAAAATTTAAAGGTTCGCCTGTTAGTCAAAAAATTGAAGGTATTGCTCATGCGACTGGTTTTGTTATCTTAATTCTATTAATGATCGCCGTCACTTGGCGTGATATTGTAAGGATATTTTAAGCAGTATTTACTCTGGATGTATTTGACAGAATAACGTATAGGTGTTATTCTTTTTTTAATTCTTTAACCCATGTTCGTGGGTTCCGTCGTAAAGATGGGGGCACAGGAGGGAGTGTCAATATAACTCCCTTCAGTCAACACTGTCTTAAAAATATTGAACCGACAGTGAAGGCGATTGAAGAAGAAATTGCAGGAAAACTGTAATCTTAGAAACGCTACGAAATCGACTCCGGGCCATCGTTGGACCGGAGTCTTTATATATATTGCTCCTCTATTTTTTTTATGATAAGATTAATGTATATGAAAAACAAAGAAGAAAAATTTAAAGAAAAAAAGATTACCAGTCGTGAAAAAGATTATTCACAATGGTATTTGGATGTGATTTCAGCGGCTGACCTGGCTGAACATTCGTCAGTCAAAGGCTGTATGATAATTAAGCCTTATGGTTACGCTATTTGGGAAAATATCCAAAAAGTTTTAGATGGAAAGATAAAGGAGACTGGGGTAGAAAATGCATATTTTCCTCTTTTTATCCCGCAGAGTTTTTTATCTAAAGAAGCTGAACATGTAGAGGGATTTTCACCGGAATGCGCAGTGGTTACTCATGCAGGGGGTAAAAAACTAGATGAACCATTAGTTGTCCGGCCGACTTCAGAAACAATCATGTATGATGCCTTTTCAAAATGGATTAATTCCTATCGCGATTTACCTTTATTGATTAATCAATGGGCTAATATAGTCCGTTGGGAAATGCGTCCTCGTTTATTTTTAAGGACTACAGAATTCTTATGGCAAGAGGGGCATACAGTTCATGAGACTGAAAAGGGGGCCGAAAAGAGAACTAAACAAATGTTAGATGTTTATCAGAATTTAGTAGAAAGATATTTAGCTATTCCAGTGATTTCTGGGATTAAATCTGAATCAGAAAGGTTTGCTGGGGCTGATCGTACTTATACTATTGAAGCAATGATGCAGGACAAGAAAGCTTTGCAGTCAGGAACTTCCCATATGCTTGGTCAAAGTTTTGCTAAGGCTTTTAATATTGAGTTTTTGGGCAAAGATGAGAAAAAACACACTCCTTGGCAGACCAGTTGGGGATTAAGTACTCGAATCATCGGCGCTCTGATTATGGCTCATAGTGATGATCAGGGTTTAGTTTTGCCTCCTGAAATAGCGCCGACTCAAGTTGTAATTATTCCTATTTGGAATTCAGATGAAGAGAAGGATCAAGTTATAGGGAAAGCTGATGAAATAGCGAATAAGATTAATAAAGATATTAGAGTTAAAGTGGATAAGAGAGATATGCGTCCAGGTCCTAAGTTTTTTGAATGGGAGAAGAAAGGTGTTCCAATTAGATTAGAAATAGGTCCAGCTGAAGTTAAAGATAAGAATATTCTTGTTATTAGAAGAGATACGGATAATAAGGCTGTAATGGATGAAGAAAAGATAAATGTAAAATTTATTAATAAAGTATTATATGATATTCAAGATAAAATGTTTAATAAGGCCAAGAAGTTTCAAAAAGAAAATACTTATAGGGTTAATGATTGGGATGAATTTAAGAAGATAATTAAAGGTAAAGGTGGATTTATTGAAGCTTATTGGTGTAATAACGAGAAGTGTGAGGCTAAGATTAAAGAAGAAACAAAGGCAACTATTCGTTGTATTCCTTTTGATCAGAAAAAAGAAAAAGGGAAGTGTATTTTTTGTGGAGGAGAGTCGAATCAAAGAGTTATTTTCGCTAAGGCGTATTAATTTTTTATGCTTAATAAGCTGTTTGGTGTTTTTTCTAAAGATATTGGCATAGATTTGGGTACAGCAAATACTTTAGTCTATGTTAAAGGGAGGGGTATTGTTATTAATGAGCCGTCTGTGGTGGCTATTAATCAGAAAACAGGTCAGATTTTGGCTATTGGTCAAGAAGCTAAGAAAATGGTTGGTCGGACTCCGGCTCATATTGTGGCTTCTCGTCCTTTGGTGGCTGGTGTTGTTTCTGATTTTGAGGTAACTGAGCAAATGCTTAAGTTTTTTATCGATAAGGTTCATCGAGAAAGTTTTTCTATTCTGCCTCGACCTCGAGTAGTGGTCGGTATTCCGTCAGGAGTGACTGAGGTGGAAAAAAGAGCAGTAGAAGACGCTACTAGGAGTGCTGGGGCTCGGGAAGTATATTTAATTGAAGAACCTATGGCTGCGGCTATAGGTATTAGAATGCCGGTTCAAGAAGCAGCTGGTAATATGATTGTCGATATTGGTGGAGGAACCACTGAAGTGGCCATTATTTCTTTAGGCGGCATTGTTGTGTCTAAAAGCTTGCGTGTTGCTGGTGATAGACTTAATGAAGATATTATTCATTATGCTAGGGAGGAATTTAATCTTCTTTTGGGTGAGAAAACAGCTGAAGATATTAAATTAGCTGTAGGTTCAGCTTACCCTTTAAATGATAAGATAGAGACAACTATGCGTGGACGTGATATTGTTACTGGCCTACCTAAAGAGGTGACAGTTGATGATTCTCAAATTCGTAAGGCTTTAAATCGATCAGTTAAGGCTTTGATCAATTCGATTAAAGGGACAATTGAAGAAACTCCGCCTGAATTAGTGGCTGATATTATGCAGCGAGGTATCTTTTTAGTAGGGGGTGGAGGTTTACTGCGTGGTTTGGACCAATTAGTAACTGAACAGACTGAAATGCCTGTGAAATTAGTTGAAGATCCTTTAACAGCTGTGGTAAGGGGTACAGGTATAGTTTTAGAAGATATCGATGCCTTGGAGGATGTTTTGGTCAGCACTCAATACGAAGAACCACCTAGATAATTATGCCTGAATTACCCGAGGTAGAAACAATTAAAAGACAGTTAAATCTAAGGATTAGAGGTAAGAAGATTAAGAAAGTAGAAGTTCGGTTGAAAAAGTTTATTAAGTATCCTTTGGAGAAATTCAAGAAATTAGTTACTGGAACTAAAATTAAAAACATTGAACGGAGGGCTAAGTTATTGGTAATTGAATTATCTAATAACTATTATTTAATCATTCACTTGAAATTAACCGGCCAATTGATCTTTAATGGCCAAGCCAATAAGCACACTCACTTAATTTATTATTTCATTGATGGAAGCTGTTTAATTCATAATGATTTGCGCCAGTTTGGTTTTGTTAAAGTGACTCCTAAAGAAGAATTAAATGATTTTTTTGAAAAAGAAAAATTTGGACCTGAGCCCTTAAGTAAAGAATTTACTTTAAAACTATTTAAAGAGTTATTGAATAAGAGAAAAAAGAGTAAAATTAAGCTTTTATTAATGGATCCTAAATTTATTGCTGGGATAGGTAATATTTACTCTGATGAAATCCTATTTTATGCCAAAGTTCTGCCTTTGAGAAAAGTTGAAACATTGAAGCCGATTGAAGTTAAAAGAATCTATTTAGAAATTAAAAGAGTTTTAACTTTAGCCATTAAGAAAAAAGGCAGCTCTAATAGGGATTACTTTGATGCTAACGGTCAAAAAGGCAATTTCGTGCCTTTAATTAAAGTTTATCAACGCGAAAACAAACCGTGTTTTAAATGTAAGTCTAAAGTTAAAAGAATTAAAATGGGTAGCCGTTCGGCTCACTTTTGTTCTAAATGTCAGAAATGAGGTTTCCAAAAAAATTTTATTGGGGAGCAGGTACTTCAGCCCATCAAGTGGAAGGTGGGAATGTTAATGATTGGTCAGAATGGGAAAAAGGTAATGCTCAAGATTTAGCCAGTCAGGCTAGGAATCGTTGGCAAGAATGGCAGCAGGAACAATTTCCAGAAATGTCTCAGTCCCGGAACTATATCTCTGGCCGGGCTTGCGATCATTACCATCGTTTTGAAGAGGATTTTGATATTGCTAAGAAGTTGAATCATAATGCCCATCGTCTTTCCATTGAGTGGTCTAGGATTGAACCTAAGGAAGGTAAAATAGATCAAAAGGAAATTGAGCATTACAGAAAAGTTTTGGCTGCTTTGAGAAAAAGAGGATTAGAACCTTTTGTTACTTTATACCATTGGCCTCTGCCTAATTGGCTGGCTAAAAAAGACGGTTCACTTTGTCCTGAATTCCCAAAATATTTTGACCGTTATGTTAAGATAATAGGCGAGAATTTATTTGATTATGTTAATTTTTGGATAACTATTAATGAACCTAATATATATTCTTTCAATTCGTTTTTTAGAGGTGTTTGGCCTCCTCAGAAAAAAGGGATTTTTAAGTATTTAAAGGTTATTAATAATTTGGCTAAAGCTCATAAATTGGCTTATGCGTCATTAAAGTTAGTTGATCTGGGCTGCCAGGTGGGAATTGCTAAGCATAATGTCTATTTTGAGAGTTTCCCTCTGGCTAATTTTTTCTGGAATAATCATTTTTTAAGAAAGATTAGGAAGTATCAAGATTTTATCGGTCTTAATTATTATTTTCACCATCGGCTGCCGAAGAATAGAAATGAATCTGTTACTGATATGGGTTGGGAAATATATCCAGAAGGCATATACCATGTTTTAAAAGATTTAAAAAAATACAACAAACCTATCTATATTACAGAAAACGGTATAGCGGATAGGGATGATGAAAAAAGAATTAAGTTTATCAGGGATCATTTAACTTGGATTCATAAGGCAATAGAGGAAAGAGTGGATGTTAGAGGATATATTTATTGGGGTTTGACTGATTTTTTTGAATGGGATAAGGGGTATTGGCCTAAGTTTGGTTTGGTTGAAATAGATTTTAAAACATTTAAGCGTAAGATTAGGCCTAGTGCTTTTGAATACGCTAAAATTTGTAAGGAGAATAGATTATGAGTTGGCTTTTAATTGCAATTATTGCTCATTTTATTTTTGCCCTGGTTTTTATAGTAGACAAGTATTTATTTTCACATACTCGTCTTAAGCCGGCTGCTTATGCTTTTTATGTGGGTCTTCTTGGCGGTTTAGCTATTCTGTTGTTTCCTTTTGGTTTTAGTGTTTTACCAATAGATCAAATGATAGTTAGTTTTGTAGCTGGTAATGCTTTTGTTCTGGCTATCTTCTTCTTTTATAAATCAGTCCAATTAGGCGAAGTTTCTAGGATTACTCCGGTTATTGGAGGATTAGTTCCTCTTTTTACCTTTATTCTGACATATTTCTTTTTAGGCGAGCGGTTAGCGCTTAATCAGATGATTGCTTTTTGTTTGCTTGTTCTTGGTGGAGTAATTATGGCCTGGCCTAGAAAACAGATCAGGCTGGTTTCTGGCTTAGTTAAAACACCTTTGGTTAAGAGATTGCCTTTGGCTATAGTGGCTGCTTTGTTTTTTACTGGATCATATGTTTTAACTAAATATATTTATTCTTATCAACCTTTTATTAATGGCTTTATTTGGATTCGTTTGGGCGGAGTTGTCGGAGCTATCTTTCTATTTATTTTCCCGATTAGCCGCCGGGCTATTATGAAGACTTCAAGTAAGGTTAAATTAAGGACAGGCGGATTGGCGGTGGTTAATAAGGGGTTGTCTGGTTTGTCTTTCATTTTACTCAACTATGCAATTTTTTTAGGTAGTGTTACTTTAGTTAATGCCTTACAGGGGGTCCAGTATATTTTTCTTTTAGTGGTGGCTTTGTTTCTGTCTAAGAAGTTTCCTCGGATTATTAAAGAGCAGGTTAATCAAAGCGCAATTTTACAAAAAGTTGTGTCAATTGCATTTATTATTCTAGGTTTAGGAATTTTAGCTTTTTAAATATGAAATATATTCTTTATACAATCATTGGTTTGATTATTCTCTTGGGGGGCTTTTTTGTATATATGTTTACTGGTACGGCTCCAGTTGCTGAAAAGATTGATTTTGGCGTTACTTTTTCTCAGTATTTCGCTGAACAAATGGGATTGGATTGGCAAGAAACATATATTGCTATTTTAGATGAATTAAATGTTAAAAAGCTGCGTTTAGTTGCATATTGGCAGAAGGTTGAGCCGGCCAAGGATGAATATTCTTTTGAAGATTTAGATTGGCAGGTTCAAGAAGCAGCCAAGAGAGGAGTAGAAATAATTTTAGTGGTTGGGCAGAAAGTGCCTCGCTGGCCTGAATGCCATATTCCTGATTGGGCCAGGGAATTGGATAATTCAGAATACCATGAAGAGTTGTTAGTCGTCATATCTCAAACGGTTGAACGTTACAAAGATAATCAAGCTATTGAGATGTGGCAGGTGGAAAATGAGCCATTTTTAATGGGTTTTGGTGAATGTCCTAAATTAGATAAAGATTTTTTACAGCAAGAAATCGATTTAGTTAGGGAATTAGATGATCGGCCAGTCTTATTAACAGCTAGTGGAGAATTAAGCAGTTGGACTCGGCCGGCTAGAAGGGCAGATGTTTTTGGGACGACCCTTTACCGGATTGTCTGGAGCGATGCTTTAAATAGACATGTTCAGTATCCTATTCCGCCCGTGTTTTATTACAAAAGAGCTCAGTTGGTTAAATGGCTGACTGGCATAGAAAGAACAATAATCATTGAATTACAGGCTGAACCATGGAATCATAAGATGCCTTATGAAACGCCTTTAGAAGAACAAGTTAAAACAATGGTCTTAAGAAAGTTTAATGGGATAATTGACTATACTTACAAAACTGGTTTTGATGAAGCTTATCTTTGGGGCGCAGAATGGTGGTACTGGCTTAGGGAAAAACATGGTAATAGTTCTATTTGGCGTGAGGCTCAAAAGTTGTTTTAGTATTGACCCCGTTAGAAATTTTCTCTAATTTATTTCTAACGGGGTTGACAAATAGTTATTTTTCTGTTATCATATTAGAAAACAATCTCTAAGAAATTAGAGTTTATATATAAGTAAGTTTTTTAAAATAATTTTTTACAGTTAATTCTTATTTAGGAGGAATCTTAAATGAAAGAATGGGAAAAATTCGAGGGTGAATTTCGGGAAGCTGTTCTAAGGACTACGAAACCAAGAAAAAAAGGATTGAGTTATGATCCTAATCATCCAGCCGGCTCTTTTTATAAAATTTTTCAGAAATTTCAGGAGAAGTTGGGGCCGGCTTCCTCAAAAGGCGAAAGGAAAGAAAGAACCAGATATTTCGCCTGTCTCTTTGTTACTGTATTAAAAGAGGCGCGAATACCGGTAGATGAGGATGCTGGATTTATCCAGGCCTATTCCGGAGAATATACTCCCCTGGTAGACAGAAGACCGGTTCGGATTATTCAGAGGAAACGGTCTGCTTGGAGAGGTGCCGGGTTGCATCTCATTAAGTCGCACCCTGACCCGTAAAATTAAAGGACTGTTGACAGCAATGTTAATGGTCCTTTAAACTTTAAATATATGTTTTATTTAGTTTGTGATAATATTCGTAGTTTGGAAAACATCGGTTCAATTTTTAGAACAGCTGATGCTTTGGCTGTGGATAAGGTTTTTTTAGGTGGAATTTGTGGTTGTCCTCCTCATCATAAAATTTCTAAGACTGCTTTGGGCGCTGAAAAAAATGTTGTTTGGGAACATCATTGGCATACTTGGCGTATAATTGATAAATTAAAAAAACAAGGTGTTTGTATTGTTTCTTTGGAACAAACAAAAAAGAGCATTAACTATGCTCAGTTTAAGCCAAGATTTCCTTTGGCTTTAGTGATTGGCAATGAAGTTAAGGGCGTTTCTGATTCTGTATTGAAAAGGACAGACCATACAATTAGTCTGCCCATGTTAGGGAGTAAAGAATCTTTAAATGTAGCGGTGGCTTTTGGTGTAGCCGGCTATTATTTAAATCAATTCAGAAGGTAAGTCTATTTTTCAATATCTACGATAACTCCGTTGTCTTCCATTTTTTTTACGCCTTCCAGTACTTCTTTTAGTCCTTGTTCGGCTTTTTCAACTTGTTCTGGATCTGGCTGATTGATGCTGTCCATATCGCCAGCTGGTATATCTCCGCGTTTCTCTATACCTTCTTGAGCTAATTGGTCGGTTTTCTTTTGTTCTGGATCGCCTCCTGGAGTAATTTTTATTTCTTCAAATCCCATAATTTTAACCCTCCTTATTATATTTATAAGACCTTTATGGTATTATATCAAATAAGTAGAAAAATACAATGAAATTATGGCTTTTTTTAAAGTTCTTAAAAAGCATTCAAAATCTAAAGCCCGTTTAGGGTTAATTAAAACTCCCCATGGGGATATTCATACGCCTGCTTTTTTTCCTGTGGCTACCAAAGCAACAGTTAAAAGCTTGACTCCGGAAGATATTAATCAAATTGGCTTTGAAGCTATTTTAGCTAATACATACCATTTATATTTACAGCCTGGACATAAGATTATTAAAAAAATGGGTGGGCTTCATAAATTCATGAATTGGCCTGGTGTGATAACCACGGATAGCGGAGGTTTTCAAGTTTTTAGTTTAGGAGCTGCTTTAGGAACTGGTATTGGTAAGTTAGTTAAATCTGATATTGATGTTGATGAGAAAAGTCAGCGAGTGGGTAAGTTAAGTAAAGTAGATTATGATGGGGTTGATTTTACTTCGCATTTGGACGGTTCTAAACATCGTTTTACTCCAGAAGTTTCTATTAAGATTCAAGAATATTTAGGAGCTGATATTATCTTGGCTTTTGATGAATGTACATCTCCTTTAGATGATTATCAATATACTAAGAAATCTATGGATAGAACCCATAGGTGGGCTGAACGTTGCTTAAAAGCTAAGAAAAGAAAAGATCAGGCTTTATTTGGTGTTGTTCAGGGTGGTCTATTTAAAGATTTAAGGGAAGCTAGCGCTAAGTTTATCGGTCAGTTGCCTTTTGAGGGTTTTGGTATTGGTGGTTCCTTTGGCAAGCAAGAAATGAACAATGCCTTGAATTGGATTATTCCTTATTTGCCAGATGACAAACCTAGGCATTTATTGGGTATTGGTTATTTAGATGATCTTAAAGGGGCAATCAAACAGGGTATTGATTTATTTGATTGTGTTGCTCCGACCCGTTTGGCTCGGCATGGAACTTTTTTAACTGATTCAGGGGAAATGAATATTTTTAAATCAGGTTTTAAAACAGATAAAAAGCCGATTATTAAAGGATGTCAGTGTTATACTTGTAAGAATTATACCCGATCGTATATTCATCATCTTTTTAAAGCTAAGGAAATGTTGGCTGCTCGGTTGGCTACTTATCATAATCTTTGGTTTATCTATAGGTTTATGGAAGAGATTAGACAGAGAATTAAACAAGGTAAGATAATATAGATGTGGGTGTGTTTGTCTTAATTTGGTAGATATGTTATAGTGTAAACACTACGGACACTATGAAAATATTTCAAGATTCTAAAGTTATTTGGCAGTATTTAAAGAAATACAAAGCCAAAGTCTATTTTATAGCCCTGATTGCCCTTCTGGGCTCTTTTATTGCGGCCGTTATTCCATATCTTTATGGGCGGTTAGTTGATATTGCTGTTTCAGAATCTGGCACCTTGCAACTAATCATCGGAATTCTTCTGTTTTGGTTAATTCTATCTTTAATCAGTGGTTGGTTTATAAGAATGGCTGATAATCGTGGTTTTCATTTAGCAATAGATGTTGAAAATGATTTCCGTTTAAAAATCATTAATCATCTTTTAAATCTTCCTTTAACTTTTCATAAGAATAGAAAAATGGGAGAAATTATTCAAAGAGCTTCTCGGGGAGCTGATTATTTTGAAAGAATCATCGGTGGAGTTGTTTTTTATTTCGGCCCAAAATTTTTAACAGTAATAATTGCTCTAACAATTATGGGTTTTGTAGAATGGCGTTTGGCTTTGTTACTTTTATTTATTTTACTTGTTTATTCTCTAATTACTATCTGGAAAACGAAGCCGATTATTAAAGCACAGAAAAAAATGAATAAAGTTTACGAAGATTCGCATGGAGATCTCTATGATTCAATTCTTAATATTCAAACGGTAAAATCTTTTACTAACGAACAAAAAGAAAAAGAAAAAACAAGTAGAAATTTCAGAGTTAAAGCTGCCAAACAGTATAGGATATTTTTAGATGCCTGGAGAGATCTTAATGCTTGGCAGGAAACTATATTTAGTATAGGTTTTGTAGTAATTTTTGCTATAGCTATTTACTTTTTAGGGAGGGGAATTATTACATCAGGTCAATTAGTTATGTTTATCGGATATGTCAGTTTAGTTTATGCTCCTTTTGGAATGTTAGGTAACGATTACAGGGCAATCAGAACTGGATTAACTGCTATTGAGCGGGCTCAAAAACTTCTTAATGTTAAACCTGAACCGTATCAGAATAATAAGAAGGAATTTAAGAGTATTAGAGGCGAGGTTGAATTTGATAACATTAGTTTTGGCTATCAGAAGAATAAGAATGTATTGAGAGATATTAATTTTAAGGTTAAGCCGGGCCAGATGGTTGCTTTGGTTGGTGAGAGTGGGGTAGGTAAAACAACCTTGATTGATTTGGTTTCTCGCTATTACCTTCCCAAACAAGGTAAGGTTTTAATTGATAATCAGGATATTGCTGAGGTTAATTTAGAGTCATTAAGAAAGCAGATAGCTATTGTGCCTCAAGAAGTTACCTTATTTAACGACAGCATTAAGAATAATCTTAAATATGGAAGACAGAAGGCGACTGATGAAGATATTGTTAAAGCGGCCAAGGCAGCTCATGTTCATGAATTTGTTCAGAAGTTTGATAAGAAATATGAGCAATTGGTGGGTGAAAGAGGGATTAAACTTTCAACAGGCCAGAAACAAAGGGTGGCTATTGCCCGGGCTATTTTAAGAAATCCTCGTATTTTGATTCTTGATGAAGCCACTTCCAGCTTGGATTCAGCTACCGAGAAATTAGTTCAGGATGCTTTAGCTCAGTTAATCAAAGGCAGAACCACTTTTGTTATTGCTCATCGTTTAAGTACTATTCAAAAAGCTGATTTGATATTAGTTTTGGAAAAAGGACGAATTATTGAAGAAGGTGATCACCAGGAATTGATTAATAAGGGTGGGGTTTATAGGAAGCTTAATAAGTTACAGGCGACTATAATTAAATAGTTAGGGATAAGTTGGTTTTTAATTCACATGTTCTCTTGTTAAAATCAGGATAATATTTTAAAATAGAATAAAGATTATAAAACTATGAAGTACAGACATAGATATAGGAAGAGGAAGGAGGGCAAGGATAATGAAAACCGAGTTTAATTTTAAAACGGGACTCTTTTGGGTAACCCGTTTTTTGATTTTTAATCAGTATGTCTATTGTTAAAATCGCAAAAATCTTTCAGGCGATTACTTATTGGCCTGTTTATTCAATTTTGAGGTTTTTCGTTAGTTATCGGATTCATGGTCAGGAAAATCTAAAAGGGCTTGAGAATCAGCCAATTATTTTTGCTTCTAATCACGCTAGCTATATAGACGGGCCCATTTGCGCATCAGCCATGCCCCGTTATCAGGGTGATTTTTATCCTGAAAGATTTTTCCCTATTAGGTTTTTAGTATTAGATAGGTATTTTAAATGGAGGTATTTGTTAGTTGCTTTGTATGTTTTAATGAATGGTTCAATTAAAGTGCGAATAAAGACAGGTAATGCTTTGAATATAGTTTTAAAAGAAGCGATAGCTTCGCTAAATGATAAGGGGCATATTTGGATTTATCCTGAGGGTGGAAGGACAAAAGATGGAAATCTTCAGCAAGGTAAGCGCGGAGTTGCATATTTACATCAGCAAACAAAAGCGCCAATTGTGCCGGTTTACGTTGAGGGAACTTTTGGAATTTTGTCGTTTAAAACTCTTTTTCGAACCAGAAAGGTGATTATTCACATTGGCCAGCCTATCTATTCATTGGGTGATGTTTCTTTGGAGCAGGGAGTTGATAAGGTAATGCTGGCTATTAGTGAACTAATCAAATGAGTAAAACATATTTGCTTACAGGAGGAACTGGATTTTTGGGCTCATTGCTTTCAATAGAGCTTATTGGGCGTGGAGATAAGGTTATTTTTTTAGGAAGATCAAAGGATGGCAAAGTTTTCAAAGAAAGGATTAAGGAAGTTTTAAGATCTATAGAGCCTGATATTTCTTTTGAGCAAGTAGGTATATTTGAAGTTAATTTATTGGAAGAAAGCTTAGGGCTTCCTAAAGATATTGTAGCTCAGCTTTTAAATGAGGTAGATGGTATTTGGCATTTAGCAGCCAATTTGAGCTTTAGGGAAAGAGACAGAGAGGCTGTTTTCACTGATAATGTTGATATTTTAAAAAATATTTTATCCTTTTCTGAAGAGATAAAGAGTCCAGTCTATTACACTAGCACTGCTTATGTCCACGGGCAAAGGCCGGGTGTTGTGTTTGAAGATGAGTTAATAAAGCCGAATAAGTTTAATAATCCTTATGAAGAGAGTAAATTTGAAGCAGAAAAGGTTATCAGGAAGTGGGGAGAAAGAGGTAACCAGTTTATTATTTTCAGGCCAAGTATTCTAATAGAAACAGGACGAAAAACATTAAGCTTTTTTGGCTATTATTCCGTAGTCTATTCATTGTATAGATTAAGACAAAAACTTAAAGATGGCCCGACGAAAATATTTATACCTTATTTTTATTCTAGAACTGCGTTTTTGAATCTGATGCCGATTAATATTGCTATAAGATGGATGTTGAAAATTATACCCAATCCCAAGGCCTTAAATAGAACATTTCATATTACCAATCCATTGCCTTTTTCTATGAAGGATGTAACAGAGCAAACATTTGGGGCTTTGGAAATAAAGATACCGACCATTAGGAGTCCCAGGTGGATGGTGCGTTTGTACTTTTGTTTAATTAAGTCGATTAGCGTTTTATTAAAGTCGTTTAGAGGACTGGCTAAGAGGTTTTATCATTATAAATATTATATGATAGAATATAATATATATGATATGAAGAATACTAAGGAATTATTAGGGCAGGATATAGTTAATCAATTTAATTTTCCTTCTGATTTTCTTCAAAATATCGCTAAAGATTTTATCGCTAGGTTAAAACAAAAAAATGAAAAAACGTGAATTAAAATTAGATTCTATCCTGCCATCAGAATGCCAATCTGATTATCTCCCTGATTATGTTTTTAAAAGTGTTTCGGTAAAGGTGGGTATTTTTTGGTATCTTTATTACAAGATTTTACTGCACGTATTTATTAAAATAGCCTTAAAGTGGCGCTTAGGCATTTTTGGATCTTTGTATAGGAAATATCAGGGTGATCCTGACCATAAAGAAGTAGAAAATATCTATACTCGTGAGGCTGAAACCTATGAACGAAAACATCATCTGACAACTAATTTTAGGGACACTTGGTGGCGCAGGCAAATTGGTTTAGAAGTGGTAAATTATATCTATGTTAATAAGAAGAAAAAAGAGAAAATCAGGCTTTTAGATGTAGGCACGGGCATCGGGTTATCTTTAGAGGAAATGTTTAGGATGTTTCAATTATGTAATGTTAAAGTTAGCGCAGTTGGCCTTGACTATAACCAGGGAATGCTCAATCAGGCAAAGCGGGTTATTCTGCCTAGGATTAAAAAAGATGGCCTTTTAGCAAAAAACATTAGAGAGATAGAATTTGTTAAGGGTGATGCCAGGAATTTAACCAAGACAAGCGGTGAAAAAGGTTTAAAGCATTTTTCAAAAAATACTTTTGATTGTGTGACGATCATGTTCGGCATCGGGGGAGTTGATTCTCAATTGGAATCTATGAAAGAACAGCTTGGTGTGTTAAAATTAAATGGAGTTTTAGCAATTCTTGATATCCACAGGCCCTTTATCGAATTAGATGAAAGATGGCCCTGGTTTATTGGTAATAGGAATGTTGCCGCCTTTAATGTCATGGCCTGGAATAATATGACCAAGCCTTTGGTTTTAGCGACTTTATGGGGATGGAGGGATCCAACGCCGACATTTTACACATCATCCTTAGTAGTTGATTATGACAAGGATAAGGATGCTTATTACGGATTTGAGTATGTTTCTTTGTTTGTTGATAATGAATCATGGTGGTTTAACTTTCCGACAATTCCCACAGGTAAAGTTGTTTTAAGGAAAGTTGAAATTTCAAAAGAAGAATTTAAAAAAAGACAAAAAGTTCTAAATAATATTTTTTCTTAATGTTTGTTCAATTACCAGTCATCAATGCCCTTTTAGGTATATCTTTCTTAACTACTGGTATTTTATCGACTCTATTGTTGATTAGGAGTCGCGTTATCAGCAGTACTTTTTTATCCATTACTTCTTATGGAGCGACTTTGTGGATTTTGGCTATGTTGGTGTTTATGAATGTTGATAATCCATTGATTGTTATTATAGCGACCAAGACGCTTTATATTGCCGGGGCGGTTGTCATAACAGGCTTTATTTATTTTTCTAATGGTTTTATCAGTTTTGATTTAAAAAAGAATCTGAAGCTTATCTCTGGGATGTTTGTTCTTTTTCTTATTTCGCTCTTTTATATTATTTTTACAGATAAGGTTATTGATGGTGTTGAATTCTTAAATGGTGAGAAAATAGTTAACTTTGGCGATTTTTATTATGTTTATGGAATTTATATTATCCTGGGGGCATTCCTGGGATACTATTATCTAATTAAAAGTTTTGGATCTGTTAAAGATAAGTTAAAAGAAAGACAGTTAATCTATATTGGTTTAGGAACCATTTTTTCTATTACTTGCGGCCTCCTATTTGATATTATTTTACCGTTTACTGGCAATTTTAGTTTCTATTGGCTGGGTCCAGTCCTGACCACTATTTTCGTCATATCCATTTCGTATGCCATTTTTAAGCATCACTTATTTAATATTAAGGTAATTACAACTGAAATTTTCAGCATTTTTATCTCAGTTGCTGTTCTAGTTGATGCTCTAATTGCTGATTCACGGTTAGAACTAATCTTAAAGTTGGGGATATTTGTCATTGTGGCCATATTTAGTATTTTGCTTATTCGAGGTGTTATTAATGAAGTTAGTTCGCGTGAAAAGATTACTAGGATGGCTCGGAGTCTGAAAAGAGCTAATGTTGAACTTCAAAAACTGGACAAAGCCAAATCAGAATTTATTTCTATTGCTTCTCACCAATTAAGGACTCCTTTATCCATTATTAAAGGATTTATCTCTATGATTTTAGAAGGATTTTACGGGTCAGTTTCTGATCAAGCAAAGGATAAGCTGGAAAAAAGTTTGGAAAGTAATGAAAGATTAATTAAATTAGTTGATCATTTACTCGATCTTTCCCATATGGAAGGCGGTAAAATGAAATTTGAATTCTCTAAAATTTCTTTAATTAAGCTTGTTGAAAGTTCTGTTGAAGAATTAGAATTACAGGCTTACAAGAAAAAGCTTAAATTTGTTTATCATTTGCCTAAAGCAAAAGAAATATTTGTTAGGGCTGATGAAGAAAAAATCCGCCAAGTTGTTATTAATCTAATTGATAACGCTATTAAGTATACGGCCAAAGGGAAAATAGAGATATTTTTAAAGAAAGTTGGTGATAAGGCAGTATTTTCAGTTAAGGATACAGGTATTGGTATTGAGCGTGGGGGTATAAAACATCTTTTTGATAAATTTATCCGGGGGAAAAAAGTGGCTCGGATTTGGACTGAAGGTGTTGGCTTGGGTCTCTATATCGCTCGTCTAATTATTGAAACCCACCATGGCCAGATCGGCGTTAAAAGCAAAGGTGAGAATAAAGGAAGTGAATTTTGGTTTAAGATACCAATATTTAAAAACGATAAAGGAAAATAATTAAGAAAGGAAAAAATATGTCCAAGGTATTTGTGACACGACAGATTCCGGAAATCGGAATTGAGTTATTAAAAGAAAAAGGCCATCAGATTGAAATTGGCCCGGAAGGAAGCATCTCTCGTGAAGAACTATTGGAAAAAGTTAAGGGAGTTGATGCTATTCTTTCAGTTTTGACTGAAAAGATTGATGGCCAGGTAATGGAGTCAGCTGGCGATCAGCTGCAAGTAGTGGCTAATTATGCGGTCGGGTATAATAATATTGACGTTGAGGAAGCTAAAAAAAGGAATGTCATAGTGACTAATACGCCAGGCGTGTTAACTGATACAGTAGCTGATCATGCAGCTGCCTTATTATTATCTATTGCCCGAAGAATTGTTGAATCAGATAAATATACCCGGGCCGGCAAATACAAGGCTTGGGGTCCTAAATTACTATTAGGCGGAGATATTATTGGTAGAACATTAGGGGTTATTGGTTTAGGTCGGATTGGCTTTGCCGTAGCTGAAAGATTACATAAGGGATTTGGCATGAAAGTCATCTATTATGATATTAAGAAGAATGATGAAATCGCTCAGAAACTGGATGCCCAATACAAAGAATTAGATGATTTAATGAAGGAAGCAGACTACATTACTATGCATACTGCTTTGACAGAAGAAACTAAACACTTGATTAATGCTGAAAAGCTAGGAATGATGAAACCTACGGCATATTTGGTAAATACTTCCCGCGGTCCCATAGTTGATGAAGCAGCTCTAGTTGAAGTTTTAAAGGAGAAAAAGATTGCCGGGGCAGCCCTGGATGTGTTTGAAAAGGAGCCCGAGTTAATGCCTGGCTTAGTTGATCTAGATAATGTCATTTTAACACCGCATACAGCTTCAGGCACCGAAGGTACGAGGAATAAGATGTCTCAGATGGCGGCCAGTAATGTCATTGCTGTTTTGGCTGGCGAGACTCCGCCTAATCCAGTGAAATAAGTTTGTTGTCAAAACGTATTGAAAAAGGAGTCCAGGAGGGTTTGGACTCCTTTATATTTTATGGCTTTTTCTAGATTAGAAAAACAAATATTCAGGCAGGGATACAAGATAGTGGCTGGGATTGATGAAGTGGGACGAGGTCCGTTAGCCGGTCCGGTGGCTGCTGCCGTGGTTGTTATTCCTAGTCAAATTCCTAAATCTTTGACTAAGCTTAAGATTAAAGATTCTAAACAGCTTTCACATAGGCAAAGAGAAGAGGTGTTTAAGATAGTTGATCAGGAGCCGGGTTTAGAGTGGAAAGTCAGTTTTGTTAGCCCTCAAGTAATTGACAAGATTAATATCTTACAAGCTACGCAACTGGCTTGGCAAAGATGTTTAAATAAATTAAACCAGAAGCCTGGTTTTTTGTTTTTAGATGGGCATCAAGAGTTACCTATGGTTAAAATTGATCAACAGGCAATAATTGGTGGAGACAGTAAAATTCTTTTAATCGCCTTGGCTTCAATTATGGCTAAGGTTTCTAGAGATAGATTAATGGAAAAGCTTGATTGCAAATATCCAGGATATGAATTTGCTCTGCATAAGGGTTATGGCACTAAACTTCATTTAAAAAGATTAAGAGAACTTGGCCCTTTAAAAATTCATCGTAAAAGCTTTCGGCCTGTGTTTAAAACCTTGCCTTTTACAGATAAAGTGTATTATGCTGTATCTAAGATTCCCAGAGGCCAGGTAATGACTTATAAGCAAGTAGCGGAAAAGATTAATCATCCTAAGGCTTTTCGGGCTGTGGGTAATGTCTTAAATAAAAATACTAATTCTTGGGTGCCTTGCCATCGGGTAATTCGTTCAGATGGCCAAATTGGCGGCTTTGCCGAAGGCAGTCAAGTTAAAAAAACTTTACTCATAAAAGAAAAAGCGATATAATAAGAATATGAATAAAAAAACATACATTTTAGGATTTCTTGCTTTGGCACTTGTAGGAGGGATTGTCTGGCATGCTAATCGTAACCAAGATCAAACAGATAAACAAATTTCTTCTATTCTGGGGACTACTCAAGAGGATGAATCTTCAAAATCTGCCATTGTTTCAAAGCAGACTGTTGGGGATCATGTTATAGGTAATCCTGAAGCAGCCGTAACAATGGTAGAATATTCTAGTCATTTTTGCGGTCATTGTGTTAATTTTCATAGAGATACTTTGCCTCCATTGATGGAAAAATATATTAAAACAGGCAAAGTTAAGTTGATTTCGAGATTCGTTTCACCGCCTGAAATAGGTTTAGCCATACTTTGTGCTCAGGAAGAGGATAAGTTTTCAGAGATGAGCGATTACTTTTTTGAGCATGTCCAAGAGCTTCAATCAGCTGATGACGTAAAAGCCATGGCTCTCCAAATTGGTTTGAATAAGGATAATTTTGAAGTATGTTATGATTCTAAAAAATACGAAGACAGAGTAAAAGAATGGTTTGATTCTGCTAGCGAAGCCGGAGTGAGCGGTACACCAACATTTTTCATAGATGGACAGGAAATAGTGGGCAATCAACCCGTTGTCGTTTTCGAACAGGCAATTGAGAAAGCTTTGGAACAAACTACCGGGGAATAATTCTCCGGTTTTTGTTTTTTAACAACATAGACAAGGAGGTTTGTCTTATGGAGATAAATGCGATTGGTAGTGAAAGGGGATTATTGGCAAGTCTTGCTAGAGGGATAAGATCAGAAGATAAGGTTGAAAAAGCTCTTGGAGTGATGAAGAAAGCGGGTGAGATTTCTAATTTTGTTCGCACTACAGGGACATCTTTTGATAAGCGAGGCATTGATTTTATTATCATGAAAAGAGGTCGGAATATTCCACTTCAAGTAAAAAGTTCTGAAGTGAGAGCGCGAAAACATGAAGAGTTAACTAGAGAGTTATCCAAATCAGGCGTATTTGAAGGAATAACTTTCACAGCAGAGATACCAGGTTTTGGTAATAGGAAGATTGCGATGAATACTAAAATTCCAGTTGTGGTTGTACTTAAAAAATATCGCTGTTTTGAATTAATACAGCAAATATCTCAAAAAATAGATAAATATATTTGATCCTAGCCGTTAAGAAAGGAGGAATCGGCTAGGATTTTCGTTTTTTAGAATTTATGTTAAAATATATCTATGGAATTAATCATTAAAAAAGATCAGATTAAAGATTGGCTGTCAGAGTTGAAGAAAGATTTTAAAGTGATTGATACGCGTAAAAATACTTTGCCCCCTAAGCAATATTTTTTTCCACCCAAGGAGGGTCTTTTTAATTTCGATAAAAAAACTGAAAAATTAAAGACTATTGATAAGTCAGAGGATCTTCTATTAATCATCGGTCATTTAAGTGAATTAGAAGCGATGACCCAGCTGGATGAGATAATGGAAAAGCCTAATAAGGATTTCTTTTATTGGCAGAAAAGGGATAAGTCTATTTTAATCGGGATTATTGATAAGTCGTTTAAAGTTCCTAAGGGCGGAGATATTGTTTTAGAAAAAATTAATCAGAAGGAATATCGGACTTGGATATTGAATAATAGGGGCAGGAGATTAGTTAAGAATAAGTTTTTTAAAAAAGTTTTAAAGCCCGGAGTTATAGATTATCCGCCAAAACATAATTCTTTTAAGAATATGCTTTTAGATCCAGAATTACTGGCTGAAGCTGTGGAATGGTCATGGAAGAAACATCACAAGATTTGGGATGAGTTGGCTGGAAGGTGCTTGGGCTGCGGTATTTGTACTTATGTTTGTCCTTTATGCCACTGTTTTTCAGTTGATGATAGGGTTACTTTAGATGATGCTAAATGTATTCGTTGTCGTCAATGGGATGCTTGTACTCTGCCTAGGTTTGCCCAAGTAGCTGGCGGGCATGATTTCCATAAAACAATCAAGGAAAGATACTATAATTGGTATTATCATAAGTTTGTTAGGGCTTACAGAGAATTTGGCAAATCCCAATGCGTGGCTTGCGGTAATTGCGGCAAACATTGCCCGGCTGGCATTAAGATCGGTGATGTTTTAAAAGAAATAGTCAAAGATTACAAAAAACAATGAAGAATATATATAAGCCATTTAAGGTGAATATCGTCAAAGTAGAGGAACATTCAAGCAATGTTAAGCTTTTTAGATTACAAAAGGAAAAAGGTAATTTTTTTGTTAATAGTCAAGGGACTGTCTTTAGCCCTGGACAGTTTATTCTAGTTAGTCATTTTGGTTATGGAGAAGCGCCTTTTGGCATTGCTTCTTCTCCTTTTGAAACTAAATATATTGATATTGTAGTTAGGAGGGCTGGCTGTTTAACTAAAGCTATGCATCAATTAAAAGCAGGCAATCAGATATTCATGCGTGGTCCTTATGGCAATGGTTTTCCTGTGGATTTTATGGCTGGCAAAGACATTGTTATGGTGACCGGTGGTTGCGGAATTCCTCCTATTGCTGCTTTGATAGAATATATTCTTGAATATAGGAGGAAGTTTGGCCGAACATACTTGGTTTACGGAGCCCGAACACCCAAGGATTTATTAATGAAAGATAGTTTAAAAAAATGGGGGAAACATATTAAAGTTATGCTTACTGTGGATAAGCCGGATAAAGAATGGAAAGGTCATGTAGGGATGGTTTCCGCCATAATCAGCGACATTAAGATTGATCCGTTGGATGCGGTTTCAGCTATGTGTGGTCCTGGTCCAATGATGGATGCTTTAGAAAGGATTTTAAGGCCTTTGGGAATTTCTGATCGCAGGATTTTTGTTAATATGGAGAGAAGGATGCAGTGCGGGGTTGGTAAATGCCAGCATTGCACCGTGGGCGATAAGTATGTGTGTCAGGATGGGCCTGTTTTCCATTTTGATCAGATAGATAAAAGTTGGGATTAATTTATGCCTAAACCAAAAGTAGCCATATTTGAATTTACAGATTGTGAAGGATGTGAAGTAGAATTAGTTTCTTTAAAAGAGAAGCTTTTAGTTTTGGAAAAAAGGGTGGATATTGTTAATTGGCGGTTAGGCCAGGAGGATAATAAGCCTGGTCCTTATGATGTTACTATTATCGAAGGAACACCTATTACTAAACATGAAGTTGAAATGTTAAAGAAATTAAGAGAAGAATCCGGAGTACTGATTAGTTTAGGGGCTTGTGCTTGTTTAGGTGGTATTCCTGCAATTATGGATAAGGATCAAAGAAAGAAGTGGTACAAGAAGATTTACGGTAAAAAGTATAAGCCAAGAGGAATTGATGCTTTGCCTTTGTCCGCTTATGTGAAAGTTGATTTTTTAATCCATGGCTGTCCTATTAATGGCGGTGAACTGGTTAGAATTCTAGAGGAGTTGTTAGCCGGTAAAACACCGAAATATCGCGGTTATTCTGTTTGTTTTGAATGTAAGCAGGCTGGGAATGATTGTAGACTTTTAGATGAAAAACCCTGCTTGGGCCCGATCACCCAGGGCGGATGTCAAGCTATTTGTATTAGTAGTGGTTCACCTTGTTATGGTTGTTTTGGTAATAGGGAAGAAGCTGAAGTTAAAAATCTTTTAAAAATTCTTAATAAGATTACAGATAAAAAAGAAATTGATAGATATTTTAGTATGTTTTTAAATAAAGTAAAATGAATAATTTTATAGCTAAAATTGAAGGGCATGGGAGTTTGGATATTGACTGGAGAAAAGGCCAGGTCAAACTTAACGTTCATGAGGGCGAACGGCTTTTCGAAGGTTTGTTAGTCGGCCGGACAGCTGAAGAAATGCATTGGATTACGCCTCGTATTTGCGGAGTTTGTCCGACGGCCCATAATTTAGCTTCTTTAAGAGCTGTTGAAAATGCCTATGATATTAAAGTAAGTCCAACTACGGTTTTGTTGCGTGATTTAATGAGTTGCGGTCAAATGCTTCAATCGCATGCTTTACATCTTTTCTTTTTATCTCTACCTGACTATTTAGGGATTGATCGGGGTACAGAACTGGCTGAGAAAAATCCAGAAGTCTTTAAAAAAGCTTTATCTATAAAGGAAGTTTCTGATGAAATTGTTAGAATTGTGGGCGGCAGGATTGTTCATCCGACCAAGACTAGAATTGGCGGATTTCATAAGGTTCCTACTAGGAAGAATTTAGAAAAATTACTTAAGAAATTAGAAAAAACTAAAAAAGCTGCCCAAGATACAATTGATTTAGTAGCTGGTATAGAATTTCCTAAATTAAAGGTTGATTTGCAATTAGTGGCTTTGTACGGAGATAAAATTATAGCTGTTTCTTCTAAAAATATTAAAGGCCGTAAAGAATCATCAGCTAATAATTACAAAGAAACCATAGATGAAGAATTAAGAGAATATTCTACAGCTAAGTTTGGCAAATATCGAGGACAAGAAATGTTAGTTGGGTCTTTGGCTCGGTTGGCTGTTCATAGGAATTATGACGAAGAAAAATACAAGGTTGATTTTGAAAATCCCTTTCATAATAATTTGGCTCAGGCCATTGAAATAGGTATTTATCATGAGCAGGCCAGAGAGCTTATTAAAAAGCTGTTAATGGTGGATTTAAAAGCAAAAGCTGTTAAACCCAAAAGTAATGCGTCTTTAAAGGGTATTGGATTTATAGAAGCGCCTCGAGGCGGACTTTATCATGAGGTTTTATTAGATAAAAATAGTATTATTAAAGAGGCTAATATTATCACTCCAACAGTTCAGAATTTAACTTCAATTGAAAAGAGTTCCCAAGCTTTATTAGAACAAACAAAAAACCGTTCCCAGAAAGAATTGGAACGGCTAATTACAATGTTAGTTAGGGCCTATGATCCCTGCATTACTTGTTCAGTACATTAGTCGTAGAATGGTCATTAATCATTTTAAGGATTTTCTTGGCTTCAGTTTGAGGCATTTTATTCAAAGCCATTTCGTTGTGGATAAGCAGATAATCTCCAATTTTAACATCTTTGATTAAATCTAAATTAACCCGATGCTGGTGATGACCTGATTGGACAATAGCTTCATCTTTTTCTATTTTAATAACTTTTGATGGAGTTGCTAAACACATATTAATTTAAGTATATATTATTTATGAATAAAAACAAAGGATTCTTATTAATCTTATCAACAGCCTTTATTTCAGGTTTGTCTGTATTTATTAATAAGTTTGGAGTGGCTGTGATTAATCCATATATTTTCACAGGTTTGAAAAATGTTATTGTCGCCCTATTAATAGTTAGTTGGCTGTTAATGATGAAAGATTGGAAGGTTTTAAAAACTTTAAGAAAAAAGCAATGGTTTTTGCTTTTAGGAATTGGATTGATTGGCGGTTCTGTTCCATTTTTACTTTTTTTCAAAGGACTTTCTATAACTAGTGGTCTGCAGGCTGCTTTTATTCATAAGACCATGTTCATATATATCGCTCTCTTAGCGATTGTTTTTTTAAAAGAAAAGATCAGCAAGAATTTCCTGATAGCCGGATTAATTCTACTTTTAAGTAATATTCTTTTGTTAAAAATAATTCCTCATAGTTTTGGTTTAGGCGATTTTTTAATTCTAATAGCGACTCTGTTCTGGGCCGGGGAAAATGTCTTAAGTAAATATCTATTGAATGATTTACCTGCCCGGATTGTTATCTGGGGAAGAATGTTCTTTGGTTCTATCTTTATTCTTTTGTTTTTGCTAATAACCGGTCAGATGGGGTTAATTGGTTCTTTAAGTTTAGGCCAGCTCGGTTGGGTGATGATAACTTCAGTTTTACTTTTCGGCTATGTTTCTACATGGTATCTGGGTTTGAAATATGTCAAGGTTTCCGAAGCGGCTGTGGTTTTGTTATTAGCCACTCCTATAACCACCTTTTTATCATGGATGTTTTTGAATCAAGCTTTACTAGTTAATCAATTTTTTGGTATAATATTGGCTTTACTGGCTGTAGTTTATGTTAAAAACAAATCAGTTGCCACAATTCGATTTTAAAGGTATTATTCAATGCGGGCGATATGCTTTTATGCCTAATCATTTGACTTTTTGCGGTCCCGATAAAAACCAAGATCTTTTTGATTATTGTCGGAATCAGAAGGCAGATCAGGGCATGATTCAGATTCTAGAAGAATTTCAAACGCTTTATCCGTATTTAAAGATGATTGCTCATCATAATCAAATTAAGGATCCTTTTAGCGAAAAGGTGGTTGAGGCCTATTGGATTGGTAATTCTCTTTTAGAAAATATTACTAAGTCAGGATTGTATAATCATTTAGTTGATAAATCTCAGATTAAAAAGAAATTATCTAAACCAATCATTAATAGGATTAAAGAGAAAATTACTTTAGGGGCCAGGGCTCATCATAATTTTCATGTTTTAAGTGTTTGGAAGCAAGCTGATAATATTGATTCAATTCAAACTTTGAATGCTATGGATTTATGTCGGATTGGCTGGGGCCAGGTTAAAAAAACTAAGAAATCATCTTTAGAAGTGGAATATCATCCTTTGGTTTCTGATGGAGATAAGCTATCTTTAGGCCAGCCGGTTTTACAGAAGGTGGGTTATAAGATTGGGGATGAGGGATTTATTAAAAAACCTGAGATAGATGATTGGATTTCAATGCATTGGGGTTTTGCCTGTGAGGTCTTAACTGATTGGCAGATATCCAATTTAAGAAAATATACCTTGGAAAGTATTCAATTAGCTAATATATAATAAAACTATGTATGATTTAATAATCGTTGGTGGAGGACCGGCTTCTGTTAGTGCCGGTATTTACGTAGCTAGGAAAAAGTTAAAGGCGCTTTTAATTACTAAAGACTGGGGTGGGCAAATGAGTTATGCTCCTTTAATTCAGAATTATCCGGGCTTTGCTAATATTACAGGGATGGACTTGGTTAATAAATTTACAGAGCATTTAAAGAAAAATGAGATTGAGATTAAAGAGAATCTAAAAGTTGAAGAAGTTAAAGTGATAAATGATTCAGAATTGGAAATTAAGGTAAATGACCAGAGATATCAAACTAAAACCGCTCTTATAACCACCGGCCGGGTTGCCCGTAGGCTGGGCGTACCGGGCGAAGAAGAGTTTTTTGGTAAGGGCGTTAGTCACTGCGCTACTTGCGACGCGCCTTTATTCCGAAATAGGGCAGTGGCTGTGATTGGTGGAGCCAATGCTGGTTTAGGTACTGCTTTAGAATTAGCTGAATATGCCTCCAAAATATATATCTTGGAAACTACTCCGCAATTACAGGCTGATGAGTTTCTCCAGGAAAAGATTGGGAAAATTGATAAAATAGAGGTGGTGACTAGTGCCAAGGTTGTTGAGGTAAAAGGCGATAAGTTTGTTAGTGGTTTGGTTTACAGCAATGGTACTAAAGGAAAAAACAAAGAATTGCCAGTTCAAGGTATTTTCTTAGCGATTGGTTCTTTAGCTAATTCCTCTTTTGTTAAAGATGTGGTAAAATTAAATGAACAGGGGGAAATAAAAGTCGATTCGAAAAATCAGACATCTCAGCCCAATATATTTGCGGCCGGCGATGTGACAGATGTATCTCATAAGCAAGTTGTTATTGCCGCTGGAGAGGGAGCCAAGGCAGCCTTAAACGCTTATGATTACCTAAAAAATTTAGAAATATGACTCAAGAAAAAAAGCATCAAGTTCGCGTTTTTTCCACCAAAACCTGTCCTTATTGCGTTACCTTAAAAGCATATTTGGACGAAAAAGGCGTTAAATACGAAGATATTGACGTAGGAGAGAACCAAGAAGCATCTAAGGAAATGATTGATAAATCAGGTCAAATGGGCGTGCCCGTGACAGATATAGATGGTCAGATTATTATTGGCTTTGATAAGCCAAAGATTAATCAATTATTAGATATTAAGGAATAGTTTTATGAGTATTAAAATCGCTATTAATGGTTTTGGTCGTATTGGCCGGTCGGCTTTTAAACGAATTTTAGATAGCCATAAGGATTTAGAAGTTGTGGCTGTTAACGATTTAGCTGATCCTAAAACTTTAGCTCATCTTTTAAAACATGATTCGGTTTATGGAATTTATGAGCAGCCGATTAAGGCTCAAATTTTAGCAGAAAAAGATCCTCTTAATCTTCCTTGGAAAGATTTAGGCATAGATATTGTTTTAGAGTGTACTGGTTTTTTTGCTGATTCAGCTGGAGCTAAAAAACATTTATCAGCTGGAGCTAAAAAAGTGATTGTTTCTGCGCCTTGTAAAGGTTCAGATATTCCCACATATGTACTGGGTGGCAATGAGGATAAATACAATCCCAACAAGGACAACATCGTTTCAATGGGTTCTTGTACCACTAATTGTTATGTGCCAGTAACCAAGATTTTGCATAATAATTTTGAGGTTGAACGCGGTTTTATGGTTACGGCTCATGCGGCCACTAATAATCAGAAGGTTTTGGATTCACCTCATAAAGATTTAAGAAGAGCTCGTTCAGTTCTTGATAATATTATTCCAACAACCAGCGGCTCCGATAAGGCAACCACAGAAGTTATCCCTGAGTTAAAAGGCAAATTACATGCTATGGCTATGAGAATTCCAGTAAGGGTTGGTTCAGTTATTTATGCTGTTTATGATTTAAAGAAAAAACCCTCGCCAGATCAGATTAACCAGATTATGGAAAAAGCCAGCCAAGAAGAATATAAAGATATTCTTAAGTATGTGACTAATCCAATTGTTTCTTCAGATATTGTTGGTTCTCCTTATTCAGCTATTTTTGATTCCCTATTAACCGAACAGAGTGATGATTTAATTAAAATAGTTGCTTGGTATGATAATGAATGGGGCTATGCCTGCCGTCTAGCAGAAATGGCCCAGTTTATCGGAGATAAATTATGATTTATTTAGGAGCTGATCATGCAGGTTTTCATCTTAAACAAGAGCTCAAGAAATATCTTGAAGAGTTGGGGTATAAATATGAGGATATGGGAGCTAATGATTTAGAACCAATAGATGATTTTCCTGATTATGCTTCGGCAGTGGCTAATAAGGTGGTTGCCACAGACGGCTTGGGTATTTTAATTTGTGCTACTGGTTCTGGTATGTGTGTTGCGGCTAACAAGGTTAAGGGAATACGAGCGGTTAATGCCTGGAATGAATTTACTGCTTTATCTTCTCGGGAGCATAATAATGCTAATATTATTTGTTTAGCTGGTAAGGTTTTAGATACAGAAACAGCCAAGAAAATTGTTCGTGTTTTTTTAGAAACTGAGTTTACTGGTGATGAGAGACATGTGCGCAGATTGGGTAAAATAGAGGAGATGGAAAAATGATTCAAGTTATTCCTACTATTCTTGTTAAAGATTTTGAGGAAATAAAAGAAAAGATTAAAAAGATTGAATCCTATGTTGATTGGGTTCAGTTGGATGTAATGGATGGGGTTTTTGTAGATAATAAGACATGGAATAATCCAGACGATTTAAAAGGTTTGGAAACCAATTTAAAATTAGAAGTTCATTTGATGGTGAATAAGCCGGAAGAAGTAATTGATAATTGGATTAATTCAAATATTAAAAGAGTCATTTTCCATTACGAAGCTACAGATAAGCATCAAGAGATAATAGAAAAAATTAAAGAAGCTGGGTTGGAAGTAGGAATGGCCATTAATCCAGAAACCTCTATTGAAGTAATAGATCAGTTTATTGAGGATTTGGATCTAGTTCTGGTAATGACAGTTAAACCGGGTTTTGGCCAGCAAGAATTACTAGAAGAAACTTTGGATAAAGTTAAGCAATTAAGAGGTAACTATAGCGATATTAATATACAAGTAGATGGTGGAGTTAATTTAAAAACTGGGCCTGAGGTTATCCAAGCTGGAGCTAATCTTTTGGTTAGCGGTTCAGCTATTTTTAAAAGTGAAAATATTGAAGAAACAATTAATAAATTGAAATTAAGATAAGATTATGGATATAAAAGAACTAGATAAAAAAGCTAATGCTATTAGGGAAGATATTATTGAAATGCTGACTGAAGCTAAATCAGGCCATTCAGCTGGGTCTTTGGGTATGGTTGATGTTTTTACCGCTTTGTATTTTGGTGATGTGGTTAAGTACAACGCTAAGAAACTGGATTGGGAAGAAAGAGATAGAATTATTCTTTCCAATGCTCATATTTGTCCAGTTTGGTATGCAACTATGGCTCATGCCGGATATTTTCCAATTAAAGAATTGAAAACTTTAAGAAAATTAGGTACTCGTTTACAAGGTCATCCTAATCGTCTTGATTTGCCTGGAATTGAAACTTCAGGCGGTTCCTTGGGGCAAGGGTTATCCATTGCTTGTGGCATGGCCTATTCTTTTCAACAAATGGATCAAAAAAAGAACTGGGTCTGGGCTTTGACTTCTGATGGAGAGCATGATGAGGGTCAAATGTGGGAAGCAGCCATGTTTGCTGGCAAGAATAAGTTGTTTAATATTACTCAGATTATGGATAGGAATAATATTCAGATTGATGGATATACTGAAGATGTTATGCCTTTAGAGCCAATCAGGGAGAAATATGAAGCTTTTGGCTGGCATGTGCTGGATGTGGATGGACATAATATTAAAGAAATTATTGATGCTTGTAATAAGTCAAAGACTATTTTTGAAAAGCCGAGCTTGATTATTGCTCATACTATTCCTGGCAAAGGGGTTGATTTTATGGAATGGAAGTATTCTTGGCATGGCAAGGCGCCTTGCGATCAAGAAGCCAAGAAAGCGCTTGATTGTTTAAGGACTCTAGGAGGAAAAATTAAAAGCGAAAGTGAATAATATGAATTTAGTAAAAAACCTATACCAAAGAGATAAATTAGAACAAAAGCCAACCCGGGACGGTTATGGTCATGGTTTGGTTGAGTTAGGTAAGAAAAATGAAAATATCGTTGTTTTAGGGGCAGATTTGACTGGTTCAACCAGATGTAATTGGTTTAAGGATGAATTTCCAGAAAGATTCATTCAAATTGGTATTGCTGAACAAAATATGATGGGTATTGCGGTTGGTTTGTCTTTAGTTGGTAAAATTCCTTTTGCCTCAACTTATTCTGTATTTTGTCCGGGACGCAACTGGGATCAAATTAGGATTTCTGTGGCATATAACAAGGCTAATGTTAAGTTTACTGGCGCTCATGCTGGAATCTCAGTTGGACCAGATGGAGCAACTCATCAAGGGTTAGAAGATATCGCTATTACTCGTTGTTTGCCTAATATGACTGTTTTAGCGCCTTGTGATAGTGTTGAAACGCAGAAGGCGACTATTGCAGCCGGCCGAATGGAAGGCCCGGTTTATCTTCGTTTTGCCCGGGAGGCGACACCGGTATTTACAACAAATGAAACGCCTTTTAAAATAGGGGAAGCCCAGGTTTTCCGTAAAGGCAAGGATGTTTCTGTAATTGCCTGTGGCCCAATCGTTTATGAAGCCCTATTAGCGGCTGAAGAGTTATCTGAGGAAGGAATTGATGTTCGAGTAATTAATAATCCTAGTATTAAACCAATTGATCAAGAAAAGATTATTGAAGCAGCTGAGCAGACTGGGGCGATTGTTACGGGTGAAGACCATCAGATGATGGGTGGCTTAGGAAGCGCCGTAGCTGAAGTTTTAGGTAAAAACTGCCCCGTGCCTATGGAAATGGTGGCGGTCCAGGATAGGTTTGGCGAGTCAGGCCAACAAGATGAGTTAATGAAAAAGTTTGGTTTAACTTCTGAAGATATTAAAAAAGCAGTTAAAAGAGTAATTAGAAGAAAATAGTATGAAGTATGATGTAATTACATTAGGTTCAGCCACTCAGGATATTTTTATGAGTAGTCCTGATTTTCAAGTGATTGAAAGCGACCGGTTTATTACCAAGAAAGGTTTGGGTATTCCTTTAGGGTCTAAAATGAAGATCAAGGATACATATTTTGCGATGGGTGGTTGTGGGACTAATGCAGCTGTAACTTTTGCCCGTCAGGAATTAAAAGTTGCTTATCTTGGCTTAATCGGTAAGGATTTGTTTGGAAAAACAGTTAGAGATGAATTATCTGCTCAAGGAGTTTCTCCTGACCTATTAATAGAAACGGACAATTATCCAACTGCCTTTTCAGTGATTCTTTCGATACCTGAAATTGGTCGGAGTATTTTAAAAAAATTAGGCGCTTGTCATCAGATGACTGATCAAGACATTCCTTTTGGTAAGATTGATGCCAAGTGGATTTACGCTGGTTCTTTATCAGGCCAGGCCTATAAGGTTTTAGATAAATTAGTTGATTTTGCAGTTGAGAATAAGATTAAGATATTAGCTAGTCCAGTCGGTCAGAGCCAGTTAGGTGAAGGATTAGAAAGAACTCGTAATTTATTGGATAAAATTAATATTTTAATTGTTAATCAGGAAGAAGCAGCTAGATTAACTCAGGTAGATTTTGAACATCAGGATGAAATGCTTAAAAAACTTGAAGAGTGGGTCAATGGTATTGTTGTTATAACCAAAGGCCCTAAAGGAGTAATTGTTTCTGATAAAAAGTATCGTTATTCAGCTGGTATTCCTGAATCAGACTTGGTTGATCGGACAGGGTCAGGTGATGCCTTTACTTCTGCTTTTTTGGCTGGATATATGGAAAAAGAAGATATTGTCCATGCGATTCAATTAGCTACCGCTAATGCAACTTCTGTTTTGCAGAAAATGGGGGCCGCCAATGGTTTATTGAAAAAGGGCCAATGGGGTCCTTGGCAGAAAGTGGAGGTTAAGAAAGAGAAGATATGAGAGATCAGATTAAAAAATTAGCCAAATTACTAAGGAGTACTCCAGAGGTTGTGGCTGAATTGGAAAAGAAAATGGAAAAAATTAGCGGTCAGAAAGGAGTAATTGATAAGATAGTTCAAGAGAATCATAAAAGAGTTGGAGAGAAGTTAAAAGAAATGGGCTTAAAAGCGGATTCAACTGCTGAAGAAGTGTTTAAAGGCTTAATTAACAAGACTAAAGAAACAGACGAAGCACTTTTAAAAAAGTTTTACAAGCCAGATCTTTCAACGGCCGCCGGCTGTCGCAGCTTGATTAATGCAACTAAAGAATTAGCTGGTGATTTGGAAGGATTTTATCTTAAAGAGGAAAAAGCTAGAGAGTTATTCCGTTTAAATCCACCTAAGCGGATTATGGCCAGTTTGGGCTATGGTAATGATTTGGAAAAAATGTTAGAAAAAGAAGATATCTTTGAGTTATTCGCTGCTTTAAGATTTATTGAAGACAATAGATGGATGAATGATGTATTTTTTAAGCCTTATAGAGATTTGAAAACTGATGATTTTGAAAAAAGAAAGATTAAAGTAATGGTTTTGCCGGAAAAGTGGATGGGCATTGGTCAAAAGTTTTTAGGCAAGAAACTCCATCACATGAGTCATTTAAAAGAATTAGGTCTGGTCTTTATTATCCCTATAGCTGAACAGTTTCCGGGAGAAATCGTCTATCTTTTTTTTATGACTCTTCACTATGTCTATGAAGTTGATTGGCATTCGCGTCTTTTTAAAACATATAGTCAGGATAAGGGTTTTGCTAAGAAAATGATTGAAGCTTTGAAAGTTGAAGCTAGTGGTATGTCTTTACCTAATCATGATAAAATGAGTTGGAGGATAATTCCTTCATATTTAGCTAAGAAAGATAAAAAAGATCCGAGATTAGCCGAAGCGCACATAAATCCAGAAGCTTGGCATTATACTAGAGGAGCTAAGGCGATTCAAAAGTTAGCCAAGCGTTTTCCTGAATTAAGTTTGGATTTCTGGGGAGGTATGGATGTAACTGGTGAGTATTTCTCATCTGATGGTTCAGAAACTTTAATCAGCTTTGATTTATTTGATAATGGGATTTCCTTATTGCAGCAAATCGGGTTTGAATCAAAATATCTCTATCATCAACAAGAGGCTTTATGGAATAAGGTATTTAGTGAATATATGGGAGAAGATGTGTTAGATAAGGTAATGATGGAGAATTTAGACAAGGGATACGTAACTTTATAACATGTTAGACATTTTTAAAAAAGCAAAAGAGAATAAGTATGCCATAGGAGCTTTTAATGTTTCTAATTTAGAACAGCTTAAAGCTATAGTTTTAGCAGCCCAGAATTTAAAAAGCCCAGTTCTAATTTCTACTTCTCAGGGTGAAAGCGATTTTATCGGTAAAAAACAATTAAGATCGTTAATTGATGTGTATAAGGAAGAGACGGGTTTAGATTTGATTTTACATATGGATCATGGTAAATCTTTAGAAATCATTGAACAAGCGATTGAGGCGGGATATGATTCAGTCCATTTTGACGGTTCTGCTCTAGACTTTGAAGAGAATGTTAAAGTTACTAGGCAGGTAGTGGAATTAGCCAAAGAAAAAGGAATTAGTAATGTTGAGGGGGAATTAGGATATTTAAGAGGCGGTTCAACTATTCATGAAGCAATAGAAATTAAATCTGAAGATTTAACTGATGCCAATCAGGCCAAGGAGTTTATTGAACAAACCGGCCTAGATAGTTTAGCTATTGCTATTGGTAATATTCATGGTATTTCTAAATCAGGTCAGAATCCTCATTTGTTTCTGGATAGACTGGAAGAAATTAGTAAAACAGTGGGTGATAATGTTAATTTAGTGCTTCATGGCAGTTCTGGTACACCTCAAGAAGATATTGAGAAAGCTATTGAATTGGGTATTGTTAAAATCAATGTTAATACTAGTTTGAGGGTAGCCTACACAGGTGCCTTAAAGAAATCATTGGAAGATGATCCTAAAAAGGTTACTCCCTATAAGATAATGCCACCGGTAGTGGAAGCGGTCCAAAAGGTTGTCGAGGAGAAAATTAAGCTGTTTGGTTATGAAAATAAAGATTAATCAAGAAGATTGTATTGGTTGTGGAAGTTGTTCGGCTATCTGCCCGGACCTTTTTGATTTGAATGACGAGAATAAGGCAATTGTTAAAGATACTGGGACTGATCAAGGAGAAACTGATGATCAATGCGCTAAAGAAGCAGTTGATATCTGTGCTGTTGAGGCTATTAAGGTTGACGAAAAATGAATAAAGGAGTAGTATTTTTATTAAGTTTAAATGTGGTTTAAACCTATAACACTCAACGTTCTTTACAGGAGGTGAATATGGCCAGTCTGAAAGCAAATCTGACATCTGTGGAAAAGGCTAATTTAGTTCTATTAGCTCTTAAGGCCGGTGGATTCAACCCAGCTATTAATGCTGACGATATTTTTGGCGGGGAGGGTGAAAGAGGGTTAGATAATCTTCTTGGGACCCCCAATGGAAAAAATCGTGATGGGGTTGATCTGATGATTATGATCTTTAAGAATGCGGGGTATAATCCTAAGCTCGAGGTAGGCGGCTGGGTTGGACCCGAGCTGAGGCGCGCCGTAGCCAATTTCCGGAAGGAAATGACAAACTTGGGATAGGCCTGAAATAAAATGTTGGAGGGAAAGCCGCATGCTTGCATGCGGCCTCTCTATTTTCTTGACCTTGGGGTCTTTTTTAGTTAAGATAAGTCTATGTTAGAGTTGTTAGTTAAAATACGGTCTGAATTGGGCCGTCAAGCAAGCAAAGTCCGGGAAAAAGGTTTTATTCCGGCTGTTTTATATGGCCAGGGTGTTAAGAATTTAAATTTATCAGTTGATTATAATATTTTTGAAAAGGCATATAAGGAAGCTGGAGAAAGCACTTTGATTAAATTAAAGATTAAAGATGGAGAAACTGAAAAAGAAAGAGTGGTTTTAATCCATGATTTAACCAGAGATCCAGTGACTGATCGTTTTGTTCATGTTGATTTCAAACAGATTAAAATGGATAAAGCTATTAAGGTGGAAGTACCTTTGGTTTTTGTTGGGGAATCTGAGGCTGTTAAGACCGAAGGCGGTGTTTTGGTTAAGAGTATTCAATCAGTTGAAATTGAAGCTTTGCCTCAGGATTTGATTCATGAAATTGAAGTTGATATTTCTGTTTTGGAAACTTTTGATGACAACATATATATTAAAGATCTTAAAATTCCAGATACTGTTAAATTAACAGTTGATTCAGAAGAGGTTATTGCTTCAGTAACTCCGCCTCGAAGTGAAGAGGAGTTAGAAGCATTAGAAGAAGCGCCAGTTGAGGGCGTAGAAGACGTTGAAGTTGAAGAAAAAGGCAAAGACGAGGAGGAGGTTAAAGTTGAAGATGTAGAACCAGCTGAAGGTTCTAAAGAGGAAACGCCTAAGGAGGAATAATGTTTAAAAAAAATAATCCAATTTTCGTTTTTTTACTGCTAGCGTTAGCAATGCCTTTTCTTATTCAGGCAGCTAGTATTGATGATTTGAAACAAGATTTAGAAAATCAGATTAAACAGAAAGAACAGGAAATCAATCAGCATCAGAATAATATTAATCAGAATCAGCAGAAAGCTAAAACTCTTGAGAATGATATCGATATCTTAGAAGGTCAAATTAACCAAATTAGAGCAGAGATAGGCCAGGTTGATTTAATGATTCAAAAGAGTACTTTAAATATACAAGGAATAGATTCACAGATTTATGACTTAGAAAGCAGGGTTAACGAGAAAAAAGATCTTTTAGGAGAATATCTTAGAACTATGGCCCGGTATGATCAAGAAAGTCTTTTGGAAGTAATTTTAAAGAATAATAAGTTTTCTGACTTTTTTGACGAGCTTAATGCTTTGGAAACTGTTCAAGAACAGATTCAGAGTATTTTAGCGGCTATTCAAGTAATTAAGAATGAATTACAGGGACAGAAGGATGAATTAGAATCTGAGCGCGAAGAACAGAATCGATTAAAGTCTTTCCAACTAGTCCAGAAAAGAGGTGTTGAAGGAAAACAATGGCAAAAAGAGGATTTATTGGATAAAACTAAAGGAGAAGAACAACGTTACCAACAATTAATTCAAGGGGCGGAAAGTGATATCGCATATATCAAAGAACAGCTTTCTTTACTTGAGAGGTATAACTTAACTTTAAATGAAGCGGTTGAACATGCTATTTTTGCTGCAACTAAGACAGGGGTTAGACCAGCCTATCTCTTAGGTGTCTTAGAAGCAGAATCTCGCTTAGGATTAAATGTTGGTACAGGTACTTATCAAAAAGACATGTATCAGTGTTATCGCAGTTTAGGATACATTACTAGGGCTAATAAGGAAAAAGCTGCATTTTTGCAAATTACTAAAGAATTGGGATTAGATCCTAATACTCAGCCTGTTTCAGCTGAACCTTGGTATGGTTGTGGCGGAGCCATGGGTGTAGCTCAATTCATGCCTACTACCTGGATGGCTTACAGAGATCAGGTGGCTGCTTTAACAGGAAACAATCCGCCTAGCCCTTGGTCGCACAAAGATGCCTTTATGGCTGCGGCTATTAAATTATCTCAAGGTGGAGCTGATCAAAGAACAGAAATAGGGGAACGAACCGCTTATGCTAAGTATTTAGGCGGCAGTCGTTACAAAAAGTGGATTTATCATTCAGTGACTAATTACGTAATTAAGCTAGCTAACAATTTTCAACAGCAGTATTTTGAATAGTTTTAAATAAAATGGTTTATAAGTATTAAAAGCACCAAATGGATGTTTTTTGTTTTTTAATGAGAATGGTCAAAAATCCTTGACAAATTTATCAGGGTATGCTATGCTTTAGGAAATGATGGTGA
>CAZJPW010000001.1:3080-79480 GCA_964548405.1 uncultured Candidatus Saccharibacteria bacterium | reverse complement strand
CCAAGCTCTATCTTTATCTTTTTGAAGATAATCAACAAAAACAGGAATAAAACCGGCTGAAATGGCACCCATAACCAACAACGAAAAAACTAAATCAGGAATCCTAAAGGCAGCATAATAAATATCTAATTGATCACCAGCTCCAAAAGTTCCAGCCAAGATTCTATCCCGGATCAAACCTAAAAGTCGAGAAACTAAAGAAGCCGCTCCCAGAATGACAGCGGCTGAAGTAATAGTCTTGGATTTGCTGTTAATAATTGTATTCAAATATTTCTTCATCTTTTACCAGATCAATGTTTTTAGTTTCAAAACCAAACTCGATAAAATCTTGAGGAGTTTCAATCCATATTTTCCTGGTTCCATCTATTAAATAAACCTTATAATCATTAACTCCCCTGACTAAATTAACTAATGGATATTGGGCTAGATCTTGAGAATTAACCTTAATTACATCCTCCCACTTATTGTCATACAAATTAAAAACATTCTGATTAACAATCCACTTCTTCTGGCCATTTTTATTAATATAGTAGATTTTATAATCATTAACTGCTTGAAGCAGAGAGCCAGCCGGATAAGTCTCAAGTACAGGATCAACTACAACTGAAGGTTCAATACCAACACCAGAACAATTACAATCCTGATTATAGAGCTGCTGGGCTTCGCTCAAAGAAAGAGCCTTATTATATATCCTGACTTCGTCAATTAACCCACCAAAGGAGACTCCACCACTTCTCTGCAAAGAACCAATATTAAGATTGTAGTCATTAGTCAAGCTTCCCAGATTAGCAATGCTACTTTCCCCTTTTTTATGCCCGTCAACGTAAATAATGTTAGTTTCATTCTGGCGATCAATTACACCAACCAGATGATGCCACTTATCATCGCGATAATCCTGATTAGCAATGGCATCAGACTGATAATTTCCATTATTTTCTTCAACCATCATAGCCAAGTTACCATTCTGGTTATGCCTTAAGATATATCCATCCAAAGAAGTATTTTTAGCTTTGCCAACAATCACACGCCAATCTTTAATATCATTATTTAATTTAACCCAAGCTGAAATTGAAAAACTATCATTAGTCCCAAAATCCAAAAGAGAATTATCATCAACGGCCGCATAACTACGAACACCGTCAAATAAAAGACCATAATTCTTTTTACCCTCTACATTAGACAAAGCAGTGCCAATATATGCATGAAGTTTATTGCCTGAGCTATCTACAGCTTCCCATCCTTCGATCTCATCGAAATTCCAATAAGCAATTAAATTATTTGAAGCAGTTGCATTAAAAAACAAGAAAATGGAAATAAGCCCTAATATGAAAATAAGGAGATATTTAGTTGTTCTGAGGGAAAAAGTTTGCATATTTTTATATTAACTTTCCCTCCTAGAGTTTAAAACCCAAAAGTTACGCCTAAAAATTTATCTGTTTTTAAATTATCATTAAAATCTACTAATCCAGAAACAATACTTAAATCATTAGGATATTTCCAGGAAACCTGCCAATCTGACGGAAATTTCAATTGATGTCTGAAATTACTGCCAAAACTGCCTAGTTGTTTCTGTGTTAATAAACTATAACTATCAGTGCTTTTCGTCAAGTCAATTTTAAAAGGCAGCTTATATCTATAAACCAGTTTAACTGTTTCACCGGGACTAACATAAACCCAGTTGCCAAATACAGTTTTGCCATTTTCTTCAGAAATTCTAGTACCCGTCTTTTTATCAACCGTCAGGCCGCTTTCGATGTAATTAACCAAAGGATCCTTTTTAAAACCTTGTTCCTGATAATTAATCGGGGGCTGGTAAATCTCTAAACTTTGGCCTTGGGCTGAAATCAATTGACTACCCTTGGGTAAATAGACTCTTAAATAATTAGAATTAACCTTATTCCACCAATCGTAATCCTGGTGGCCGCCCAGATGCTCCCGGGTAATGGTTAAAATATCGATAATTGACCCGTCGGGCTGAATCTCTGCCTGATGCTCAATCGTTTCTTTAATCATTTTGTCAGTCTTAAATCCGTTAAGATTCGAAGAAACCACACTTAAATAATCTTTGTCAGCCTTAGACAATTGCCCAGACCAACCTTGATCAATAATTAAATTCTGTAAAGAAGAATTATTAAAATAGATCAAGAAATGCTTTTCTTCAAGGCAATCAAAAATGATTTCAATAGCCTCTTTCCTTTGATCAGGAGTTAATTCACTTAATTTTTCAATAAATAGAGGAGTAAAATCAGCTAGAATCTTCTTAGGCCGGTTTAATTCCTTGTCGTAATCCACTTCCACCTTATACTGAATCAATTCAACAAAATTATCAGTATTCAAAACAACATCATACTTAGGCATTTCTATGGGCCCAGTTAACTCTAAAAGACGCTCAACCAAAACAGGCGTTAAACTGATTATTCCATCTGTAGTTGGTCCACCTGTTTTCTCATAAAACCACTGGATTTTCTGGGCTGAAGTCGGAAAATCAGCAAACCAATTAGCATCATGCATTGACCAGGCCGTGCTAATTTTTTGAATAGGCCGGGGCGGTATGATTTTTTCATGAAGCTGACCGTCAGCATTAAAAATCCCATCAACAAAAAGATTATCAATTAAACCCTTATCTAAAGTTAATAAACCATAGGTGCCGATAAAGCCGCCTGTTGCCCTAATCTCACTGTTATTTTGGAAAATTAATAAATATTGCCTAGGATTGTCATGTCCAAGAATCTTTAAAAGCGCATTAGAATATTCCTCCGCCTGAGTCAACATTTCTTCAACCAGGGGCAGCTTTTCTTTTAATGAAGAAACGCCCTGTTGAATATCATCTGGCAAAGAACTAACTTTAACTTCCTCCAATTCTTGGTTGGCTAATCTAATCCCAGCCAAAGCCTGAATTAATTCTCTTTGGCTTTCAGCCATTAAATCAGTTAAATAATTATTAGATGAATTAAATAGCTTAAAAAGATTATCATAGGAAAACAAATTAACAGCTGCCGCCAAACCTTGTCCGGCCTGAGCCAGATTTTCCCCTACTTTAACCAGATGACTACCTGAAGAGACCAACTGACCACCGGGCAATTTTTCCAAAATACCTAAAGTCAGACGACCTAACTTGTTAATTTCCTGATGAGCTTGATAAAAGTCTGAATGAGCTGAATTAAAGTTCTGTTCAGCGGCCGGCCAATTTGACTGTTCTAATGATTGGCGAGCAGCCATTAAACTTTGATAGGCCGAAGCACTACTATTTAAAACTTGATCCTTAATCTGTAATCCCTGACTCAGCCAAGCAGCCGTAGGAATAGCCAAGGCAATTAAAAATCCTGTAGCAATAAAACTAAATAATGATTTGGGCCAAATCTTAATAAAGGGATTTGTCTTTTCTTGGGGTAATTTAATAATTGGCGAAGAATATTTTTGTTTGGCCACTTCAGGGAAATAAAAATCGTCTGAAGCAAGATTATCAATCTTTTTTGTCTCGCTCTTTTCTTCAGCCGGCTCTTCAACTGAAGCAAACTCAATATTCTCTAAAAGATTGTCAAAATTTTCAAACCATTCTAAATCAGCTACAAGCTCTTCCTTGGTGGGCAAAACTTCAGTGTTATTTGGCAGGGGTTTGATTTTTATAGGGTCGGGTCTTACAACCGTCTTCTTAGCAGATAAATTAATAGTCCGTCCCTCTTTATCTTCAACTAATTCTACTTTATGCTCTTTTTTTCTTAAATCCAAAGTATCCTTTACCTGATTAATTCTTTCCATATCTAAACCGCCTCTCTGATTGACAGGTTTAACATCGAATAAAACGTTAAGAATATTGTGTTTTTTATTACCCTCCATATGCCAAAAATGCCTCATTTACTTTTATCAGGTAGATTTATTATACCATACTATTTATAAAGACCCAAAATCTCTTGAGCCATCCTCGACCAGCTATATTTCTCAATTCTCTTTTGACCTTCTAGGACTAATTTCTTTTGAAGACTTTTGTTCTCTAAAACTTTTTTAATTTTGTTAACTATATCATCAATATTTTCAGGATTAAAATATATGGCCGCATCTCCTAGAACCTCTGGCAAACAACTAGAATTAGAAGAAACCACTGGTAAATTATGGGCCATTGCTTCTAAAGGCGGCAAGCCAAAACCCTCGCATAAGGACGGGAAAACATACAAGACACCATTCCGGTAAAGATTGGCTAATTCCTGATCAGAAACAAAATCTGTAAAAACCACATTTTTAGAACTTATTTTTTGAAGTCGCTTGTAAAAATAGTCCAGTTCCCCTACTAAAACTAATTTTAAATCTTTTTTTTCTTTGTTTAATTTTTCAAAAGACAAAATTAATCTTTCTAAATTCTTATGAGGATAAGCATTGCCAACATAGAGCAAATAAGACTCTGTATTATCTTTTAAGGAACGTCCCTGATTTACTGGGGCACCTTCATAAATCACCTTTATTTTTCCTGAATCAACCGAGAAATATTTTAAAATATCATTCTTGGTAAATTCAGAAATGGCAATGATTTCCTTGGCTCTTTTAACAGCTGAAGAAATAACTATTTGATAAGCTAAGTTTTTAAACCAGTATCTGATTGGGCCCAAAGTAGAAGCTCTTTTAGTAGAAAATCTCTTTAAAATCAAATCATGGATAGTGATAATAAAAGGAGAACGATAAAAAACAGGTACGTTAAAATGAGGAAAATGCATCAAATCAACTTTCTGCCGCCTAATTTTAAAAGGCATTAGTATTTGTTCAGTCAAACTATACCAAGGATAATCAACCAAAACTTTCTTAAAATTAGGATTCTGGGGCTGGTATTCAGGCCAATTTTCCTTACGCAAAAAAATAGCATAATGGTTATTAGAATCTATCTTTTCCAAATTCTCAACTAATTTCTGAACATAGCGGCCTAAGCCCTTTTGCCTGGGTCCATAAAATCTAGCATCTATGCCTATCTTAATTTTCTTATCCTTATCCATATTATTCCTTTAAAATTTCTAATGTCTTTCTGGCACATTCTTGCCAGGAAAAGGATTGAGCTTGTTTTAGGCCCTTTTTAATTAATCGCTCTCTCAAATTACTATCTATTAAAACTGTTTCCATGGCCCAAGCCAACTCATCAATGTTTTTGGGATTAATCATTATACCGGCCTCCCCAACTACTTCTGAAATTGAAGAATTAATTGAAGTAATAACAGGAATACCGCAAGCCATAGCTTCTAAAGGCGGAAAGCCAAAACCTTCAAAAAAACTAGGATAAACAAAAACCTGAGCTAAATTATATAAATACGGTTTGTCCTCCTCCCGGACAAAACCAGTAAAGAATATATCCTGGCTTCTTTTTGATTGCTGGGCTGTTTTTAAAATATCTTGATAAAGCCAACCGTTGGCTCCAGCCATAACCAATTTACAATCCTTATCTTTTAATAATTCAAAGGCTTTAATTAAACCAATCAGATTTTTCCTTGGTTCAATAGTTCCAAAATACAAGATAAACTTTTCTGGCAAATGATATCTTTTTTTAACTTTTAAAGGCTGAAATTGCTTGCCCACTCCCGAATAAATTACCTTGATTTTTTTATGATCAATTCCATAAAGATTAATCAAATCGTTTTTAGTTGACTCAGAAACAGCAATAATCTGGTCTGCTTTACTAGCTTCTTGTTTAGTGTTCATTAATATTCGTTGCCAGCCTCTTTTACGCCAGGAAAAGAATTCTGGATAATGTTCAAAAGATAAATCATGAAAAGTGATTACTTTTTTACATTTATTAGTCAAAGGCGCTACGAAAAAGTGAGGATTAAAATATACATCGAGGCTTGACCGAGAATTACTAAGCAACTTATCTATCTTAGGTTGATTAAAATATCGAGCCAAACCAAAAAAAAGACGATTAGGAATCCTAAAGTCTTTTAATTGAACGTTATTAAAATCAAGCCAGTTGTAGCCTAAATTAACCTTATTAAAAGCATTGTAAAAAAGGCGATAACTATTTTCTAACTCTAGAGGCAAAAGATGAGATAAAAGATTAATAGTATACTCTTCTACCCCGGTTCTTGTTCCCCGAGCCAAAACTCTGATGTCTATTCCAATGTTCATCGATAAAATTTTTAATCTTTTCTTTAAATCTTTCTTGATCGAATTCCATGGCTCTATCTCTAATTATCTCGGGATTAAAACTATCAGAATCAAACTTTTTCAAGGTTTTTATTAAATCGTCTGCAGTCTGATCCTTGAAAAACATCCCAGTTATGCCTGGCTCAACGATTTCCAAAGCGCCCCCGCTCTGATAAGCAATTACGGGCCGGCCTGAAGCCATAGCCTCCACAGCCGCAATTCCAAAATCCTCTTCTTGAGGAAAGATAAAGGCTTGGCAATGTGCATAATAGTCTTTCAGCTTATCATCCGAAACTAAGCCAACAAACTTAATATTAGACTTAGCTTTAGTCTGAAGCTTTTTCCTTTCTGGACCGTCACCAATGATTTTTAAAGGCCAACCCAATCTATTAAAAGCTTTAATAGCCAAGTCAAACCGCTTGTAAGGCAAGAATCGGCCAACCATCAAAAAATACTTGTCTGGCTTGGACACAAGATGAAAAAGACTAGTTTTGACTGGTGGATGAATTACCTCTGATTCTCGCTGATAATATTTTTCTATCCGCCTGGCCACGAAATTAGAATTGGCAATGAACTTATCAACTCTTTGGGAAGCCTGTTCGTCCCAAACCCGGATATAGTTCATGAAAAAAGGAATAATTTTCTTGATCGGACTGGAATAGCCGAATTCTTCGATATATTTATGGGAATCATCCCAAGCATAACGAATAGGCGTATGACAATAACAGATATGAAGGGTCTTAGCCGGAGTAATCACTCCCTTGGCATAGGCATGAGAGTCAGAAAGCACTAAATCATATTCTGATAAATCAAACTGTTCAACAGCCAAAGGCATCAGCATTAAAAAAGGACGATGATGTGACTTAACTAAAGGAACTTTCTGCATAAAAGAAGTGTGTATTTCTCTTCCTTTAAAAGCATAACCAGTTTTTTTTTCGTCATAGAGCAAGGTAAAGATGGGTGCTTTTGGAAAAATTTGGGCAAATATCTCTAAGACCCTCTCGGCCCCTCCATACTGGTTAAGGTAATCATGCACTAAAGCAACTTTCATACAAAATCTTACATTGTGAATTTCCTAAATAGGATTATAAAGGGAGTTTTAATAACAATAATCAAATCAAGTAATATTGACCAGTTTTCAATATAAAAAAGATCAAGTTTGACTTCTTGATCAAAATTTAAATCGCTCCGGCCGGAAATCTGGGCTAGTCCGGTAACACCCGGCTTGGCCACAAACATCTTCTGCTGCTCTCTGGTATATTTTTTAACCTCATATGTCATATGAGGCCTATAACCCACTATGCTCATATCGCCTTTGATAACATTAAAAAACTGAGGCAGCTCATCAAAAGAATATTTCTTTAAAAACCCTCCTAGTTTAGTCACTCTTGGATCATCCTTTATTTTGTGCAAGGGTCCATCTTTCCTAAGATTATTATCCCGGTCTTTTTCTAATTCTTTAAGCATTTTATTACCCTCTTTGGTACCAAACTCCCCATCACACAAATCAACCTTCATATATCGAAATTTATAAAAGATGAATTTCTTCTTTTTGTACCCATAGCGGTAATCTTTGTAAATTGCTGGCCCAGGCGAATCAATCTTTACTAAAATATATATCAACAGATAAAGCCAAGAAAAAACGATCACGAACGAAATTGAAAAAAACAGATCAAACAAGCGTTTAATAATCCTCCACCAACCATCAAGAGCAACTCTTTTAATTTCAACCAAAGGCACTGTACCCAACATTCCAACCGTACTATTAGTAGTCAATGACTGATACAAGTTAGGCACAAATTTAAAAACAATATGCTTTTGATCGCAAAAGCTTGTTAGTTCTTGAAATTTATCCTTAGGCCAATTAGGATCAGCTAAAATTATCTCGTCAATCTTAGAGTCAAACACTCTTTTACTAATCATTTTAATGTCTAGCTCTGTTAAATTACCGACAAAAACATATCCTAAGCTTGGACTTTCCTTAATATTCCTGATTAATTGCTGGCTAATACCATCTTTACCAATAATTAAAACTTTATTAGAACCAAGATTATACCTACCCATTAAAAGATATTGAAAACGAATATGCAGAAACCTTCCCAAAGCCACCAGGAAAATGGCCAAAAACCAGCCAGCGATAACTAAAAAACGGGAATTAAACAACTCTTGGCGCAAAAAGACAAACATAACTATAGACATCACGCCCGCCGAAACACCTATTAATATTTTAGGAAAATCATCAAGAAAAGAACGAACACTCCTTATTTTATAAAGACCCATTAGAGCAAAGATAATTAACAAAAACAAAGATACAAAAACAATCAAGATAAGATATCTACTAAAAGGCAAATTTAAATCAAAAAGCACCGGTCGGTATTGAACCACCCAAGA
Organism: uncultured Candidatus Saccharibacteria bacterium; assembly: GCA_964548405.1. Lineage (GTDB taxonomy): Bacteria > Patescibacteriota > Minisyncoccia > Portnoybacterales > UBA2143 > JAHJOV01. The sequence continues at coordinate 70,972 of CAZJPW010000001.1, read as the reverse complement.
GTTTGTTCGTAAATAATAAGACAATATACCGGCTCCCATAATCATTAAAAAATCAAGGGGAACCAAAATTGAAGTGAAAAACAATTCCGCTTTTTTCATTTCTTCTATATTAGCCAATTAACAGCTAAAAATCAATAAAAAAACACGTCTTCAAAGACGCATTCTTTATAAGCTCAAGTAAGTAATAAGCCGGGTTCTGTATATGATAGTCATCTATCTAGGATTAATATTGCTATTAACCTCAAGCGAGCCACTTTTTCTCTATTTAATAAACAGAGTTTGCTCTTGCACCAGACAGGGTTTACCACCCCAACAGGTTTCCCTGCGGAGAGAGGCGTCTTACTTCCTCACTTTTCACTTTTACCCCTTTTTAGGAGATTACCCCTAAAAAGAAGAAACATTGTCTCTGTGGCACTTTCCCTATTCTCACGAACGGTGGGCGTTACCCACTGTCATTTACGGTGCCCGGACTTTCCTCCCTGATTAAATCAGGGCAACTATCTAACTTACTTAAGCTACTATAATTATATACCTAAAAAATGATGCTGTCAAGCTACAACAAAACTTGCTCTCTGCCTTGATTATCTAAAGCCTCGTTAACAAGATTATCTGCCTCCCTATTTTCTTCTCTGGATACGTGTTTAAAACTAATTTGATTAAAATCAATCATTAAGTTCCAAATCTTTAAAAACAAAGGTTGCAGATCTTTTTCTTTAATCTTGTATTGATGGTTAAGCTGCTTAACAATCAATTCACTGTCTATGCAAACCTCTATTTCTATATCTTTAACCTTTTTCTTACCGAAAAGAGCTTTAACTTTTTTCAAGGCAAAAATAACTGCTTGATATTCAGCCTGATTGTTGGTTGCTTGGCCAATAGTTTCCCCATATTTCTTAAGAACCTGACCCTGCTGTTTAATAACCACGCCAATGGCAGCTGGTCCCGGATTTTCCCGCGCCCCTCCATCAGTATGTATAGTTATCTTCATATGTTTAAGTTTACTATTGAGCTAGTTTTAAATCAACTATTTTCATTTCCAATCCCCGATGACCATTCCATTGATTAACAATCATTTCGAAAATCACGTCTATTAGCTGGCCTTTCTTTAATATTTCTTCTTTTTGGCCAAAACCAAAAGCTATCGCATTAAATTTCTTAGACTTATTCTCTTTTTGACAAAACATCATTAATTCCATTTTTAGATGTTTATGCCCGTTACCGACAGCCCTTAAATCGCAGATTTCAAGTTTCCTAGCCAAAAATTTAGGCTTGTCATTAGTTCGGCCAAAAGGAGAAAACATTTGAATATGATCGTAATTCTGCCAACTGATATCTTCTAGAAATAATTCTGCATCAGCTTCTAAAACAGGAGATAAATCTTGATCTTTCAATTCTTTTTCAACCAAGTTATTAAACATTTTCTTAATTTCATCCAAATTAGATACATTTGTCCTGAAGCCAGCCGATCCCTTATGCCCCCCATAATCACTAAATAAATCAGAACACTTATTAAGCGCTTTAACTAAATCAAACTGAGGGACACTTCGGCAAGAAGCATAGATTAAATCATCCTTTTGATAATAGACAACTGCTGGACGGCGATATCTATCAGTCATTTTACCGGCTATCAGCCCAACCAAACCGACTGGCCAATCAGGACTACCCTCGAAAATAACTTTTGAATCTTCTTGTCTGGAAATCTTTTCCTCAAGGCGCTTTTCTATTTCCTTAACAATCTTTTCAGTCAAATTCTGTCTCAAGGAATTTTTCTGATTAATTCCTTTAGCTAATTCCTCTGCTTCTTCTTTATTTTGACTAACTAAAAGATGAAAAGCTCTATTAGCATGATCCATCCGACTGGCTGCATTCAAACGGGGCCCCAATACAAATCCTAAAGTATATGTATCAAGATTAGTTAGAGGAGCTTCCCCATTTAAAGAGTTTTGCGTTATCTCAGGAGTGACCTGAGCTATCTTCATTAATTCTTGAAGACCAAGCCATTTAGTTTGAGCCAAAACACCTAAACCATATTTAACCAAAGTCCTATTTTCGCCTGTAATCGGCATAACATCGGCCACTGTAGCCAGAGCTACTAGATCAAGCAACCATTTCTTAAAAGGATCCCCATCAGGCAGAAGGGCACAAGCCACCTTATAGGCTACGCCAGCCCCAGATAATTTCTTGAACGGATACTTATCGCCTTTTTGCCAAAAATTAACAAGAGCAACCGCTTTGGGTAACTTCTTGCCTACTTCATGATGGTCAGTAATGATAACATCCAGATTTAAAGAATTAGCTAAATCTACTTCTTTTAAATCAGTACTAGCGCAATCAACAGTAATGATTAATTTTGTCCCGCCCTGGGCTAATTCTTTAACTGACTTTTGATTCAAACCGTGGTTTTCTTTTTCTCTATCTGGAATATATACACTGATTTTTTTATGACCTAATTCCTTAAAGATAAAGTACATAATTGCCGCAGAACAGACTCCGTCTGCGTCAAAATCTCCATAAATTGTTATCTTCTCCTTATTCTTTATGGCCTGTTTAATTCTCTTAACTGCCTTTCTCATTCCTTTTAAAAGAAAAGGATCATGTAAATCTGATTGAAAATCAGGATTAAAAAACTCATCAATTTGTTGTTGAGTTTTAATACCCCGATTGTATAGCAACTGGACAATCAAAGAAGAAAATTCAGGAAATTGTTCAAAAAAAGCGCTGGGCGCTTTTGGTTTAACTTGCCACCTCATATATCATATTACTCTTCCAAGGCCTTTATGGCTGGCAATTTTTCACCAGCTAAGAATTTTAACATGGCGCCTCCACCAGTAGAAATATGGTCTATTTTACCCAATAAACCCATTTCTTCCAATAGAGCAATGCTATCTCCTCCGCCTACCACGGAAAAACCTTTACTTTGAGCAATAACTTTAGCTATTTGCTTACTTCCTTGAACAAACTCATCCACTTCAATCAAACCCATTGGACCATTCCAAATAATTGTTTCAGCCTGAAGAATGATTTCTTTAAAAAGATCAATTGTATCTGGTCCGATATCCAAGATCATTTCTCGCTCCTTAGTATTGCCAACAGGTGCAATCCTGGAAGCCACCCTACCCGAGGGCTCAGTTGAAGCAATTGTATCAACTGGTAGATGAAGCTTAATATCTGTCAGTTCCATTTTCTTGACTTCGTCTATCATTTCTTGTTCGCTGATTGATCGACCAATAGCAAATCCTTTAGCGGCAATCACAGTATTAGCCAGAGCTCCACCCAAAAGTAAATTATCAGCCTTAGCTAAAAACTTCTTTATGAACTTAATTTTCGTAGAAATCTTTACTCCACCGATGATTACGGCCAAGGGACGTTTTGGCTTACTCAAAACCTTAGAAAGTATTTTAACCTCTTTTTCCAAAAGTAATCCAGCACAATGAGGGATATATTTAGGAATCCCCACCAAAGAAGCATGGGCCCGATGATCTACGCCAAAAGCATCATTAACATAAATTTCTCCATAACTAGCCAGTTTCTTAGCAAAATCATCGTCATTGGCCTTTTCTTCTGAATGGAAGCGGAGATTTTCCAAAAGAATAACATCGCCTGGTTTAATTTTGGCAATTCTCTCATCAACCTCTTGACCACAACAGTCATCTAATTTAACAACCTTTTTATTTAAAAGCTCTTCTAATCGTTTAGCAACCGGATCCATACGCAAATCTTGAATTACTTCTCCGTCCGGCCTACCCAAATGAGCTAAAAGAATCAATTTAGCCCCTTGATCTAATAAATAATTAATACTAGGCAGAGTGGCTTCAATACGCCAATCTTCCTTACTATCAACCTTCCTATCCTTACCTACCGGAACATTAAAATCAACCCTTATTAAAACTTTCTTATCTTTGAAATTAAAATCCCTAAGAAACTTCATGATTTGACTTGTTCTATAATTTTAACAAATTCACTGGCATTTAAAGAAGCTCCACCTACTAAAACTCCATCCATTCTAGCTTCTTTAACGTATTGATTAACATTTTTACTATTAACGCTGCCTCCATAGATAATCCTAGCCTTTTCCGCAATGCTGCGGTTATACATCTTAGCCAAAGTTTTACGAATAAACAAACTTGCTTTCATGGCATCATCAGAGGAACAAGCATTGCCTGTACCAATGGCCCAGATAGGTTCATAAGCAATTGATATTTCTCTTATCCGGGCAGCCGGAACATCAATTAAATCCTTTTCCAACTGCTCGGCCACCACCAGACTCATTTCATTAAGGGGTTTACCATCAGAATTAAAAGTATCTCTGGTCTCCTCACCCAGACAAAGAATCGGCTTCAACCTTGATTTCAAAACAGCCTTAATTTCCTTATTAATCATCTGATCAGTTTCTTTAAGATATTTTCTTCTTTCTGAATGACCGACAATCACATATTGACAACCCAGATTTTTAAGTTCTAAAGGAGATATTTCACCCGTAAAAGCCCCATTTTGCTCCCAAAAACAATCTTGAGCTCCAAAGACCACTTTATCTTGAGATATATTCATTAAAGAAGTAAGATAGACAAAAGGCGGACAAATAACTACCTCTATATGTTCACTCTTTTTAATCCGACCATGAATCATACTAAAAAGACTCTTAGCTTCATTCAAGGTAACCGGATTACATTTCCAATTGCCAACAATTAATTTATCCATATTATTTTTTTATTTTATTCTTAATGATAATTAGAGTTATAAAGCCTAGGGCTAAAACTACGAAAAACAAGGAAATTTCAGAATAATATTTCTCAAACATTTCTTGATTAGATCCAAAACTATATCCCAGAACAGCCAAGATAATTACCCAAATACCGGAACCTAGGGAAGTATAGAGAGTAAAGCTGGCCAAATTCATCTTAGAAAAACCTGCTGGAATGGAAATCAACTGTCTAACCCAAGGGATCAGACGACCGATAAGAGTGGAAACATTGCCGTATTTAAGGAAATATTTTTCTGCTTTATCAAGTTTGGCATTATTGATAAAAGAATAGATTACTTTACGGCCCAAAGTTAAAGCTAAATAATAGTTTATCAAAGCGCCTATCAGACTCCCAACTATCCCCGCAATAATTACAAGATAAATATTGAACTGACCCTGGGAAGCAAGATAAGCAGCGGGCGGAACAATAATCTCTGAAGGAAAAGGAATAAAGGAACTTTCAATAGCCATTAAGCCCATTACTCCAAAATATCCTATCTTGCCAATTATACCGGTCACCCCAGAGGCTAACCAGACAAAAATACTTTCAATCATTTTGTTTTATTTAGAAATTCAGCCGCCTTTTCCGGCTCAATAGTGCTAATTTCTATACCTGCTCCCAATTCAAAACCTGCCCAAACATTGGTTTTAGGCAGAATATTCAAATGCCAATGATATTGATCATAGTTTCCTCCATCGCAAGGGGCGGTGTGGAAATAGAAATTATAAGCCGGATCCTTAAGACCCTTGTAAATCCTATTCAAAGCAATCTGCATGGCATCGGCAAACAATTCTTTTTCTGATTCAGTCATACTTTCAAAATGGGATTGGTGATCTTTAGGATAAACCCTAACTTCAAAAGAAACTTGGGCAGCAAAGGGACAAACTACCAAAAATTTGTCATTTTCGTAAACAATACGCCTCTTATCCTTAAGCTCCCACTCAATCATGGTGCAATAGACACATTTACCCTGGCTTCTGTAAAAGTTCTCTGCTCCATCAATGCTGGCTCTTAAATCTGGATCAATTACTGGAATAGCCAATAATTGAGAATGAGGATGAGATATAGAGGCACCTGCTTCCTTGCCATGATTGTGAAAAATTGAAATATACTTAATGAATTTCTTTTTCATTAATTCCAAATATCTCTTTTGATAAAGATCAATTATCATTTTCACTTGAGCCGTATTAAATAGAGCTATTTGCTTTTGATGATCGGCTGTAATAATAACTTCATGATGACCCACTCCGTCCATCACCCGATTAGGCCCCTCTTTGCGCCTGTTAAGATCCTGACCCGGAGCAAAAGCTGGATAATCATTGGGATAAGATACGACAAACCAAGAACCGTCTTGGCCGTTAACTTTATCAACTGACCTTTCCAGAATCTTAGGCTGACAAAAAAAACACTTGTCCGACGAAACAGAATCCTTGATCCGTTGATGCTTAGCAAAGGTTTCGGGCCGGCGAGCCCGACCAGTAGCAATAACTACCCAATCGCTGGAAACTAAGTCCATTCTTAACTCTGAGGGAGGATTCCTTAGAATCCCTTTTCTATTTTTTATCATATTTTCCAATAATTAAATTCCATCTTACTTTAAACAATTCTCTAAAAGTGTTCAAATAGCCTTTCCAGTTAACTCTGCTATCAGGATCGTTTATCCAATTAACCGGAATAATCCCTATCTTGTAATCAAGCTTTTTAGCTACGGCCAATACTTCAATATCAAACCCCCAACGGTCAATCTGACAGCGGCTAAAAATATCCTGAGCTACCTTGGCCTTAAACGCTTTAAAACCGCATTGAGTATCCCAAATACCAGGTACAGCCAATAACTGAATTAAAAGATTCCCCATATTTCCCACTATTCTCTTATACCAAACCTGAGACACAGCCTGTCTGGCTCCAGCCGCATCTTTACTATCACGCGAACCAATAACCACTGAATGGCCCTGCTCAAACAAAGGAATCATCTTTTCAAAATGATTAATGGTCGTAGCGTTATCAGCATCCATAAAAAGCCTAATCTGGCCCAAAGATTCAAGCATACCTTGTCGGACTACCCAACCTTTGCCATGGTTAACTTGATTATCAATTATTCTAAGATTCTTTACTAAATTTCCAACTTTTTCAACAACTTGGACTGTATTATCCTTAGAACCATCGTTAACCACCACGATTTCATAGGTATATTCTTGCTTACTTAAATAATGATCAATATCCAAAAGCGTATTAGTGATACGCTTGCTTTCATTATATCCTGGAATAATAACTGATAGAAAAACTTTTTCCATACCTTGTATTATACAATATTTTTAGATAAGATACAAAACAAATGACTAAATACCACATTATCACCTATGGCTGCCAAATGAACAAGTCTGATTCTGAAAGAATCGCAGCTAAATTAGAGACCAAGGGCCAAAAAATTGCTAAAAGCATTAAACAGGCAAATTTAATAGTGATTAATATCTGTTCCGTGCGACAATCAGCCATTGACCGAGTTAAAAGCAAGATAAAAGAGATTAAAAAAAGTCAGCCTAGGACAAAAATTACTTTAACTGGCTGTATCTTAGAAAAAGATAAGCAGCAATTTAAAAATCAAGTCAACCAGATCTGGCCTATTGCCGACTTTAAGATAAAATCAAAATGCCAGTCCTTAAAACACGCCTTTGTTCCAATAATGACAGGTTGTGATAATTTTTGCTCATATTGCGCCGTTCCTTACACTAGAGGTAGAGAAAAATCTCTCTCCGCCACAGAAATTATCAAAGAAATCAAAAGATTAATTAAAAACAATTACAAAGAAATTACCTTGCTGGGTCAAAATGTTAATTCATACAAATCAAAAAACTATGATTTCCCTAAACTTTTAAAAACGATTAATGATCTTAAAGGAAAGTTTAAAATAAATTTTCTGACTTCCCATCCTAAAGATATGTCAGACGAATTAATTGAAGTAATTGCCAACGGAGAAAAAATATCAAAAAAAATACATCTGCCTTTTCAATCAGGCGACAACCAGATTCTTAAAAAGATGAACCGCCACTATACAATAGGCTATTACAAGAAATTAATTAAAAAAATCAGGAAAAAAATTCCTGATCTAGAACTATCAACAGACATTATTATCGGCTTCCCAGGAGAAACAGCCAAACAGTTCCAAAACACAATTAAACTGGTTAAAGAAATCAAATTCAACCAAGCCTATATCTCATCATATTCGCCTCGACCCGGCACAACAGCTGCCAAACTCAAAGACAACGTGCCTTTAGATGAAAAAAAGAGAAGAAAAAAAATTCTTTTAAAGTTATTCCCAAAACAATATATATAAATGAGAAGGCACCCCCGTTGGAGATGCCTTTGGTGCGATTTGTGTCGCAAAATTGAACCGGCTATAACTTAATCACCACAAAAGGTAGCTGTCCCTTTAGTCACGATGAAAAGCCACGCCGTTACCGAAATCGTTTTCCGCCACCTGCTTTTTTAATCCGCCTCGGATTCCCTTATGCCCGGCTACCATATCGATGCCGTCGACGCTTTGACCCGTTTGGATTACCCTGCCGCAAAAAAAGTCTACCCGGAAACAATTCATGGTGTACCTCCTTATCGCTAAATCGGTTAACAGAAACGGTCGGATAAAAACGATGAAGAGAACTATGGTACTTATTTATATATTACCAATTATGAAAAATAAAGCAATGAAAAGTTATCCACATAACAAATTAATAGTCATTCTTGGCCCAACTGCTTCAGGCAAGTCTGATTTAGCTATTAAATTGGCTAAAAAGTTTGGAGGTGAGATAGTTTCAGCTGATTCAAGGCAAATTTATAAAGAAATGAACATTGGCACCGCTAAAGTAACTAAACAAGAAATGCAAGGCATTCCTCATTACTTATTAAATGTAATTAACCCTGACCAGGAATTCACCTTGGCCCAATTCAAGCAAAAAGCGACTAAAGCCATTAAAAACATTCAGAAAAGAAATAAGCTTCCCTTTTTAGTTGGCGGTACTATGCTTTACATTCAATCAATAGTTGATAACCTGCAAATTCCTGAAGTTAAGCCAGATAAAAAATTAAGAAACGAATTAGAAAACAAAACTAACCAAGAACTGTATAATCAGCTTAAAAAAATAGATCCGGATGCCTTAAAAGTGATTAATCTTAATAATAAGAGAAGAATGATTAGAGCTTTGGAAGTCTATTTGACTACTGGCAAAAAATTCTCAAAACAAAAAACAAAAGGGCCACAATTATTTAATATTCTACAAATAGGATTAAAACCTGATGATGAAGTTCTGAAACAAAGAATTAATTCTCGGGCTGAACAAATGATTAAGGCAAGACTACTTAAAGAAGTTAAAAACTTAATTAAAAAATACGGCCTAAAGCCGTATTCCATGAGTGGTATTGGCTACCAAGAAATAATTTCTTATTTAGATAATAAGATATCTTTGGAAGAGGCCAAAAAATTAATCAAAATCCATACTAGACAGTATTTTAAACGCCAAATGTCTTGGTTTAAAAGAGACAAAAACATTAAATGGATTAAAGATTATAACAAAGCAGAAAAACTAATCCAAGATTTCCTTATTTAAGATATCTCTGACAACTTCTGGATTGGCCTGACCTTTACTAGCGGTCATGACCTTGCCTACCAAAAACTGGAGGGCATTTTCTTTACCCGATTTAAGATCTTCAACCGGTTTTGAGTTTTCTCTGATCACTTGTTTAACTATTTTATCCAATTCTCCTTGATCGCTTACCTGTTTAAGGCTTTTTTCTTCAATAATATTAGACGGATCAGCGCCTGTGGCAAACATTTCCTTAAGCACAGTCTGAGCAGCTGAACTAGAAATCTCCTTTTGTTGAATTAAAGTAATAAATTCGGCAAAGTTCTCCGGACTAATTTTACAATCTTTTACTTTTATCTTATTAGATGACAATAATTTCTGTAATTCGGTCAAAAGATAATTGGCCGTTAATTTAATTAAAGGTTGTTTATCACTGATTGATTTGATTTTTAACCATGTATTTAACTCGGAAATAACTTGTTCGAAATAATCAGCTAGTCCCTTGTTATTAACCAAAGTATTAATATCATCCATCGGTACCTTATACTCCTGTTCAAACCTGACTCTCTTGGGCTGGGGTAATTCTGGCACTTTGCCAGACAATTTAGAGCTAAGCCCAGTTAATTTACTCAAAGGAGGTAAATCAGGCTCTGGAAAGTACCGATAATCTTTGGATTCTTCTTTGACCCTCTGAGAAAAAGTCCTCTGCTTATTCTCGTCCCATCCCCTGGTCTCCTGAATGACTTTTTCGCCCGAATCTAGTAATTGAGCCTGTCTTTTAATTTCATAATCAATAGAACGCTCAACAACCCTAAAAGAATTAAGATTTTTAATTTCTACTTTAGTACCCATCTTTCCCTTATCTGACTTAAGAGAAATATTCACTTCGCAGCGCATCTGACCTTTTTCCATATTGGCTTCAGAAACGTCTAAATAGCGAAGAATCAGCTGTAACTCTTCACAGAATTTCCTGGCTTGTTGTCCATTGGTAATATCTGGTTCAGTAACCAATTCCATCAAAGGTACGCCCGCTCGATTAAAATCAACTAAAGAATACTGAACTTTTGGCGGATGGACTAACTTGCCCGTATCTTCTTCTAAATGAATACGGGTAATATTGATTTTCTTACCATTAATTTCCAGATGTCCCTTATTAACCAAAGGTAAATCATACTGAGAAATTTGATACCCCTTAGGTAAATCAGGATAAAAGTAATTCTTGCGGTCAAACTTAGCTGCATCAGGAATACTTCCATTCAAAGCTAGACCTGTTTTAATTACAAATTCAACTGCCTTCTGATTAATTACAGGCAGACTTCCTGGATGACCCATACAAATGGGACAGACATTAAGATTAGCTTCTTCGACTTCCGGATCATTCAAACAATCACAGAACATCTTGCTCTGCGTTTTTAACTCGCTATGAATTTCTATTCCAATAACCACTTTATACTTCATATTATTTCACACCTAAGACTACGTTTTTTAATAAGAAGGCTACGGTCATGGGGCCTAAACCTCCTGGTACCGGTGAAAGCCAGTTAGCCTTATTTTTAACACTTTTTTGATCAACGTCGCCTAATATTTTACCATCTTTCCTACTTATTCCACCATCTATTAAAACAACATTTTGTTTAATCATTGAATCTTTAATAATATGTGGTTGACCCAAAGCAGTGATTATTACATCAAATTCAGTTAAATCATCTAAAGAATTAACAACCCAGACCCGATACTTAATATTAAGTCTTGATTCTAAGACTTTACCAAAGGCGTCTGAATTAACTAGGGCAATTACTTTCTTGTCTTTTAAATCGCCTGTTTCTTCAAGGGCTCGCTCAATAGCCAAAACAAAAGGTGGACTAAACCCGCTCTTCGGTAAAAAGCCATCGACGTCCTTTTCTAGACTAATTGCTCCTGTGACTTTGTCAGGAAAAATATAACTAGGCAGAGGCATCTGAACTAAAATGCCGTTAACTTCATTATCTGAATTCAAATTATTAACAATTTCTAATACTTCTTTTTCTGAAACATCTTCAGATAAAACATGTTTTTTGACTTTAATGCCGATTTTTTCAGCGGCCTGCTCTTTTTTCTTAATATATATATGAGAAGCTGTGTCATTACCCACCAAAACTACACCCAAACACGGTTTAATACTTCTGTCTTTCACTTCTCTTTCTAAATCACTAATAATCTTATCTGCTATTTTTTTACCATCAATAATGTTCATTATACTACTCCTGGAACTTTAAATTTTAAACACATAGTTTCTACGTCTTTTTTTAATTTCTTCAAATATTTATCATCCTGATAATTATTCAAAGCATCAATCATCCATAAACCAATCTTCTTAATCTCCTTTTCTTTCATACCTCTAGTAGTGGCTGCCGGCGTACCCAAACGAATGCCACTTGGCTTTAAGGGTGGATTAATATCATCAGGGATTATTTGTTTGTTAACTGTAATAGAGATTTTATCTAATGTTTCTTCGGCTATCTTACCATTGATATTAAAACTCTTAACTGTATCCATAACCATCATATGATTATCTGTGCCATTGGTTATTAATTTAACTTTAGCTTCGCTATCCATTAATGTTTCTGATAACACTTTTGCATTCTTTAATATCTGCTTGGCATATCTTTTAAATTCTGGCTCCATGGCTTTTTTAAGGGTTATGGCAATAGCGGCAATAGTTTGCATATGTGGTCCACCCTGTAAACCTGGAAAAACTGACTTATCAATTTGATCAGCATACTCTTTCTTGCAAAGAATTAAACCAGCCCTAGGTCCTCTTAAGCTTTTATGGACTGTAGTGGTAACAATATCAAATCCATAATCAAAAGGATTTTTTAAAACCCCACCGGCAATTAATCCGCCGATATGGGCCACATCAGCCATAGTTATAGCTCCTACTGCTCGAGCTACTTTCTTGAAATCAGCATAATTATTTTCTCTTGGATAAGAAGTATATCCGCAAAGAACAATCTTAGGCTTATGCTTTTTAGTCAATCGCATCAATTCTTTAAAATCAATCTTACCTTTATTTTCCGGATCTGTCTTGTACCTGATAAAATTAAAAATCTTGCCCATATGGGAAACAGGCGCTCCATGAGTAAGGTGGCCTCCATGCGACAAATCCATGCCTAAAACAGTATCACCCGGTTTAAGAAAAGCTAAATAAACTGCCTGGTTCATAGGAGAACCGGACAAAGGCTGAACATTAGCATGCTCACATTTAAAAACCTTTTTAGCTCGATCAATAGCCAATTGTTCGACAATATCTGTGTATTCCTGGCCCCCGTAATATCTTTTCTTAGGATAGCCTTCAGAATACTTATTGGTTAAAATAGAGCCATTAGCTGCTAAAACTTCTGGATAGGTATAGTTTTCAGAAGGAATTAATTCAATTCCTTTGGCCTGGCGCTTTTCTTCACCGACAATCGCCTTAAATATCTGCTTATCATTTTTCTCTAATAGCTTCCAATTTTTATCCTTATTCATATATTTATCTTATATCAGTTTTGGAAAATTTCAAAGGCTTATCTTGTTGATAAGGAATATTTAACTTAATAGCCGTCTCAGCTTTTTGCAACTCTGCTCCTAGATCAAAAGCATGAGCAACAAGAGATACTGCATTAGAATTAACTAACTTTTGATACAAAACCATTGCTGATTTACTTCTAGTTCCATCTTGACGAAATTCCTCTAAAAACAAACCCTCTGGAGAGTATAATTTAGCTATTATTTCCTTATTTTTAATATTGATTATAAAATAGCCTCGAGGATCCAAGGCACAATTTGGCATATCTTTATACTTCTTAACGATAGCTTTAATTGATTTCCATTGATTATCATAAACATGGGCACAGTTAGAAAAAATCGTCAAAGTACCCATTTCTAACTTTAACTTCTTGGCAACATAATCCTGAACGCGCCTTAGTCCAAAAGCATTAAGAATCCAGCCAGAAAATATATCATGACTTCTAAAGTATGCTGTAAAATTAAGTTTGTTATCCAAATTGGTAGCCTGAACCAAACACATACAAGGAGACCTTTCCGCTTTATGATCATTAGCTAAATCAAAGGTCACCGCTACAGCTGCCCGGTCAGTCGGATACTGCTTTAAAAAAGGAATTATTACTTCTTTTATTTGATTAATACCCTTATACCCCCATAACCGTTCTCCGTAAGTATATATTTCATTACCCTTTTTATCAGTCATGATAGCCTGGCAATATTTCTCAATTTCTTTCTTAGTAATAGAAAAATATGGATAAATCTTAGGCTTAAAAGAATCTTCTTTGGTAATTACAGCAGCGATATTAAAAACTTCTCTAACTGGATTTCCATAAAAAGACTCTCTAATTCTGCCAAAACGCCAAATTATTTTTAAAATATCCAACCAAACCTGACCAATATGCTGATTAGTAATTTTAAAAACTGATTGGTCGCTTGGAAGATAGTTTTCCTCTTCTGTTTTGGTTAAATCAAAAACTCTAGCTTTAGCAAATGCTTGACCAATCGACCTATATCTCCTAATTTTCTTAGTTATTTCCTGACAATCACTAAGACCAATAGAATTATTGATTTTTACCCCTTTTCTGAAAATATTCACACTTCTTAAAGGAATCTCCTTATCAATGGGAGCATAAGGAATATTTACAATATTATGATCTTGATCAATACCTTTTTTAAAGAAATCAATTAAAGCCTGACCACTTCCAGAAAGATCGTTACCACAAATTAATAAATATCTAATTAAAGGATTAGCTAGGATATTTCGAATGATATAGTTTATTCCTTCTTTGGAATAAAGTTGACCAGCAACACAAAAAAGATTCTTATCAATCTTATCGGTAATTTTTTTAGTTGGCGTCCAAAGAGTAACTATACCAATTTCGCTTTTGGGATTTCCTAAAACTAAATTGTCTTTAAAATAGATTGGCCAATTCTTTCTACTCATATTATTTAAATTTTTATCAATTTAATACCGTTATCTTTCATCACTCGGGCCCCATCAAAAACAGATGAACCCCGGGTATAAACAACTGTTTTTATACCTGATAAGGCGATTAACTTAGCGCAAGCCGGACAAGGAAAATGAGTTACGTAAAGAGTAGTTCTTTTCAAAGAAATGCCTTGGTTAGCCGCTCTAGCTACAATAGATGCCTCAGCATGAGAAACACTACACACTTCTGACTTTTCTCCAGGCTTGATATGATCTCTAATACATCCAATCTTATAGCACTCGTCATCAGTTGGCATCATTTCATTAAAAGCGGTAAAAATAACTTTTTTGTTTTTAACTAAAATTGCTCCTACTTGACGCCACCAACATTTAGATTTTTCTATCTCTCTAAAAGCTTTTTTGATAAACTTTTTATGAATTTCCAATTCTGGTTTTAAAATTTTACTCTTATTTTTTCTGAATTCAGCCACTTTATCATCCTCCCACCTCAACCTTATATCATAAAACTTAGTCAACTTTTTATATTTATTCTCTTTTAATATTTTCTTAGCGAATTGTTCACTTTTTTCTCCTCGAAAAACTATAATTTTGTTAAATTTTACACTTTTATTAATCTTGGAAAAACTATCTCTAGTTACCAAAAAACATTTCTTAATTGGTAAATAACAGTCTAATATTTTTTTAGAATCCTCAAAAGAAATTTTCCTAATATCAGATTCCAACTTAGTTAATTCTTTAATGATTCTATTACCTAAAAAACCCATATAGAAATGGGTTTTGGGATTATCTTTCTTTATTTTTAAAAAAGCCTCTAGATATCCTTTGTGAATAACTGGTAACTCAGCAATGACTAAAATATTTTTATTATCTAGATTTTTCATTTTAACCAATGGGAAAATATACTGGATCTACCTCTTTCTTTTTCTTATTAAATTTTGGAACAATTAGATGAAAATGAATATGATGAACTGTAGCCCCAGTATAATTAGAATTGCCAAATCTCATTGTTAATCCACCACCCTTAATTCTATATTTTTTGATGGCCCAGTTTACCAATTTAGAAACAGTCCTAAAATCGGTTTGAGTTAATTGATTAAATTCTTCTTTGTGCTTTTCTGAAATAATTATGAAATGATATTGAGAATTCTTATAAGGCCAGGTATTTTCTGTTAAAAACCAACTTTTTTCTTTTCTAATTACTGGTTTCCTATGATATTTAAAATTTTCTTTACAAAAGGGACACTTATTTATACCATCTATAGTCTTTAAAACATTGCCATAGTCTTTTGTTTTAGCATATTTTAAATTGACTACCTTTTTCGTCATTTATTTAAAAGATGTTCTATCTTCTTCTTGAAAACTTCCTCCACTATATTAGTGTTTGAAGTCTTTCTAGCCTGCCGGGGTAAAATATGTAATTTACCGCAAAGCTTAGCTATATCTTTCTTTTGTTGATCTGAATAGCTCTCGTCTGCCACCGCAACAAAAATATCAGGATTAACCTTCTTAACAAGTCCTAATTTCCAATTACCTTTATCATCAACATCATCCACTAAAGTAACATAGTCTATAAACTCCTGATAGCCTAACATTTCCATCCTTTCATTTTCTGGAATTATCGGTCTTATTGAACTATTTTTGTAAATCCTAATTGCCCTATCGCTATCAACTCCGACTATTAAAACGTCACCTAAACTCTTAGCTCTATTTAAATAGCGTAAATGACCAATATGCAACATATCCCAAGAACCTATAGTACAGACAACTCTTTTCCCTAAAATTCTATAGGCTTCGACTATTTTACTTAATTCTTTATAGTCAATAATCTTCTTTTGATTAGCAATCTTCCTCATATTTTTAGATATTTTAGTTATTCTATAACAAAACGTTATAAAAGTAAAGTTTTTTGACAAATTTGTAAATAGAGGTTAGTATTTCATTAATTATCTGAAGCTCTTTAACCCCAAACCAGAAGGAGGACCAAAATGATAAAGCCTTGGACGAAAGTTGAAACAAAGAAAATTCATGATTTTCCATTCTTCCAAGTAATAGAGGACACAGTACTGTCACCCGGAGGTGAAAAACGCCTCTATACATGGATTAAGATGAGACGCCCCTTTGTTATGATTATCCCTATTGATTCAGATGGAAAAATCTGGACGGTAGGAAGCCATCGCTACCCAATCGGAAAATTCACCATCGAATTTCCTGGTGGCGTAGTCGATCTGAACGAAACCCCACTTGAGGCCGCTAAGCGAGAATTAGAAGAAGAAATTCATCTGAAGTCAGACGAATGGACCGACTTGGGCTTCATTAAAGAAATTGGAGTTAGTGTTAAAGCCAAAGGAAGAATTTATTTGGCTAAAAACGTGAAAAAAATCCCTAATCCTAGAACAGATCCTCTGGATGAAAACATGTTTGAAATTCATCAATATTCCACTAATTATCTCTCGGCTCTCATCAGTGACGACCAAATTACAGATACAGCGACAATCGCCGCATTCTGTAGAGCTCATCTTAAGGGCCTACTGAATTAAAAGATTAAAGCATAAAAATAAAGACCCGCTCGATAATCTAAATCGGACGGGTCTTTATATTATCAAAAAACAATCTCTATTACTTAACCTCAACACCCATACTTCGAGCAGTGCCTTCAATTATCTTTTCGGCCTGTTTAATGTTATAGGCATTAAGATCAGGCATTTTCTTTTCAGCGATTTGTTTAATTTGATCTTTAGTTACCTTGCCCATTTTCTTCTTATGCGGAATACCTGAACCTTTTTCAATACTGGCTGCCTTTTTTAATAAATCAGAGGCAGGCGGAGTCTTTAACTTAAAATTAAAAGTTCGGTCTTCGTAAACCGTGATTTCCACAGGAATAATATCTCCACTCATTTCTTTGGTCTTGTCATTAAACTTAGTGCAGAAATCTTGAATATTCAAACCATGCTGACCTAAAGCTGGACCAACAGGCGGAGACGGATTAGCTTGTCCGGCCTTAATCTGCAATTTAATGATTGTTTTAACTTGTTTAGCCATATTTTACAATTTCTTAATCTGGAGAAAATCTAATTCTACTGGAGTTTCCCTACCAAACATAGAAACTAATACTTTAATCTTACCCCTTTTCTCATCAACTTCTGAAACCTTACCGTCAAAATCTTTAAAGGGTCCATCAACGATCTTAACTGGATCACCAACTACTAAATCAATCTTATACTCAGGCTCTTCGACGCCCATTCTTTTTTGCAAAGATTTAATCTCTTCTGGGGCAATCGGGGTTGGTACTGTCCCAGCGCCAATAAAGCCAGTTACCCGAGGAGTATTCCTAACTACGTACCAAGAATCATCTGTAACAACCATTTCAACTAAAACATAACCAGGATAGATTTTTTCCTCTTCAACCACTCGCTTACTCTTCTTTATTTTAATTTTCTTTTCTGTGGGGACTAAAACATTAAAAATCTTATCCTCCATATTCATTGACTCAATTCTTTGCTTCAAGTTTCGAGCCACTGCTTCTTCATATCCGGAATATGTATGGAGAACGTACCAATTTCTCCCCTGTTTTATTTGCTTAGGCATATTATATTACAAACTTATTAAGTAAAAATGAAAATAGGAAGTCTAGGCCGCCTAAAAAGGCTGCTACAGCTAAAGTAAAACCAATAACCATTAAAGTATGCTTAGTTGCTTCTTTACGCGTAGGCCAAGTCACCCGCTTTAATTCAATGCGGACTTCCCTAAGAAAGATCATTAATTTTCCTGGTAAATTTAATATTTTCATCGTATTTTAAAAAGCCCCCAAGGGCAATTTACCCTATCTTATTCTAATTATATGCTACTGTCAAGTTAGACATCTAAATTCTTAACTTTCTTGGCATGAGTTTGGATAAATTTCTTCCTGGGAGCAACTTCATTACCCATTAAAATATCAAAGATTTCATCTGCTTCCTTAGCATCATCAACCGTAACCTTTTTCATAACACGATTAGCCGGATCCATGGTTGTTTCCCAAAGCTCACCCGGATTCATTTCACCCAGACCCTTATAACGTTGAATATTAACTCCTTCTTTACCCATAGTGGAAAGAATCTCTACCTTGTCTGCCTCAGTATACCCATATTCTATCTGTTTCCCCTTTGTAAGCCTGTACAAGGGCGGCTGGGCGATATATAGATATCCCCTTTCAATAACTTGAGGAAAATATCTGAAAAACAAAGTTAAAAGCAAAGTTCTAATATGTGAACCATCTACATCAGCATCAGTCATAATAATAATTCGATGATAGCGCACCTTGTCAATGTCAAACTCATCAGCAATAGCCGCACCCAAAGCGATAACTAAAGCCCTGATTTCCTTAGAGGTCAAAGCTTTGTCTAAACGAGCCTTTTCTACATTAAGAATCTTACCTCTTAAAGGAAGAATAGCTTGAAAAGTCCTATCTCTTCCCTGTTTGGCGCTATTATGAACAAAAATACCTGAAGCTAAGGCGAAATTATGGATTCCCTCTACTTCTAAATCATATACATCTATTTTCTTTCTAATCTTGATTATCTTTTCAATTTTATGGTTATAGTTTTTCACAGCTTCACAAGCAGCTCCTTCATCTCCTTTAAAAAACCTTTCGCAAAACGTTGAAAATTTTAAAAAAGTATTATCTTTAGTTTTAGCTCTTAAATATTCATATTTTTCTACACTTCCATATTTATCATAAACACCCTTTAAGAATTTAATTGTCTTATTATAGTATGTCTTGTTAAGAGCTTTATTTCTCTGTTTCCTAAAATCATCTGTCCATTGTTCTTTTGTTTTTTGACTACGCCAAACTAATAGCTCGGAATCTTTCCATTGCTGTTTCGCCAATAAAGAATGTTCTTCTCTTTTTTCTGGATGCAATTCAAAATATTTCTTAACTCTTATTGCTTGTTTATCTCTATTTTTCTTCTCGGCCCAATATTCTTTTTGGACTTTATCTAATAATTTATTATTTTTCTTTCTGTATTCTGGAGAACTGTTATAGAATTCTAAGAATTTCTTCGTCATATACTTTTTATACTCTTTATTCTCCCACTGTTTCTTAGCTCTTTTACTCAGCATCCTTCTCATTTTGGGAGTAGTCATTGCTGCTCTAATTTTTTCTCTAAATTCCGGTGTCTGATGCAACTTTTTCATCTCTTCTTTGACATCATCTCGGTGAATAGTAAATTGAAGCATTTCGCGATGGAGAGCTAAGTGTTCTTTACTATCCATCCTCTTAATATTATCCGGATTGTTATTTAATTTATTAAAATCGATATGGTGTTTATGGGAACCATCCCTTTCTGAATAAATATTATTCCTTAAATTATGTTCGTCGGCCAAAAGATGGGTAAAAATCCATTCATGTTTTAAATTTACAGTATTGGGATTCCAAACCATTTCATAACCTTTAATTGTAATTCTTTTTTTTCTTTCAGATAACTTTTTGTAAAGGGGCATTAAAGAATCTTTCGGAGTCAAGTTTTGAGCTTGTCTATAACTACCATCCCTTAACATAAATCTATGATCGGGGGTACAAATAATTTCTTCGTTATTATCTAGAATCACTTTAATCACCTGTGTATTTTCTTTAGTTTTCCTTACATTCCTAATTTGTTCAACTCCAATAGAACCATCTTCTTTAATGGTATAACAATAATTCTTTTTACCTTTTTTATCTTCTTTAACTAATTCTTTGAAGCTTAAATTACGACCGTCAGTTAAAGCAACTTCTGTATCGTCCGAAAAACATCCGCCGGCGCTATCGCCCTCTAAGAGATATAGTTCTGATTCAGCTGGATCACGATTAGAACAATCTGCTAGCTTGCCTGGAAGGGCTAGTCCTTCTAGGACGCCTTTACGAATGACTGTTTCCCGAGCTGCCTTAGCTGCGCGGCGAGCCTTAGCAGCCAGAATAGCCTTTTCCATTATGGCTCTAGCATCACTCGGACTCTTTTCCAAATATTCTTCTAAAGCATCAGCCACAACTATTTCTACAGCAGACCTAGCTTCTGGATTACCCAAACGAGCCTTGGTTTGACCTTCAAACTGAGGTTCTTTTAACTGAACACTGATTACAGCAGTTAAACCTTCTCTAACATCATCACCAGTCAATTTACCATTACCCTTATTCTTGCTCTTACTCTTACCATTGTTATCTTTTAAGAATCCATTTTTCTGAGCATAGTTATTAAGCGTTCTGGTCAAAGCAGTCCTAAATCCAGTAATGTGCATACCGCCTTCACCTGTATAAATATTATTAGCAAAACCTTCTTCATAGCCCTGTATATCATTAGTATATTGAAAAGCCACTTCTACCAGCATATTCTCATGTTCTCTGGAAACATAAAAAACGTTATCGTGTTTAACGTTCTGATCACGATTTAAATACTTAACATAAGAAACAATACCACCATCAAAATAGAAAGTATGAGCTTTGTGTGAATCTTTTCTCTGATCCTTAATTACAATCTTAACTCCTTTAGTCAGATATGCCTGTTGGCGCAAATGTTTAAGAATCCTTGACCATTTAAATTCAATTGTCTTGAATACTTTTGGATCAGGTTCAAAAGTTATGGTTGTGCCTGTTTCCTTACAAACTCCCTTTTTCTTAACTTTACTTTTAGGCACGCCCCTTGAATATTCTTGAATAAAAGTTCCCCCATCCCGACAAACTTCAGCCTCTACCCAAACAGATAAGGCATTAACAACAGAAACTCCAACCCCGTGCAATCCGCCAGATATCTTGTATGATTCGCCACCAAACTTACCTCCAGCATGAAGCGTACACATGACTGTTTCAAGCGTTGAAACTTTTGTTTGAGGATGCTTTTCAACTGGAATACCACGGCCATTATCAGTAACTCTGACCTTATTATCAGGTAGTAGAGATATTTCAATCCTGCTCCCGTAGCCAGCCGTAGCTTCATCTAAAGCATTGTCAAAAACCTCCCAGATCAAATGATGGAGACCGTCTATACCAGTTGAACCAATGTACATACCTGGTCTTTTACGAACTGGCTCTAAACCTTCAAGGACATAAATATCCTTGGCCGTATATGAAGCTTTCATGACTTCCTCACCTCCCAATCTTGTCCCTCCAAAGCTTTAATTATTTTATCCTGTAACTGGTTAACTTCTTTGTCAGTCAGAGTCCGCTCATTAGACTGGAAAATAATATGGAAAGCCAAACTTTTCTTATTATCTCCCTGATACATATCAAACAGATCAACATCACGCACTAAAGATCCACCGGCCGAGTTAATTATATTAAGAACTTCGATTATCTTAGTTGATTGATTAACCCATAAAGCAATATCCCGGACCATCGTTGGATACTTAGAGGGAGCAGTATAAACTCTTTCTTCAGTAGCCAATTCAACTAGCTTTTCAAAATTAATTTCAAAACCATTTTTATCAAACTGACCTAATAAGTCATTCCCAACTTTTATCTCTGCTTTGTTATCTGAATCATGATACCAAACATCACTAATGCCAATTCTATTAAACAAAGTATCGACCATGCCTTTAATCCGATAAAAATCATTTGGATACAAGACGCCGGCCAATCTTTTTTCTTCTTTAACTTTAGCTTTGTCTAAAGAAAAAACCTTACCTATTTCAAATAATCTTACTCTTTCAAAATATTTCTTGTTTTGTTTAACATTTTTATTCAAAAGAGGAATTAAACTAGATCTTAAATGACTCTGTTCTTGGCTAACCGGATTAGCCAATTCAATCGAACCCAGTTCTTCTTTATTAACCAAAGAATAATTGTATACTTCGGTAAATCCTAAATTAGTTAAAATGTCTTTAACCTTATTCTGATAAATCAGATCTTCGCTTCTCTGAGCCGGAACTAAGACTGCTTCAGGCAACTGACTAGGAATTTTTTCAAGGCCGTAAATACGCCCTATTTCCTCAATTAGATCTTCTGGAATAAAAATGTCTATTCTTCGAGTTGGAATATCCTTGTCTAAGCCCAATCTTTTTAAAATATCATTTATTTCTTTATCTGAAATATTAACGCCTAATAAGTTTCTAACTTGATCGTTATTCAAATTAATCTTTTTGAGTTTAACTTTTTTAGGATAGACATCAACTGAACCCTTTAAGACTTTGCCCTGGGCTATATCCTGAATTAAATAAGCACACATATCTATTGCTTCTTGGGTTAAATTTGGGTCTAAACCGTTTTCAAAACGCCATGAAGCATCTGTTTTTAATTTAAGCTGCTGAGATGCTTTCCTAATAATCTGAGGGTTGAAATTAGCCGCTTCCAGAATTACTCTTTTGGTTTGTCCATCAACGCCTGGACCAATTCCTCCCTTAATCCCAGCTACACAAACAGAATCGTTTTGATCGGCAATAACTAAGATATTCTCGTCTAAATCATACTTGTCATTATCTAAACTAGTAATCTTTTCTCCTTTTTTAGCCTTTCGAACAATGATTTTTCCACCTCCTAATTTATCTGTGTCAAAAGCGTGTAAAGGCTGTCCTGTTTCTAACATAACGTAATTAGCAATATCAACTATATTACTGATTGGTTTTAATCCACAAACTTTTAATCTTTCTTGGATCCATTGGGGTGAAGGCCCAACTTTAAGATCAATAATGGCCCGAGCTGTATACCGGGGACACGATTCTCTATCTTCTACTTTGATTGTAATCACTTTACTGGCTAATTCTTTATCTTCTTTAATTTTCTTAGAATAATCAATTAGTTTAAAAGACTGATTTAAATTTAACAAAACTGCAATTTCCCGGGCAATTCCATTATGACTTAAACAATCATGAGCCCGATTAGGCAAAACATCAATATCTAAAATCCAATCAGATCCATCTTTTTTAACTTCTTCCACTTCAAAAGAATGCATCGTCAATAAATCAGCCAGTTTTTCTGAATCTGGTAGTTTCTTACCTATTAAATCTTGTAACCAATTATATGATATTTTCATTAGAATTGTTTTAAAAACCTTAAATCACTTTTATAAAATAGTCTAATGTTGTCGATCTGATATTTAATCATGGCTAATCTTTCTATACCAGTTCCAAAGGCAAATCCCTGCCATTTTTTAGTGTAACCTGCCTCTTTGAAAACATTAGGATGAACCATGCCTGCTCCCATCATTTCCAGCCATTTTCCTCCTTTTAATCTTGCATCAATATCAAAACCCGGCTCAACAAAAGGATAATAACTCGGCCTCAACCTTATTTCCGTTTCTTTGCCAAAAAACCTAGTTAAAAATCCTTCAATTACGCCCTTGAAATTAGCAACTGAAATATCTTTACCAACCATTAATCCTTCTGTCTGATAAAACTGAGCTTCGTGAGTAGCATCTGTGGCTTCGTGACGAAAACATCGCCCTGGAACAACAATCCGTAAAGGCGGATTATTCTTTTCCATATAGCGTGCCTGCATAGGCGAAGTATGGGTCCTTAAAAGTAAATCCAAATCCTTTAACCAAAAAGTATCCCATAAATCTCTAGCAGGATGGTTTTTAGGAATATTCAAAGCGTCGAAATTATAATATTCGGTCTCTACTTCAGGACCATCAAGCACTGAAAAACCCATTGATTGAAAAATCTCTTCTATTTCTCTTTGAACCAGAGTAATTGGATGAAGATGACCTTGAGGTACCTTAATGCCTGGCGCAGTCACATCAATCCATTCTTTACTAATAACCTTACTCCCAGCCAGTTTCTTCCTTTTTTCCTCAATCAACTGACTAAGCTCTTGTTTAATTTGATTAGCTAGTTTGCCTTTAGCTTTTCTTTCTTTTTCTGAAATATCTTTCAAAGAACGCAAAACTTCAGTCAACTTGCCTTTGCGACCAAGATAAATACGAAAAACCTCTTCAAGCTTTTTCAAATCATTAGCTTGATTTATCTCTTCAATAGCTTTTTGTTTAATTTGATTAGGCATAAATATTTAAATTATCTTCTTGATAGCCACCATTCTGTTAAACCGATTAAGGCTACCAAAATTAATATATACCACCAGGCCAGAACGCGCTGACTCTGTAAGATCAAAGCAATTACCAGAATTAATGATAAGAGCACACCCTGACGAAAAGAAACTTCCAAATTATTAATAGCTAATTTAGTTGGCAAATGGGCTTTTTTCCTTCGAGAAATACGTCGAATAAAGAAACCTATTAGGGTAAAAATCCCAGCGGAACTGATTAATAAGCTTAGGTATAATAGAATAAAGACTAATAAATTGGAAGAATTGGGATCAAGGTAAAGTAAAATAGCCGCCAGACACCCTCCAGCTAACAATATAGCAAAAACTAATCCCGCTAAACGTACCGGTAAATTCATATCTTTATCTTATCTCCATTTTACTACACTTACCCCTTCGAAGCAACCCTTTTATCCTCTTGCAATATGGAAAATTATGAGGTATACTAGCTCTGCGCGGTGGAGAAGCAGTATCTCGTGAGGCCCATAACCTCAAGACCCGGGTGCGATTCCCGGCCGCGCAACAAGGTTTTCCACAATTGAATAATTGATATATTTCCGAACCTCCTGTATAATAGTAGTATATCTAATGATAGAAGGTTTGTATATGGCGAAATTTAAAGAGAAAATTAAAGCCCAAGAACTAAGAAGAAACGGTGAAAGCATAAAAGAAATCGCTAAAAAACTAAAAGTATCAAAAAGTACTGTTAGTATTTGGTGCAGAGATATCCAACTTACAAAGAGACAAATAGCTAAACTTGATGAAAGAAAAATAAAAGGTAGCTATAAAGGACGTTTAAAAGGTGCCAGGGTACAAAGAGAAAAATATTTAAAAAAAGTAGAAGAACTTAATAAAATAGGAGCTAAACAGATCAATAAATTAAGCAAAAGAGATTTATTGATTGCGGGAGTGGCGCTTTATTGGGGTGAAGGAGACAAAAAAGACAATATGGTAAGGTTAGGAAACTCTGATCCACAAATGGTTAAATTTATGATTAACTGGTTTGAAGAAATCTGGGGATTCAAAAAAAATCAGATTAAGTTACATATAGGAATCAATCAAATCCACAAAAAAAGATTAAAAAAAGTTGAAAATTATTGGTCAAAAACAACAGGAATACCAAAAAGTCAATTTGGCAAAACAGTCTTAATAAAAGCAAAGAACAAAAAAGTTTACAAAAATTTCAATAACCATTACGGGACGATATCAGTAAGATTATTAAAAAGCTCGACTTTTAAGTATCAAATGGATGGGATGATCGAGAAGATGAGAAATTATGTAAAATAATTATGGCGAGGTAGCTCAACTGGTCAGAGCGCTGTTTTCATACGACAGAGGTTGTGAGTTCGAGTCTCACCCTCGCTACTACAATTAAATAGATATCACGGGGGCGTAGCTCAATTGGCCGAGCACATGCTTGTCACGCATGAGGTTGCCGGTTCGAGTCCGGTCGTCCCCGCACATGTTTTAAATAGCCCATCCGGGCTATTTTTATTCTTGTATATTCCCTAAAATATTGACAAAACAACAGTTTATGTTATTATACCACTAGCTCTTAACTCTCGAAAAGGAGGATAGTACGATGGATACGAAAGAAAAGAGAACCAATGGAGATATGATGGATAAATCTCTCCGTTCCATCTGTCTATTCATTACATTCGCTACACTAGGAATGATGATGATAAGATTTTTCACTAAAGGAGGGTATCCACTTACCGGCATCGAGGCACTATATATCGGGGCACTGTCCACATACACAGTACACCGGAAGGCGCTATTGAACTCCAGTCAAACAAAAAGACCGGATCAATTCTTCGTCTGTGTCTGGTTTATCACCACTGCGGTCCTCTATTTGATAAATTTCTTATCAAAGGGACACTTTCACGCAGACAAAGTAAACGTCTTGCCTCAAATGACCCGGGTTACCCTGGAAGTCGCCGGAATATTCGTCTTGTCCCACGACAAAACAAAACTGGTAAGCTTCCTAAAAGCAAAAGCAAAAGCAGATTAAACGGAAACAGCCTGACTCCGGTCAGGCTGTCCTCTATAAAGCCCTAGTCATGGCTTTTTATTTTTAAAAAATATTAAAGCGCTTCTAAATTCTGGAAGGCTTTTTGGTAAATCTCAATGATTCTTTTAGCCTCATGTTCTCTTAACTGGAAATCGGGCTCATGAACTAAGCGATTCCTCATCTTATGAGCCTGCCAAACTTCGTCAATGTTAGACAATTGCTCTGGGGTAATCTGTCTGAGCCGTTCACCCATATCATCGCCTTGATAACCGCTTCTCTTAAGTAAATCATCAAAAAGCTTATCTGCTTCAATGACGGCCAATTTAAAGTTAGCTTCGTCCCCGCTATTTAGTTTATCCAAGACTGATTGCCAGCCTTCAAGAGAAATTCTCTGAGGTCCTTCTGGAAGATCAGTCTTGTCTAATAAAGTGGCTAAAAACTTTTCAATATCTTCTCTAATTAAAAAGATTAGATAGATAATAATTACAATAAAACCAACTGAAAGACTAGCTGAAATGATTTTAACAGGCAAAAAAACACTTGCCCAGTCAGTGGCTGCGAAACCTTGCGAAAGATTTTCAAAAAATTCAATTATTGCTGTCCTCATATATTTTAGCTACTTGAAGTATTTTATGATCATCAAATTGATTACCTAAGATTTGAAGACCAACTGGCAGCTTGCCCATTTTACCCACCGGAATAGAAACACCGCAAATACCAGCTAAATTAGCAGAAACCGTATAAACATCAGCTAAATACATTGAAACCGGATCATCTGCTTTCTCCCCTATTTTAAAAGCAGGTACAGGAGAAGTCGGTGTCATTAAAACATCAACTTTTTCAAAGGCTTTATCAAAATCCCGCTTAATCAAAGTTCTGACTTTCTGAGCTTTAAGATAATATGCATCGTAGTAGCCAGCTGATAAAACATATGTCCCAGTCATAATTCTTCTAGTCACTTCGTCGCCAAATCCTTTTTGCTTAGTTTTTAAATATCCTTGTAAAAGGTCCTGGCCTTTTTCAGATAAGCCATACTTGATTCCGTCGTAACGGGCTAGATTAGCTGAAATCTCAGCTGGCACAATGATATAGTAACATGGTACGGCATATTCCGTATGAGGTAAACTAACTTCTGTAACCTTGGCGCCCATTTCCTCATATTTATCAATAGCCTTTCTGACTATTTTTTCCACTTGAGGATCAATCCCTTCAACAAAATATTCCTTAGGCACCCCAATCTTTAAATCCTTGATATTCATCTGAGACTCTCCATTTTTTGAATCCATACTAGTGGCATCTTTTTCATCTTTGCCTTTAATCAGATTAAAAACTATCCTAGCATCTTCAGATGTTTTAGTTATTGGACCAATTTGATCCAAGGATGAAGCATGAGCCATTAACCCATAACGAGAAACTCTTCCATAAGTTGTTTTTAAACCAACAATCCCACACATAGAGGCTGGCTGGCGAATAGAGCCGCCTGTATCTGAACCTAAAGCATAAATACACTGATCGTCAGATACGGCAGCTGCTGAGCCACTGGAACTGCCACCCGGCACCCTTTCTAAATTATAGGGATTCTTAGTCGGACCAAAAGCAGAGTTTTCCCCAGAACCACCCATCGTAAATTCATCTAGATTAGTTTTACCGACAAAAACAGCCCCCGCTTTTCTTAATTTTTTAATAGCTGTAGCGTCATAAGGAGCAATGTAGTTTTCAAGGATTTTGGAGCCAGCTGTACATCTAACCCCTTCAATTAGAATAGCATCTTTAACTGCTACAGGAATACCTTCTAAAAGACCAATTTCTTCTCTATTAGCTATCCTATTATCAACCCTCTTAGCCTGACTTAAAGCTGATTCTTCAATAACAGTTAAAAAGGAATTAATTTCCTGATTGCGGTTCTTAATCCTGTCTAAAACAACTTCAGTTAATTCAACTGAAGAAAACTCCTTGTTTTTTAAACCCTGATGGGCTTTTTTAATGTCTAATTGATTCAATTTCATATATTACAAAACCGCCTTTACTTTAAGATGCCTGTCTTCGACATCCGGAGCTAGATCTAATAGCCTATCTGTTTCTTTCTTAGTCTTTTTCCTTCCTTTATCTTTTCTAGTTACATTCTCCAAACCGGTTACCTGGGCAGTTGGTTCAACCTTGTCTGTTTTAACCTCGTCTAATTTTTTAACAAAATCCAAAATAGCCGAGAGATCTTTGGTAAATTTTACCTTCTCTTTCTCGGTTAATCCTAAACGGGCTAACTTAGCCACATATTCAACTTCTTTTTTTGATATCATAAGATTTCTAAAAATTCTTTTTCGCTAATAATCTTAAGACCCAATTTTTTAGCTTTGGCATATTTAGAACCGGGATTCTTTCCAGTAATGAGATAGTCTGTCTGTTTAGAAACTGAATTAGGAACTTCTCCGCCCAATTGTCTAATCTTGGTTTTGGCCTCTTCTCTAGTATATGAATCCAACTCACCAGTCAAAACAAAACTCTGACCAGTTAATTTTCTTTCAAAAGCCTTAACTTTTTTAATGACAACCCCATTTTTAATTAAACTATCAATCAAAGCCGTGTTTCTTTTACTATTAAACCATTTAATGATGCTTTGGGCAACTATTTGGCCGACATCTTCAATTCCAGCCAACCTGTCTTGACTTGCCCTGGTTAACTTTTTTAAGCTGCCGAAATGCTGAGCTAAAGCAATAGCTGTTTCCTCGCCCACATGACGGATACCCAAAGCATAAATAAATCTATCTAAAGAAATCTTTTTGCTTTGTTCAACTGCTTCAACTAAATTAAGAGCTGATTTTTCTGCAAAACGCTCTAAAGGAACTAAATCACCCTGATCCAAAGAAAATAGGTCAGCCACGTTGGAAATTAATCCTTGATCCATTAATTGATTAATAATTCGAGGACCCAATCCATCAATATTAAAGCCTTTTTTAGAAACAAAATGGATAATTCCCTTTTCCCTGATTAAGCCACATTCTTTGTTAGCGCAACGATAGACTACTTCTCCTTTGGGTCTAATAACTCCGCCCCCACAAGCCGGACATTTCTTGGGCATAATGAACTTCTTTTCATGGCCTGTTCTTAATTCTTTAACAACTTTAACCACATCAGGAATAACATCGCCGGCCCGCTGGATAATAACTGTATCACCAATTCTGACATCTAATCTTTTGATTTCATCTGCATTATGTAAAGTAGCTCGAGTAACCAGAGTGCCGCCTATGTTTACTGGCTTTAAAACAGCTACTGGAGTTAAAGCGCCCGTCCGGCCCACCTGAATTACAATATTTTTAACTACTGAAGCTGATTCTTTAGCCGGGAATTTATAAGCAATAGCACCCCGAGGCGCTTTACCAACCACGCCTAGCTTTTCAAAAACCCTATTATTATCAACCTTAATCACCAAACCATCAATCTGATAGGCCAATCTTTTCCTAATTCTTTTAATCTTTTCTCTGAATTCAGCCACTTGTTTAATATTACTACAGTCTTGTTCCTTGCTGGTTCTAAATTTTAAATCACGCAAAATCTGATGCTCTTGTTGGTGGGTTTTTTGCCCTAAATCAGTAACAATATCATAGGCTAAAAACTCTAGCTTACGAGAGGCGGCAATCTTAGGATCAAGCTGACGAATGCTGCCGGCCGCTGTATTTCTAGGATTAGCATAAAGAGATAACTTCTGCTCTTTTCTCTCCTGATTAATCGCTTCAAAAGTAGATTTAGTCATATATACCTCGCCCCGAATTTCTACTTCTTTTTTACTTGTTTCTAATTTCAAAGGAATAGAGTTAATTGTTTTTAAATTCTGAGTGACATCTTCACCAATTATTCCATCACCTCGAGTTGCTCCCCTAACAAAAATTCCATCCTTGTAAATTAAAGATACAGCAAAACCATCTATTTTTAATTCTGCAAAATATTCCAGCTTAGTTGAAGGAACCAATTTCTGAATTCTTTCCTGCCACGACTCTAGTTCTTTGAAATAGAAGACATCCTCTAAAGAAAGCATCCTTTTCTTATGCTTTACTTTTTCAAACTTATCTAAGGCTTGTCCATTAACTCTTTGAGTCGGCGAATCTAAAGTAACCAAATCAGGATACTCTTCTTCCAATTTAGAAAGCTCATGTTTTAAAGAATCAAAAGCAGCATCATTGATTTCCGGCTTATCCAAAACATGATACTTGTAATTATGAGATCTAATTACATCACTTAATTTAGCTATTCGTTTCTTGGCAGCTGATTTATCCATATATATGTAGTATAGCGGTTAAATTAGTCATTTTCAAGCTAAAATTAAAAAACTGCGAGCAACATTGTTACCCGCAGTCCGAAAGATTTATCAAGAAATTAAAGACTTAATTCTTTCTGCCTCTGCCAAAAAATGATCAATAATTTTCCCTTTATCGGTTATAAATCCTTTTAAGGCGCCATGTGATGAACTATGAATTGACCGACCAACAAAGAAAAGAAATTTATTTCTCCTGCTAAACTTGATTCCAAAAACTAAACTATCATTGGGTAATTCTGTCATCGAATATTCTTTCAACATCCGTTCAACAACTTTCAATCTCTCTTTACGGATGCTTTGAATAAGAGAGTCTACTAGATTAGAAGGATCAACTTGAATAATCGGCGTATACATATCTGACAAATCACCAACTAAGACCCAATTTCCCGGAACCATATCAAAAGACATCATTGAAAGTTCACAATTCAATCCCTCTTTCATAGCCTGGAATCCGCTGATTTATCTTAGCCCAGCCCAAGTTATCAAAGCATCGACATCACGTTGATTTCCTGTTATGTCCCGATAGTTATACCTTAATAACAATTTTTCAAGTTCCTCCATACTTAGATTCAAAGCCATACCCAAGTTTATAAGCTTTTGTCTTCTAGGAGTATTAATTTTTCCTCTAATCAAGCTCATAAGATAAGTATGAGAAGCGGCTCCAGCCAGAAAAACAATTTCGTTGTGGCTCAATTCCGATCCATCAACTAACTCCTTTATTATATTTTCCACGAATCACCTCCATATATATGTATTAATAATTTAATGTTCTATGATATAACCTAATCGCTAGTATAACAGCAAAAGAATATTTTTCAAGGTAAAATTAAAAGATACCGAGACGATATTGCCGCCCCGGCATCCTGTTGATTCGTTATTCTTTAATAGAAACAGATGATAGTATCTTTTTCATTTCCTCCAAATTATTTTGTTTGCTCGTAATTTTGTATCCAATCGTTTTCTTTATCCAAAATATGAGATTATGAGCGATTTGTTTAGGAACAAAAAAAGCATCAGGGTAATCACCAACCGATATTTCATCTAAAGGAGACATTTCAAACTTTCTATCTCGATTACCCGGTTCAGCTAAAACCACCTTTAAATAAGCATGTAGATTGGAATCTCGTGAGGGATACTTGAACGTCACCCTAATCACCTCCAATATTCTCACCACTTGACCGAGCTGTTCAAAGGCTAAAAGACAACCTTGGAACACTTGACCTATTTGGATTAAAGTAGGCTCACCGCTCCGACCCATAACTCCAGTACTAGAAAATAAATCGATACTTATCTTCGGCTTATACATGTTTCCCTCCTCTTGAGGCTTAGCCTCTTTTATTTCTATGTCTCATACGACATAGATAGAATATTAATACCATACCCACACATTCTGTCAAGGTTTACTCCATTTTATAAAGTGATATAATACGCTCATGAAGTTTACTCACTTACATGTTCACTCTCATTATTCCCTCTTAGACGGTCTGGCTAAAATTGGCCAGATTTTGGATGCTTGCCAAGAATTGAAAATGCCTTCAATCGCTTTAACTGATCACGGCTCCATGTACGGCCTGGTTGAATTCTATCGAGAAGCTAAAAAAAGAGGTATGAAGCCAATTTTAGGCTCTGAAGCATACGTTACACCAAATAGTATGCATCAAAAAAGGCCCAATATTGATAATAAGCGTTTTCACTTAGTGCTTTTAGTTAAAAATGAAGAGGGTTACAAGAATTTAATAAAATTAACCACTAAAGCCTATTTAGAAGGATTCTATTACAAACCCCGAATTGACAAAAAACTACTTAAAAAACACAGCGCTGGCCTAATTGGCCTATCTGCTTGTTTGGCGGGCGAAATTCCCCAAGCTATTCTTAAGGGAAAACCCGACCAAGCAGAAAAACTGGCCTTGGAATATCAGAAAATCTTCGGTCCGGGCAACTTTTATCTAGAAATTCAACATCATCCCAACTTAACCGGACAAGATCAGGCTAATAAGGAAATTATTGAAATTGCCAAAAAACACAATATTCCTTTAGTGGCCACTAATGATGCCCACTATGTCAAATCAGAGGATAACGAAGCCCAAGACGTCTTAATGAGCATCCAAACAGATAAAAGAGTTGAAGACCAAGAAAGACTAACCATGAAAGCAGATGACTTTTCCCTGAGGTCAACTGAACAAATGATTAAAGATTTCGAACAGATACCGGAGGCAATCACTAATACCCAGAAGATCACCGAACAGTGCGATTTCCAATTTGACTTAGAAACATACCATTTACCTCATTTTGAAGTGCCTGATAACAAGACTCTAGATGAATACTTAAAAGAACTCTGCCAACAAGGATTAAAAAACCGCCAATTCGAAAAACCTTTGAATGAAGTATTACAAAGACTTGATCACGAACTGGGAGCAATTAAAGAAACTGGTTTTGCCTCATATTTCCTGATCGTCCAGGATTTTGTCAACTGGGCCAAAAATGAAGGGATTGTTGTTGGTCCAGGCCGCGGATCAGCTGCCGGATCAATAGTTGCTTATCTTTTAAATGTAACAGATATTGACCCTTTGAAATATGACTTACTCTTTGAACGCTTTATTAATAAAGAACGTATCTCAATGCCGGACATTGACTTAGACTTTGCTGATGACCGAAGAGATGAAGTAATTGAATATGTCTCCAAAAAATACGGCCATGACCATGTTGCCCAAATCATTACCTTTGGAACTATGGCTGCCCGGGGAGCCATCCGCGACGTAGGTAGGGCTCTAGATTATGCATACAATTTCTGCGACCAAATAGCTAAAATGGTTCCTTTTGGCTCTAACCTAGAAAAAGCCATTAATGAATCACCGGAACTGAAGCAGTCATACGAATCAGATGATAATACTAAAAGATTAATCGATATGGCTATGAAATTAGAAGGAGTAGCTCGCCATGTCTCAACTCATGCTTGTGGTGTAGTTATTACCAAAGAACCGCTTGATTTGACTGTCCCTACCCAATATCCAAGCCAGAGCGATGAAACAATCGTCACCCAATACGAAATGCGTTCAATCGAAGCCCTGGGACTATTAAAAATGGATTTCTTAGGATTAAAAACTCTGACCGTCATCCAAAACACGATCAACACTATCAAGGAGTTATCTAATAAAGAAATTGATTTACCTAATCTACCTTTAACAGACAAAAAAAGCTTTGAGCTATTCCAACAAGGAAACACCACCGGTGTCTTCCAGTTTGAATCTCAAGGATTTAAAAGATACCTTAAACAGCTTAAGCCAACCGAGTTTGAAGACTTAATCGCTATGGTCTCCCTTTATCGGCCCGGACCAATAGAATTCATCCCGGAATTCATTGCCCGTAAGCACGGTTTAAAAGAAGTTAAATATCTTCATCCTGACTTAAAGCCAATTTTAGAAAATACTTATGGCATAATGGTTTACCAAGAACAACTTATGAGAATCGCTCGCGATTTAGCCAAGTTCACGCTTTCTGAGGCAGACGTCTTACGTAAAGCAGTTGGTAAAAAGATTAAAAAATTACTTGACGAGCAACAAGAAAAAGTGATTGACGGCATGGTTAATAACGGAATTGAGAAAAAAGTCGCTAAAAAAATATGGAAAACAATTGAACCATTTGCTCTTTACGGATTTAATCGAGCCCATGCCGCTTCCTATGCCTTAATTGGCTACCAGACTGCCTACCTCAAGGCACATTACCCGACTGAATTTATGGCTGCTTTAATGACCTCTGAACAAAACGACATTGAACGAATTGCTCTCCTGGTCGATGAATGTAAAACTATGAATCTTGAAGTCCTGCCACCTAATGTCAATGAAAGCGACAAAAACTTCAGTAAAGCAGGAGAGAAAACTATTCATTTTGGACTTAAGGCTATCAAAAATGTGGGTCATAACGTGGTTGAAGCGATCGTTGATGAAAGGAAAAGTAATGGCCAGTACAAATCAATTGCTGATTTCATTGAGCGAGTCGAATCTAAAGACCTCAATAAAAAATCTTTAGAAAGTCTGGCTAAGTGTGGCGCTTTGGATGACTTTGGAGAAAGAAATCAACTCTTAATCGGCATGGATCAGATGCTTAACCTGGCCAGGGAAATACAAAAAGCCAAACAAAATGGTCAAGCCAGCTTATTCGGAGGCCAAACAAACGTAGCTATTCCCTCTTTAAAACTACCCGAGGTCGAACCAGCCGATAAAAAAGAGCGACTTAGTTGGGAAAAAGAACTGCTCGGCCTATATATCTCCGAGCATCCCCTAAAAAACTACCAAGACCAACTAGCTCGAACTGCCTATCCTTGCAAAGCGCTTTCTAAAAAAGAAGTAGGACATCGCATAAAGATCGGAGGGGTGATTAATAAGATTCAAAAAGTTAATACCAAGACTGGACAACCGATGCTTTTTGTTGAACTAGAAGACATGACTGGCCGGATAGAAGCTTTAGTCTTCCCCGCTACCCTGGAGCAAACTGCCTTTGCCTGGCAGGAAGAAAAAATTGTCCTGGTCAGCGGACGACTAAGCGATCGCGATGGAAACTTGAAAATCCTGTGTGATAATGTTAAGGTATTAGAATAAATATGTCTAAAAAAGAAGAATTACAACTAGAGAAAATACGTCACTCTTTGTCGCATCTAATGAGCATGGTTATTGTCAAAATGTATCCTGATGCTGGTTTAGGCGTTGGACCATCCATAGAAAATGGTTTTTACCAAGATTATGACCTACCTGAATCTATTTCATTAGAACAATTACCTAAAATAGAAAAACAAATCAAAAAACTGATTCAGCAGAACATTAAGTTTGAACAACATGATCTAAGTTTTGATAAAGCTTTGAAATTGTATAAGAAAGATCCTTATAAAACAGAAATGATAAGAGATTTAAAAAAAGCAGGCGAAAAGAAAGTAAGCTTTTACAAATCTGACTGGTTTGAAAACTTATGCAAAGGCCCCCATGTTAAATCAACCAAAGAAATTGATCCCAATGCCTTTAAACTGACTAAGGTAGCTGGCGCCTATTGGAAAGGTGACGAAAAAAATAAAATGCTCCAAAGAATCTATGGAGTGGCTTTTAATAACAAGAAGGAATTAGACAAGTATTTAGATATGGTTAAAGAAGCCGAAAAAAGAGACCATCGCAAATTAGGAAAAACATTAGATCTGTTTTCCATGCATAAAGAAGCCCAAGGAATACCATTTTTTCACCCTAAAGGCACAATCATTTACAAAGAACTAGAAAAATTCTGGGAAGATGCCCAAAAAGAATTTGAATATGATTTTGTTCTGGCTCCTTCGATGCTAGATGCATCTACTTGGAAAAAATCAGGTCATTGGGATCATTTTAAAGATGACATGTATTTTGTAGGCGGCCGAGGCGAGGAACAAAAATTCGCCCTAAGACCAATGGATTGTCCTGGAGCCATCATTATTTATAACGATTCACCTAAATCATATCGCGATTTACCATTAAGATATGCTGAACCTGGATTAATTACCAGAAAAGAACAATCAGGCGAATTAGGAGGACTATTCAGAGTTCAACAATTTAAACAAGATGATGCCCATATCTTTCTAAGAGAAGATCAAATTGAAGAAGAGATTAACAAAGTTATCAAGTTAGTTGATAATATTTATAAACCTTTCAAACTAAAATACAAAGCATACTTATCAACCCGACCAGATGACTATATGGGTGATATTAAATTCTGGAATAAAGCAGAAAAACAACTGGAAAGTATTATTAAAAAAGCTTATGGCAAGAATTATGGAATAAAAGACAAAGACGGTGCTTTTTATGGACCAAAAATTGACTATCAATTAGAAGATGCTATAGGCAGAACTTGGCAATGCGCTACTATCCAACTAGACTTTCAAATGCCATTAAAATTCAATTGTAAATATACTGATAAAGACGGTAAAGAAAAAACTCCTATTATGATACACAGAACTGTAATGGGATCGTTTGAGAGATTTATAGGTATCCTTATAGAACATTATGCTGGGGCTTTTCCTGTTTGGCTAGCTCCAGTTCAAGCCCAGATTATTCCTGTGGGTAATAAGTTTAATAAATACGGGAAAGATATTAAAAAACAGCTTCAAGAACAGGGAATTAGAGCTGAAATAAAGAATGAAAGCGAAACTCTAGGTAAGAGAATCCGTGAAGGTGAACTTCAAAAGATCCCTTATCTTTTAATCGTTGGTCAAAAAGAACAAAAGGCAAAAACAGTTGCTGTTCGAGACAGAAAAAAGGGCGATCTTGGCCCTATTAAAATTAATAAATTCATCGAACAGATTAAAAAAGAGATTAAAGAGAAGAAATAGCTATTCCGTTAACACCCAAGGGCCTTTTTCAGTTACGGCAACAGTATGCTCAAAATGGGCTGACCAACTATTATCAGCTGTTTGATAACAAAAGCCATCAGGGCCTTTTTTTATTCCCGGATTACCGATAACAGCCATTGGTTCAATAGCCAAAACCATACCTGGCTTTAACAATTCACCCTTGTGACGCTGTCCAAAATTTGGAATATCCGGCTTTTGATGAAGTTTCTTGCCAATACCGTGTCCGCATAACCCTCTGACTACCTGAAAACCCTGATCTTCAATATGTTTCTGAATAGCATGGCCAATATCACCAATTGTTTTACCAGGCTTAGTCCTAGCAATAGCCCTTTTAAGGGATTTTTTTGTTACCCTAATCAATCTGTTGATTTCCGGGTCAACTGAACCAATAGGCAGAGTCACAGCCATATCAGTATTAAATCCCTGATAAACAACACCTAGATCTAAACTCAAAATATCGCCTTCCTTTAAAACCCTTTCAGAAGGCACCGCATGAACTATCTGCTCATTAATTGAAGTACACAAAGCATTAGGAAAGCCCCGGTAATTCTTAAAAGCAGGTTGAGCGCCATAATTTAAAATAAGCTTGTGGGCAAGCTTATCTAACTCTTTAGTAGTCATACTTGGCTCAACTTTGTCTTTCAACTCTCTAATAACTTTAGCCAGTATCTGACCGCCTTGAGCCATTATTTCAATTGATTGCTTTTTTAACATCATGATATACGTCTTCAATTGACTTATCGCCGTCAACTTTAATTAATCTTCCTTGTTTTTTGTAATACTCTACAGCTGGCTGAACATCCTTCTTAAAATATTCCAAACGAGCCCTGATCGCTTCTGGCTTATCATCAGACCGAGTAATCAATTCTCCACTACAATCATCACACACTTTGATATTCCTATAATCTCCCACCCAGGGAATTAATTTACCACATTCCTTACAGATTCTTCGCTTAGTCAAACGATCAAAAGCTTCTTGTTCTGAAATATCAAGCAAAATCACCTTGATATTATCCCACCCATACCATTTAAAAACGTGATCCATTAATTCTGCTTCTAAAAGACATCTAGGACTACCATCGATAATAATCCCCTTCTGATCTACTTTTTCCTTCATCTTTTCCATTTCTTCCGCCCAAATTCTAAACATAATTGGTGTTGGAACTAAAACTCCGCTTTCTATGACTTTTTTTAACTTTTTAC
Organism: uncultured Candidatus Saccharibacteria bacterium; assembly: GCA_964548405.1. Lineage (GTDB taxonomy): Bacteria > Patescibacteriota > Minisyncoccia > Portnoybacterales > UBA2143 > JAHJOV01. Next base: position 32,806 of record CAZJPW010000001.1, on the reverse strand, counting down.
CAGTAAAATCACTCTTCCCGACCCTTTGTCTTAAAAACTTACCGCTGCCTAAATACTCAAAACCAAACTCTTTAATTAAAAGCTTAGCCTGAGTCCCTTTGCCACAGCCAGATCGGCCGAAAAGGATAATAATTTTAGATTGTTGAGACATATTAGAACCCTTCGTAATCCCTCATAGTTAATTGAGAGTTAATTTGTCGCATAGTTTCTAAAACTACAGAAACAACAATTAAGAGAGCCGTACCCCCAATGGCAAATCCAAAAGCAGTAATTCCGGTTGCCCCCTGAACAACTGAAGGCAAAACCGCAATGGTACCTAAAAAGATAGCCCCAAACAGTAAAACACGATTAAGAATAAAGTATAAAAAGTCAGAAGTTGGAGTACCAGGCCTGATTCCAGGAATAAAACCGCCGCTCTTCTGTAAATTACTAGCCACATTCTTAGGATCAAAAGTAACAGCCGTATAAAAATATGTAAAGAGAACAACTAACAAAAAATATGCCGCACCGTAAAACCAAGCATTCCCAAATAACCGGCCGACGCCTTGAGCTATACTAGCTATCCACCCAGTACTAGAACCGCCCAAAAAGCTGGCTACCATACCTGGAAAAAGCATAATCGATAAGGCAAAAATAATCGGGATTACACCAGCTGGATTAACATTAAGCGGCAAATAGGTTGAAACGCCTCCGTAGACCCGGTTACCGCGCACCCGCTTAGCATAAGAAACTGGAATATTTCTCCGGCCTTCTGTAATCACTACTACACTAGCTGTAATAACCAAAGCCAAAGCGATAAAAGCTAGGTATGACGGTATCTTAGCTGGAGTATATGTAACCACTAATTCTCTAATAGAAAGAGGTACCCGAGAAACGATTCCGGCAAAAATTAACAAAGAAACACCATTGCCAATTCCTTTTTCAGAAATCAATTCGCCTAACCACATCAAAAATAGAGAACCAGCTGTAATTACTGAAATAGAAACAAATAACTGGAATCCTGACAATGGATCAAGGACTCCCTGACGGCTTAAAAGATTTAACATGGCATAAGATTGCATAATAGCCAAAGGAACTGTCAGCATTCGACCATACTGATTAAATTTCTGCTTTCCTTTTTCTCCTTCTTCCTTATACATGGCTTCCAATTGAGGAAAAATCATAGTTAAAAGCTGCATAATAATGGTTCCAGTAATGTATGGACCCAAGCCAAGCATAATTATCGACATATTACTCATGGCTCCACCAGTAAAGATATTCAAAAGACCAAATAATTGGTTATCGCCAAAAAATTGACGCAAGCGTTCAGCGTCAATCCCAGGCACAGGAACATTAGCAGCAATTCGAAAAATTACCAAAATCATCAAAACAAAAAGTATCTTTTTGCGTAAATCCTTTATTTTAAAAACTTGGATAACTTTTTCTAACCACTTCATAAACTATTACTTAACTTTTTTAGATTTAACTTTAGTTTTAGCAACTTTACTCTGTTTCTTGGGCTTAACTTTTTCTTGTAGTTTCTTAGTTAAGCTAACTCCTTTAAACTCTAAATTCTTTTTTGATTGGCCCAATATTTTAACACTGGGAATACTCCTCCTTATTTTACTAACTAAACCTTTGTTAAACAAGCTTTTAGGAGAAACTATCTCTCCTTTTTTAAACTTCTTTTCAATATTTTTCAAATCTAAGGTTATTGGCTTAGCCATAAATCTAGCTGTTTTTACTCCTCTTCTTATCTTCTTCAACTTACCTGATTGACCTCTTTGTTTAGGAATCCGCTTAGACATAGGCGTATCACCACCAGCAAAATCAACCCGTGGCTTTTTACCAGCCCGAGATTTCTGTCCTTTCATTCCTTTACCAGAATAGGTTCCCTTTTTTCCACCTCGACCAACCCGTTTACGAGATTTCTTCTTTAAATTTGGTTTTAATTGATGTAACTGCATAATAGAAAGTAAGTTTTATCCTCTCTTTAACTGCTCTAACGCTTTTATCGTAGCGCGTGCATTATTCAACTTATTCTTAGTCTTGCCCAAAATCTTTCCGGAAAGGTTTTCAATACCAGCCAAATCACAAACTACCCGAACTGCTCCACCAGCCACAATACCTCTTCCTTTAACACCTGGCTTTAGTAGAACTTTGGCTGTACTGAACTTAGCTTGGGTCTCATGAGGAATGGTTCCGTCAACTATCTTAACATTAATCAAATGTTTTTTAGCATCGCCTACCGCTTTTTCAACCGCCAAACTAACATCTTGACCCTTGGCCACACCAACGCCGACTTTGCCCTTTTTATTGCCAATGACTACTGTTACTCTAAACCTAAATCGGCGACCGCCAGCCACAACTCGAACTACCCTAGCAACATCAAGTAATTTTTGATCATATTCCCTATCTTGCTCCGGTCTTTTCCTATTATTTTGTCTTTGGTTTTTATTAAACATATTAAAATTTTAATCCTCCTTGACGGGCTGCTTCGGCTATGGCTTTTATTCGGCCATGATACTTATATCCACCTCGGTCGAAAACAACCTCTTTAATTTTCTTGGCTAATGCTTTCTCAGCAACCAATTTACCAATTTGCTTAGATATTTCTATCTTGCTTCCCTTGCCCTTTATCTTTAAATCATTGACACTGACCAAGGTTTTGCTTTCTTGATCATCAATTAATTGAACATATGTATGTTGATTGCTTCGAAAAACAGAAAGCCGCGGACGCTCTTTTGTTCCGATTACCTTAGCTCTTATCCGACGATGACGCCTATGTTTTTGTTGCTGTTTCTCTAACATGATTTTTATTCAGTTCCAGCCGCTTTTTTGCCGGCTTTTCTTCTAATTACTTCTCCTAAATAATGGATGCCTTTGCCTTTATAAGGCTCTGGCTTTTTCTTAGCTCTAATATTAGCTGCCACCTGACCAACTAACTGTTTGTCAATCCCAGAAACTGTAATTAAATTCTTTTCAACCTTGAACTCGATTCCTTGAGGCGCTGTTACCTCTACCGAATGAGAAAAACCAAGACTCAAGACCAGCTTATTCCCTTCTAAGACTACTCGATAACCAACTCCTTCAACTTCCAGCTGCTTTTGATATCCTTCAATGACTCCTTCGATCATATTAGAAATCAAAGTCCTTAACAAACCCCAAAAAGCTGCGGAATCTTTTGTCTTTTTCTCAAGACTAACTATTATTTTTCTGATACCTTCGGTATCAGAATCTTTAACTTCTACCTTGATTCCGGGTAAAATTTCCTGGGTTAATTCTCCTTTAGGGCCTTTGATTTTAATCAGGCTGTCTTTAATCTTTACTTCAACCCCATCTGGAATATTAATTGGTTGTTTACCTATTCTTGACATAGTATTAATAGATTTCACAAAGCACTTCCCCGCCTAAATCTTTTTTTCTAGCTTCTTTATTAGTCATTAGACCTTGGGAAGTTGAAATAACAGCCAGGCCAAAACCTTGCCTAATTGGTCTTATTTGACTACTTTTAATGTAGATGCGTCGACCTGGTTTACTGACTCTCCTAATATTGTTAATAAAGGGTTCGCCTTTGGAATACTTTAATTTAATTTCAATAACTTTTTTGGTTTTTCTACCTTGAGTGGCTGCTTTTTCTACTAATCCTTCTTTTTCCAAGATTTCAGCCAGGTTCATTTTAAGTTTGGAAAAAGGAATAGCCACCGTTTGATGATCAACGGCTTGAGCATTCCTTATTCTAGTTAACATATCTGAAATTGGATCGTTTACCATGATGATTTTTTAATTCCAGGGATCTCACCCTTATTAGCCAATTCTCTAAAGCAAATTCGACACAGGTTAAATTTTCTTAAATAGGCTCTCTTACGACCACAGCGAAAACAGCGCCGAATTATCCGACTTGAAAACTTAGGCTGTTTTTTTGATCTGGCAATAACTGATTTCTTAGCCATGATTTTTATGTTCCTTAAATTTAATAGGGAATCCTAACAGCTTAAATAGCTCTTTGCCTTGCTTTTGACTACTACTAGTCGTTACTACCGTAACCTGGAATCCAAATATCTTTCTGACATGCTCAGTTGAAATCTCTGAAAAGATTATATGCTCTTTTATCCCAATATTCAAGTTTCCTGACTGATCAATGTTTGATTCTGGTAAACCGCGAAAGTCGCGGCCCCGAGGCAAGGATAAATGAATCAATCTATTTAAAAAATCGTACATCCGTGGTCCTCTTAGAGTAACTTTAAGTCCATTAATCATACCCTTTCTTGTTTTAAAACCGGCCTCTGGTTTCTTAACCTGACAAGGTTTTGGCTTTTGACCAGTAATGACAACTAAATCTTTAGTTAAATCTTCCTGAATCTTTTCTCCACCCGTTACTGGATTAAAACCGACATTGACTACAACTTTAATAATCTTAGGCACAGCCAAATCACTCTTATATCCAAACTTTTCCTTCAAAGCAGGTAAAACTTCCTTTATATATTTTTCTTTTAATAATTTCATATTATATCTCTTGCTCACATTTTTTACAGATGCGATATTTGTCTTTTTCAGTTAAACGATAGCCCACTCTAACTGCCTTACTGCACTTGGGACAAATCAGCTTAAGATTAGAAACACTGATTGGCTTAGGTAATTCAATTACTTGTCCCTTTTCCTTTTCGCTTCTGGCCCGACGGTGTTTTTTGACAATATTAACTCCCTCAACTATAACTTTGTTGTTTTTGGGAAAAGATTCCAAGACTTTAGCCTTCTTGCCTTTGTCTTTCCCGCTGATTATTAATACTGTATCGTTCTTTTTAATCTTCATAATACTTCAGGGGCTAATGAGACTATCTTGTCAAAACCCTTTTCTTTTAATTCTCTGGGTACTGGACCAAAAATACGTCCGCCTCTTGGATTATACCCATCAACAATCACAGCCGCATTTTCATCAAAACGAATATATGATCCATCTTTACGCCTGAAAGCCCTTTTTTGTCTAACAATCACTGCTCGAATAACATCTTTTTTCTTAACCAGTTTGCGCGGTTCCGCGCTTTTAACCGAAGCAACAATTACATCACCAATCTGGGCATAACGCCTGCGGCTACCGCCCAAAACCTTAAAACACTGGATAATTTTTGCTCCAGTATTGTCAGCTATCTTTAATTTTGATCCTGGCTGAATCATATTTTTTTAACAACTTTCCATTTTTTATCTTTACTTAAAGGCTTACTTTCATGAATAATTACTTTATCACCTGTTTTGTATTCATTTTTTTGATCATGAGCCTTATATTTCTTACTAATCTTATATCTCTTTTTGTATTTAGGATGTTCCTTATATCTATCAACTGAAATAACAATGGTTTTATCCATCTTATCACTAACTACGAGACCCTTAAGAAAGCGTCCTTTATTTTTAGATTGTTTAGTTTTCTTTTTTAAGATCATTTTTATTATTTAATGCAGTATTTAAGATAGTTAAAATCCTAGCAATATCCTTGCGTAATTCTTTAAGCTCATTAACATCCTTTAGTTTTTTAGAAGCTAAATCAAACTTAAGCCGTCCCAATTTCTGGCGATCTTGATTCAATAAATCTGCTAATTCTTTGGCTGTTTTTTGTCGTAATTCTTTGATTTTCATATTAGTTACGAGTAATAAATTTAGTTTTAACTGGTAATTTGTGACCGGCTTTGGTCATTGCTTCTTTAGCTAAAGTTTCATCTACACCATCCATTTCAAATATGACTCGGCCTGGTTTTATAGGCATAACATAATGATCAACGCTTCCCTTGCCTCCGCCCATAGGCACTTCAATACCTTTTCTGGTTATCGGCTTATCAGGAAAAACCCTAATCCATATTTTACCACCTCTTTGAATATGCCGAGTCATTGCTCTTCGGGCCGCTTCAATTTGACGCGAAGTCAACCAACATTCTTCCATAGCTTTTAAAGCGTAGGAACCAAAAGATATCTCGTTGCCTCGAGTTGCCTTACCCTTGCCTCTTCTTCTGCCTTTTTGCCATTTTCTATGTTTTACTTTCTTTGGTGTTAACATCTTATTCCTTCTTATCTTTATTAAAAACCTCTCCCTTGCTAATCCAAACTTTTACACCGATTGTTCCATAAGTGGTGTAAGCAGTAACTGAAGCATAATCAATATTAGCCCTTAAAGTCTGAAGGGAAATTCTTCCTTTTTTCAACCATTCTTTCCTAGCAATCTCAGCTCCGTTTAATCTTCCTTTAACCATAATCTTAACTCCTTGGACATCATTACTCTGCATAACCTTGTCTAAAGTTTGCTTGATCACCCTTCGATAAGGCATCCTTCTCTCAATCTGACTAGCTATATCTTGGCCTACAATAGCAGCATAGCTGTTAGGCTGTCTGATTTCCTCTATTTCCAAACGTACCTCAGTCTTAGCTAATTCCGGATCGCCCTTACGGATAATTTTCTTTAATTCCTGCTTTAATTCTTCAATACCACTTCCTCCCCGACCGATTACCAGTCCAGGACGGGCTGTTTCAACAATAATATTTACTAAGTTGGTCGAACGCTCTATTTCTACGGAATTAACGCTAGCCTTGCTTAATTTTTTCATGATAAAATCACGCAATTGGACATCTTGCTCTAATAGCTCCTTATATTTCTTTCGATTAAACCAGCGTGATTTCCACTTATTAACTGTGCCTATTCGAAAAATGAATGGATGTACTTTTCTTCCCATATTTTTAAATACTTTTCCTTCTAAAAGTCTTTTTAACGTTACCTAAGGTTTGACGACTGAAAAACTTCTTTTTTGACTTGGAAGTTGTTTGATAGGGCTTTTCTGGAGCGATCTTTTTCGGCTCAAGATCTGACTTATCTTCTTTTACTGGCTCACTTATCTCCTCTAATAGACTAGTGTCTTTCTTAGGCTTCTCAACTACCTCTTTTGCTTTCTTTTCAATCTTTTTCTTAACTGGAACCTTGCCATCTTTGAATTCCAAAACTATCGTTACATGACTAGTCCTTTTAAGTTTTGGTGTAGCTCGACCCATAGCCCTAGGCATCCATCTCTTTAAAGTTGGCCCTGGATCAACCGTAATCTTAGCCACAAAAAGATTTTCCTTAACAGCTTCAAAATCATTCAAAGCATTAGCTATCGCTGATTTTAAAAGCTTTAAAACTGGTTGAGCTGCTCTTTTAGGTAAAAATTTCAACTGGTTTTCCGCTTCGGTCACGTCCAAACCCCTGATTAGGTCGACTGCTAATCTAACTTTACGAGGAGATATTCTTAAATGTCTTAACTTAGCTGTTATCATGATAATATATCTTATTTCTGCCTGGCAGCTGCCTCTTGTTCTTTCTGCATTTTACCGCCGTGCCTAATGAATTTTCTGGTTGAAGCAAATTCACCCAACTTATGACCAACCATATCCTCAGTAATATAGACTGGAATATGTTCTTTGCCATTATGGATGCCAAAAGTAAAGCCAACCATCTCTGGAGAAATACTACTGGCCCGAGCCCAAGTCTTAATTACTGTCTTATCGCCCGCCTTTAACTGCCCTACCTTTTTCAGTAACTTAGCATCTACATATGGACCTTTTTTTAAACTTCTACTCATAATTACTTCCTTTTCTTTTTAATTCTTCGTTTTAAAATTAGCCTATTACTTGCTTTTTTCTTCCTGGTTTTAACTCCGTAAGCTAACTTACCCCATGGTGTTTTTGGACCTCTTCTTAAACCGATTGACTGCCTGTTTTCTCCTCCGCCGTGCGGATGATCACAAGCATTCATAGCTGAACCCCTGACTGTCGGACGCTTACCCATCCAGCGGCTTCTTCCCGCTTTACCGATTACTACTGTATTATGCTCTGTATTGCTTAATTGTCCGATACTAGCTAAACAATTATCTTGGACCATTCTTACTTCACTAGAAGCAAGCTTTAAATGGGTATGTCCGCCTTCATGGGCCATAACTTGAGCCCAACTTCCAGCTGAACGAATCATTTGGCCACCTTTCTTAGGCTGAAGCTCAATATTGTATACTTGAGTACCAATTAAAATATTCTTCAATTCCATTCGATTTCCAATCTTCAAAGGAGCTTTTTCTTTGCAAATAATTTCCTGGCCAACTTTTAAACCATCAGCCGCTAAGACATATCTTTTCTCCCCATCAGTATAGTTAAGTAAAGCAATAAAGCAAGTCCTATTAGGATCGTATTCAATCGAAGCTACTTTAGCTGGAATGTCCATCTTGTCATGTCTCTTAAAATCGATAATTCGATATTTTCTTTTATGACCGCCACCCTTATGCCTAACTGTAATCCGGCCGCGAAAACCACGCCCCGCTTTTTGAAGCAGCTTTTTAGTCAGCTTCTTAGCTGGTTTCTTCTCTGTTATTGAGGAATAATCTACCGAGGTCATTCCTCTTCTTCCTGGTGTAACTGGCTTATATCTCTTCATATTTTTACCTTGGCAATAATTCTATCTTTTCTCCTTGTTTTAAGCTGACAATTGCCTTTTTGAATCCTTTTTTTAATCCATGACGCCAACCTTGGTGTTTACCTAGCCGCCTTTTCTTAGGAGCTGAATGAGCGATATGGACTTTTTCTACCTTAACTCCATAAAGGGCTTCAACTGCCTTCTTGACTTCCACTTTATTGGCCTTAGGATATACTTTAAAAACATATTTATTCTGATCGGCTAAAATACCTGCCTTTTCCGTAATATGCGGTTCTTTAATAACCTGATAGATTTCGATATTCTTCTTCTGACCAGCTACCTTTTTGGGCTTTTCAGTCGTCTTCTTTTTTTCAACCTTTTTTTCAGGCTTTTTTTCCTTTTTCTTAAATTTATCTAAAAATGCCATATTATTTTATATAAGTCTTCTTAATTACTTCAATTGAATCTTGAAGAATTAACAAATACCGATGGTTCAAAATATCTAAAACATTTAAGCTGTCTGCTCTGATAGTCTTGATTTTGGGAATATTCTTGACAGCCCGACTAATCTTCAAATCAGTCTGAGGTAAAACAACTAAAGTACCCTTATCTAAATCTTTCTTAAACTTGTTTTTCAAATTATTGAATATTTTAACCATTAGTTTAGTCTTACTTTCGGCTAATTCCAACTTATCTAGTAAAACTAGCTCTTTATCTTTAACTTTTGATGTTAAAGTCATTAACAGAGCTCTTCTTTTCATTTTTTTGTTAATACTTTTGCTAAAATTCCTATCTTTAGTTGGTCCAAAAGTAACTCCGCCCCCCTTCCAAATCGGTGAACGAATTGATCCATGTCTGGCCCGGCCCGTTCCTTTTTGACGCCAAGGTTTACGTCCGCCTCCTCTTTTCTCGCTTCTATCCTTAGTATGAGCAATAACTTTCCTGGAGTTAGCCATTTGAGCAACTACCACTTGATGAACTAAATCAGAATTTAATTCCACTTCAAAAATCTCAGCTGGTAGATCAGCCTTGACTACTTCCTCTCCTTTCTGATTGTATACTGGTATCTTCATTATTCTTTATCTTTCTTAGTTGAATCTTCGCTTTCGTCTTTATCTTTTTTAATTGGGGCTTCAGCCTCGTCTTTCCTCTTTTTAGTAATTTCCTCTACTTTTTTTTCTTCGTCTTCCTTAACTGACTCAATCTCTTTAGTAGCTACTATTTCTAATAAAGTTCCTATCTTACCTGGTAAAGCTCCTTTAATAGCTAAAATATTTTGATCCTTATTAACCTCTGCTATTTCCAATCCTTTAATAGTTGTTCGATCACTGCCCATGCGGCCGGCCATTCTTTTACCCTTGAAAACTCTTTGAGGCCAAGCGGAACCAATCGAACCAGGCGCCCTTTCATTATGCTTGGTTCCATGAGTAGCATTAGCTCCGGAAAAACCGTGTCTTTTGACCACACCCTGAAATCCTTTACCTTTAGAAATACCACTTACCCTGACTATCTCACCAGGATTAAAAATACCAGCATCTATCTTATCACCTATTTTAAAACCTTCTGCTTTAAATTCTCTTGAATAGCGGAAGTTTCCTTTAGCACCTGCTTTTTTAAAATGACCTTGCTGAGCCTTGTTAGTCTGCTTATCTTTCTTCAATCCAAAACCAATTTGAACAGCTGAGTAACCGTCTTTTTCTTCAGTTCTTACTTGAGTTACCTGACATGGACCAGCCTCAACTAAAGTTACTGGAATAACTTTGTCTTGATCGCCAAATATTTGGCTCATACCTAATTTTTTACCTAATATAAATTTCATATTTTTCTAAAGAGTTTTTGTTATACAGTTTTTCTAAAGAAAAACCGGGGATAGCCCCGGCCACATGTTAATAAAGATTTTTCATCTTAAATCATCTTTATCTCGATATCAACACCCGCTGGTAATGTTAACTCCATCAAGGCATCAATAACCTTGGAACCGGGGTTAAGAATGTCAATCAATCTCTTATGAATCCTCATTTCATACTGCTCGCGCGACTTCTTATGAACAAAAGTAGCCCGGTTAACCGTATATTTATGAATTGCGGTTGGCAAAGGGACCGGCCCACGAATATTAACGCCGTAACGCTCAACCGTCTCAACGATTTGCTTAACTGATTGATCAATTAACTTGTGATCGTAAGCTTGAATTCTGATACGAATTCTCTGTTTTATTTCTTCGTCTTTTTTAGGTGCCATCGTTATTATTCTAACCAAAGTCCTGCCCGAGTAAAACTCTAGGCAGGACTTTAGATAAACAACTATTTAGAAATCTTAGTAACTACTCCAGCGCCAACTGTCTTACCACCTTCTCGAATAGCAAATCTCTGCTTATTCTCCAAGGCAACTGGGGCTACTAATTTAACCTTAACATTAACTGTATCACCTGGCATAACCATTTCTGTACCTTCGGGCAAAGTAACATCACCAGTCACATCGGTAGTTCGGATATAGAATTGAGGCTTGTATCCACTAAAGAAAGGAGTATGACGTCCGCCTTCCTCTTTGCTTAAAATATATACCTCGCCTTCAAACTCAGTATGAGGAGTAACGCTGCCTGGCTTGACTAATACCTGTCCTCTTTCAATGTCTTCTCTCTTAGTGCCTCTTAAAAGGATACCAGCATTATCGCCAGCCTGTCCTACATCAAGAGATTTATTAAACATTTCAATACCAGTAATGGTTGTTTTTTGAGTATCTTTGATACCAATAATTTCAATTTCTTCACCAACTTTAACCTGTCCTCTTTCAATTCTACCAGTTGCTACAGTACCTCGTCCTTCAATAGAGAAAACGTCTTCAACCGGCATCAAGAAAGGTTCATCAACTGCTCTTTTTGGCTCAGGAATATTCTGATCAACCTCTTTCATTAATTGCAAGATAGGACCACATTTGTCGCAATCTTCTTTGCCACAGCCACATTCTAAAGCTTGTAAAGCTGAACCGCGAATAACAGGGATCTTTTCTCCATCAAACTCATACTTGGTTAAAAGCTCCCTTATCTCCTGCTCAACCAAATCAACCATTTCTGAATCGTCAACCTGATCTACTTTATTCAAAAAGATAACCAAAGCAGGCAGACCGACTTGACGGGCTAAAAGAATATGCTCGCGTGTTTGAGGCATAGCTCCATCAGCAGCAGAAACAACTAGGATTCCACCGTCCATCTGGGCTGCCCCGGTAATCATATTCTTAATGTAGTCAGCGTGACCAGGACAATCAATGTGAGCATAATGCCGCTTTTCAGTCTCATACTCAACGTGAGATACGGCAATAGTCAAACCACGCGCCTTTTCTTCAGGTGCGTTATCAATTTGGTCAACACCTTTATCTTGTGAAGTAAATCCAGCGGCTGATAAACATTTTAAAATTGCAGCCGTTAAGGTTGTTTTACCATGGTCAACATGACCAATTGTCCCTATATTAAGATGTGGTTTACTTCTTTCAAATTTTTCGGCCATAATGGCATTAGACAACAGATTTAAATAATGAACAAAAAAAACATTAATTGGTCATTATCCAAAATTCTTTGTCTTTATTAAATTTAGTTTATTACTATCTATATTTAAAAATTAACAAAAAAAGCCCTCTTTGTCAATACATACAGGAGGAATTTACCTAAAACGGTAAATCTTCTATCTTAACCTCGGCCTTATCCCCATTATCTCTGTCTACTTGACTGACCGCCGGCTCGCTCTTAGCATTCTCCTCTGCCTTCCAGTGATCAATATTACGGTTGGCTTCCTGTGTTTCTACAAAACAAGTATCTATCATTTTTTCATAGTTCTCCCACTTAACAATCACATAACTCTCTTCGTTTTCTATTATAACACATTTACCCCCGCCCTTAGACAATATTTTTTTAATTTTTTCCCACATAATAATTATTTTCCTTCAACTCCAACGCCTCCAATAATATCCTCAGCTACATTTTTAGGCACTTCAGCATAATGACTGAACTCCATAGTCGAAGTGCCCCGACCTTGACTCATAGAACGTAATTGAGTGGCATAACCAAACATACTAGCTAAAGGAACCTGAGCATCAATTACTTTCATTAGATTAACTCCTTGACCTCTATCTTCCATCTTTTCCACCCGACCTCTCTTAGAATTAAGATCGCCAATAACATCACCCATAAATTTTTCTGGAACAACTACTTGTAACTTCATAATTGGCTCAAGCAAAACTGGATCAGCATGCTTAACTGCATCCTGTAAAGCAATTGAACCGGCAATCTTAAAAGCTGATTCAGAAGAGTCAACATCATGGTACGATCCATCATAAAGAGTCACCTTGATATCAACCAAAGGATATCCAGCAACCACACCTTTATCCATAGCTTCTTTAATACCCTTTTCTACGGCTGGAATATATTCTTGAGGAATAACTCCGCCTTTAATCTTATCAATAAATTCAAACCCCTCGCTTCTTTCCTGAGGCTCAATCTCTATTAATACGTGCCCATATTGTCCGCGGCCGCCGGTCTGCCTAATATATTTCCCTTCAGCTTTAGCACTAATCTTGACTGTTTCCCGATAAGCCACTTGAGGCTTGCCAATATTGGCCCCAACACTGAATTCTCTAAGCATCCGATCAACTAAAACCTCTAAATGGAGCTCACCCATGCCTGAAATGATTGTTTGACCGGTTTCAGCATCTCCTTTAACCTGGAAAGTCGGATCTTCCTCGGCTAATTTTCTCAAAGCCAAGCCCATCTTTTCTTGGTCGGCCTTGGTTTTAGGCTCAACGGCAATAGAAATGACTGGTTCCGGAAACTCAATCTTTTCTAGAATAACAGGGTTATCAACATCAGACAGAGTGTCGCCTGTAGTGGTTCCTTTTAATCCAACAATGGCAGCAATATCTCCAGCATAAATCTCTTTAACCTCTTCTCTCTTATTAGCATGCATCCGAACAATCCGACCAACCCTTTCTTTTTTGCCAGTCGTGGCGTTTAAGACATATGAACCACTTTGGCAAGTTCCAGAATAGGTTCTAAAATAGCAGAGCTGACCTACATAAGGATCGGTGGCAATCTTAAAAGCTAAAGCCGCCAAAGGAGCATCATCTTTAGTTTCTCTGGTTAATTCTTTTTCTGTTTTGGGATCAATCCCGACCACATCCGACAAATCAATCGGTGAAGGAAGATAGTTAACAACAGCATCCAGTAAGGTTTCAACGATAACTCCTCGGCCATCACCAGCAAAAACAGGGAAGAAACCTCCCTTTAAAGTGCTTTGCCTAATAGCCCCAACTAATTCTTGTTGGCTGATTTCTTTTCCTTCTAAATATTTTTCAGTTAAAGAATCATCTACTTCTATGGCTTTTTCTAATAACTCATTCCTATACTTTTCCGCTTTTTCCTTAATATCTTCGGGAACTTCCTCTTCAATTAATTCTTTATCATGGAAATCTTTATAGATATAGGCTTTCATTTTAACCAAATCAACCACTCCATTAATATCTTTTTCAAAACCGATTGGTAATTGGACTGGAAAAGCATTAACACTTAATCTTTCCCTAATTGAATCCAAGCTTTTATAGAAATCTCCACCAATCTGATTAATTTTATTAACAAAACAGATACGAGGCACATTAAAATCATCTGCCTGGCGCCAAACTGTTTCTGATTGCGGCTCTACGCCCATTTTTCCATCTAGAACAACAACGGCTCCGTCTAAAACTCTTAAGGAACGCTGAACTTCAGCTGTAAAATCAATATGTCCCGGCGTATCAATAATGTTAATTCGATATTCGCCTTCAGCATCGTAATGTTTAGTTTTCCAAGAACAAGCCGTAGCAGCCGAAGTAATAGTAATACCACGTTCTCTTTCCTGTTCCATCCAGTCCATCTGGGTATCACCTTCATGAACTGCCCCAATCTTATGAGTTCTTCCTGTTAAATACAAAATACCCTCGGTGACCGTGGTTTTCCCAGCATCAATATGAGCAATGATGCCAATATTTCTTGTCTTTTCTAATGAATATTCTCTGGACATATTAATTATATGATATTCTCGTGACTTATCATCTTCAACTCAATTTTACCTTTGGGTAAATCTATTTGAACTACATCATTATCCATCTTTCCTATTAAAGCTATGCCTACTGGAGATTTAGGGGTGACTATAGCAACGTTTTTAATGCTACTTTTATCAGGTAAATGACAAATGTAATACTTCTTTAGCTTTCCTTTCTCATCCTTGGCAACTACTTTGGAATATATGGTGATGCGGTCTTGGGGCAATTCAGCGACATCTTTTATTGGTGTCGTCTGTTTCAAAATTTGGTTATACTGGTCTATTTTCCCTTCAATAATTCTGATTGAATCCTCTGTTTCTGTATATCCGGGCGTATTGGCGGTAAACGACCCGCTGGTCGACATAATCTTGCCAAGTTGTTTGCCAAGATCTGATTTTTCTTGATGACACTTATCAAGTTCTATTCTTATAATACTTATTTCTAAAGGAGAAATAGGAATCTTATTCATAGTTACCAACCAAAATGAGCAAAGGCCTTGTTAGCATCGGCAATCTTATGAGTCTCTTCCTTCTTTTTGACGGCTACCCCTTCGTTGTTGGCAGCGTCCAAAAATTCTTGAGCTAATCGTTGATACATAGGTTTACCTTTACCACTCTGGGCCGCCTGAATAATCCAACGGAAAGCCAAAGAGATCTTACGTTCCCCTCTTACTTCCCTAGGAACTTGATAGCGAGCTCCGCCAATCCTTCGGGAACGAACCTCTACTACAGGAGAAGCGTTTTTAATAGCTAAATCAAAAACCTCAAGAGCATCTTTACCCTTGTTATTTTTCTCAATATATTCAAAAGCGCCGTAAAATACTTTTTGAGCCACAGATTTCTTACCATCTTTCATAAGATAGTTGATGAACTTGGCCACTAAAGTATTGTTATACTTATAATCTGGCGCGATATCTCTTTTAACGTTTCTTTTTCTACGCATAATTATTCGCTTGGTTTTCCTGCTTCGCCGTCAGGCGAGTCTTCAACTGGCTCAGCTGCTTCCTCTGCCGGCGAGGCTTCACTCTCGCCGCCACTGGCCGCTGGAGCGCCACCTGCCTTTTGCTTTTTAGCTCCATAACGGCTCCTTTTTTGTTTGCGTCCTTCCACGCCCTGGGTATCCAAAACTCCTCTAATAACATGATAACGAACTCCTGGTAAATCTTTAACCCGACCGCCTCTAATCAGAACTACTGAGTGTTCTTGTAAATTATGGCCTTCGCCTGGGATATAGGCAGTCACTTCCATACCGTTAGTCAAACGAATACGGGCCACTTTACGCAAGGCTGAATTAGGCTTCTTAGGTGTAACTGTATATACCTTAGTACAAACTCCTCTTTTAAAAGGTGAAGATGTTTTCTTAGGCTTATTTTTCAATAAATTAAAACTTCGCCAAAGGGCTGGTGCCTTTGGCTTTTTTCTTAAAATCTTTCTCGGTTTTTTAACTAGCTGTTGTATTGTCGGCATAAATTAAAAAATAACAGATTGCTATTACAATGTCAATCTTGTAATCAATAAAATTATTTCTTTGCTTGATGAATGACACTTTGAGGGAAAGGTATTTCAATTCCTTCCATGTCAAAAGCATTTTTAATTCTTTGTCTTAATTCACCTAAAACAGCCCATTGTTCTTGGGGCTGGACTTCGCCTGATATTTTAATATCAACTGAAGAAGGTCCAAAATTATTCACTCTAATAAACTCTGGGGCTTTAAGAATCTTATCTTTCCATTCTGAATCCTTGGCCATATCTTGGCCAACTTGATTAACCACAGCTTTAACCTTTTCAATATCCGTATCATAAGCCACGCCAATAACTAAATTAATTCGGGCAAAACCTTTAGTCTTATTAGTGGCAATTTTAATCTCTCCATTAGGAATATGATGAACAGCTCCATCAGCATCCCTAAGAACAGTCATCCTTAAATTAATATCTTCAACCGTACCGCAAGTCGTACCAATACAGACATAGTCGCCAACCCTATATTGATTCTCTAGGATTATAAAGAGGCCAGTGAAGAAATCACGAATAATATATTGAGCGCCAAAGCCAACAGCCAAACCAACTACGCCCGCTCCGGCTAATAAGGGACCGATATTAACGCCTAGTTCAGTCAAAATCATTAAAAGAGCGCCAACCCAAACAACTACTTTTAGAATTCCTCCAAAAACAATAATTAAAGTATCTTCTCTTTTCTTTTCCGCTTCAGGCGAAAGAAATCCTTTAGCTACGACCGCCTTACGAATAATCTTATCGATCAAACCACTGCCAAACCGACGGATAACATAAGCGCCGATAATAATGACTAAAATCTTAACTCCATGAGACATTAACCAAGGAATTAAGTTGGAAACAAAGTTTTGGATTGTTGTTGACATATGTCCATATCATATATTAAAAAAACCATCTTGCCAAGAGCTTAAGGTTGGGATAAGATATATAGGATATGAAAAAGAAGTACAAAAAATATCTACTTTATTCAGCTGGCCTCATAGCTATAATAGTAATTTTGGTTATTGGCGCTGCGGGTGGATACTTTTATTCTTTGAAAAATATAATAACTCAGCCAATAACCGAAAACGAAGAAAAAAACATATACACTGCTTTTCTTTTAGAAATCTATGATAAAATCCAAGAAAATTATTGGGACACTTTATCTCAAGCAGAATTAAACAATCTTTTTCAATTAGGCACAGAAAAACTAATTGGTGGTTCTCATCCTATTGAACCAAATGACAAACAAGGATTGGAAACAATGATAGAAAAAACATTAACCGATTTAAATGATGAACAAAAACAAGAATTTACAACTAAATTAGCTACGATTGTCTTGCAAAACCTCCAACCAATGGGCCGCAGCGGCCTTTATACAACCCAGGATGAACAAGCTTTAAAAAACAGAGTTCAGAATATTAATCCAGATAAAGATCTTTACCAGGATTTAGGCGTAGCTAAAAACGCCACTCCAGAAAAAGTTGAAGAAGTTTACCAAGAAAAAACAGTTCAATTAGAAGAAAAGATTGAAGCCCCCAGCACTCCAGAACCCGAAAAAGAAGAAGCTAAACAAGAATTAAAAAAAGTTGAATCAGCCCACCAAGTTTTATCAGACGAAGCTAAAAAACAAAGATACGACCAGACCGGAGCAGAACCAACTATTTATACTAAAATAATTGAACCAAATATTTTTCATATTCATTTAAAAGTATTCTCTCCTGTAACTTTTGATGAATTCCAAACTGAGACTAATAGGGTTGTTGATCAAAATCTGGATACTTTAGTTCTGGATTTAAGAAATAATATTGGAGGCTCCATTGATATCTTACCCTATTTTATAGGTCCTTTTATCGGCTATGACCAATATGCTTACGAATTTCTTCATCAAGGAGAACGAACTCCCTTTAAAACCAAAGTGGGCTGGCTCAATAGCTTGGTTCCCTATAAAAAAGTAATTATCTTAATTAACAACCAAAGCCAATCAACAGCTGAATTAATGGTCGCTGCTTTGAAAAGATATAATGTTGGCGTAGTTGTAGGCCAAACCACTCGAGGCTGGGGTACGATAGAAAGAGTTTTTCAATTAGAAAACAGAATTTCAGAAACAGAAAAGCATTCTATCTTTTTGGTTCATACTTTAACTCTTAGAGATGACAATCAACCCATTGAAGGCAATGGTGTTGAACCTGTTATTTCTACTTCTGCTTCTAATTGGACTCAACAGCTTTCAGCCTATTTTGACAACCCTAACATTACCAAAGCCGTAGAACAAATCTGGCACGTCAATCCAAATAGTTATTATTAATACCCAGAAACAATATATTTTATCTCCTTAAATACTAATTTATTACGGCCAATCATCTTAACTACCTCATCTACTCCATCAAACAGATCAGGCAGTTTTTTAATTTCTTGCTCTGTTAGCCAAAAATTCTTACCGCCTTCAAATGATTCTATTAATTTACCCTTGGGATTATCACCCCTAAAGATAAAAAAATATTTGTCCTCCAATAATTTCTTTTTATTACTATAATCCATCTTATGTTTGATTCCTGCTAATGATAATTGGGCCATTAATCCAGTCTCTTCCTTTAATTCCCTTTTGGCAGTTTCTTCAACTGTTTCACCCCACCTAACCTTACCAGTCATAAATCCATAAAATCCATAATATGGCTGTTTTAAACGCTGCTGAATTAAATATTTCTTGATTCCCTTTATTTTTTTAATACAACATATAGCAACTCCAATCTTTGCCTGTTTCTCTAAAACTATTTCTTGACTATCAGTATCAAAACGATTAGCAAATTCTTTACCCGCATCAGTTAATTGATACTTTCCTTTCTCATTCTTTTCTACTAAACCAAGCTTAAGTAATCTCTTAACATGAAAAGTAAAATGATCATTGGAAATCTCCGGAACATTCAAGTCAGCAAAACGGGCTTCAGGACGAAACATTAAAACCCGCAGAATATCCATTTGAATAGAATGTAATTTTTTTGTTTCCTTCATACGCTATTATGATATATGACACAAATAATCGTGTCTAGTAAAGTTGACTTTACTAAACTCAAAAAGCCTCCACTGAGACGAAGACTTTAAAAATTCCATAGATATTTATAGATCAAAATGCTTCTTTAAATAATTTTTAATCCTGACCATTATTTGTTTATCTACAATACCGATCCTTTTTATGAAACGAGAATAATCAAATGAAATAATACTATATACTTTAATCATTGAATCGTTATAAAGATTGTTACTTTTATTAACTTTGACTAATATATCATCTAACATCTTACCGCTCAAATTCGAAGTTAATGGCAGAACGGTAACCAGATTCGTTCTCTTAATTTGATTATTAGATTCGATAACTATCGCTGGTCTCTTTCCCTGATATTCATGACCGACACTTGGATTAAAATTTACTAGGTATATCTCCCCAAACTTAATATCTTTCTTATTGTTCATAAATTTTCGTAATATTTAACCTCTTTTCCTGAAATCGGACCTAAATCCTTTAAAATATCTTTAGCAGAAACATCTATCATTAAGGCTAATTCATTAATCTTTTTAACAATACTAACGACTTTACCACATATTAAATAATCAACTAAATCTTTTTTATGTACATAAATCGGCGGCATATCTTGAGTTGATTCTGAAACCAAAACAACTCTTTCATTTTTATCATCTGAATAAAATTTCTTAATATTAGCAGCCCCATCAATAACAGAAACTACATAGTCTCCATTCTGTGGGACTTTGTATTCTTTGTCTATAATTAAATAATCACCGTCTTCAATATTTTCTCCGTTAAGATTAGCCCTATCCATAGATTGACCAACTGCTTTAAGTACGAATAAATCTTTAATTTTCTTAGTTAAACTATTACCTAATATCTTTTTTGATATTCTCAAATAATCTTCTATATTATTTTCAGCTAATTCTAAAGCCTGACCACAATTAGCAGATCCAAAAATAGGCAAAGAGATTAAATTATTTTTTTTATCCAGACCCACAGATAAACCACTAATATTTTCACCATCAGCACTTACTATTAATAACCCTTTTTCTATCAATTTATTTAGGTGATGCTTAATTTTCTGAGGACTTCCTTTCTCGCCTATAAGCTCCCCTATTTTACGCAAAGTCAAACCAGCCAAATTATGGCTTTTAGACAGATTTAAAATTTTTCCTTGGATTTTATGCATAGTTTCAAAATATTTATAACTACTTACATTTTATTCTTTTATTGACACCTTGTCAACCCCTTGACATAACTTAATTGTTGACAACTCAAAAAGCCCCACAAAGGGCTTTTTAAATATCTGGGGTGCCCGACCGGACTCAAACCGGCAACAACCAGTACCACAAACTGGGGCTCTGTCAATTGAGCTACGAGCACCATACAAGTACGCCTGGTAGGATTCGAACCTACGACATCCACCTTAGAAGGGTGGCGCTCTGTCCGGCTGAGCTACAGGCGCATACCAAAATTATACCCAATCTTTCCTAAAAGTCAATCATTAAAGGGGTTGAAATAGTCTTTTGTTTTTACTCTAGTTAAATTCTCCTCCCTCTCCTCTATAACATCCATAACTTTCTCAATAATCTCTTGATCAATAACTATTTTTCCATCAGCCGGCACCACCCTAGCATTCATAGTTAAATAAACATATTGATAATAGACAAAGGCATTAAGACAAAGTAATACTAAAAGAATTAATCCTAAAATCCAAAAGTAATACTTTTTTAAAAAATTAGATACTTTTTCTAATGATAAACTGAATTTTATCTTCATTTTGTATATATTTTAATTCCTAAGATTGTTTCTAAAGTACCATCCCTAACATTATCCCCTTCCATCCTATGAATCGACAAACTATCCACTTCCAATAGACGATAAGGCGGATAAGGACTGTCTTCTAAATTAGCCAAAAAGACAAGTAGTCTTTCAAAATCTCCCCAAAGAGAAATAGTTAAGCTGAGAAACTTCTCTTCGCCTTCTTCGGAAAACGATTTGGCTGCCCTAATTTCAAAATCATTTCCAGTCCGATCAGCAATATTTTCTAAAGTGGAAATAAAGCCAACTGTTTCCTCTTCAGTCAAAAGAGTTCCTTCAATATTAGTCAACTGATCTTTTTTTTCCCGATAACTCTTTTCCAGATCCCTAAACAAAAACTCTCTTTGATCTAACTGGGCTAAGATCTCCTGCTTGCCCAAATATTCCTGAGACAGCTGCTTAATTTTGCCTACTAACGGTAAAATAGCCAGCCAAATAAAAAGAGCTAAAACAATTAGGACGATTAATAAGGAACTGATTAATTTTTTTGAAATAGAATTCATCATTCCTTATCCTCCTCCAAAAGCTTAACTGGCTTAGCCGTAAAGCTAAAATTAATATCAGTCTGCTTAATTAAATTACTCAAAGGCGCATTAAGATCTTCAAAATATGGACTTTCTTTTAATAAATTTTCAAAGACCAACAACTTATCCCTATTATTAGCCCAACCAGTAATATTAATCTCTTCGCTAGAAGCTCTATAGGAAAAGTTGATTAAATATACTCCGCTTGGGGTAATCTTGCTTAGCCTCTCCAAAATGGGCGTCCAAATGATTAACTCACTCTGTTTGATAAAAATCCTTCTAGCTTCCTGATTTACTTTTTCTATTTTCCCTTCAATCTCCATTTGATGCTGAGTTTTTTCATCATTCTGCCTAACCTCTATTAAATTATCCTGAGCTTTAACAAGAATGAAAAGAGAAAAATATGTGGTTATCAAAATAACAACAAAAATGATTAAAATAATAGCCAAACGACATCCAAAAGAAATCAACAAAAAAGCAAACTCTGTTAATTCTAGTCTTTTTTTCTCTTGGGGTGGTAAAAGGTTAAGTTTAAACATATTAAAAGAAATTTTTTAAGGCTAAACCTAAAGCAGTGGTATATGAAAAAGTTTCTTTTTTAGTAATGCCTTTTTTCTTATCAACCCGCTTGGTAGCGAGGCGAGTAGATGAAATATTAATCAAAGGGTTACCCATCTTGACCGGCATATTTAATTTTTCATTTAATATTTTGGGTAAATTGATTAATAAGGAATCGCCTCCGCAAAGAATTACCTGGCCAATAGCCCCGTCCGGCCCATGAACATGAGTAGCATGCTCATGATAAAAAGTGACGTAATCCTTGATTTGCTTAGTTAAATTATCAATAATCGGCTCTAAAGCCTTGTAAACTTTACCATTTTCTTTTTTTTCATCTAGACCAACTTCTATCTTTAATTTATTGGCTTCCTTTTCAGTGACTTTCAATTTCTTGGCAATGGCTTGATTAAAAAGCTGGCCGGAAATATTAATATGCGAAGTAAAACGAATAGCTAGGGCAGAAAAAATGACAAAATTAGTTCCTACTGCTCCCAGATCAACAATAATACTAGGAGTTAAATCATCCTCAGTCATGAGACTCCTGATTACAGCAACTGATTCTGGCTCTAAAGCTACTGGTTCCAGGCCGCTTTTTCTTAAAAAGCTTAAATAATTATCCACTAAAGTTTTAGGAGTGGCTGCAATTAGTACGTCCAAATGATCAATATGTTCAAAAATTGGTTCAACAAGCTGCCAGCCAAGATATACTTCATCAATGCCCAAAGGAATATGAGCTTCGGCTTCCCAATGAACCGCTTTCTCTAATTCACTCTCTTTCATCTTAGGTAATTGAATAATTCTAATAAAAACTTTTTCCTCTGGCAGGTTACAAACCACTCGCTTGCCTACATTTATCTTATCTAAAGCCTTTTTTAAAATATCAACTAATTCTTTTTCTTTTTTAATGACTCCGCCTTCAATCAAACCTTGAGGAATATCCTGTTTAAGAAAACTAGATAAAAACAAACTACCCTTCCCTTTATTAACTTCAACAATCTTTAAGGAAAGGTCGCTTAAATCTAAACCAAAAGCTGGCTTTTGCGAAAAATCAATCATAACTATTTTAATTTTATCATCTTTTTCCCATTAAACCAAGTTATTAGAAAAATACCTATGCTATCTATTAAAACATCACGGAATGCGCCTTGGCGTCCAAGAATAAAAGTCTGATGATATTCATCAGAAACAGCATAAAGCACAACTATAGTTATAGATGAAATTATGATCTGTCTAGTTGTTAATTGATATTCTTTCAGAGCCCTAATTAAAAGCCAAGTTAAAATAGCGTATTCAGTAATATGGGCCAGCTTGCGCAAAACAAAATCCCACTGGCCAGGCAAACCAGATTCAAGAAAAGGCTGGTGAGAAAGAAAAAAGATAAAACCAGCCCAAGCAAAAACAAATATCCAGTTTTTTGTTTTAAGATCCATAATTTAAGAGGCCTTAGTGCATTTTAGCATACTAAGGCCCCCAATTAAAAACGATTATAAGTCAAACTGGATACTCCCCAGTCCAGCAAGATGAACATAATCTTTCGGATGGCAGACCGATGGCTCTGATGAAACCTTCTAAGGTATTAAACCTTAATGTGTCTGCTCCGATCATCTTCCTTATTTCCTCCGTACTATGATTGACGGCAGCCAGCTCTTCATAGGAAGTTGTAGAAATCCCGTATAAGCAGGGAGCTTTTAAGGGAGGTGAAGCTACTCTGACATGAATTTCATTAGCCCCTGCTTTCTTTAATCTGAAAACCTGCTTTCTCATCTGGGTCCCCCGGACGATAGAATCATCGATAATAATGATCTTTTTCCCCTTAATAGATTCCTTGATAACGGAGAGCTTTTCGTTTGCTATGATATCTCTAACTGTCTGGTCAAGAGGCGTATAACTTCTATCCGAATATCTGTTATACAAAAAGACATCATCATAAGGAACGCCAGACACCCTATGATATCCCTGGGCGTGTCCGATGCCCGACATAGGAATAGGAGCAACGATGTCCGCCTCCACTTCATCTCCCTGAGCCAACTCACCGCCCAAATTATTCCTGGCTCTTTTGACCGGAATACCTTCGATCACAGAATCTAATCGGGCGATATAGGCCCATTCAAAAGCACAATAGGCTGCTCTTTCCGGTTGTGATTCTCTAACCACGGAAAAACCATTCTTTTCTATTCGGACAATCTCCCCTGGACGGACATCTCTAACTACTTCCATGCCTATTTCTTCTAGGGCAGGAGATTCAGAGGCTACGGCACACCCGTCAATATTCTTAGCCAGAATTAACGGTCTAAACCCATAAGGATCCCTAGCTGCATAAACTTCTCCGTTATCGGTTAGTAAAACCAGCGAATAGCCACCTCTACATTCTTGAAACATTCCTTGTATGCCGCTTATATAATCTTTTCCTTTACCTATTAATCTGGCTATTACCTCCACATCATAAGACGTAGAAAAAGATTCTCTTTGGCTCTTTAATTTCTCCCGCAGTTCTGGACCGTTAATCAAATTACCGCTGAAAGCCAGAACGAATTTGCCTATCTTGGAATCCACTAAATGGGGCTGAGGATCCATTAAGCTAACATGCCCTATTCCAGAATTCCCCTCCCAGTTTCCCAGATCCCTTGCCGGAAAAACTTCCTTGACCAATCCGTTCCCTACCTCGGAAATAATTTCCTGTCCATTAAAAACGGATAAGCCAGCATACACCTGGCCACGATGCTGTAAGTGGAAAATGCCGCGTTCAATACTTTCAGCACACCCCTTAGAAGAATGAATGCCAAAAACTCCACAATTGTCCCTCATAACTTACCCTCCTTTTGTTAAAGCTAAATTGTTAAAGCTAAAAAATTAAAGATCTAACCACCTAGAAACTTTTTAAAAAATCTCTCAAAGATTTCGTATTTAAAATATCTTTTGGTTCAGCCCAGCCTCGGCGCGCCTGAGCTAGACCTAATTCCATCATCGTCATATGTACTAAAGAATGAGCATCTGTACCGATTACCATTTTAACACCGGCTTCTTTAGCCTGACGAATATATACATCCTTCAGATCTAAACGACCAGCATTAGCATTAATCTCCAAAGCCGTTTTTGTTTTCTTAGCTATCCTAAAAATCTTATCAAAATCCAACTGATACTCTTCCCTGTGCTGAAGTACCCGACCAGTCGGATGAGCGATTACATTAACATGAGAATTCTCCATAGCCCTAATTAATCTCTCAGTCATATTTTGCCTACTCATCTTAAAATTAGAATGAACTCCACCTAAAACATAATCTAACTTGGCCAAAACCTCATCTTTAATAGCCATCGTCCCATCAGCCCCAATATCAACTTCTGATCCTTTAATGATTTTTATCCCAGAAAGCCGACTGTTAATCCTATCAATTTCTTCCATTTGTTTCAAGAGCTGTTTCTCATCTAGGGCATGAGCTATCCTTAAAAATCCAGCATGATCTGTAATAGCTATATACTTGTATCCAAGTTTTTTAGCTGCCTTGGCTAAATCTTCAATCTTTTCACTTCCATCACTCCAGTTACTATGACAATGACAATCGCCTTTGATGTCTTTTAATTCAACTAACTTAGGTAACCTATTTTTCAAACCAGCTTCAATCTCGCCTGTATTAGTCCTTAATTCTGGTTCAATGTAAGAAAGTCCAACTTTTTGATAAACTTCCTTCTCGTTTTTACCGGCTATTTGTTTTTTGCCTTTAAAAACTCCGTATTCATTTAATTTCAATCCTTTTTTCTTAGCTAATTTTCGAACTACAATATTATGATCCTTGCTGCCCGTAAAATACTGAAGAGCGGCTCCAAAACTTTCTCTTTTAACTATCCTTAAATCACAATCCAGATTATTTCTCAACCTAACTGAAGATTTAGTCAAGCCTTGGGCCCAAACTTTAACCACATTGGGTCCATTTACGAAAAAATCCATCACTTTCTCTGGTTTTGAAGATACAACCAAAATATCAAGATCGCCAATCGTTTCTTTCATACGCCTAATTGAACCAGCTGGACTAATTTTTTTAACCTCTGACAGTTTTCCCAACTTAGTGACTATTTCTCTAACTATGGGTAGGGCCATGCCCAACAAGAATCTATCTTGACCGGCTTTGACAAATTCAATTGCTTGAAGAATATTCTGTTCGCTTTTTACACCAAAACCATCTAATTTACCTATCTTACCTTTCTTAGCTGCCTTTTCTAAATCTTTTAGATTTCTAATATTTAATTCTTTGTATAAAACTTTAATCTTTCTAGCACCTAATCCTTCAACGCTAATTAATTTTTCTAAATCAACCGGGCATTGCTTTTGGAGCTTATTAAAAGTTTTAATCTGGCCGGTCTTAAGATATTCCTCTATTTTCTCAGAAATGGCCTGGCCTATTCCAGGAAGACTCTTCAAGCCCTTAATACCATCTTTTAGATAAATGCCTTCAAGATCCAATTCCAAGGATTCTAAAACCCGAGCCGCCTTATTATATGCCCGGGAACGAAAAGATGCCTCATCCATCTCAATATATTCAGCTATTTGATAGAATATTTGAGCAAGCTCTAAATTTTTCATTTATCTATTGGAATTCTTGGTATTTTTTTATCTTTCGGCGATATGTTTCTTATAATCAACAGAGGGAAAAAAGCGCTTAAAAGAATAAAAATACCAACTCCAACAAAGAGTGTATTAAAACCAAAACGATTAGCAATTATTCCACCCAAGGCGCCAGCAATACCCGCTCCAAAACCAACAAAACAACTTCTAATGCCCCAGTCAGAAGCCTCATTTCCCTTATCAATATGTCTCGTAAACATAGCAGCATAAGCAGGCATGTTCATAGCCATGCTTATGGCATAAATCGCCTGCAAAGTATAAATATGCCAAGGCAGACTTGAGAATATATAGCCAATAACTACTAAAGTAGCTAAAAGATTACCAATAACAATAAACCAGAGATCATCTTTTTCTCCATGATTTTTATCCAAATAGCGACCAAAAGGGATAACAGTTATTGATTTAACCATCCAGTAAATAGCGGCTGCATAACCAACAACTTCAATATTACCCCCTTGAATTCGATCAGTCAGGAAAATAGCGAAAATCGGAGAAACAAAACCAAAACCACTTACTAAAGCTATATCTGAAAGAATTAAAACCTTAATTATCTTATTCATTTTCATATCTTCATCATAACAAAATTAATCATTTTCCCCAAGGATGACAGGTGGAAATCCTCTTTAAACCTAGCCAAAGACCCTTAAAAGCCCCGTGTTTTTCCACAGTCTGATAAGTATACTGAGAACAAGTTGGGTAATGGCGGCATTGGCCCAGCAATCTAAGAACTGGAATATAGCCATGATCAGGTGATATGGTTTTTTGATATATTTTAATTAAAAATAGAATAATATATCTCATTTCTTAGATACGATACTTCAAAATATCTTTTTCTTTCTGAAAAATAGCAGCAATCAAGGCAACCCTGGCCCACATGCCGTTGCGTTCCTGGCGCCAGTAAATTATTCTTGGATCACCGCAATAATCCAACTCTATGTCAATCTCATCTCTTTTAGGTAAAGGATGCATTAAAATAGATTTCTTCTTCATTAAATTAAGATATTCTGCCTTGAATCTAAATTTATCACCAACAGGCTTATGGCCTTTTTGTTTCTTCTTGCCTTTATCCCACTCATCTTGAATACGAGTCATATATATGACATCAGCCAAAGGAATTACCTTTTTAAGATTACTTTCTTCCTGATAGGGAATATTATGACGCTTAAGAAAATCTTTAATATCTTTTTTCATTTTCAAATGAGCTGGCGTTACAAAAATCAATTTCATATTCTTATAATGCTTCATGAAGTATGCCAGAGATCGTACAGTTCTGCCCCTTAACATATCACCAACCGCCACAATAGTCTTATTATCCACCTTCCCATCAAAAGACTTATAAATAGTATAGATATCGAGTAAGGCCTGGGTTGGGTGCTGATCAGGGCCAGACCCACCATTAATAATTGGAATTCTTCTATCAGACTTATTTAAAACCCAAACTCCCCTTTCTACGGCTTTACCTTCTGGATGCCTCATGATTACTAAATCAACATAGCTACTAAAAGTTCTAATAGAATCTTCCATTGATTCTCCTTTAGCTTCTGAAGAAGTACTCGGATCTCGAATATCTCTGATGCCCATTCCTAAAACTTCCTGAGCTGTTTCAAAAGAAAGAAAAGTACGGCTACTGGGCTGACTAAAAAAATTCAAAGCATAGGTTCCGAAAAGCAGACTTTTCAAGAATTTCCTACCCCTATTCCTATCCTTATGAATTAATCTCGCCTTGTCAGCCACCTTACAAAGAAGATCTAAACTCTTCCTGTTAAACTGCTGGGAAAATAAAACGTGAAAAGGGTTTCCTGTCTTAGAATTATTTAAAAAAAAGACCTTGTCTTTTTCTTCCATAGCAGAAAACTCTGGCCAGCCTATTTTATGAGCCCTCCTTCTAATATCCTTATTATTCTTTTTCATTTTTTAATCTCCTTTCTTCTTGAAATACTAAACTATAAAACAGTAGCTGTAAATACATATAAATCTAGATCATTACCTTTCCAACACTCCCAATCCAAGCCAGCTTTTTGAGAACAAAGCTCGCCCATAAATTTATCAATATCCCAATTATTATCCGTAGCTACTTGGGGCAAAAACACGCCAGACCTAATTCCCTGTTTAACCTGAACGCCATGTCTACCCAATTCTATTTCTTGCCAACTATCTATTTTTCTCAAAGGACTTAAGACAGAAATTTCGTATTCTAACTCATCTAGTTCACTATCTGTTACTGGCTGGAAACGAGCATCATTAACAGCCGCTGAGATAGCCATTTGAGAAACTACTTGGTATAAGGGAATATCCGGTTCAAACCGACCAATACAGCCCCTTAACTGATTATCTTTATTTAAAGTAACAAAAGCACCTAAGTTTCTATTTAATAAGGAATCAGCTATTTCAAAACTAGGTATCTTTTTTTCCTTAATGTATTGCTCAACTGACTGCCTGGCAATCTCTAAAAGCTTATCTTTTTGTTCTTGACTAAACTCTAAATCTTCAATTGACCAAGAAAAAGTAAAGGCGCCATAACCAACCACCCGTGACTTGTCACCAATCTCAACATCTCCAGAATTAGCATACTTCAAAAGCTTGACTTCGGCATTATTCCCAATCATATTCATTAATACTTCCACGGCTGCCTGACCACATAAAGAAGTATCCAAATTATTAACACCCTGTCTCATTAACTGATTGATAGTTTCTCGAACCTTAGAGACCTGGCCGGTCAAAATCGCTTCAATCACTTTTTTATCTACCTGATTGGCCTCTTCGTATTCAGGATAATGAGACATATCTGTACTAACAACAATTAAAGTCTGATCATCAAGATATTGTTCCAAAATCTGACTGATTTTTTCCAAATCGCTTTGACTTATTGAAGAACTAACTAAAAGAGGCAGAAGCTTAAAATCAGATAAAACTGTTTGTAAAAAAGGAATTTCTACTTCCAAAGAATGTTCGGGTTGATGAACATCAGAATTAATCTCGAACAGATTATTCTTAACCAGCTTATCCCTTAAATTAGTATCTATTTCCACTTGACCTAAAGGTGTTTGCCATAAATCATTACCATCAATCATTGCCTTATCTAAATGAAAATTATGACTGGAACCGATTAAAATGACCCGATTAATATCCTGTCCCTGAATTGCTTTAAATCCATAGGCAGCCACCCCGCCCGAATAAACATGTCCGGCGTGCGGCACGATTAAAGCCCTAATCTCTGAATCAGAACTTC
>CAZJPW010000001.1:0-3070 GCA_964548405.1 uncultured Candidatus Saccharibacteria bacterium | reverse complement strand
AACTGGCCCATCATTTGAGCCAGTTCATTTTTATCAGCTGAATAAAACTGTCCGGCGACCGCTGCCTGGCGCACAGTTTTTTCCTCGTGTTTTGTTTCTTGTTTATCCATATTTTTGTCTCTTTTTTCATAACTAGCCAGCCACAACAGACCTCCGACTAATAACATTATAGCAAGAATTACTAAAATCTTCTTCATATCATTTCAATCCATATTTTTTTAAGTATACCTCAATTGCTTCGGGATTATCAATAAAGATAACCTTAATCCATTTCTTGGCTTGTTCAATATTGCCCCGAGACAACTCTAAAAGAATGATATTATCATATACCCCCTCATAAGGCGGCCAGTTTTTAATGGCTCTAAAATATTCTTGCTTAGCTTTATCGTATTCCCCTTGTTTCCAATAAATCAACCCAGCATTGTTAATTGCCTTGGTATAGCTATCGTAAATCTGATGAGCAGCTTCATTTTCTTCCATGGCTTTATCATACTCGCCTTCGAAATAAAAGACGGTCGAGATATTAG
The DNA here is from genome assembly GCA_964548405.1 of uncultured Candidatus Saccharibacteria bacterium. Taxonomy (GTDB): domain Bacteria; phylum Patescibacteriota; class Minisyncoccia; order Portnoybacterales; family UBA2143; genus JAHJOV01. Next base: position 2,543 of record CAZJPW010000001.1, on the reverse strand, counting down.
AACGGGATAAAACACTATTCGGAGCACACTTAGCTGCAGAAATGAACAGGTTTTTTTCTGTAAGCCAATCAAAGTTACGGATAAAACTAACTGAACCGTAAAAAATAACTAAACCAATAGCTAAAACCAGAGCTAGTTTATAGAAAAACTTTCTGGGCTTAATCTTACTTAAAGCAATCAAACTATATGCTAAATAAATACAGATACCAATTGTGGGATAATACATCAGCCGCTCTCCAGCAATAGTACCAATAGGAAGAATTAAATTAGAAATAATCAGATAGGGAAATAAAAAAAGAGCAGAAGCTAAAGCTAATATGGGCTTAGGCTTTAAAAAAACAATTAAGCTAATTACAAAGAATAAAAAAATAGCCAAACCTAAAAAAGTTTTTAAATTAAAGAAGCTTTCTATTACTGGTATCTGATTATATGAATAATCAGAACAAAGATTAAAAGGCCAAAAGGTTTTTTGAAGATAAATCACTAAAACCTGCAAACCAGTACCAATTCTTCCAAAAAAAGAAGTAAACTTCAAAGGATTTTCCACAATGCTGGCATTAGTCGTTAAAAAATATGGACCAAGGACTAATAAGCGAGCGGCAAAGTATGAAGCAGCTGAAACAAACAAAGGAATAAAATACTTTTCTAAAATCCCTTTAAAAGAAAGCTTATTTTTATAAAATACAATTAATAAAACAATAGGCCAAGATGCGATAGCTGTTTCCTTGCTGCCTAAAGCCAAGAACAACCACAAACCAATCAGCAAAATATTAGATTTTTTCTTGATTATCTCTAAAAAGGCAAGTAAAGAGAAAAATAAAGCTAAGATTTCTGCCCGACCGACAATATTAGCGACTGCTTCGGTATGAATCGGTAAAACTAAAAACAAAATTGGAGCTAAATATGCTAAAAGCTTTTGTTTGGGAAAGAGTTTTTTTAATAAAAGAAAAAATAGATAACCAGTCCAAGCATAAAGTAATAGATTTGTTAAATGAAAGCTATATGGGCCAGGCCCGAAAAAAGAAGTATTCAAAGCATAAGTTAATAAAACTATTGGCCGATAAAGACCGGTTTCAGCTGACCAATAACCCATCGAAACAACCTCAGGTAAATTATTTAAATTACTTAGAAGCGGAGTATGACTAACAATTGAGCGGTCATCAAAAACGAAATCCCCAGACAATGTCTGGCTATAAATCAAAAAAACTAAAGCAAAACAGATTCCAAAAAAGGCTAAGTTTTTTTGCTTCCTGGTCATAAAGTAATAATAGCAAAATATGGAGAATAAAAAAACAAGCAAGATTTTGTATCTTACTGTTTTTTTGTTATTACCTCCTTTATTTTAATATTCCATAACTGCATGATAATCCAGATTAAATTCCCGAAGTAAAGCTATTGAATCCAAATCACCCCCATCTTTTTTAATAAACCCTTCTTCTTGTTTAATTATCTCTTCAAACCTCTTCATTTCTATTTCACCCCGCTTAGAAGGCATAAACTTACCACAAAGACATCCGCCTAAAATAGAAGAAAAAGTTAAAGAAGAAATAACCGTCCCACACTGACAAGCAAGCGGGTAAAAAACACTATCAGTTGCATAAATCCTACCCCGACACATTGCCCGTTGAAGATGTCGACCCTGTTTGTGTCCCTGAAAAGCAGTTGCATGCCATTCCACATCTTCATGACTAGTATAGGGCGTATGATCAACTCCTTTACCCGGCTGGACCCCTAAAAATCGGTGATGTTTTAATCGACAACGACCATCCCAGTGACACCACTGACAGTAGAGAAAATAGTTACCTCTAATATAGCCTTGCTTTCTTCTGGTTGTCATTTTAAGGTACCTCCTCTTTTTTTAAAACAAACTATCTTGTTTGGAAAAACTACCTCGTTCTTCATCTTTAAAAATCCCGATCTTTCCATATTCTCCATCATGACCAGGTTCAATATCGACATTACCTTGACGCACCCGGTTGATTCCTTCGGCAATTTCAGGACAACTAGCCCGCTCTATTTGTTCCGGGCTAGCAGAAAAAAGAATATCGAATTCCGTGCCAAAACGCTTAATCAAATTCTTGTACTCTATTTCCACAGTTTTAGTTCTAGACCCTACTCCCTTGGCATCTCCAATAATTTCATCTAAAGGAATTGATTTCTTGTAAGGAATAATCTGTTCTGGCTTATCTCCTTCTTTCCTATCAGCTAATTCATCCACTCTATGAAGCGTACCAAGCGTCAAAGGCTTGCCGCACTCAGGACAAATATTATTAAGCTTCTTGGTTTTCTTAGGATCTAAAACAACTCCACATTTACGATGCCCGTTGTAATGATATCTGCCCTCTTCAGGAAAAAACTCAATTGTTTGGCAAAACTTATTAGGATTTCTACTCTTAATCGCATCAACGATTCCTTGATAGCTTAAATCCGTATCAAAAATATTGGCCTCCCGACCGATTCTATGAGGTGAATGAGAATCACTATTAGAAATTAAGGCGATCTTATCCAGGGCAGAAAGACGCCAATTCATATCGGGATCAGAA